>NZ_AP024885.1:686527-1373055 GCF_024346975.1 Vibrio neonatus | reverse complement strand
AACCAACATTTTCTAATAGTAGGGGCTGAATGTAGCCAGTTCCTCCGAAGAGCGGTAAGTAAGGAATCAAAGCTGTTTAATATTGCTAACACGAAAAGTTTAACATTTTGACTTTTCTATTTACGTTATAGTTTTAGTATTAAACAACATGTTATGTTACAAGTGTTTTAATCGTTCATATCAAGGAATGCATAGTGAATAAATTACTTTTTCTTACAACCTTGCCTCTAGCACTCACAGGCTGTGTAAATCAGTTTGCTTCTATGCCTAATGCTTCCGTTACTGACCCTATTGATTATGTTGAACAGTACCAAGCAGCTTCTGAAAAAGGTTTACTTAACCCATTAGCTTTCGTTGGCGGTCGAGATGACGGAAATAATTTCCGTAAATATCAAAAGTCATGGTGTGCAGTATCAGAAGCGGCCCTTTACAGCCTTAAAGATGACTTAAAGGAGCTGTGTCAAAACAAAGGTGGTGAATTACGTGGTCAATGGTGCGTAAAATCCAATTCGGACATCCCTCTCTTTAAAATGGATATAGCTCACAGTAACATGCGGTGCTCAACTGGCACTTCTTCTTATGCAGAGGTTATTGCCCCCATAAACGATACAGACACAAACGATAGTAAGTGGATTGCTCTCGCAAAAAGTAATGGCTTTGAAACTGCTGCTGAAATTGAGACAGCTGAAAAGCAACGTCAAACTGCTCTCGAAGCCCTAAAAATTGCGAAAAAGCAACAAACGTTACGTGAACAACAGCGCAAAGAAGCAGATAGAATTCAAATGCTTTCAACTCGTGGTCTAAGAATTTGCCAAAACGCGAAGTATAGTTATCAAGGAAAATATACAGGGTTTGTCGAGGGTTTCACCGATAAAAAAATCAAAGTCCATGTTGCCCACTTAGGAGGCGATGGATGGACAGCATCAGGTTTTAAGGAGAGCACTATCTGGGATTATCCTGATAATTGGTATGTCTGCGATAGATAGACCGAAAGATTTTTTAGTAGCTTCAAGCCCATACTAACCTCGGTCAATGACTGTAGTGGTTTAATGATCCCGGACACCCAATTAGGTGATAAAGTCACCACAATTAATGAGGTGTTCAATGACAAAACGACAACGACGTACATTTTCTTCTGAGTTCAAAATGGATGCAGCATGCTTGGTTCTTGATCAAGGTTACTCTGTTCCCGAAGCAGCACGCTCAATGGATGTTGGTGAAACAGTTTTACGGCGCTGGATCGAACAGCTTAAGATCGAGCGAGGTGGTATTACCCCAACGGCCAAAGCGCTTACTTCGGAGCAGATAAAAATCCAAGAATTAGAAGCCCGGATTAATCGACTTGAGAGGGAAAAGTCGATATTAAAAAAGGCCACAGCTCTCTTAATGTCGGACGAGCTCGAACGCTCTCGTTGATTGATCACTTAAGGGAGCATGAATCAGTCAAGTTGTTGTGTGAGCTTTTTGATGTAGCTACATCTTGCTATTACGAGTTTAAACAGCGTAAACCCGATGCTAATCGTGTTCGGCTTGCTAGCAGGATAAGAGAGCTTTTTAACATTAGTCGTGGCTCTGCTGGAAGTCGCACGATTGTGTCTATGCTTCGCTCAGAAGGCATCAAAATTGGCCGATTTAAAGTACGGAAGTTAATGCATGAGGCCTGTTTAGCAAGTAAACAACCCGGCTCCCATCGATATAAATCGGCTAAAACAGAACGTCCAGACATCCCGAATTTGTTGAAAAGAGAATTCTCGGTAACCATTCCAAATCAAGTTTGGTGTGGTGATATTACTTATATTTGGTCAGGCTCAAGATGGGTATATTTGGCAGTTGTTCTAGACCTTTATAGCCGTCGAGTTGTTGGCTGGGCTCTATCCAACAAACCCGATTCGGCTCTAACAACTAAAGCTTTAGATATGGCTTGGGAACAGCGAGGGCGACCAGATGGTGTTATGTTCCACTCAGATCAAGGGGTTCAATACGGGAGTCGCAAGTTCCGTCAAAGACTCTGGCGATATCGAATGGCTCAAAGCATGAGCCGACGTGGAAACTGTTGGGACAATGCGCCGATGGAAAGGTTATTTAGAAGCCTGAAAACAGAATGGATTCCGGCAACTGGTTACATGAACCAAAACCAAGCCCAAAAAGACATCAGCTATTACCTGATGAACTATTACAATCGACAGCGGCCACATCAAGCAAATGATGGGGTTTCGCCGGTTACTGCCGAAAATCGGCTTAAAATAGTGTCCGGTATTTGTTGACCACTACATAAAGCAACAGGAACGCGCAATGGCTTGCCGCCCAGTGCCTTTTTCAATGTCATTACTAACAGTATGGTTAATGGTTTTTTAACCGCAAATTAGCGCCATTTCGGCTAAAGATCGAAGATAAATACATCAAATGTAAATCTTTGTGTCAGAGATTTGTGAATACCGCATCAGAATACTTGTAATTATGCTGATAAAAATAGAATCTAAGCCATTAAGAATCCCAATTCAAAGGAAGTACGAATGCAAGATACAGCTTCTGTTCAGCCTGTAGCCAAATATCGTAAAGATTACACAGCGCCTTCTCATACTATCAGCACGCTTGACTTGCTGTTTAAATTGCACAACACCGAAACTTTGGTGACAGCAACCTCGCAAGTGACTGCCAACCAAGGTGCAACTGAACTTGCATTAGTCGGTGAGCAACTTTCATTACAAGCGGTATTAGTCGATGGCAATGCTTGGTCTGACTATGTACGTACCGATGAAGGTTTGACTATTTCAAATCTGCCACAATCCTTTGAACTGACAATTACCACACAAGTGGATCCTTCAGCGAATACTGCGTTGGAAGGTTTGTATTTGTCTGATGGAGCATTTTGTACTCAGTGTGAGGCAGAAGGCTTTAGACGCATTACTTACTTCCTAGATAGACCTGACGTTCTGGCTAAATACACCACAACGATTGAAGCTGACAAACAAGAGTTTCCTTTCTTACTAAGTAACGGTAACAAAGTGGCGCAGGGCGATCTTGAAAACGGTCGTCATTGGGTTAAATGGCAAGATCCGCATCCAAAACCAAGCTACTTGTTTGCATTGGTTGCTGGTGATTTTGATCAACTGACCGATACCTTTACGACGTGTTCTGGTCGTGAAGTCGCTCTTGAGATTTTCGTTGATAAAGGCAATGTTGAACGCGCACATCACGCGATGCTAAGCCTTAAAAACTCAATGAAATGGGACGAAGAGCGCTTTGGTCTTGAATACGATCTTGATATCTACATGATTGTAGCGGTTGATTTCTTCAACATGGGTGCAATGGAAAACAAAGGCCTAAATGTCTTTAACTCTAAATTTGTACTGGCGGATCAATCTACTGCCACTGACCGTGATTACCTTGGTATTGAAGCGGTGATTGGTCACGAATACTTCCATAACTGGACAGGTAACCGCGTAACTTGTCGCGATTGGTTCCAGTTAAGCCTAAAAGAAGGGCTTACTGTATTTAGAGATCAAGAATTCTCTAGTGATCTAGGCTCTCGCTCTGTAAACCGCATCAACCACGTTCGCATTATTCGTGGTCCGCAGTTTGCCGAAGATGCAAGCCCAATGTCTCATCCTATTCGCCCTGAAAAAGTGATTGAGATGAACAACTTCTACACGTTAACTGTGTACGAAAAAGGCAGTGAAGTGATTCGCATGATTCACACACTTCTAGGCGAGCAAGCGTTCCAAGCGGGCATTAAGTTGTACTTTGAACGTCATGACGGCACAGCAGCAACGTGTGATGACTTTGTGGCGGCAATGCAAGATGCATCCGGCGTTGACTTAAGCCAATTCAAATTGTGGTATAGCCAATCAGGTACACCAACAGTGACAGTGACTGATTCGTATGATGCGCAAGCTAAAACTTACACATTAGATATTGCTCAGCACACGGCGCCAACCGCCACTCAGCAAGAGAAGCAAGCACTGCACATTCCGTTTGATGTAGAGCTGTACCGCAATGATGGTAGCGTTATCACACCTATCATTGACGGAAAAGAACATTCAACATTGCTGCATGTGACTAAAGATTCACAACGTTTTGTGTTTGAACAAGTCGACGAAGCGCCAACACCATCATTGTTACGTGAATTTACCGCTCCTGTGAAACTTGAGTATCAATATACTGAGCAGCAATTAGTCTTGCTAATGAAGTGCGCAACTAATGAAGTGTCTCGTTGGGATGCAGGGCAAACTTTGATGTCACTGTACATTAAAGAGGCGGTGACTAACGGCACTGAAATTAAATTGTCAGCCGAAGTGCTTAACTCGTTTAAAGCACTACTAACTGATAATGGCCTTGATAGCGCATTTGTGGCTGAAGCATTAACTTTACCACCTCATAGCGAAGTTTGTGGTTGGTTTGATGTGATTGACGTTGATGCAATTTCAAAAGCATTAACTGAGTTGAAACTGGCATTGGCAACAGGCCTTGAAAGTGAACTGTTGAACACTTACCAATCCTTTAGCAGCGAAAGCTACGACATTTCACATCCAAGCATTGCTAAGCGCTCATTGCGCAATACTTGCTTGAGCTACTTGTCGTATCTACCAGCACATCAAGAGTTAGCCAAAGCACAGTTTGAAGCTAGCGATAACATGACCGACACTATGGGCGCACTGTCTGCAGCAAACCAAAGTGATCTTGCTTGTCGTGAAACGTTAATGAATGCGTACAGCGAACGTTGGGCACATGACGGTTTAGTGATGGATAAATGGTTTATGTTGCAAGGGACTAAGCCTAGTCTTGATGCGCTAGCCGGTGTTAAAGCGTCGATGAACCACAGTGCCTTCAGCATGCAAAACCCTAACCGCGTGCGTAACTTGATTGGCGCATTCTTCGCCAACCCATATGGCTTGCACGCTATTGATGGCAGTGGCTATCGTTTTGCCGGTGAGATGCTACAAAAACTCAACAGCAGTAACCCGCAAGTAGCGTCTCGCTTGATTGACCCGTTACTTAAATTTGCTCGTTACGATGACACTCGTAAAGCAATGATGCGTAAAGAGCTAGAGATTTTGCGTGACACGCCAGATCTAGCGAAAGATCTATTTGAAAAAGTAGAAGCCGCATTAAAGTAATAGGGCATAGATGCTACAAGGGTATGAGTTGAACGATACTCATCGATAAACTCTTGCGCACTATCGCACATTATTAACATCATTATGAAACCAAAGGCTTAGCATCACGCTAAGCCTTTTTTTGTTCTATATTCAAGGGAAAGATGTGTTTATTAACAGCGTCATCACACATCTGATTTTTTTAAAGATAAGCGTTTAATTTTAGTAACTAAAGTGAAATAAAAATCCTACAATGACGCCAATAAGCAGCGGTTTGTGCTTATACCTAGTGAAACAGATACCTGGTACTACCTAGATAACAAACTATATAACAATAAAAAAATATTAGATGGAGTTTGCCCTATGAACGCACGTGAACCCTTAGTCCCTATCTTGCTCGAAAAAGTCTATCAACTGATCAAAGACAAAGTTGATCCTAGCCATCAACAGGTTGTGACTAAACTGGCACAACATTTGTTTAGTCATATTTCCCATGACGATCTTGCCTCTCGAAACGAATCTGATTTATACGGCGCGGTAGTGAGTTTGTGGCAACATTTAAAAGAGAAGGGCTTGGACGAACTATCGGTAAAAGTGTTTAATCCCTCCCTCAGTCGCAATGGTTGGCAATCAACGCACACCATTGTCGAAATCATCGTTCCTGACATGGCTTTCCTTGTCGACTCACTAAAAATGACACTGTCACGTATGGGCTTATCTAGCCATATTATGTTGCATGGGCCTGCGAAGTTGCACCTGCAAGACGGCAAAGTGTTTGATATTAATAACAAAGAGTTAGAAGGCAAGCTGCAATCGGTTTTCCACATTGAGGTAGACCGCTTATCGAGTCAATCGCAAATGGATGAATTGCAGGCCGAAATTGCTAGCGTGATGAAAGATACCCATTCGGTGGTCAGTGATTGGCAACCGATGAGCGAGGTGCTTAAAAAAGTTGTCACTCAAGTGAAGGGGCTTGAAAAAATAAAAGGCCTTGATAAAAAACATGTCGCAGAGTCGTTGGAGTTTTTAAATTGGCTCGGCAATCATAACTTTACCTTAATGGGTTACAAAGAGTATCGCTTAATTGGTGATAACGATGAGCTTAGATTGCAACCCACAGAAGAACCCGGTTTAGGTTTGTTCTCTGATACCAGCCGTGTTCGAGAGACCAAACTGGCGCAGTTTTCTGAGTCGGCGCGCGAAGAAGCGACTAAGCCTTACATTCTCATACTCACCAAAGGCAACCGTCCTTCTCGAATCCATCGACCGGCTTACAATGATTACATCGGTATTAAAACCTTTGATAAGCAAGGGAATGTGATTGGCGAACATAGATTCACCGGTCTTTATACCTCGGCTGTGTATAACCAAAGTGTGGAACGTATTCCTCTTGTGCGAAATAAAGTGGCGCGCATTCTACAAGGCAGCGGCTTCTTAGCGGGGTCGTATTCGTTTAAAGCGCTGCACAATATTTTAGAAACCTATCCCCGTGATGAATTGCTGCAAGCCAGTGAAGATGAACTGCTGCACATCGGTATGGGCGTGGTGCAGATGCAAGACCGCGATATGATTCGCTTGTTTGTGCGCAAAGACCCGTTTGGGCGTTTTCTTAGTGCCATGGTGTATGTGACTAAAGAGCGTTACAACACAGAACTTCGCCGGCAAACTCAGCGCATCTTCAAACGCGCGTTTAATACCGACCAAGAAGTTGAGTTCACCACCTATTTCTCTGAAAGCCCATTAGCTCGAACCCATTATATCGTTCGAGTCGATGATCAAGATCTTGATTATGACGTGAAAAGCATCGAGCAAGATCTAATGGAAGCGTCTTCCACTTGGGGAGATCGTCTTAAACAAGCCATAGTATCAAGTCTGGGTGAAAGCCAAGGATTGCCGCTGGCAAAAGGTTATATGGATGCGTTTCCTCGTTCGTATCAAGAAGCGGTATTGCCTAATGCGGCTGTGGCAGATATTGAACGTTTACAGCAGTTAAATGAAGCGAATCCTTTGGGAATGCTGTTCTATCGTCCCCAAGAAGAGTTGATGGATTCAAAAGTCGTTCATTTAAAGCTCTACCATAAAGACTCACCGATACATCTGTCTGATGTTATGCCTATGCTAGAGAATTTTGATTTGCGCATTATTGGCGAGTCGCCGTATCAAGTGGAAACCAAAAGCGGTCAAACGTATTGGATTTTAGATTTTTCTATGTTGCATAAAGGAAACACGGTTGTCGATTTCAACAAGGTGCGCGATCGTTTCCAACAGGCCTTTGCGGGTGTGTGGCAAGGTCAGTTAGAAAACGATGGTTTCAACCGATTGATTCTCGGCGCTGGGTTAACCGGTGTCGAAACAACGATTTTACGTGCTTATGCTAAATATATGCGTCAAGTGGGCTTTCCGTTTAGCCAACAATACATTGGTGATACGTTAGCCGCGCATCCTAAACTGGCTAACTTTTTGGTGAGCTTATTTGAAAAACGTTTCTTGCCAAGTAATCAAGGTGATGAAGCTTCGCAACTGAAAGTGGTTGAGAAAATCAATGCGCAACTTGAAAAAGTCGAAAGCCTTGATGACGATAGAATTGTGCGTCGTTATGTTGAGATGATTCGCGCAACGCTACGCACCAACTACTATCAGTTATCCGAGCAAGGGGAACGTAAACCGTGTTTGGCGTTAAAGCTGAGACCGAAAAATATTCCTGAAATACCTAAGCCAGTGCCTGAGTTTGAAATGTTTGTTTATGCGCCAGATGTAGAAGGTGTACATCTTCGCGGCGGTAAAGTGGCTCGAGGCGGATTACGTTGGTCAGACAGGCAAGAGGATTTTCGCACCGAAGTGCTTGGCTTGGTTAAAGCACAACAGGTGAAAAATACTGTGATTTTGCCTGTGGGCGCAAAAGGCGGCTTTGTGTGTAAGAAGCAGCACTTGATGACAGGTCGAGATGAGATTTTTGCCGAAGGTCAGCGTTGTTATCGCAAGTTTATCAGTTCGCTATTGGATGTCGCCGATAACATTGTCGAAGGCGAGTTGGTTCCGCCACCAAATGTGGTGCGCCACGATGAAGACGATTCTTATTTGGTAGTCGCTGCTGATAAGGGCACGGCAACTTTCTCTGATATTGCAAACAGTGTTTCTCAAGAATACAACTTCTGGCTTGGTGATGCGTTCGCCTCTGGCGGATCAAATGGTTACGATCATAAAGTGATGGGCATAACTGCCAAAGGTGGTTGGGAGTCGGTAAAACGTCATTTCCGAGAGCTGGGCATTAATTGCCAAACCACCAACTTTACCGTTGTAGGTGTGGGGGACATGGCTGGAGATGTATTTGGCAATGGCATGTTGTTATCCAAGCACATCTTACTGCAAGCGGCATTTAACCACTTACACATCTTTATCGACCCAAATCCAGATGCTGCGATTTCTTACGCTGAGCGTGAACGTCTGTTTACTACGCCACGTACAGGTTGGGATGATTACGATAAGACATTGATTTCTAAAGGTGGCGGCGTATTCTCGCGCAAAGCTAAATCTGTGACCCTGTCACCTGAAATCAAAGCTATGCTAGGCATAGAGGTTGATGTGTTAGCGCCCAATGACTTGATTAAGCATCTTTTGATGATGCAAGTTGACTTGTTATGGAACGGTGGCATCGGCACTTATGTGAAATCCAGTAAAGAGAGCCACGCCGATGTTGGTGATCGCGCCAACGACATTTTGCGCATTAATGGTAATCAGTTGCGAGCGAAAGTGGTCGGCGAAGGAGGCAACTTAGGCTTAACCCAACTTGGCCGTATTGAATTTGCCTTAAATGGCGGATACGTCAATACCGACTTTATTGATAATGTGGGTGGCGTGGATAGCTCCGACAATGAAGTTAATATTAAGATTTTGCTTAATGGTTTAGTGCAAAACAGTGACCTGACGTTAAAACAGCGCAATGAAATTCTCGATTCAATGGAAGCGGACGTGTCAGAGATTGTGTTGCATCATGCCTATTGTCAGTCAGAATCAATTTCTGTCACTGAAGAGCAAGGCATTGTGGGGATGAAAGAGCAGATGCGCTTTATCCATACCATGGAAAAAGCGGGGCATCTTGACCGTCAACTTGAATACATTCCTGACGATGAACAGCTGCAAGAGCGTGAAAAGCAGGGTATCGGTCTATCAAGACCAGAGCTCTCTGTGCTGGTGGCGTATGGTAAAATGCTGTTAAAAGAACAACTTGCCACTGATGCTATTGCCCAAGATGCGTATCACGCCAAACAGTTAGTGCAATACTTTCCTGATAGGTTACGCCGTAACTATAAATCTAGCATGGACTCACATCCACTGCGCACCGAGATCATTGCCACTGCATTAGCCAATGATATTGTCAATGAAATGGGATGCAACTTTGTGACTCGTCTGCAAGAAGAGACGGGCGCCAATGTGGTGGATATCGCCAATGCATTTGTGGCTTCCAAAGAGCTATTCAAATTCTCGGAGGTGTTTAGCAATATTCGTGAGCACGACAATCGCATTGACGCTAGCTTGCAATACCAACTGATGATTGTGATTCGCCGTACATTACGTCGTCTCACTCGTTGGATGCTAAGAAATCGTTCCCACAATAGCAGTGTCAAAGAATTGGTGGATCGTTTTAGATCCGACGTAGACGTTATTGTGAGTAAGTTAGATCAATTCTTGGTGCCGGATGAAGTCTTGCAACATCAAACGGTCGCCGATGAATGGATAGCACAAGGCGTCGATAAAAAACTGGCCAATTATCTGGCTCGATTGTCTAGTCTGTACTGCTGCTATGATATTTCTCTGGCCGCTAAGGAATGCGCTACGAGCATCGAGCGCACCGCCAAAATGTACTTCTATCTAGGGGATCGCTTATCTCTGCATTGGTTCTTAGATCAAATCAATAATAAGGTGGTGGATAACAATTGGCAGGCACTTGCAAGAGCCGCCTTTAGAGAAGATCTTGACTGGCAACAGCGTCAACTGACAGTGCAAGTGCTCAACTGCGGTTGCGGTGATAATCCAGCAAACGAAGAGACCACCATTGATAATTGGATCAACAATAACCAGTTAGCATTGCAGCGCTGGGAAAACACCTTAAACGAGTTCAAAGTGGGGAATGTGCATGAATTTGCTAAATTTTCTGTCGCATTAAGAGAGTTAATGCTTTTAAACTTGAATTGTGAAGCAACAAAGTAAATAATACAGCCCCGTTTACACGGGGCTTTTTTTATCGGAGGCACAATGCTCTACCGTCTTGCCAGAACTGGCTTATTTCAATTCAACGCCGAAAAGGCGCACGATCTTGCGATCAACTATTTACCTAAATTAACAGGTACACCGTTAGATCTGTTTTATCGTCAAAAATTACCAAATCGTCCAGTCGAATGTATGGGCCTAACGTTTAAAAACCCTGTTGGCTTAGCCGCGGGACTTGATAAGAATGCGGAATGTATTGAAGCATTTGATGCAATGGGTTTTGGCTGCGTAGAAGTAGGGACGGTAACGCCACGTCCTCAACCTGGCAACGATAAACCTCGTATGTTCCGTCTACTAGAAGCTGAAGGCATTATCAACCGTATGGGTTTCAATAACCTAGGTGTAGATGCTTTAGTGGAAAATGTGAAGAAGGCAAAATTTGATTGTATTCTTGGCATTAACATCGGCAAGAACAAAGACACGCCTATCGAAGAGGGTAACAGCGATTACCTAATTTGTATGGAAAAGGTCTATCAGTACGCTGATTACATTGCGGTAAACATTTCTTCACCGAATACTCCGGATCTGCGTACGCTACAATACGGCGATGCTCTGGATTCACTGCTGGGTGATTTAAAAGCCAAGCAAAAAGAGCTGTATGAGTTACGTGGTAACTATGTACCGCTTGCGTTAAAAATTGCACCTGATCTTACTGACGATGAAATCGTACAGATTTGTGATTCTTTGCGTAAACACGCTATTGATGGTGTTATTGCAACGAACACGACGCTGGATCGTAGTATTGTTGAAGGCATGAAGCATGCAGAAGAAACCGGCGGTTTAAGCGGTCGTCCTCTGCAACTGCGCAGTACTGAAGTGGTTGCGAAGCTTTATCAGGAACTGGGTGAAGATATTCCGATCATCGGCGTTGGTGGTATCGATTCTTTTGTGTCTGCAAAAGAAAAACTGCAAGCGGGCGCAAAATTGGTTCAAGTCTACTCAGGCTTTATTTTCCATGGACCAAACTTAGTACGCGATATCGTGAAAAACCTGTAATCAAGTTGCAGTAAAACCAATTGTTTAGCGTAAAAAAAGGGGAATCATTTCCCCTTTTTTTTTCGTTTTCTGTTAGTAGAATTATCAGAAAGTAACGTGGACCTCGTAAAACAGGGATGGTGTAGCGTCTTACTTAAACTGAGTTTAAAGACAGGACAGGGTTATGCTTAAGCTAAACGATACATGGAATTGGTACTACGACGAGGAGCAATCCTCGCTAATGCTTGAGATAAGTGAAGAGATGGTATTTCGCTCTAACTTACCTCGTAAAGTGCTTATTGAATCAGCTTTTAAACCACAAAAATTTTCTGTTGAAGATGCGGATATCTACCATGTCTTCCAAGACTCCGTAAAAGGTCTTCCACTTTCTATCCCTCGCCAAGCTGAGCTGGTACTCAAAGCTGTTGCCGTTAAACGCTTCCATAAGCCTGTACAGCCTAAAAGCTGGTTTTTTGATACTCAGTCCAATGGCTATCAGCCACAGGAAGGGGAGGTTGTGGAGCTGCAGAATGAATACAACACCGGTTACTTTATGGTGGTTGAGAGTTCCGATACCGCCAGTATCGTTGTGTCCGTGAATAGCGAAGACTTCTATTTAACGGGCAGCAAACACCTTTCGTTCTGCCAGCCCATCAAAGTGATGCACGACCGCATGCGTTCAGCCAATGCGTTGTTCTTCCAAGCACAAATACAGATGGTGTCTTAATCTTTCCTCAGCCAGTTTAAAAGGGTAATGGGAAAAGCCAAATTAATGTCGAATAGGCCGTTTTAGTTCACGCTAAAACGGCCTTTTTGTTGCCTGTCATCCGTGCTTTTCACCGTCTGGACATCACTTCTTTGCGCAATATTCATACTGTTGACTATACGATTAGCTCACACATTCTTAAAGTTTGCGCCAATTAAACATCGTTAGTGTGACATTAGGTGTTGCAAGCGCACATTTTTTACATTCTTTTTTTCCTCAAACCTGTCTTAATTTCATACAAAAGTAGGGGCGTTCCCCTTTATTTTTCCTTGTTTAGCCTATTTTGTAAGTAACTTTCAGTTATTTTTGGTTGGTGGTATAGACCAAATTGCATGCGAATAAGTATTCACTATCGCCAAAATGACTATAAACAGGTTCTGCTTTGGCTAGAGATAAAAAGGCGTTAATCGG
This sequence comes from Vibrio neonatus, assembly GCF_024346975.1. Taxonomy (NCBI): domain Bacteria; kingdom Pseudomonadati; phylum Pseudomonadota; class Gammaproteobacteria; order Vibrionales; family Vibrionaceae; genus Vibrio; species Vibrio neonatus. The sequence continues at coordinate 1,360,539 of NZ_AP024885.1, read as the reverse complement.
AGCTGTTGAAAGTTAACCAACAGTTGGCTTTGCTGTAGAAATGAACAAATAGAGGGTTTTGACTGAGAAATATCGGAATTTAAAACTATTACAGTTTATAATTAACGCCATTTTATTAGCAGCTTAGTGATTAACATGCATCAATACCTTGCCGTAACGGCCAATGGCTTAGAAAATCTATTGGTAGAAGAACTTAATAAATTGGGAATTGAAAACCCAAAACCCGTGCAAGCGGGCGTGCGGTTTAAGGCGAGCCTAGAACAGATCTATAGAGCGTGTTTATCTTGTCGAACCGCGTCCCGATTTGTGCGAATTCTGTCTGAGTTTAAGTGTCAAGATGACATGGATTTGTACCTCTCTTGTATGTCGATTCGTTGGCAGAACCATTTTGATGCAGGCAAATCGATTATTGTTGACTTCAACGGTACCAATGGCCAGATCCGTAATAGCCAATATGGCGCGATGAAGGTTAAGGATGCGATTGTGGATACTTTCACTAAAGCAAACCTACCAAGACCTGAGATCAGCAAAGATCGTCCAGATCTTCGCATTCATGTTCGTCTACACAGAGATGACGCCATACTGGGCATCGATATGGTCGGCCAAGGTCTTAACCAGCGTGGCTACCGTACTGAAGCCGGTCGTGCACCTTTACGCGAAACTCTGGCGGCCTCTATTGTTATGCGCAGTGGATGGGATACCCAATCGCCTCTTATCGATCCTATGTGTGGTTCGGGTACGTTACTGATTGAAGCGGTTATGCTGGCTGCAAACGTTGCGCCGGGTCATGCACGCACTAACTGGAGCCTTGAGAACCTAAAAGACTTTGACTACGCATTGTGGGCTGAAGTGAAATCTGAGGCGAAAGTGGTTGGTCGTCGCGGCATCAACAAATTTGACGTGCCGGTGATTGGTTATGATAACGATCCGCGAGTATTGGAAACGGCTAAGAAGAACGCCGTTCGCGCCGGAATTGACGGTTTAATCGACTTTAGACTGGGTGATGCAACTCGCATTACTGCGCCTAAAGACGCCGGTACAGGCTCTATTATTTGTAACCCTCCTTATGGTGAGCGACTAAGTACAGAGCCGGGTTTGATTGCTCTATATTCAGAGTTTGGCGCCCAGTTAAAAGCAGAGTTTGGCGGTTGGAATGCGTCTATTTTCTCAAGCTCTGACGAGCTATTGAGCTGTCTGCGCATGCGTGCTGATAAGCAATATAAAGTGAATAACGGCGCGCTAAACTGTCTACAAAAGAACTACGGCATTTCTGATAAGCCAAGAGCGATAACAAACGGCAATGACTCACAGCCTGTAGAAGCCGTGGTTGCTCCTGATTTTGCCAACCGTCTGAAAAAGAACATCGCTAAGATTGGCAAATGGGCGAAACGCGAGCAACTCGACTGCTACCGCATCTATGATGCGGACTTGCCTGACTACAATGTGGCTATTGATGTGTATCCAGGTCACTTAGTCATTCAAGAATACGCTGCGCCTAAAACAATTGATCCGGAGACGGCAAAGCGTCGCCTTACTGACATCATTCGTGCCAGTATTCAAGTGACGGGCGTGGAAGCGAACAATGTGGTTCTCAAAGTTCGTCAAAGACAAAAGGGCACTAATCAATACCAAAAACTGGCGCAAAAATCGCATCAGATGGAAGTGTCTGAATATGGCGTTAAGCTTAAAGTTAACTTGTTTGATTATTTAGATACGGGTCTATTTTTGGATCACAAACTGACGCGCCGTAAAATAGGTCAAATGGCGGCAGGTTGCGATTTCTTAAACCTATTTGCTTATACGGGCAGTGCCACGGTACATGCAGCGGTTGGCGGCGCTAAGTCGACCACTACCATTGATATGTCAAATACCTATCTTGATTGGGCAAAAGAAAATTTAGCTATTAACGGCATTAAGGGTAAACAACATGAGTTTATCCAAGCCGATTGCTTACAATGGCTTGAAACGGCAACCGGTCAGTATGATTTGATCTTTATTGATCCACCAACGTTTTCTAATTCAAAGCGTATGAAGCAAACTTTTGATATTCAACGCGACCATATTCAGCTTATGACGCATCTAAAACGCTTGTTACGTCCACAGGGCACTATCGTGTTCTCCAACAATAAACGTCAGTTTAAAATGGATATGGAAGGGTTAGCGGAGCTTGGGTTACGCGCTCAGAATATTTCAGATAAGACACTGCCGCTGGATTTTGCGCGTAACAAGCACATCCACAACTGCTGGTTAGTCACACTGGCGGGCGATACTGAGTGAAAGTAACTCTGTACAGTACCGAAGGGTGTCATCTTTGCGAGCAAGCGTATGCCTTGCTCAGCCAAGTTGGCATTGAACTACAGGTTATCGATATTGCTTTTGATGACGCCTTGTTTGCGCGTTACGGTGTCACGATACCTGTAGTTCAATATAATAAGCAAGAACTCAACTGGCCCTTCGATTTACAACAATTACAACAATGGTTAGACAATAATGGCATTACTTACCATTCATAATGGTCAATTGGCTTTCGGTGATATCCCACTGCTGGATAACGCTGATTTTCAGCTACAAGAAAACGAACGTGTTTGTCTCGTGGGACGCAACGGCGCAGGTAAATCCACCTTAATGAAGGTGATTGCAGGCAGCGTGCAAATGGACGATGGCAATATGCAGATAACTCAAGATGTGGTTATCTCGCGCTTAGAGCAAGATCCACCGCGTAATCAACAGGGCACTGTCTATGAATACGTCTCTGAAGGCTTAGCTGAAATCGGTAAACAGCTTAAGATCTACCAAGATCTGTTGGATCTAGTGGCAGAAGACCCAAGCGAAAAGAACATTAATCGTTTATCCAAGGTTCAAGAAACTCTTGATCATAGCGGTGCATGGCGTTTTGAAAGCCGCATTACCAATGTGTTGGAAGCATTGGCACTGGATGCGAATACTCTATTAACAGATTTATCCGGTGGCTGGCAGCGTAAAGCGGCATTAGCACGCGCTTTGGTGTGCGATCCTGATGTATTGCTACTGGATGAGCCAACCAACCACCTTGATGTGACCACCATTGAATGGCTAGAAACCTTTTTGAAGGATTTCCGCGGTTCAATCATCTTTATTTCGCACGATAGAAGCTTTATTCAATCAATGGCAACACGTATTGTCGATCTCGATAGAGGCAAGCTTTCTTCATTCCCTGGCAACTATCAGCAATATCTCATCGATAAAGAAGAAGCGATTCGCGTTGAAGAAGCGCAAAACGCCGAATTTGATAAGAAACTGGCTCAAGAAGAGACTTGGATACGTCAGGGCATCAAGGCGCGTCGTACGCGTAATGAAGGACGCGTGAGAGCGCTGAAACAATTGCGTCGTGAACGTAAAGATCGCATTGAAGTGCAGGGCAAGGCGAACATTCAGATTGATGATGGCACTCGCAGTGGCAAAATCGTCTTTGAAGCGGAAAACATTAGCTACGCTATTGATGGTAAAACCATTATTGACGACTTTAGCTTCTCAGTGATGCGTGGCGATAAGGTAGCCCTAATTGGCCCTAACGGTTGTGGTAAGAGTACCTTGCTTAAACTGATGTTAGGCGACATTAAACCCGATACCGGGCGTTTACATTGCGGTACTAAGCTCGAAATTGCTTATTTTGACCAATACCGTGAAGCGCTTGACCCAGAAAAAACCGTTATTGATAACTTAGCGGATGGTAAACAAGAGGTTACTGTGGGCGGACGTGAGCGTCACGCGCTCAGTTACTTGCAAGATTTCTTATTTTCGCCAAGACGTGCGCGTTCTCCGGTAAAAGCCTTATCTGGCGGCGAGAAAAACCGTCTATTATTAGCGCGAATTTTCCTTAAATCGAACAATTTATTGGTTTTGGATGAACCAACCAACGATTTAGATATCGAAACATTGGAACTTTTAGAAGATTTGCTTGCCAACTATCAGGGGACGTTGCTTTTAGTGAGTCACGACCGTGAGTTTGTGGACAACACGGTCATGGCGAGTTGGATTTTTGAAGGTAATGGTCGTATCGAGGAGTTCGTTGGCGGTTACCATGATGCGCAGCAGCAGCGCGCTCAAGTGAAAGCCTCTCGTCAGGAATTTGTGGCAAGCAAAAGTGACGTAGTGGTTACAGATAAAGCAACTAAAAAAGCAAGTAGCAAACCAAGTCGCAATAACAGCAAAAAGTTGTCGTATAAGTTGCTACGTGAGTTAGAATCGCTACCACAACTTCTAGAACAACTTGAAGAACACATTGAAAGTCTACAGGAACGAGTCAACGACTCCGCTTTTTTCTCTCTTCCTGTAGAGGAAACACAGCCTGTGCTTGAGGAGTTAGCTTCCAAGGAGCAGGAACTAGAAATAGCATTTGAGCGCTGGGAAGAGCTTGAAGCAATGCAGCAGGAATAACAGATTTTGAACCGTAGTCGTATCTTTAAACTTTCAGCCGTAGCCAGTTTGGTTATGGCTTCGTATGGCGCTAATGCCAACCTTTATAATGTTGTGCAGGTGACTGTTCCAGCTAACTTTGGCGTTGAATCTTATGCGAGCGCTATAGATGAAAACGGGAATGTGGCTGGCGATACCCGAGACGGTACTGACGGCATTCCATTTCGTGATGAAGCGCCTTTTGGGGTTGATAATACGTTCACCTATGTCGATTGGTACGATCTAGAAAGCTACTGTTATCAACAGCTTGGTTATAACAGTTGTGAAAACTGGGCTGAACGAGAATGGCGTGGTATCAATGACAAAGGCGGTTTAGAGCGCGAACGAGAAGCGTATTACCAAAATAACTACCAAGCCAATGCGAAAGGGTTTTCAACGCCTTTCACTGATAGTTCGACGCCTGGGGCATCCACTCAATTATTTACTACAGAGCCGTCTGCTACCTATCAACCTGGTGGTGGTACGTGGGTTGCTGGCTCCAACAATGTTGTAGTCAACAAATTCAGTGTTGATGGCGATGTTATGGGCACCACTAGCAGTGGTTATTACGACTTCGGTAATTACGGCTTAGCGTTTAGAGAACGTGGTTTTGTTGGCGATACTATATTACTTCCAGCTGAAACCAATAACGGCAAGCCTGTTAGTGACATTGTCACTAAGATGGGCCGTACTATGGCATTTGATTCATTTACTTATGATAGTAAGACCTATGTGGTCGGTAGTGCTTCCGTCACGCCGTTTGATTACGGAGACAGCGGTAAAGACTACGATGGTCGTGATGTCGGCCTATGTATGAGTGGTGGTACGGCAATTGATGATCCGGGAGCGGAGAGTTATTGTCAAAACTTTGCATTCTCGACTAAAGGCTTTGTTTGGGATGTCTCTACGCCAGACAAAGGTGTTGCGGTCAGTGGTTGGGTGAATATGACTGCCGCTGAAGAGGATTCTGGGATTCGTGATGCTAAGTCTTATATGTCTAGTGTTCGCGGCGCAGTAGTGCCAGATAACACTCTCATTCCAAACGAAGACGGCACCAATCCTGACGAAACTAAATATAACGGCAAGCCTGTTTTGGTCGGTTACAACACAGATCGTGATGATAACAACCTAATGATGCAAGCTGCAATTTTTGTTCCAGATGAAGACAGTGGTGACTTTGATATCACGCAATCTGAAGCTTGGAAAACCGTATTTATCAACGGCGCTAAAGTGAAAAGCGGCAGTGATTTCATCTATTCCAATACTAAAGCGACCGACATCAATAACAACTTATTGGTTATTGGTGAATCAAAACGCAGCGGTTATATTCCGGAAAATGGCGCAGCGGCCAACCGAATGTTTGTTGCAGATGCGAGTCTAGATACGCCTACGGCTAAATACTTAGCCGATACGGGAGAGTCTATTTTCTTTAGAGGCTCTGGCGGTGAAGCGCAAGCGGTGAATAACTACAATGAAATCGTCGGTACTATCGATGCTGAAACAGCGCGTGAATACGGCGGTAAGCAACGTAGACACCGTGGTTTTATTAACCCTTATGATTTTAACGGCACCCATGATGCTCGTCGTAAATTGTTTGAAAACCGCGCTTGGTGGCTGGATGATTTGACCAATGATGAAGTTACTGATGGTACAAACAACCATTACCGCATCATTGCAGCATCAGATATTAACGATAACGGTGAGATCTCAGCGACAGCTTTATATTGTGCCGGTGGTTACGACAATACCGGACATAACGCCTATTGTGGCGAAGGCAAAGGTGTTGAAACCATTGTTGCCGTTAAGCTGGTGCCAACCGTTGACCTTAATGACGATACCGCAACCGCAACAATTACTCCGCGTAGTGTTGCTGAAGAGCAGATCACTCGCCAAGGTGGCAGTTTAGGACCATGGATGATCGGTTTGTTAGGCTTAGTCGGCTTACGACGTCGCATTAAAAAATAAAATGTAGCGCGATTTTAAATCGAAGAATAAGGGACAATATCACAATTCGGATATTGTCCTTTTTTTAACCTTGAGAAAAGTTCATTTTTGAACGAATCTTATAAAGGGTGTTTTCCATCTTGCGACTACAGTAGAGTTTCGCAGTTCAGCAACCGTTTGTTGAAATAAAAGGTGATTTGCCCATTTGTTTATCGAAAGGTTAGAGGATTTAACTATGAAGAGACAAAAACGCGACCGTCTTGAGAGAGCACAGTCCCAAGGTTACAAAGCGGGGCTTAATGGTCGCTCAAGTGATACTTGCCCATATCAACAGACAGACGCTAAATCACAATGGTTGGGAGGTTGGCGAGACGCGAAAGGTGACCTAGAGTCCGGTCTTTATAAATAGCCTTAGGAGCAGACCCCATAAAGGGGTTTGTTTTTACCACTCTAACGCACTATAACTAAATATATTTATCCAAAAATATCATACCATTAAGCATTCGAGCCACAGTACAAATTCAATAGGGCAGAAAACAAAAAAGCCACGATAAATATCGTGGCTTTGAAAAAGATGTTCTGTGACTGAACTTAGAACTTAGAAGTGTCTTTAAATAAGCCCACTTTAAGATCTTTAGCAACGTAGATTTCTTTACCGTCAACTAGAACGCGGCCATCAGCCATGCCCATAACCAGTTTGCGGTTGACTACGCGCTTCATATGGATTTCGTAAGTCACTTTTTTCGCGGTTGGCAATACTTGGCCTGTGAATTTAACTTCACCTACACCTAGTGCGCGTCCTTTACCTTCGCCGCCAATCCAGCCAAGGAAGAAACCAACCAGTTGCCACATTGCGTCAAGTCCAAGACAACCAGGCATTACTGGGTCACCAGGGAAGTGGCAATCGAAAAACCATAGGTCTGGAGTAATATCTAATTCTGCAGTAATAAGACCTTTGCCAAACTCACCTTCGGTTTGTGACATTTTAGTCACACGGTCCATCATCAGCATGTTAGGCGCAGGTAGTTGTGGACCTTGAGGGCCAAATAGTTCACCACGGCTTGATGCTAATAGGTCATCACGATCATATGAGTTTGCGATATCGCAAGGTTTTTGTTGCATTGTATTGAGTCTCCAGATTTTTTGAACCTGCATCTTATGTGATGCAGTATGGTACTTACAACTCCGATCAGTCTCTAAACAGCCTTCTTTTTAAGCGTTCAAGCAAACTTTCGCCTAAATCATGCTGATTGAGCCTGTCGATGCGTTCTGCAATCTTATTGAGAATCGTATCTTCGCAGTCGCCGCTAAATTGTTGTCCGGTGATAATAGGCAGAGCTTGATGAACATCCTCTACGCTCCAAATGTGGAACTTGCCTTGTTTTATCGCCTCGACTACGTCTTTATGTAAAGATAAATGACGTAGATTAGATTTGGGTAAGATAACACCTTGTTCGCCCGTTAACCCTTGGTGAGCGCACACATAGAAGAAACCTTCAATTTTTTCATTAAGTCCGCCTACAGCCTGTACACGACCAAACTGATCAACCGCGCCAGTCACAGCGATATTTTGATTTATTTCATAACCTGATAATGCACTGACAAAAGCACACAGCTCTGCCAACGAAGCGCTGTCACCATCAACTTCACTGTACGATTGTTCAAATACAATTGACGCTGAATATGGCAGTGGTTCATCTAAATCCAGTGCGCTACTGAGAAATGCCTGCATAATCATCATGCCTTTAGCATGCAGATTGCCGCCCAGTTCAGCTTTGCGCTCAACATCGGAAACGTCGCCGTCACCAAAGTGAATCACACAGGAAATTCGAGCAGGCTCACCGTAAGAAACCGGGTGTCCCGGCATATCAACCACAGTCAGGCCATTGACTTGACCCACTTGTTTACCTTCGGTTTGAATCAATACCTGTCCATCAAGGATATCGTCTAGCGCTCGATTAGGAAGATACGATTCACGGTAATAACGCGCATCTAACGCAGCATCAATATGCTTAGATTCAATACATTTAGGTTCGATGCTTTCCGCTGCTGATTCAATGGATGCTTCAATCAATAAAGACTGAATCCATGAGGATGACAGTGGTACAAAGTGCTGTTCTTCACAAACTCGCGCACCCGCAGTCAGAAAATTATAGATAGCTCCGGCTGACATATCCGGCAGTCCAGCGCTGCGCGCTACACAAGCAACATAACCTAAGTAAGCGGCAACGGTTGTCGCATCAATGCGCACATCCATTTCAACTTCAGTAAACATGGTATGTGAAGATGAAAATGCAGGATCTAAATAGTCTAAGTCTGCCAGTTGGCTTCGATCGCCAACCACAATCACTCTTACTGAACTGGTAAAGCGCTGATTAGGCGCATAACCCGTTTTACCAGTGTTGATGCGAGAAACCGCTTCGCCAGCGAGCAGTGAACGAATGGCTAATAGAGTAGTGGGTTGAACCAACAAAGCATTTGCTGAAATAAGCAGATACCCATTATGCTGTTGTTCGAGCAAACCTGTGGTCGATTGCACCTCTCCAGAGTCTGTGACAATGTAACTACCGAATAATTCTTCAGCTGAAAGCGTTTCACTGTGTAGCACAGATAAATCAGTCAATGTAGACAGCACCGATGTGATTTCTTTACGCGACAAAACAGTATCTGAACTGTTGATGGCAAGTAAAGGAGCTCTTTGTCCAAGAACGACAAATCGTTTCAGCGTTGCGTCTAAGCGTGGCTGCAGTGCAATAAAAGGCGTTTCAGTGTATTGAAACAATGTACGACTTGAGTCTATATCATGTTGAGGGGTAGCGAGGCGCCAATCTATGGATTTCATAAATGCTTACTAAAATATACTATGGCGCTAGTATACCTAAGGTAATAAAAGATAACCCGAAAAATAGTGCTTTCACGCTTTATTGAAGGTCATTTTTACGACACGTTGCATCATTTTGTGCTTTATCACAAATATCAGAAGTCATCTCATTGTCAAAATCATCGTCTAGGGTTACGCTGTCACTGTATGCCTTTAAATGAATGGACTTAACTTTAAACTCATGAAATATCAACAGCTAGAAAACCTAGAATGTGGTTGGAAATGGAACTACCTGGTCAAAAAATGGAAAGAAGGAGAAACAATCACTCGCCATATTGACAGTAGCGCTGATGCTGCCGCGGTTGAACTACTGCGCGCCATTGAACACGAACCGGTTCAAGTTTTAGAGTGGATTGATAAGCACATGTCCATCGAGCTTGATAACAAGCTCAAACAAGCGATTCGAGCTAAACGAAAGCGCCATTTTAACGCCGAACAAGTTCATACACGTAAGAAATCCATTGATTTAGACTACCGCGTTTGGGAAAAACTCTCTTATCGAGCCAACGAACTTGGCTGTACCTTATCAGATGCCATTGAATACTTGCTCAGTGAAGCCCAGCGCAGTGAAAAAGCCAATGAAAAAGTGAATCTCCTTAAAGAAGATCTCAATAAACTCTTAGCCGACTAATCATTATCTATAAGTAGGAGATAAAGCATGTTGTACGTCATTTTAGTTGCGGCCGCATTAATTTTTGCGATCATCCTTTACGACAAACCTAAAATGAAACTGGTCTTTAAAGACGGTGAAGTTAGCTCACATTCAGCAGGGATTGATAAAACGTTTCTACACAGATGCAAAGACATTGCCAAGCAACATCCATTTAATGGCACAGTTAAAATCTACAAAACTAGAAAACAGTTTCGTGTGAAGTTTTCCAAAAATGTACCGAACAAAACACGCCACATTTTACGTAACGCATTACCAAACGCAAAAGCGCAAGCTAAAAAGCGTTAATCGCATTTGTGTTTGAGTGCATTGTTTAAAAGAGCATTACAATTTACCGCGTTGTATAGATAGAGGTGCAGTAAGCGTTAAGCAATAACAGTGCGTACTGCACAATATAGTTATACGCACGGCAAGAACCATGGAAGAACAAGGTAGCTAATTGATTTATAAGCACTATATTTATGTCAATCCAATTTAAAAATGTCTCTCTATTTTTCTAATTAGAAATGTCACTTTTTAAAGATTGACTATTCTTTGGTATTGGAGGATTTGAATAACTCAGGATTGGTTAGAACTGGATTAATAGCCCTGAGTTGTTCTTTTAAAGCTCGTTGTTGGGCTTTTCGTCTTGGTGATTTTTTACTTCTACTGCGTTTTTGTTGTTCATCAAAGTCATCTTGTTTTTGCTTAGCAAACTTCAGTACATTGCCTAAACGTTTGTTATCGACTATTTGAGCTTGATTTACATTTTCTAACTTATCGAAGATTTTGAAGTTAAGCTTTTTGTAGCCATAACAAATGGCAATATGTCCATCTGGATAGTCGAGTACTTTCACTGTTTCATGAACCAATCGAGCGTTTTCTTCAGTGTTTTCAATTAGGTAAACAACCTTGTCATACTGGAATGTCAGTGCATTTGAGAGCTTTCTTGTTTCTTGCCAACTAAAGATATCATCAAGTTCTTCAGAAGATTCGCGAACCTTACGGTGCATGTCTTTTGGGTAGTTTGCAGGCTTACTAAAACGGAGGTTAAAGTCGTCAATAAAGTAGGGCAACCATGTATTAGCTTCCTCAATGGTATTAATACCTTGTAGTCTCATTTCCTTAACTAAACGATCTTGAAGCGTCAAATTAGCTCGCTCAACACGGCCTTTAGCTTGAGAGCTATTAGCACATATTAACTCAATGCCAAGCTCTCTAAGAATACGGCCATATTGCGTTTCACCAACACGTTTATGTTTTTCTTGATTTACACGAAATATCGAGTGTTTATCGCTGTAGAACGCAACTGGTTTTCCGTGTTCATTCAGGTATTCACGAGTCGCAAGCATATAGTCAAATGCAGACTCAGTTTCACTGAAACGAAGGTTCATTAGGCGACCAGTGGCATCGTCAATAAACACCAGAAGACAACACTTATCACTGCGTCCTTCAAACCAGTCATGGTGAGAGCCATCAATTTGAATTAGTTCACCAAGGCAATCTCGACGATAACGTGGTTGGTAAACTCGGGGCTTACGTTGAGAATGAGGGATCCAGAGGCCATCAGCTATCATCCATTGCCGTAAAGTTTCAACAGATACTCGGAGGTTATGGATTTCAGATAATTTTTCATGAGCCAACGAAGGACCAAAATCAGGATAATACTGAGTAATAGTATCTAAAATATAACTTCGATAATCCGATGGGAGTTTATTATTGCTGGGTTTACCTCGTGACTTATGAGACAAACCGGCTGCGCCATATTGGCGTAGCCGATTCATCAGACGTTGAACTTGTCTAACACTAAGATTTAAAAGTTCAGCCGCATCAATACGGCGGAGTCGGCGTTCACATACATCTTGAATTACTTTAAGACGATCGATTTCATTATCACTCATAGCTATCAACATTCCTAAGCCTCCAAAACTAAGTCAGATATTAAAACGATAGTTCAAGACTCAGTTATAGTGACATTTTAACTTTGATAAAAAGTGACATTACAACTTTGGACTTACAATTTAAGTGCGCATTATGTATATTATGTTAAATAGGGTTTATTGAACCGGTTATCTTATATCTGCAGCTTTGCTATCTCTGTTTGTTTAGCCCCTCTTTTTCGTTTAGTGGTCACTTGAGCATTTGTACCTGCTCGTTAACTCATTCAATGCGATAACATCCGTTAAAGATGATCGCTTGCCATTTGTTTGTCGTTAATACCGCTCTCCTTATTTCCAAACAATGTCACCGAACAAAACCGTATTGCACTAAGATTGTACTAATTGGCAGTCGCTCAAATATCATTGTTAGCTTCGTTCGATTAACCTAATAACTTTAGCCATTTACTAGGCTATTTGTGACCACCTAATTACGTTCTAACCAACACTCCTTTAAAATTCAGCAAGTGCAATCTATACGGGCGTATCCATAACAGCGACTTGAATGACTAAGTTACAAAGCAAGAGATTTCTAGAGCAAAATGCAGCATTCAACACAGTTAGATTATTAACCCATTAGCCCCAATCATACCGACGATCAGCTTAGTCTATATTCCGTCTCTATAAACTTAGATTACCGAAACTCTTTTTCTCTACACAAGTAGTAAAATCACCGCTATCCTATTGAATATATTTAAGTTTAACCTCAAAAAACAATGGTTAGTATGACAAATTATACTCGATAACCACTTAGTTATAGTGCATTAGAATAAGTAAAACATCAGCGATATTTATCACTGATGCTCAATTATGCTTATGTTTAGCTAATGACACTTACTCCGTAACTGGCTTAACCTGAGTCACTTCAAAATCAGCAAAATCCACTTCGTCTTCTTCTTTATTCAGCTGATCGATGGCTTTTAATGAGCGATAGATACCCCATTTAGGTCGCACAAAGTTAGCATGGCTTGCGTCATCACCAGAGCGCCACATTTCGATATTACTTTCGTTTACTTCAATCATAGGCGTTGTTTCACCCAGTGGTGTGACGGTCATATATAAACTGCCCGACTCGGCGTAGTTTGCTTTGACGTACACTTCAAACCAGTGCCCACGAAGATCATTTTTCCAATCTACATCGTGACGAACGGAGTGATAGAGAGTTTTATTAACTGTCCCCGTTTTATTATCGTTGTAGCGAACATGTCGTACTTCTAAGCCACTTTTTCCTTGGCGTACGTTGGCGGTCAAAGTCAATATAGGTGAACTGGTGATAGCATCACTGCCTTTACCTTTTACAGCTTTAAGTTGGAAAATATGGGTAAAGTGCTTTGTTACCGCGAGATTATCACCAATTCTGAATTTCCAGCGATACTCAAAAGTAGTGCCTAAGTAACCTTTCAATGACGAATCAGAACGGCCATACACTTTGATTTCGTTACGCTGACGATCGCTTTTTGACAGTACATCACGGTCATGATCATCATCTCTATGAATAACGAATTTAAAATAGTTACCTACAGTCTCGTCAACCGCTTCCGTAATGTGCGGCGCACCTGCATGATTAGCACTGCCATACAGATCAGGGGCTTCAATAGAGCGAGGGCCAAAAGCATTGCGAATCAAGGTATAAGTATCTTCTCCACCTGGGCCATCGGCTTTTAATTTAGTTTGACTCACAATAACCTCACCGCTTTGAGTATGGAGCATGGGCTTTGGCGCAACGTCACTAGTAGAAGTACAACCGCTTAAAATAAGAAAGGCATTTAATGTGAGTAGTTTTTTAAGCATGCTATTTCCGTAAGCACTAGAAATGAATTAAGTATGAGTGTAACACTTAGAAAAAGAGCAAAGCGCGCCTAGCATCAACTCTTTTGGCAAATGTTTCAGTTTTATTTACGGTGAACGAATAGATTTAAGGATAGACCGTCGATTAAAGCTCAACAACGGCTTGGCAAAGGCTTATACTCGCTGCTCGTTCTTCGTTAGGAAACATCGTGGCTCTCTCACGCAAACATACCCTCGCCTTTATCGGAATTCTATTGCTGGCGGCAAATTTACGCGGCCCGTTTACCAGTCTTGCGCCTTTGCTCGACCAAATAATGACCCAGTTGCATCTAAGCTCAACCATTTTGGGGATGTTATCTTCACTACCGCTGCTTTCATTTGCACTTATCTCTCCGTTCGCGCTTGTCATACTCAAATATGCTGGGCTTAAGAACAGTATCTGCATTGCGTTGCTCTCCATATTCTTCGGTGTATGTTTACGCTCCTATGGTGATGTATATAGCCTCTATATAGGCACAGTATTCATCGGTGCCGGTATTGCGGTGGGCAACGTATTGCTTCCTGTGGCGGTTAAAGTCAGTTTTCCTGCGCGTATTGCGGTGGTTAGCTCTTTATATACCTTTACTATGGGAATAGGCTCAGCGCTATCGTCTACGGCGATGGTACCTTTATCGCATTGGTCTTTTTCAAGCACAGTGTTTTCGTCGATTTCTGGATGGCAGTTTGCATTGCTATTTAACTTGCTACTGGTGTTCATTGCATTGGTTTTTTGGCTATTTTCAGCCAAAGATAAAAGTCGCAATGAATCGCATAAACCCATAAATATCAAACAATTATTACGAAGCCCAATCGCTTGGCAAGTGACATTGGCATTAGGGCTAAACTCTTTTACTTTCTATTCTTTCGCCGGTTGGCTACCAAAGATTTTAATCGATCACGGTATGACAGAAACTGAAGCGGGCTACATCTATGGCTTATTACAGTTTGCCACTATGTTGCCTGGCTTAGTGTTAATTCCGTTCCTATCCATATTAAAGAGCACCAAGTGGTTGTTTGTCGGCACCGCAATGGGCGCAGTGATCGCCACCCTTGGCACCCTCTATGTTCCGCAATGGGCCATATTATGGACACTGATGTTCGGTTTCTTTAACTGTGCGACCTTTGTTATTGGTCTTTCATTTATAGGATTACGCACCCACAACGCCCCTCAAGCTGCAGCGCTCTCTGCCATGTCACAAAGTATTGGCTATGGGATTGCGACCATAGGGCCACCACTGCTTGGGTATTTTTATCAAAGCAGCGGCAGTTGGGCATTGTCTTTGTGGAGCATTGCTATTGTCGGTTGTGGATGTGCGTTTTTTGGCGCGTTAAGCGCCAGAGATGTAAAAGTCGCAGTGGATCATTAATCAATGTTAAATATCACCCTTATTTAACATTTACATTGATGCTATGTTGACCATTTTTTATAGTAAAATCGAAATTATCAAGGCTATCTACCCCAATAAACTCTGATATTTGGTAGGTAGCCCCTTTAAACTCCACAAAGCCTTTATTTTTATCACTTCTATCTGTTGTAAGCTTAAATTGACTGTTTTTTACGTCTAAATCTAACTGATATTCTTTATTATTTAACGTTATTCGACAGCTTTCTTCTATGTTGCATTCCATTTTTTTGATGACATTACTTTGATCGTGCGTAAAAGTTCGCCAACTAAAGGCGATGATAAGCACCGAAAAAGTCACAATAATTTGAATTAAACGCCCTTTGGTCAATTTTTCTGCAGCCATTAAATGCTTCCTTTGTAACAAACTTCAAACTTTTTACATTAAATCGTAAAACTCTAACCATACCCAACGTTAAACACCTGTCATTCAAATGTTAAATCCGTATAATTCTTGGTGTTAATGTCGCCTTTTAAAATGGATTTTAGGAATTAGAGTAACTTTAACTCATTTGCCTTTGATTTTGGTGATATTTGTCGTGCGTCAACTTGTTGGCGTTGTGTTGGAAAAGTGTAGTTACTAATAATTGGAAGCATGCAAATGAGCCAAGAAAAGCAGCTTGAACAAAACTACAACTACACCGTAGTTCGTCAATTTACCTTAGTCACAATTTTGTGGGGTATTGTCGGAATGGGTGTGGGTGTTTTGATTGCCGCTCAGTTGGTTTGGCCACAGCTTAACTTTGATACGCCGTGGTTAACCTACTCCCGTCTACGACCGCTTCACACAAACGCAGTTATCTTTGCGTTTGGTACAAGCGCCCTATTCGCCACATCTTATTATGTGGTTCAACGTACCTGTCAAGCACGCCTATTTGGTGGCCCGTTAGTGGCATTCACCTTCTGGGGTTGGCAGGCGATCATTTTAGCCGCTGCTATTTCACTGCCGCTTGGGTTTACCTCAGGCAAGGAATACGCAGAACTTGAATGGCCAATCGATATCGCAATCACTATCGTTTGGGTAGCTTATGCTGTGGTGTTCTTTGGAACTCTCATCAAGCGTAAAACATCGCATATTTACGTTGCTAACTGGTTCTTTGGAGCCTTCATTCTGACCGTTGCTGTCCTACATATCGTCAATAGCTTAGCGATTCCTGTTTCTGGCATGAAGTCTTACTCTATCTACTCTGGCGCAGTGGATGCCATGGTACAGTGGTGGTACGGACACAATGCAGTAGGCTTCCTATTAACGGCTGGTTTCCTTGGTATGATGTATTACTTCGTACCCAAACAAGCTGAACGTCCCGTTTATTCATACCGTCTTTCTATCGTTCACTTTTGGGCACTGGTTTCTTTGTACATTTGGGCAGGTCCACACCACCTACACTACACGGCACTTCCTGATTGGACTCAATCGTTAGGTATGGTGATGTCTTTGGTTCTGTTCGCTCCGTCTTGGGGTGGCATGATCAACGGTATTATGACCCTATCTGGCGCTTGGCATAAATTGCGTTACGACCCAATTCTACGTTTCTTAATTGTCTCGCTTTCTTTCTACGGTATGTCGACCTTTGAAGGGCCAATGATGGCAATTAAGACAGTAAACGCACTGTCACACTACACCGACTGGACCATTGGTCACGTACACTCTGGCGCATTAGGCTGGGTGGCGATGGTATCTATTGGTTCGGTGTACCACTTGGTACCGAAACTGTTTGGCCAAGAGCGCATGTACTCGGTCAGCCTTATCAATGTGCACTTCTGGTTAGCCACTGTTGGCACCGTTTTGTACATCGTTGCAATGTGGATTTCAGGTGTAATGCAAGGCTTGATGTGGCGCAGTGTTAACGCTGACGGCACCTTGACTTACAGCTTTGTCGAATCTGTGCAAGCGTCTTATCCGTACTATACGGTGCGCTTTATCGGTGGCGCCATCTTCTTGTCGGGTATGTTTTTAATGGCATACAACACCTACAAGACTATCAACGCTCCCAAGAATAGCCTGAAAGCTATTCCTCAACCTGCACAATAGGAGACGATAAGATGGCTAACAATTCAAAAAATCGCCACGAGCTCGTTGAGAAGAACGTTGGCTTAATGGCAATCTTGATTGTGTTTGCAATCAGTTTGGGGGCATTGGTCGAAATCACTCCGTTGATTTTCCAAAAGCAAACCACTGAACCGGTGAAGAACCTTAGAGTGTACTCAGCATTAGAAATGGAAGGTCGTGACATCTACATCCGTGAAGGCTGTACGGTTTGTCATAGCCAGATGATTCGCCCTTTCCGCTCTGAAACTGAACGTTACGGCCACTACTCAGTTGCCGGTGAAAGTGTCTGGGAACATCCATTCCTATGGGGCTCAAAACGTACAGGCCCTGATTTGGCTCGTGTCGGCGGCCGTTATTCTGATGAATGGCACCGCGTACACCTGATCAACCCTAGAGAGTTGGTGCCAGAGTCGAACATGCCTGGTTTCCCTTGGCTTGAAGAGAACGTATTAGATGGCAAATTGACCCAGAAGAAACTAGAGATCTTCAAAAATCAATTTGGCGTCCCGTACACCGACGAGCAAGTTCAATCCGCGCAGCAAGACGTAGCAGGTAAAACAGAGATGGATGCTCTGATCGCCTACCTGCAATCTCTTGGCCATGCGATGAAATAAGGGGGCACTATGGATATCAGCATTATTCACAGCATTTGGACCATTGTGCTATTTGTCAGCTTTGGTGGCGTGGTGTGGTGGGCTTTCGGTAAAAGCCGTAAAGCTCGCTTTGAAGAGGATGCAAATATGATCTTTGCAGACGAGCAACAGCCCCCTAAAGCGAACCCGCAAGGAGAGACTAAATCATGAGTACGTTTTGGAGTCTTTGGATAATCATCATCACCGTCGGAACGTTAGTAGGTGTTGCTATCATCCTGCGCTGGTGTGTTAAAGACAAAATGGGTGTACCCAGTGGTGAGGATATGGGGCACGAATACGATGGTATTCGCGAGCTCAATAACGACTTACCCAAATGGTGGACTTACCTATTTGTGTCAACCTTCATCTTTGCTGCTGTATACCTTGCCCTATACCCTGGTTTAGGGAATTTTAAAGGTCTACTTGGTTGGCAGAGCTCTGATCAAACCGTCACTAGCATCGAAGAATCAAACGCTTCTATTGCGCGAGCTCAAGCTAACAAGCAGTTAGACCAATACGCAAAAGAGCTTGATGACGCCGATGCCCACTTTGGTGAAGCCTTTAGAAAGCTTGCCATGACTGATGACGGGCAAAGCCTGCGCGCTATTGAAGACATCGCCAGCAACGAAGAAGCAATCAAAGTTGGACAACGTCTGTTCTTGCAAAACTGTTCACAATGTCATGGCTCTGATGCTCGCGGTCAATTGGGCTTCCCTAGCCTAACCGACAGCGCATGGCTCTATGGTGGCGAGCCTGAAGCGATTGTGACTACTGTTATGCACGGCCGCATCGGCGAGATGCCAGCATGGATTGATGTGCTGGGCGCAGAAGGTGTGGAAGAAGTTGTCACCTACACGCTTTCCCTTTCTGGTCGTAAAGTTAATGCGCGCGAAGCCGCTGCCGGTAAAACACGCTTTGTAGTGTGCGCGGCTTGTCACGGCACCGATGGCAAAGGTAACCCAGCTCTTGGCGCGCCTGATTTAACCGATAACATCTGGTTATATGGCGATTCACGCGCGGCAGTAACAGAAACCGTCGCTCATGGTCGTATTGGCGTTATGCCTGCGTGGAAAGACATTTTGGGCAAAGAAAAAGTGCAACTTGTGTCTGCTTACGTATGGAGCTTAAGCAATACAGATAAAGAGTAACAAGCTAATAGCAGCCCCTGTAAAAAGGGGCTGACATTTCCGTACAATCACCCTTTCATTTCTAATTTAGAGAACATTTTTATGGTAAAGCCTTGGTATAAGCAGTTTTGGGCTTGGTTCATTCTAATCATCATCCTAACGACTATTTTTGGCACTTTACTTAGAGTGTACATATTGTCTCAACACACCGTTTCTTTAGTCTCTGAGGATTACTATAAAAAAGGTAAAGGCATCAATGTTGACCTGTCTAAGGTTAGCGTGGCGCAAGATCTCAAGCTGTCGGCGATGATTTATTCCGATGGGCAAGACATAGTGATTGAACTGAGCAAAGGGCAATTAACTCATTTCCCTGCGCTCAATATTGAATTCTCTCATCGCACCTTAGCCGATAGAGACTTTGACTATTTAGCAACAGCCAATCCATCTGGCACCTACAAAGTGCATTTAAAGGAGCCATTACAAGGCCCTTGGTTTATCGAGTTACAACCGCACGACAAGCAATGGCTTATTCAAGGTCGCATGTCGTTCCCAAGTTCAACTCCTACTCCTTTGATGAATTAATGACTATGGATAAATCGTGTTATCACTGCGGTGAAGATGTACCAGAGAACACTGACTTTTGTGTCACTATTTTAGATGAACCGAGAAGCATGTGCTGCCCCGGATGTGAATCCGTGGCGCAGACCATAGTCGACAGCGGCTTAAGCTCTTATTACCAATATCGCACCGAAAAAGCCGAGCGCGTCGCTTTGGTGCCAGAACAACTGCAAGCCTTGATTCATTACGACAATGAACAAGTGCAAGCGGAGTTTGTGCGCAATCAAGATAACATTTCCGAGGTGACACTGTCACTAGAGGGGGTCTCTTGCGCCGCCTGTGCTTGGTTAATCGAAAGACAAATGAATGGCCACACGGGTGTGGTGCGAATTCGCGTCAATACAGCAACCCACCGCGCGCTTCTAGCATGGGATAAAACCGAAACCAAACTCAGCGAACTGCTAAACAGCATTCATAAACTGGGTTACAAAGCCGCCCCTTTTGAAGCAGATAAACAAGAAGAAAGCTACTATCGCGCCATGAAGCAATACCTTTATAAGCTAGGTATCGCCGGGCTTGCCACTATGCAGGTGATGATGCTGGCAGTCGCATTGTATCTAGAAGTGTTTGGTAATTTAGAACCTGAATTTAAACACTATTTTCGCATCGTAAGCCTTATTTTTGCCACCCCAGTGCTACTGTATTCGGCGCTACCGTTTTACATGAACGCATGGCGCAGTTTAAAAGCGCGCACCTTAGGTATGGACGTTCCCGTCTCCATTGCCCTTATTTTTGCCTATGTGGCCAGTTTAGTTGCCACCTTTACCCAAAGTGGTGAGGTGTTCTTTGAATCTATTTCCATGTTCACCTTCTTCTTGCTACTTGGCCGCTTCTTAGAAATGCGCGCACGCCGAAAAGCCGCAGCTGCCAGTGCCAATCTTTTAAAACTGGTGCCGGCAATGGCAACCTTAGAAGATGGTAGCCAAATCCCTGTCAAAACTTTAAACATTGGCGACCGCGTACGTGTACTCGCCGGTGAACATGTTCCTGCGGACGGTTATGTGGTGGATAAAGCCGTGTACGTGGACGAATCTATGCTCACGGGTGAGTCTTTACACGTTAAGAAAAATACTGGCGAAACTGTGTATGCCGGCACTATTAACGGCGAGCAGACATTTACCTTAGAGGTTGCCTGTCGCAAGCAAGAAAGCATGATCGCCAATATAGTGCGCTTGCAAGATGAAGCGCAGGCCACTAAGCCTAAAATTGCTGAAATTGCCGATATTGTCGCCCGTTACTTTGTGGCGGTTATTTTGCTTGTTTCGGCCTGTACTTATCTGTATTGGCAACACAATCAGCCTGAAGATGCATTCTGGATCATGTTGGCGGTATTAGTAGCTACCTGCCCTTGCGCCTTGTCTTTAGCTACCCCAACCGCGATTACTTGCTCTACCTCACGAATGGGTGAACTTGGTATTTTATTGCGTAAGTCCCACGCCATTGAGACCCTTTGTAAAATTAATCATGTGATTGTCGATAAAACCGGTACTCTCACCGAGGGCAAAATATCCCTGTCGCATACGCAAATCTTTGGTGATTGGACAAAACAACAAGTGCTTTGCATTGCCGCAAGCCTTGAATCGCATGCCAATCATCCAATAGCGGCCGCCTTTCGCCCATATTTTGACGAAACCAAGCAAGCGGAATCCATCGAGAACCACATAGGCTCAGGCCTGACAGGCGTAATTAATGGACAGATGTGCAAGATAGGCAGCTATGCTTTTGTCTGTCAGGAAGATATTCCAAATCAGCCGCACACCGTGTATTTATCCATTGACGATCGCGTTGTGGCGACCTTTACCTATAGCGACCCTCTACGAGAAAGTAGCCAGCATTTTATTCAATCCTTAAAACAGCTCGGCATTCAAACCACCCTGCTTACCGGTGACAATGAAATTAACGCACAGCCTGTAGCAGAACAGTTGGGCATAGATAAGTTAGTGTGTGGGGTAAATCCTGAAGGCAAATTGGCGTACTTGCACAGCTTGGATAAGTCACAGCTGACCTTGATGGTCGGTGATGGCATCAATGATGCGCCAACCTTGGCAGGTGCACACCTATCCGTGGCAATGGGTGGCGGCACTGACGTCGCGAAATCTTCCGCTGATATGGTATTGTTAGGCGATAAACTGGATAAACTGGTTGAAGCACGATCTCTTGCAATTAAGACACGCAAGATTATAAGAGAAAACCTTGCCTGGTCTTTAGGCTATAACTTATTGATCTTGCCACTGGCTGTTTGTGGTTTGGTCGCTCCTTATATTGCTGTGGTGGGCATGTCAGCAAGCTCCATCATCGTAGTCACTAACTCACTGAGATTACTAAATAAAAATGGAAAGTCTTTACATACTAATTCCCATAGCAATCATTCTAGTCGCCATCGCGGTGGCCGTGTTTCTGTGGGCAGTTAAAACCGAGCAATTTGAAGATCTTGACCGTCAAGGTCACACCATCCTTTTTGAAGAGGACGACGCTGCCAACACAAGCAAAAAAGACGACTCATGAGCAATATTGACTGGATCGGCGCATTTTTCATTGGCTTAGCGGGTGCAGGACACTGCATGGGCATGTGCGGTGGCATTGCCAGTGCTGTAGCATTAAACGGACACCATCACTCATTTACGGTTACCCTGCTGTACAATCTTGGGCGGATATCGTCTTATCTAATGGTCGGCGCACTGATTGGCGGCGCCGTTGCCAGTAGCGTCAATCTATTTGATTCTACTTATGTTTTAACCGCACTGCGCGCACTCGCGGCTATTATGATATTACTTTTGGGCTTATATCTCGCCCAATGGTGGAATGGCTTACTTAAAATTGAAAAACTGGGGCAAATGCTGTGGAAATTAATCGCACCGGTTGCCACAAAGATGCTGCCACTGCGCTCATTATGGTATGCCTATCCTGTCGGTATTGTATGGGGATGGATCCCCTGCGGAATGGTCTACTCTATGCTCAGTTGGGCGGCCGTTTCTGGCAGTGCCAGCAACGGGCTATTGATTATGGGCTGCTTTGGTTTAGGCACTTTGCCCGCTATGCTGCTGATTGGCGCAGGCTCTAGTCAGTTTTCAAAAATGTTACGATTACCGCTCACTCGCCGCATAATTGGTAGCTTAATGATTGTTTATGCTGTTTATTCTCTATACATAATCATATAAGCAGTGTTTAATTTGCGAGAGAGCACACATCACTCACAATTATACTGCTACACATTTCAGGGTTAAAGTGCTAATATATTGACGTATATCAATTTTATGTATGTCTGAAAAGTATGATTATTAATACTGAAAAACAAGTAACAAAGCGCATACAGTCCGGCGGATGTGCGATCCACTGCCAAGACTGTAGCATTTCACAACTGTGCATACCGTTTACACTTAATGATACCGAGCTAGACCAGCTTGATCAGATCATTGAGCGTAAAAAGCCGATTCAAAAAAGCCAAGAGCTATTTAAAGCCGGCGATGAATTGAAATCCCTATACGCTATTCGCTCTGGTACGATTAAGAGTTATACGATTACGGAGCAAGGTGATGAACAGATAACAGCCTTCCATTTGGCAGGTGATTTGGTGGGTTTTGATGCCATCAATACACAGTCTCACCCAAGTTTTGCTCAGGCATTAGAAACGTCTATGGTATGTGAAATCCCATACGAAATCTTAGACGACTTATCCGGAAAAATGCCTAAGCTTCGTCAACAAATCATGCGTCTAATGAGCAGCGAGATCAAAGGCGATCAAGACATGATTTTGTTACTTTCAAAGAAAAACGCAGAAGAACGCCTCGCCGCTTTTCTTTATAACTTATCTGAGCGTTTTTCAAAACGAGGCTTTAGCCCACGCGAATTCCGTCTTACTATGACTCGCGGTGATATTGGTAACTACTTAGGACTGACAGTTGAAACCATCAGTCGTTTATTAGGTCGCTTCCAAAAAGCTGATATTTTGGCCGTTAAAGGTAAATACATCACCATTAACGATCATGACGCATTAGCTAAACTTGCAGGTGCTTGCCGTAACTAGCACCCTATCCAATAAGTGACTCAAACTTGAGTCACTTCAAATTCCGCAACTATTTGTCCTAAATCACTAATAATTATCCCCTTTTTCAGCTAATCTTAGATTGCAAACTAACACGTATTTTCATCGGCGAGATATAAGATATAGTGTATTCAATCGCTAACAAAATAAAGTGGGTGGTCTATGAGTATTTACAACAACATCTTGGTTGTTGCCAATATCGACAAAGAACAACAGCCAGCCTTGGCGAGAGCCATGCAGATTGGAAAAAAAAGTAAATCGCCAAGTAAGATTACTTTTTTCCTCGTTATCTATGATTTTTCTTATGAAATGACATCTATGCTCTCCCCCGACGAGCGCAATGCAATGCGAGCGGGAGTGATTCACCAACGTGAACAATGGATGAAAGAAGTGGCAAAACCCTACCGAGATGACGAGCATATTCAGCTCGACATTAAAGTGGTTTGGCATAATAGACCTTACGAAGCCATTATCAGCGAAGTCTTTGCCAATGACTATGAACTGGTCATCAAAACTACGCGTCAACATGATCTTATTGAATCAGTTTTGTTTACTCCTACCGATTGGCATCTTCTCAGAAAATGTCCTTGCCCTGTATTATTGGTTAAAAATCAATACTGGCCAGAAAACGGACACGTGGTCGTTTCTGTTCACGTAGGTTCAGAAATTGAAGCGCACCTTGAGCTTAACCATAGAATGGTTGAACAAGGAATGGATATTGCGAATCGCTTAGGCGCGCAGCTGCATTTAGCCAACTCTTATCCAATGACGCCACCGAATATCACGGTTGAATTGCCAGAATTTGATCCGACCATTTATACCGATTCTGTTCGTGGTCACCATTTAACCAGCATGAAAGCACTGCGACAAGAATACGGCATTCCTGAAGAGCAAACCGTTGTTGAACAAGGTTTACCTCAAGATGTTATTCCTAAAGTGGTCAAAGATCTTGGCGCTGGCCTTGTGGTGGTGGGTACATCAGGAAGAACTGGCCTGTCTGCTGTTTTCCTTGGTAACACTGCAGAAAACATTATTGATCAAATCAATTGTGATGTTTTGGCGCTCAAACCTTCAGGCTATATCAGCCCATTGGATCCAAACCAAAGCTAACAGCTTAGCTACGATTGCTAAAACACGATAAACAACTAAAAAGCGGTGCAAACACCGCTTTTTCTCGTCATCTACCTATAAAGACTATCAATTTTCACTGGAATCTACTCCAGATATCCGTATCATACGTTCTCTATTTTTAAGTAAGAATTCGGATAGTCAAATGAGCGAACAAGTTCAAGAACGTACCAAAGCACAACAGTACAACTTCAACAAGTTGCAAAAACGCCTCCGTCGCGATACAGGCAATGCCATTAGAGATTTCAACATGATTGAAGAAGGCGACCGTATTATGGTTTGTCTCTCTGGCGGTAAAGACAGTTTTACTATGCTTGAAATTCTTATGAGCTTGAAAAAAAGCGCACCTATCGATTTTTCTCTCATTGCCGTCAACCTAGATCAGAAGCAACCGGGTTTCCCTGATCATATTCTGCCTGAATACCTAGAGAAGCTAGGTATTGAATATAAAATCGTAGAAGAAGACACCTACTCTATTGTTCAAGATAAAATCCCTGAAGGCAAAACCACTTGTTCTTTGTGTTCTAGACTGCGTCGCGGAATTTTATACCGCACAGCAAACGAACTGGGCGCGACAAAAATTGCATTAGGACATCATAGAGACGACATCCTAGAAACTTTGTTCTTAAACATGTTCCATGGCGGAAAAATGAAAGCCATGCCACCAAAATTAGTCTCTGACAATGGTGAGCACGTTGTGATTCGTCCGTTGGCTTACTGCCGTGAAAAAGACATCATCAAATTTGCTGACATGCGTGATTACCCTATCATTCCATGTAACTTATGTGGTTCACAGCCGAACATGCAGCGTCAAAACGTTAAGCAAATGCTTAATGCATGGGACAAACAATTCCCAGGTCGTATCGAAACTATGTTCCGCGCTGTACAAAACGTAGTGCCAAGCCACCTTGCTGATTTTAACTTGTTTGACTTTAAATCTATCGACAAAGATTCAGGCGTGATCAATGGCGGTGACATCGGTTTTGATAAAGAAGAGTTACCCGTAGTTTCTAGTGAAATTGAACCGGTTGAGTTTGATCCTAGCCTGCAATTAGATGTGACTAACGTTTAATTGCAAATGAGACAATCACATAAAAAAGGTGCGAAGCAACTAAGTTTGCTTCGCACCTTTTTTTAGATTCACATTTAATAGTAAGTAATGAAATTCATATTATTATTTTTTGATAAACGGCATAACCCTTTGAGTTTCAACAGGAATAGTAACCGTTACACCGTCACTCAAATCAGTCAATTTAAGTACCGCTTTACCCTGCTCTGATACCGGAATCACTTTACCGTTAGATAACATAATCTGATTGAGTGCATCAGGTTTAAACTCTAAAGTAACCCCTTCAATATCAGGGGCAAACCAACTAGAGAACATCCCACCCAACTCGCCAAGCACTTCTTGCATCTGCAAGGTCAAACTGTCCAATTTTGCATAATCCACTTGCCCATAGAACGGCTGTTTACTTAATACCACCAAAGAGTAATCGCATCGAGCCTCTGTTTGGGTATGGATATAAACTAATGGATTAGCACTTTTTAAATTATCATCAACAGGAACATTCACCTCACCATTTTTACTGATCACCAATTCTTCATGGTGCTGCTCTTTTTCCATCCATGCTTTCTCAATACTGCATGGCTGTTTAGTGGCAAAGTTAGTAAAAAATAGCCCCACTTTTGCTTCGCTATTTGGGTTCTTAAGGTTATGTTTTAATGGAGAATATAATTTACTGTAGGTAAACATGTACTCTTGGGCAAAAGCTGAAGAGCTTAAACCCGCCATCAATAAAGCGGCCGTTAAAAAACGAGTTTTCATTTAGTCGCAATCCCTATGCGTCAAAAGTGTTTGAACCACCAGATGTGCCAGAACTTGGCGGAGTAGTATCGTCGTCTGATGCACTATTGTCTTGTTCGTTAGTCTCTGGAGATGGATTACCACTGGCAACAACTTGCAAACGAATGCCGAACATATTGCGATAGATAATGCCTTTCGCGTGAAAGAAAAATGGCACTGCCACAACAAGGCCCAAACCGTACATCATCATACCCGCCACAAATGCCAACATAGTGACAAGATAAATCACCGCAATCGAGAAGATGCGTTTGTTCACGCCACGCAGTGAAGTCCACATGGCTTGAATTGGGCTCAAACGTTTTTCGCAAACCAGTAAAATGGCGTTACTAAACGCAAGCGAAAGATAGATAGAGATAAACGGTACTATTGCCCCGGCAACGGCTTGCAAAAGTAAATTAATCATAGTGACCAGAATCACCGGCATCATAAAGGACAAGCCTTTGGTGATGTGCCCTGTACGAGTCGCTAAACCCGCGGCATGGCTCATTGCCATCAGCGCAACACCGGCATAAATCGGCGCAGCCACCACTTCAAAGCTAAAGTTAGCTACAAAAATAGACTGAAAAATCGAAGGATCTAATGATTCAGGGCTTTGGAACATACTCAAGACAACTGACACATCTCCAAGCTGCAGCTTAAGCGCAATAATAAATACAATAGCTTGGATCGCAATCAAGAGAATTACGGCTGGAGAAAATGACAAAAAATTGCGCATGGTTAATTGCCATGCTTCCGTAATGACACTTACAGGCTTTAGCTCAAAATCTCCGGCTAATGCCTTTTCAATGCTTCCACCAAGGTTAAAGCTCTTCTCTATCGGATTGCTCATTTGCTCTTTAGGTCCTTGCCTTTAAAAGAAATTATTCTGGCGCAAGTATACCTGCAAACCGTTGTTAGAGCATAGCCCTAAGGGGATGGTCATATCACTTATCCGAGGATATTAAAAAAATAGTGAGTGAAAACTCTCCACTTTTGGTTTTCTTTCAATACTTTAAGCATTCATAACGCTACACGATAAATCACTGGGATAATTTTAGCCAAAACTCAGCCTTAGCTTATTATTTTTTACATCATTGCTGCCCGAGCAACTCACCCACTAATTTAGGTACTTCAACACTGGCCAGTCCGTAGCGCTTCTCATCAAACTCGCTTTGAACCGCGCTGGGTTCAAGATTAATCTCAATAGTATGCGCACCATGCAGTTTTGCATCATGCACAAAACCTGCCGCTGGATACACAACGCCCGATGTGCCAATAGAAATAAACAAGTCAGCTTGTTCAATCGCAGAATAAATTTTATCCATTTGCAGTGGCATTTCGCCAAACCAAACAATGTGTGGGCGCATTTGCTGTGGGATCTGACAGCAGTGACAAAGATCGCCATCATTTAAATCAGAATCCTGCTCGATCACCTGTCCAGAACCACTGCAACGGACTTTCAGTAACTCGCCGTGCATGTGAATAATGTTCTTTGATCCACCACGTTCATGCAGGTTATCGATATTTTGCGTTACTAACGTCACCGAACCTTGAATGGCGCTTTCTAGATGGCCTAAAGCTATATGAGCAGTGTTAGGTTTAATCGTGGCTGATAAGAGCTTTTGGCGGCGCATATTATAGAAAGAGTGCACCAATATCGGATCTCTATCGAACCCCTCAGGCGTTGCAACGTCTTCAATACGATGATTCTCCCAAAGCCCGTCTTGCGCTCTAAAAGTTTGAATTCCAGACTCAGCTGAAATTCCCGCACCCGTTAATATCACTATATTCTTATATGGAAATACCATCATGAAGCCTTATCGCAGTGCTAATGAAATGTTAATAAAGATTAACATTCATACATGGAATTAATAAAGAGACACAGTTCTCAACTTTTACCGAAATAGATTGCGTCTAATTTTATGTTTTCTTTAAAAAAGTTTCGTGAATGTCTATCTCTGCACTAAACTTTGCTTGGAATTAAACGAACAAGTGAGAATCATGCGAGCAAAACTCTTCTTTCTTCCTATGTTATTGATGCTACTTTCTTTTAGTGCTCAAGCAAACTGGGAATACAAACTTGCTGATGAGCCTCAAATTGATGAGGTTGCCGTCAAAATATCCGCCGAAGTGAATAAACTTCCAGACCCCTTATTCATGGGCCGTAAGGACAGAGAAAAAGTCAATCAATTGATGGAGGCCGTGATTAATGAACAGCGTGCTCACGCCGATCAATTTGCTTCTCAAATTAAAGCCTATCGAAATGACGACAGCGATAAGCACTGGAACGAAGCTGAACGTACTTGGTTAACGCTACGTAGCCTTGGCAAAAGCAAACAAGATCTCATCAAACTCTCCAGTCATGCGACTCAAGAGCTAGTCACAGGCTTTGGTCCATCTGGCGTCATTCAGTTTAAACAAGAGTGGTATATTACTCGCTTAAACGGCGAGTTTCTTGTTCATTTGCAAATTCGCAGCTTTAAATCACTGATAAAAGACATATTTATTTCTCCAGTGCCGCTGGTATGGGCAATTATCAAGGTGCTGTTTATCTACTTCGCCTTAATGTGGTGGCTTGCCAATAGCAAACGCTTTATCGAAGGCTTTAAGAAAGTACAATTAGAAAGCAGTACACGCCCGCCACTATGGATACGCCTCATTTGGTATATCAGTCGCGCGCACCGAGCCATTGCAGTCTTAATCGCAATCACCCTTTCGCTGCGGGTTTTGTCTACCATTCCGAGCCTAAGTCAGCTGATTGTATTAGAGATTTTCACTTGGTGGATTCTAGGCGGCTCCATTGCCATCAGTTTCATCTTAGAATTTGCCTACCGCAACAGTCGCGCGTCCAGTAAAGAGATCACCCGACTTCGATTATCGACCATACGTTGGTATGTATGGAGCTTCATTTTTGTCGGGGTTATTCTACAGATTTCCTCGCGCATGGTCGGTAAAGGTACCATCTATTACTGGATATCGAGCCTAGTGTTCTTCTGGTTTGTCCTAATTACCTTAAAAATACTGCGCAAGTGGCGTCCTATCGTATTTCGTCGCATAGCTAAAGTCTCTGACAAGCCGCTGTGGGTCGTTTGGGCAGAAAAAAACGAAAGTACATTTTTACTTAATATTCTTGCTACTGCGATTGGGATTGTGTGGATCATTACCACAACCTGCCAATCAATCTTTGTCACCAAACTGTCTAGTTACACCTTCTTTAGTCAAGGGCTTGCCTACTTATTTAAAATTGAAGTGGCTAAGCAAAATGAAAATGAGCTTCAATCGCACAACTTTGTGCGCATTAAAGGCGACGAAACCTTTAAATACATAACGCCAGGACACGAAGACAGCACCTTAATTAACTATGCATCCGATGAATTTAAAGAAGTTTCACGCTATGTATTATCCAATAACCCCGCGGTGTGCGTTATTTCTGGCGAGCGTGGTGTAGGTACTACAACCTTCTTAAAGCAATTGCTGTTTAAGGTTAAAAATGCCACACCCATTTACCTAAACTGCCCTTATGCCGGTTACCCAGAGCTTATTCAAGAGTTTGCCGAGCAGCTTGGCTTAAACCGTGATGCAGGTGAAATTCAAATCTTGAATCATCTACGCAAGAGCAATGAAAGCTATCTCATTGCACTGGATAACGGTCAACGCTTGGTGAAACCTATGGTGGGCGGACTCAGTGGCTTACTCAAGTTTACTAACCTACTGCGCCGCTCTAAGAAAAACCACCGCGCCATCTTAGCCATCGAAAAAGCCAGTTGGCGTTTTGTTGACCGCGCGCGTGGTGAACGTTTGCTGTTTGATTGGGTGACATTTTTGCCTAAATGGAGCGAAGCTCAAGTGGCCGACCTACTCGCTTCACGCATCAATCAGTCCGATGACGCGCAATACAAAGTCTCTTTTGAAGGATTAGTGGTGCCAAAACAGTGGGATCATGAAAACATCAGTGAAGAAGACCGTGCACGTAACGGCTTTTATCGAATCCTTTGGCATTACGCCGACGGTAACCCTACCGTGGCGCTAAGATTCTTTAGGCTTTCACTGCGTCGCAACAAAGCCAACGACAACGTTGTGGTGCGTTTATTTAGAGCGCCCGAGTCCGAAGAGCTAGAGAAAATGCCTAAGCCGATGCTGGCTGTATTGCGCTCTATCGTGCAATTAGAAGTCGCAAGCCAAGAAGCCCTATCTGAGTGTACTCAGCTTAGTCATGCCGAAGTGCTTGGTACGCTACGTTACTTCCAGAGCCGTGGTTATATCGATTGGAGCGATGATAAAGCTAAAGTTTCTGATCACTGGTATCGCCACATTACCAATGTCCTTCACCGTCAACATCTTTTGGTAAAATAACATGCTAAGACTACTCTTTATTCTTATCAGCCTTTCATTCAGTAGCCACTGTTTTGCTATAGAAGAAGTGCCTGATGTTGCCGCCATTCAAGACTTTGCCAGCTTAGTACGTTGGGGCGGCGTACTATTTTCAGTGCTGATTATCGCCTGTACTTGGTTACTGCTCAGGTTCATCGACTCTATTGTTGCCAGTGTCAGTAGCCAATTTGTGCAATACCGCATGATTTTGCAAAAAGCCCAATCCTTCTTGCAGTTCTTTATCTATATTACTGCCGGTATTGTGGTGTTTATGATCAGCTTTAGAATCAACGATCATATTCTGGCGCTCATCGGTGGTACTCTTGCGGTATCGGTTGGTTTCGCCTTAAAAGATCTGGCGGCCTCCTTCATCGCTGGTTTAACCGTAATGATTGACCGCCCGTTCCAGGTTGGTGACCGCGTCACGTTTGAAGGGAATTATGGTGATATTATTACCATTGGTTTACGCTCAGTACGTATGCGCACCTTAAACGATGACATCATCACGATACCAAACAATAAATTTCTTAATGAAGTTACAGTGAGCGGCAACTACGGCGCACTGGATATGCAGGTGGTGATCCCTTTCTATGTGGGAATGGACCAAGATATCGATTTGGCACGTAACTTAATTCAAGAAGCTGCCTCCTCTAGCCGATACATCCATCTACCAAAGCCTGTAGTCGTTTTAGTTAAGCAAACCATCACTGATAACTATTTGGCGATACAATTAACCTGTAAAGCCTATGTTGTTGATACAGGATATGAGAAACTGTTTGAAACCGATATCACCTTACGAGTGATGAAAGAATTTAAGAAAAACGGCATCACTCCACCAAGAATTGCCGTGAACACCCAAACTATTTAGCCCTTGTACACACAAGAGGCAGAAGAGAGAACAATGTCTAGAACCATCCAGTACGTATACAAAAAAGAGCACAAAGAGCTGCTATTCTCTTATCAGCAGTTTCGTAACATTCACGAAGCCGTAGCGGATGCAGAAGGCATCGATTTAACTGAGTTTCTAAAAATGGAACTGCAAGTTGAAGCCGTATCTGACACCAAAGCCGTTCGTGATTATCGTGACAACTACTTTAGAAAACTGGGCTTTGGCAAAATCACTTTGAAGCCTAAAGAAAATAGACCGATTGGTAAGAAATAGCAGCGCACTTATTATCTGAGATCGGGCCAAATATTGTATTAAAGAGCCGTAAGGCTCTTTTTTTTTAAGCCGACCACAATAGATAGGTACAAATGCGCGAATGTAGAGCGCAAATACAACAATGCCCCGACAAGTCGAGGCATTCTAGTTATAGCTAAACCGCTAAAAATTATGCAGGTTTATAAATAACTTTGTTTCCTGAAAGTTGTTCTTTTTGAACAAGGCTTTCGCTAATTAGTTTTTTCAGAGCACCGGTTGCCCATGCAGCCGCTTTTGCTTCTTCTTGACCTGCAGCTAGACCAATTCCTTTAGAATTGATGCCTTCAGCATTCGCAGCAACAATGTCTAAAACTTGTTGTTGCTTTGGTGTAAGTGCAATTACTGGCACTTCTACGTCAGCGGTTTTTTCTATCTTAGCTTCAACTTTAGGCTCAACTACTGGCGCGGTTGCAACACGCTGCTCAGTAGATTGAATTGAAGGCTTAGATGAAGTGTTACTAGCAGTAGCTTTAGTACGCTTTTGCAATTTCATCTGCACGTTACGTTTATGTGCAAGTCTCATTAAATGATTCCCCTATTCACGGCTTTCAGACGGTATGGAAATTTGAAACGTGGTTTATAGCAAAATCAGAAGACAATTTACAGACCTTTACTCTCACAACCGCCTAAATTTACATTCTTTATATGCGCAAAATCAATAAGTTAACAAAAAAACCTCATGCCGCCACATAAAATAACGATTGATTATGTATTTTATCGCTGCTGTTTTTTCAGAGAATATCGCATAGCAATTATGTACAAAAATAAAAAAACACCGCCATACTGTTTAAATATACAGTATAGCAGTGTTAGTCAAAGATTCGGCGAGTTTAAGCCACCAGCAGCTTACAAAAGTAACTCAATGTTAGTCATTTATTTTGCTGAACTAGCGAATATTTAAGAAAGCTGCGCCACGCACACCACCGGAGTCACCGTGTTTTGCTTTGATGATTTTCGGACAGCTGGCAACAGATAATAGATACTTAGGCACTCGTTTTGGCATTTCTTCATAAATCAGATCGAAATTAGATAGACCACCACCTAGCGTAACCACATGCGGATCGTAAGCGGTAAAGATGTTCGCAAAGCAAATAGCCAACAACTCCATAAAGCGCTCTACGTGTTCACACGCCTTTGGCTCGCCTTCATAAAAAGCATTAATGATATCGATGGCTTTTTTCTTTTCAGCAAAGTAATGAGCGTAAATCAATTCAAAACCACGCCCCGACAAATAGCTATCCAAACAGCCTTTTTTGCCGCAACCACAATCTAATAGTGGCGCGTTGTCCCCTAAATGGAACCATGCATCAATAGGTAAACGCGTATGCCCTACCTCGCCTGCAACGTGATTACAGCCAGAGAACACTTTGCCTTCGTGAATAATTCCGCCACCAAAGCCTGTGCCTAAGATAAGCCCCATCACTGATTTCTCATCTTTTAACTCATCATCCCACGCTTCAGACAAGGCAAAACAGTTGGCATCGTTTTCGATTTTAACGCTACGACCGATGCGCGCTTCAAGATCGGCACGCAATGGCTTACCTTTTGCCGCAGGTACATTTACCGTAAGAATGGTGTCATCTTTAGGATCTTCCATCCCCGGAAGACCAAAACCAATTAACCCCTCAACAGCAAATTGAGCATCGTATTTTTCAACCAGCGCGGCTAAGGTTTCAACAAGCTTTGGGTAGTCATCACCCGGCGTAGGCACACGTTCTGTGGCGACACGCTCTAGACTGTCGTTAAACGCACCAAACTCAATTTTGGTTCCGCCTACATCAAAGCCATAAAACATCATACTTCTCCTAACCTAAACACTTAAATTCATTAACAAATTAAGTTCATTATCGCGATCTTTAGCCGCACTTACCGTGATGACTGCCATAAAACAAGGTGTGCATAATAGATTGTGACTCACCGATTGATATCAACCTAATTTAAACGACTACTTTTCGAGGCTAGCGTTAGATAAATACTGGGTTAACACTGGACGACTAAAGTCTCGTTTCTCACGGGTTTTACTCAACATATAGCTCTCTTTAAACACTTCAAACCAGGCTTGCAATCCAAGGCTAACGTCATACATATCGAACTCTTGTAAAACCAAGGCCGCCACTTCACATGTTGCAAGATGTTGCTCTTGATCTGATTTTCTCATCACATATTCGGATATCTTCTCTGGTTGAATTGAGATCACGGGGAGATGATGTAGGTATTCTGATTTGCGATAAATACGACGCGCTTCTCGCCAACTGGCATCTAAAAACACAAACAGAGGGATTTTATCTTGCACAAAGGCCTGTTTATCATCAGGGACAAGAGCATTAGAATCAAACAGATAACTCTCAGGAAATACCAGAATTGGTTGATAGCTTGGGTTTTGTAACAAGGAAAGCATGTTAGAATCAGGTTCTGTCCTACTCCATTGATACGCATGAACTTCACTGCAAACGTCAGCAATTAGCCTTCCGGTATTGCTTGGTTTTAGTACTTCGTTATCTGAATACAGCAACAAGATCGCAAATCCAGCTGTCGGATCCGGCTGATGAGCACAGATACAATAGGTACGTGCAATACGGCAATATGGACAGCGTTCTACTTTTGAGCCCCTAGCACTAAAAGGTTTGGTTGCTTGGCTGAGTCTATATTCAACTAATTGATGAACAGCATGTACACGCATTATTTGCCCTGTCACGAAAAAGAAAGTAAGAGTAATCAAGCACACGATGCTTGTCACCATCTTGGAGAAAATAATTAATGGACGTTGCTTATATTAGGGTTAGTATTTTCACTGCAGTGCTCGTGAGTTGCGCTTTAGCTGAATACTGGAAACCTAAACGCCCACTTCGACAACCAAAACTGTATCGCTGGGCGAATAATTTAGGACTGACAGGCTTAAATTCAGTATTAATTTACATTACTATGCCTTTGCTCGCGGTTGAGGCAGCACTATGGGCGCAGAGTTTACAAATTGGTCTATTCAACGAATTGTCGATTAACTTTGCCGTTATTGTTGTAATTAGCGTGCTCATTTTGGACTTTGCGATTTATTGGCAGCACCGCCTGTTTCATAGTGCACCCATTTGTTGGAACTTACATAAGGTGCATCATGCTGATCAAGACATCGATGTCACCACCGGAGCACGTTTTCATCCTCTAGAAATTTGGATTTCTATGTGGATTAAGATCTGCATCGTCATCAGTTTTGGGATTCCGCCAATCGCGGTCATCGTATTCGAGATCTTATTGAATGGCAGTGCTATGTTTAATCATAGCAATATCAGTATCCCTAGAGTGTGGGATAAGCGGCTACGCAAATTGATTGTGACTCCTGATATGCATAGGGTGCATCATTCAACAATCCGCACCGAAGCTGACTCTAATTTCGGGTTTTTCTTATCCATATGGGATCATTTATTCGATACCCATACCGAAAGACCGAAACTGGGTCACTATAAAATGAATATTGGTATTTCCCAATTTCGCTCTCGTAAAGAACAGCGATTAGATAAAATGTTAACTCAGCCTTTTAGGAAGAAATAATGAAACACTCCGCCACACAGACACTGATAACGATAGTGGCCGTGTTTTTATTAACCGCTTGTGCGAGTGGCCCTGAAAATAACCCCACAGCGCGAGTCAACATTAAACAAATTGACACTCAACTTGAAAAAGACGTCCCTCAAAAAGAAAGCGACGCACTGTTTCACTTTTACAAAACTTGGCACAAAACGCCGTATCGCTACGGGGGTAACTCTCGCAAAGGTATCGATTGCTCAGGGTTTGTAAAAATCGCATTTGCGCAGTTGTTTCATCAATCCATCCCGCGCACTACCCATCTACAAAGCCATGTAGGTACACCCATAGACTATGAAGACCGACAATATGGTGACCTTGTGTTTTTTAAAACCGGTTTTAACACGCTACATGTCGGCTTTTACCTCGAAGACAACAGTTTTATGCACGCTTCCTCATCAAAGGGGGTGATTATTTCAAGGCTAGATTCCCCATATTGGGCTGATACCTTTTGGCAAATTCGGCGGGTAAATTGATTGGGTAAAACTGCCTTACAAACTGTGAAGAAAATCAAACAACCTTTGTATCTGAGCTCTAATATTTGATCCAAATTAGAGAATCACACTCTATTGCTATTCGCTGGCTAGATTTGACCTAAACTTACTCATATAGGCAAACCGTGAGGCATTGATTATGTGGCAAGCGATAACTCAGCAACTTTCCGATATCTTAATGTTTGAATTTAAGATCGAAGAGAAAAGCCGTATTACCTCTGGCAATATCAACGAAAGTTATATGATCAGCGATGGTGAGCAGCGCTACTTTATAAAGCTAAATAACAAAGCCTTTCTCAGTAAGTTTACCGCCGAAGTCGACAATCTCACCCAATTGCAACGCTCAAATACGGTGTATACCCCCGAAATCGTGCATCTTGGCTCTACCAAAGATTGTGCGTTTTTGATCTTAAACTATCTGCCTACACACCCCTTAACTCACCATGAAAGTAGCTATCAATTTGGGCAAGAGATTGCTCGCTTGCATTTATGGGGAGAGCAACAAGAGTATGGCTTTGATCATGACAATTATATCGGGGCCACTTTGCAACCTAACCGTTGGCAAAAGAAATGGTGCGCTTTCTTTGCCGAGCAACGCATTGGTTGGCAGTTGCAGTTATTAAAAGAAAAAGGCATTGAATTTGGCGATCAAGAACAGATCATCAACTGTGTAAGATTAGGCCTTGCTAACCACCAGCCAAAACCATCCTTATTACATGGCGACCTATGGCATGGAAACTGCGCCGAATCGCCGTTTGGGCCTATTTGTTATGATCCTGCCTGTTATTGGGGCGATCATGAATGTGATTTAGCCATGACCGAACTGTTTGGTGACTTCCCTGACTCATTTTACCAAGGCTATCAAACCATTAAGCCTTTTATAGATGGTTATGAAGAGCGGAAACACATCTATAATCTTTATCATATATTGAATCACTGCAACCTATTTGCTGGGCACTATTTAGGTGAGGCTCAACAACGAATTGACCATTTGTTAGAACGTTATTATTAAGTGGGAGTGTTATTATGAAAAAGTACGGCGAACAATTCATCTCTTGCCCTCACTGCGGCGGACACGTAGGTGTGACTTTAGATACCACACAGGGCAATCAAGACTTTTACGAAGATTGCCCTATATGTTGCCACCCTATTCATCTGCGTATGCAGCTTAATCAAGTGCGAGACAAGATTGATCTGGATATTGACTCTGATGATGAGCAAATTTTTTAGTCGATAGTCAGTTTATTAAGCTCTGCTATCTAGCCTGTATTGGCTAACCTCTGCTGGCTAACACGCGCTCGACGGTATCAACAATAGCTTGAGTTTGAGGGTCGACCTCTAAATTCACCTTGTCTCCAACACTACGTTGCCCAAACAAGGTGCGCGATAGGGTTTCTGGGATCAAATTTACGCTAAATCGATTCCCCTCAACTTCAGCAATGGTCAGTGAACAGCCGTCTAAGCCGATATAGCCTTTTTTCAGTATGTAGCCCATGTTTTGCGCGTTGCTCTCAAACCAAATCGTTTGGTTGTTCGGGCTACGTACAATATCTACTATCGTCACCGTATCCGAGATATGCCCCGACATATAATGACCACCGACTTCATCACCGAAACGAGCCGCACGCTCTACATTAACCCAATCACCTTGATTCAGAGCACCAAGGTTAGTGAGATCTAAGGTGGCCTTCATTAAATCAAAATGCACTTGTTGCCCTGACACTTTAGTCACGGTCAAACAACAACCATTGTGCGCGATCGACGCTCCAATATTGATGTTTTCACTGAGCTGAGCTGGAAGTTCCAGGACGTGAGTATGAAAATCTTGTTTTGCATCAATAGAGACAACCTTTGCCATCCCTTGCACGATCCCAGTAAACATATTAATTCCTCAAATAAAGGTTATATCCAAACAGTACGCTGTGCGCACATCACACACTTAGCCGAACCAAACGATACAAAACATGACATAAAAACATAGCACGCTCAAGCATTTGGTATTACTATTCGCTGCAAATAAATACTGGAAGCCTGCCGTGCATCGATACCAAAAAGAAGCCAAAAACCTTATCAAACTTGCCACACCAATTCTTATTGCCTCCATCGCCCAAACCGGCATGGGTGTCGTGGACACGATAATGGCCGGTGGCGTAAGTGCAACCGATATGGCGGCAGTCGCCATTGCTTCTAGTATTTGGTTACCATCAATATTGTTTGGCATCGGCATTTTAATGGCGCTTATTCCAATTGTCGCGCAGCTCAACGGACGCGGCCACCAGCATAAAATTGCCAATGAAATACAGCAAGGTGCCAGTTTAGCGATTTTGATTGGTTTCCCTATCGCCTTTGTCCTGCTACAAACCAGCACCATTTTGCGATTAATGGATGTCGATGCCACTATGGCTACCATTACCACAGGTTACATGCATGCCATGTTGCCTGCCGTTCCTGCTTTTTTGTTTTTCCAAACCTTACGCAGTTTTACCGATGGCATGTCATTAACCAAACCGGCCATGGTCATTGGTTTTTTGGGGCTACTCATCAATATTCCCCTTAACTACATCTTTGTATACGGAAAACTCGGTATGCCCTCCCTTGGCGGTATAGGCTGTGGCGTTGCCACTACCATTGTGTATTGGGTCATGTTCTCGTTCTTGCTGTTATACACCATGACCTCAAAGCGCCTTGCACACATTGGGCTATTTAAGCAATGGCACAAGCCCGTACTCAAAGCGCAATATCGTTTGTTTAAACTTGGTCTGCCAGTGGCTTTGGCTATCTTCTTTGAAGTGACGCTGTTTGCTGTGGTGGCGTTACTGATTTCTCCACTCGGCCCTGTAATGGTGGCCGCGCATCAAATCGCCATCAACGTATCTGGAATGGTGTTTATGATACCGATGAGTATTGGCGGCGCAGTCAGTATTCGAGTGGGACACAAACTCGGTGAAGAAGATATTGATGGCGCGAAAGTGGCTACCCATGTGGCGATTTTATTAGGCCTTGCCCTCGCTCTTGTAACCGCGATTCTGACCGTGGTATTTAGAGAGAATATCGCTGACCTGTACACCGACAACAGAGCCGTAACCACAATATCAGTGCAGTTACTTCTGCTTGCCGCTATTTACCAATTTAGTGACACAGTACAAGTGGTCGCCGCAGGTGCGTTACGCGGCTATAAAGACATGAAATCAATTTTCAATCGAACCTTTATCGCCTATTGGGTGATCGGCTTGCCATTAGGCTACGTACTGGGTTCAACCAACTGGATAGTCGAACCTATGGGCGCTCACGGCTACTGGTATGGTTTTATTGCCGGACTTACCGTTGCCGCAATATTGCTAGCTTCACGTATTCGATGGATGCACCGTCAAGCGCCTGAGGTTCAATTGAAGTTTGCTTCGCAGTAGTGAGAAAATTATCGTTTGCCCTTAATTGCTAAACTTAGCTAAGGGCAAACTGCTGGCTTAAAAAGTTGAACGGTAGATATAGGTATCTTCAATAAACATGCCGTTTATTGTGTTTCTAGAAAAACGAATTCCCGATAAATCATTATCAGTTTTAAGCGCATCATTTAGTACTTTTACTATCGAATCATTGGTATTTAAAACACTGATATCATTCAGTGAAATGACGCTTTCTGTCCCTTTCGCAAGTTGATTCGCCTCATTGATTTTCTTGTAATACTTACGAGGGCCTAGTGACTCAACTAAAGGAGATGCCACAATAAACTTCCATACGTGCTCTTCCGATAAGAACAGCCAAAACGCACTTTTCACGTCCGATGCACTCGCATCAAGACGATTGAGCAATTCAGCACCCGCTTCCATCATTGAATCGGTAAGCCTTTTCGTTACCAAAATGTCTTTAGCCATACCAATATTCCTGATTGCGGTTCGTTAATAGCGTTAAATAGATCAACTGCTTTATTTTCGCCAATAATACACTCATATCTTGCAGATTCAGACCAATCTTTTGCGACAGCCCAATTTAATTTAAAATCAAGATCCGTCTTCTCTTTTTCTGCAAGCCTTTGTTTTAACCCTGCAACACCAAGTAACTCCGTTAGGTTATGAGTATGACATTTATTTGCCAACTGTTTGTTTGGAAAGTCGTATTCCTTAACCTGTTTGTCGATACATACTTTTAAAGCACACTCTAGTGAATAGCCAACCAAATAATAAGCACCATGGAAGTTTCCAGAATCAAGTAACGCTTGAGCTTCCGAAAGCCTAATTTGCACTAGATTTTCTAAGTCTAATTTATTCATAACATTTGTTCATCGCTACCTTGATAATTTATATGGAAACCAAGAAAATCAACTCTTCACGAGAATATCTTAAGTCATTGATAAAAAACAACAAGTACGTACCTATAACTTGATAAGGTTAAACTAGTAATTTAAACACCTCACCTAAAACTCACTTCTCTCACGCATAAATCGTGCAAACTTAGGCACACCGTTTGCTGTTTTGTCGTTGTATCGATAGGTGATATTGGTGCCTACTTTCGGTGGATTACGTCGGTGTGCATCGGTAAGGCCGCTGCCTATGTAAAAACGCACTCCTTGGGGTGACTCTACATGCAATGCACCGACTAGGTGTTGATATTTACCTTTGCCTTGCTTGTAACCTATCACTCGCGCTTCGGCATCTTGATGAAGTTTAATTTTGTAAAGCGCTTCACTGCGCCCTGCGATATAAACCGAATGCTTGTTTCGAACCATCAGCCCTTCGCCGCCCAATTTAACCACCTTTTGTAGTGCTTCGCCTAAAGATTGATAGGAACGAAATGGGCGCTGCTCGGCAACAATCACTTGCGTATGTGTTTGAGCAACATTGGATTTCCATTGCAACAGAGAGTCGTGACGTTTTGCGTATGAGGTCAGTACATCTGGTCTATCAAACAATACAAAACTAATCTTTGACCATGCCTTTTCATTAGCTTTTGCATCTAAAACCGTTTGTTGCACCAAAGCAAAGCCGCCTCTTCCAGCCCAAAGCTCGCCTTCTACTGCAAACGGGGGCATCTGACTTATAAAAGATTCTGGTGCATTGATGCTTGAACCATTACGCGTAATTAACTCTTTTCCGTTCCAAAGCGCACGAATACCATCGAGTTTTTCACTGACTAGATGTTGTTCTGATAATGCTTGTCCTTGGTACACACTCGCAAGCATTAAGTTGTCAGCTAACGCGCTATGGCTCGGTATAGCAACACACGGTATAGCAGCACACGACAATGCCATCAAAGAAACTGAATTTAACGGATTAACCACGCTCATCCTTGCAACCTCCTGCTTTAATTTATCCTGCTATTAGCTTATAAAAGCCGCAGAATAAGGGGCATGAGCTTACTCAGTTTGCGAAACACCTCGATATAAAATTTTGAATGAAGTAAGGATGCGTAAGGCCAAGTGAATCGGATCTCACTTTGTCATACCTTTCTAATCTTTCAGATTGGGCGCTAGATTAAGGGGATTTTAATGCGCTTTAGGGCGTAAATCGGAAGCAAAAAAAAAAGACCCTAGTAATACTAGAGCCTTTGCTGTTCATAAGATGTGCTATCTAATCACCATAGCTATATGCTTATAGAAATGTATTGTGCTTATAAGAAGTTCGCATCCGTTTTTTGTTGCTTAAAGTTTTCAATGTTCGCAAGCGTTGTTGAAGCAATGCTGCTCAATGCGTCTCTAGTCAAAAAGGCTTGGTGACCGGTAAATAGTACGTTGTGACAAGAAGACAAACGACGGAACACATCATCGACAATAACGTCATTCGATTTATCGTGGAAGAACAGTTCTTTCTCACTTTCGTACACATCCAAGCCTAGCGCACCGATACGTCCAGCTTTTAGTGCATCGATGGCAGCCATAGAATCGACAAGTTCACCACGACTGGTGTTAATGATCATGACGCCGTCTTTCATTTTACCAAAGGCGGTTGCATCTAAAAGGTGATAATTTTCAGGTGTCATGGGACAGTGTAGAGAGATCACATCAGACTGTTGAATAAGAGTATCTAGATCGCAATACGTTGCACCCGCTTCAACCACAAAATCATTTGGGTATGGGTCGTAACAAAGTACGTTCATTCCTAAGCCTTTAAGGATACGAATAGTCGCGCAACCAATTTTACCGGTTCCGATAATGCCCGCTGTGCGTCCAAAAAAGTTAAAGCCAACTAAGCCCTCAAGAGAGAAGTTTGCGTCACGTGTACGTTGGTAAGCTTTATGAAAACGACGGTTTAAGGTCATCATCAAACCCACTGCGTGCTCAGCGATGGCTTCCGGAGAATATCCTGGAACGCGCGCTACTTGAATACCCAGTTCTTTTGCAGCATCAAGATCAACGTTGTTAAAGCCTGCGCAACGCATAGCAATCATTTTAACGTCTCTTGCCGCTAGCTCTTCTAAAACTGGTCGAGATAAGTCATCGTTCACAAACGCACACACTACTTCACAGCCTTTTGCCATTTTGGCAGTCTGTTCGTTAAGTAAGAAATCATAAAAATGATACTGCACATCGTAGTCAGACTTCCCTTGCTCAAACGCGTCTTGGTCATATGACTTTGTACTAAAAAAG
This sequence comes from Vibrio neonatus, assembly GCF_024346975.1. Classification (NCBI taxonomy): domain Bacteria; kingdom Pseudomonadati; phylum Pseudomonadota; class Gammaproteobacteria; order Vibrionales; family Vibrionaceae; genus Vibrio; species Vibrio neonatus. The sequence goes on along the minus strand of NZ_AP024885.1, from coordinate 1,317,802 downwards.
GCAATGTTGATCATCTTTGTTCCTTATAAATTAAGAGCGGTATTCTTTATTCACGAATTCAATTTGAATAGGTCAAATTAAACTCAAAAAGAGAGGTTTATCACGTTATCTTACTGAAGATCGTGGCAGCATTGCATGATTAAATTTCTTAACCATTGGTGAGCGGAATCGCTCTCTAACATACTAGTCCATAACATTCGATAACTTACGGGCTTTAAATCAAATGGTAAAGGCTGTGACTGTAAAGCGTATCGCTGAGCTAACTGCTCGGCAAAAATAGATGTACATACCAGCATCATGTTTGAATGTTGCGCTAAAAGAGCTGCGCTATGAAAATCAGGCACTTTAGCTTTGTCTTTTAACCTTCGCCCTTGATCCGCCGCTACCCTATCTAATAACCAAAACTCACTTTCTTCAACGTATATTCGCACTAAATCAGTTTGCAAAAATGACTCAATATTCCATTGCGTTTTAGGTATATGATTCTTCTTACCTATAAGGCAGATATGCCGATCGCGATAAAGCTCAAGATTTGGCTGATCCTGCAGACCATAAATAGAGTTTGAGGCTTGCGCCCGCAAGTCTGTATCTTTTGCACTAATCAGTAAGTCCAACTCCCCTTGATTTAATAAGTTCAAACTGTGCTTTGTTTTCGGCACTATGCTCAATTGCATACCGGGAGCACGCTTAGCCAGTAACGGCATCAGGCGCGGAATGATCACCGGAAATGCCGTTTCGCAAATGCTTATCGTAAAATTACGCTCATCTTGGTAGGGATCAAACGTCTCAGGCAATAGCATAGTATGTGAGTCTCGTAACCACTGACGTAGTGGCTGCTCCAATTTACTGGCTCGCACAGTGGGTGTTAACCCTCTTCCCGTTCTGATAAATAAAGGATCGTTAAGCACTTCACCTAACTGCTCTCTAAGGCGCGTTAATTGCTTACTCACCGCTGACTGACTAAGATTTAGCCTAGTGGCGGCGCGACTGACACTGCCATCTTCTAGCAGAATCAACATCAACCGTAATAGATTAAGGTCAATATGGTCTAGCTTCATACAATATTCCATTAAGGAAACTCTAAGATGACAATAATTCAATATTATTCATATCTCAAGATTGATAAGCTTTGCGCCAACACCTAATCACGACAGCTAAAATGAACACTAAGCCTCCTATCTACCTGTTTTTGCTACTTATCATAGTCAGCCCAATGGGGATTGATATTTATCTTCCCGCTTTTCCGCAAATAGCGGATAGTCTGCACACTCCCCTTAGTCATATCCAAGTCACCATTACCTTGTTTCTTGCCGCTTTAGGTATTGGGCAGTTAATAGCAGGACCACTGGCGGATAGATACGGCCGTAAGCCACTGATTATGGTTGGGTTGATGCTGTACATTGCCAGCTCTACCGTGGCGGCACTCTCACAACAAATAGAAATGCTGTGGTTATCACGCATATTTCAGGGTCTAGGCACTTGCGCGGTATCGGTGAGCGTCATGTCTGGCGTAAGAGACAGTTACTCTAGCGAACGAACCGCCTCTATTTATAGCTATATCAACGGCGTTATCTGCGTGATCCCCGCATTAGCACCTTTTGTTGGTGGATGGCTCAGCGAAACATGGAACTGGCGAGCGACCTTTTATTTCATGACTGGCTACGCGCTATTAATTGGGCTTATTTCATTCTGGCGATTACCTGAAACACGACCAGAGAACACGGTTTACAGCGAAAAATTGATTAATTGGGCGCAATATAAGCCCATATTGCACAACAGTATTTTTCAGTTCAATACTGGCCTTGTCATGCTCGCGATGGCGATCATCATCGCCTTTGTCAGTATTGCACCGATTCGATTAATGGTTGAACTGGGCTTAGACTCCACCACTTTTTCTATTTGGTTTGGCAGTAACGCCATCATCAATATACTCGCTTCCTTTATTGCGCCCATCGTCATCAGAAAACTGGGCAAAACCAAAGCCCTACAACTTGCTATTACAATGTGCAGTTGCGCCGCACTGCTGATTGTATTACTCAGCCACATCGCTCACCCATTTGCATTTATGGGACCGATTTTTGTCGCAAGCACAGGTTTTTGTCTGATTTTAGGCATTTGTTGTAGCTCAGCATTAGCGCCATTTTCTAAGCGAGCTGGTACTGCCGCATCACTACTGGGCTTTTTCCAAATGGCAGGCGCATCAGCACTGGTAGGTTTGGTCAATTTATTGCCAATGGCTTCACTACACATCATGGCTATCGTTATGGCGCTCCCTTTAGCATGGTTCATTTTTTATAAAAAAGACGTTACTTTGAAGGTTTATGATAAGTAACGTCTGTTTATAAAAAGAGAGCTAAACCATTAGGTTAGAAAAACACTCGCCCTCGCACACCAACCACCAGCGCTGTATCTTCACTAGATAGCGCTGGATTATTGATAAATTGCACATCAGGGGTGAGCTGAAAATGATCGCCAAACTGCATGTTGTAATAGATCTCAGCGGTAAACTGATCTTTATTGTCAAAAACATCATTAGTTTCTGACCAGTTGACCGCTACTCCTAAGTTATTTTTAGCGCTGCCCAAGCCAAAATAGCCCACACCTGCGGAAATCGATTTGTTGTATAGGGCAACATCCCCACTAGAAACCCCACCACGAACAAACGGCATAATGTCTGGGGTAATAAAAGTGCTATAAGAAAAATTAACCCCTTGCCCTGACTCGCCACCGACTACTTCGCCATTAGGCAGTACTGATGACGATAAGCTATGACGAGAGCCTTCATCCATATGCCATAACGTAACGTGGAAGTTCTCGGTATAGATCTGATTTTGAGAAGCAGTCCAACCCAGTTCTAAAGTGCTAAACAGTGCGTAGTCGTTAAACAAAGTATCAAAACCATTAAAAATTTCATCCGACTGACCTTTAGCATCGGCGACACCCGCGACGATATAAAAGTTATCCGTCAACATATGACCGGCTGATAATGCCAATATACCGTCATCAGGCAAACCCATTGCGCCTGCACCAGTACTAAATGCAAGGTTAGTGAAGCCCGTCCAAGGACTTGCCAACGCATAGGTGTCCACATAGTTGGTTACATCCTGCCAACCAATAATTACGCTACTTCTTCCGCCATTAAATTGCTGCTTCCAGTTAAGGTCAGTGACGCGAAAGCCTTGATCGCTATAAGCTGGCGCTATCATGCCAAGGTAGCCAATATTATCGGCTTTGGGATTAAACGTGGTCCCTGAAAAGTCTTTAGGTGGCGTACTGCTATAGCCATGACGATGCTCAAACTTCCATACTAAGCTGCCGGTGTTGCCACTGTCCTTGCCAATTAAACTCCACTGACCATAGACACGCGCTACCCCAGAGGCGGAAGATGCATCACCGCCACCAGTGGCGTCATCGCTATACAGACCAAGCGAAAAATAATCTGCGCCAAAAACAAAACCATGTTCGGCTAATCCCTCGCGCCAATCTTTTTGATCTTCCTTTTGCGTTGCAATCGTGTTTTCTACCGAATCTGGCCCTTCAAAATTGGCCGAGTTAGCCAATACTGAAGATGAAGAAACTAATGCCACCACAGATAAGCACGTTCGAGATAAACTCGGAGTTAACGTCATGTTTCACCTTGATTTTTTAGTTGATATCCATTCACTGTATCTAAAATGTAGATGCTAAATAGTCATTTTGCGACATCCACTAAAATCAATGTTCCACCGAATAAATTTTGGCTTACATTACTGAGTTTAATCATCGAAACCTTTTTTAAATACTTTAGTATTTCCTAACCGAAAGCTGCCGAAATCGCTTCTAACTTAGCCGAATCAGCCCCATCTCGATTACAAAAACAGCAAACAGTTCACAAAGCGAGGATTTGTGCTTGAACCCAACCGCGCTTATCGCTAACATCAATCTCGTTCAAGAAGATGGGTCCGTAGCTCAGTTGGTTAGAGTACTACCTTGACATGGTAGGGGTCGGCGATTCGAATTCGCCCGGACCCACCATCCTCTTGCATTAACATGCAAATTGCACCACAAAATTTGGGTCCGTAGCTCAGTTGGTTAGAGTACCGCCTTGACATGGCGGGGGTCGGCGATTCGAGTTCGCCCGGACCCACCAAATTTACAAAAACGCCAAGCATTTTGCTTGGCGTTTTTGTTTTTAGCCTACGTGAAAGATGACTTTGCTCACCACTACTGCCACACTCCCTTTCCTTAATTAGAAAAGGTGAACAGCCACCTATACACCTTTCATGTTTATACCTAATTTAATCGATTAAAATCATTTGCATAATTAAAAGAAATCTTTGTTTTTATTTTTAATATGCATCCTTCTAATTGAATTGAGTTCAGCGAATCGTCACTAACCAAATCAATTATCAATATATAATCGAGTTAAACATGAAAAAAATCATCTTAGCGGTCGCTCTCTCCTCGATATCTTCATTCGCCTTAGCTTCTGATCCTAGTTCTACTAGCACTGATAATAGCCAGTTTGCCAATACAAGTTTTAACATCGGCTATGCTCAATTAACAGCTCCAGAGCTTCGAGATGCAGGCTTTAAAGGTAAGTTTGGTGGCTTATCACTGAATGTAAAAAGTCAAATTAATGACTACGTTGCTTTTCGTAGTACCTTTGAATATATGCGCCTATCTGAAGATGCAGTGAGTATCTACAATTACTCGACTAGTACACTTAAATCAACGACTGTTCGTGGGGGCGGTGCTTTTCTTATTGGCACCACTTTTTATGATGATTCTTTGACTCTGCGTCCTTATGTTGTCGCAGGTATCGGCTATCAAAGCATTTCAAGTTCCGCTTTTGGTTATAGCAGTTCTGATGGTACTCCGTACGGCCAACTTGGTCTTGGCGTTGAAGTTCAAATCAGCCATGCAGTTTTAAACCTTGCTTATACAAAAGATGGCTATACCGATGATGACTTTGATAATACTAGTACTATCGAAGCCACTATTGGCTATAAGTTCTAAGTGTTTAACGGTTTAATCCTGATAAGCTCACTACCCTTATAAAGATGTTCTCACAAAAAAATGCCCGCATTCTGATGCGGGCGTTTTTTAAGTGAAATCTAAAAATCTTTGAGCAACCCAACCGGACTTCTCTTTATATTTGATTTTTACCCAATTATTGCGGCTAGAGTCGATGGTGATCGTGTCACCTTTATTTAGCTGAAACACTACTGCGCCAGTTTGTGGTGCATTGCGCACGTTTAACTTAATTGCCGTAACATGCGCGTAAATCGCATTCTCTGCCGCTGTTAAATAATGAGATGCTACCCATCCTCGCGTATTGTTGTAGCTAATTTCAGACCACGAGCCTTGAGTTTTATTGACCAAAACAATGCTATCTTGCCCTACTTGACCAACAACGCCTGCTTTTGCGTTGGGGTTAGAGCGAATATTCAATAATTGCGCATTTACTGTTTGAGGCTTTGTGGCGGCTTGCTTTGTTTGACTTGCTTCTGCTTGGGTTGGTGCTGTTTGAGATTGTCGCGCAATGGCGCTGCGTACTAAGTCATTTCTATCTATATTCGCTTGTTCATTTGAATCGCTCATAACAAAGACACAAGTAAACAGCATTAGCGGTACAGTGATCAAGGCTCGTAAACCAGTACGATGAAACCAAAGATCCTCTCTTTCAGAGCGGCTGATGAGCAAGGCAATCACTAACACACAGAAATCGAAAATTTTGTATATCGCAACGAAAAGCCACCCAAGGGCTTTGAAGCACAATACGACTATTTTATACAGTGCATAAAACATGAAGCCAAATAAGGCCATGCCTAGCAAGTCTCCAATAAAACTGCTCTCTGAATCACAATCCATCAATTTACCCTAGCACTAAGCCAAAACACCAAACGAAACCATAAACAAAAATTCGACAACAACGGTAGTGTATCAAAACCAAGATAATACCTTAATCGCAGATAGTGCTCTTATCATTTTATGCCGCTTTTGGGTTCGATGTACCCAGCACTAACGGATTCAACTAATCGATGCGTGCGATTTATACGCTTTGCTGAGCCGTTTCTGCTTCTATTTCGCCATCTAAGGGTGGCCATGGTCTGTGCTGCTCTGAATCAACCCACTCTTTTACCCACATTGGAAGCTCAGCAAATGGATTGGCTTGTCCCATAGATTCCAGTGCGGTCACTGGGCTCACAATACCTTGTTTGGAGGTAATACCCGCTCGAATCAACACGGAAGAACTTGGTTCTCCTTTCACCCACATGGATTGCTCTACATACAACCATTTGTCATCAAAACCAACACATTGAGTGTGCATGGTGATTTTATTTAAAAGATGTACACGCTTGCGATAACGCACAGAACTGCCTGCGACGACTAACGCCCATTTGTTGCGCGCTAGTACTTTCATTAATCCACAACGGATACCTAAGTTGGTTCTTCCCAAATCATAGAGAGTCAGCACGCGGCCATTATTTAACTCATTGAAAATATCTAAATCCCAAGGATGGCAATAAAACTCAGTCGTGCTTTTACCTGCGATAGTCAGTGGTGGCTGTTTCTTGGCTTGCCAAGTGACTTTCGCAAGGCGAAATAGTGGGTACATGTACGTCTCTCCCTAAACAGTGGCATGCAGAATCCGATCCTAGATTCAATGTTCCTAAATTCAGTTGGTGCAAAAAAGTGGTCAGATGAGTGTAGACGTAAAAACTGCAAATCACGAATTTAGCGTGCTTACTGCTGTTTATAGAGGGCTTATTAGGGCTTTATTAGTTGTTCATACACAAACCGCCCAATCACCCTATAAAGTGATTGAGCGGTTTAATGGTAATTCTTTGAAAAATCGCCAGTTACGCTTAAATACAAGCTAACCTTGCCATTCAAACAATCGATAAATGAGTTCCTTTGCGCTTCAATGTTATCCAGCGCTCGTACAGCGTGCTCAATTGCAGCGAGGAATCTTGCTCACTCATTACGCTTAGCACATTGTCTATGTTTAATTGCTTGCCCACTTCATAGATTTTTTGAAAATCAGCAGGGCTGATTTGTGACTCTCCACTGTTAAGCATGGCTAAGCCCAACGGTTTACCGCTAAACTCAGGAAAAATGCTATCCAGTCTTAAGCATGCATAAGTCACATGCGGGTAATCTTTAAATTCGCGATAACGTTTTTGATTGGCATCCAACAAGCGACTAATGTGCACGTACTCGTCACCAACATCAAAATCCAGCTCTAGTTTGTCAATAAACGATAGCGCGCCATCAGTGGCATCCAGTCCTAACGCTTCAAGTGCACCTAACTGCCCTCTGCGGCAGAGTATTTGCGCCACTTTACTATCCACATTGCAGTGACGACAAATCAGCGCCAATAAAATCGGACGTTGATATAAAAATTCTAGTGCGGTGGGTTCATTAGCAGCAAGCCACAACATTTGGTATTGGTATTCGGGAAAAGGTTGGGTGATCTCTAGCAGTTTGGCGGGGATTTGTTCGCGCCAACCTGTGGAATCAAACTCTCTGAGGATATCAAAGCCCATACCTAAACCGCCCTCAAGCGGCGTAAGCGTGTCATCGACCACGCGAAAACCATCTAACTTATCCTCCCAAGATTTAATCAATAAATCGAAGTCAAAGCCAAACTTGGTCATTGGGATGCGTAGTGCACTCATAACTGTCTTCCCTGAATTTATAAATGAGACAGTTTGATGGTATACGTTGTGCTAAGAAAAGTAAGGTTTTGTAGAGATTTTCTGACAATTTAACGCGGTTATATACATTTCACAATTAAATTTGCATTCGCTGATGCAAATCAAAAATAGCCCTATCGCAGACTGTGATGAAGCGATGGCAGGGCTATATTCATAGTGTTGGTAATAAAAAAATAGATTAAGACTCAGACCAGTTAAACTTACTATCGTCTATCCCTTCACTGGCTTCTTTCGCTCGCTCTCTGCGTTCAAGCTCTGCTGCGCGCGCGGCATCAATTTCTTGCATGATCATGTCAATATCCGCCGCCGTTTCCACTTCCTGATATGTGCCACTTAGCTCACTGTCAGGCTTTAGCTCACCCTTTTCAAACAGTGACCAAATTTCTTTGGCGTATTCTGTCTGGGCAAGTTGCGGGGCAAACTGCGCATAATAATCACGAATGTTATTAATATCGCGCGTAAGCATCCATTCAGCGTTGTTATTAGCAGCTGCGTCCACCGCTTGCGGTAAATCGATAATCACTGGCCCGTATTCATCAACTAGCACATTAAATTCTGATAAATCGCCGTGAATCAAACCTGCGCATAGCATTTTCACCACGTAGCTCATCATTACTAGATGATCTTCAATGGCTTGCTCTTCTGACATCAACACATCGTTTAGGCGAGGCGCGACATAGCCTTCGTCGTCTGTGACGAGCTCCATCAACAGCACGCCATCAAAACAGCCAAAGGGCTGCGGCACTCTTACGCCTGCGGCCGCCAGTTTATACAGCGCATCCACTTCGGCGTTTTGCCACACTTTTTCTTGTTGATCGCGACCAAAACCCGAGCCTTTCTCCATCGCTCTGGCGCGACGACTGTTGCGCACCTTACGACCTTCACGATAGGCAGCGGCTTTTTTAAAGCTACGTTGGCTGATTTCCTTGTACACCTTGGCACAACGAATCGTTTCGCCACAGCGCACAATGTACACTGACGCTTCTTTGCCACTCATTAACTGGCTTTTCACCTCGTCGACTAAACCATCGTCAACTAAAGGCTGTATTCTCTTAGGTATCTTCATGGCGCCTTTATACAGCAGTTATGTTACATATGACATATTAACCTTGATATAAAAGTTAGAACTGCTGTATTTGCCCTTCCTTGTGCGCTTGTTTATACACTTACTTTACGCTGCAAACTCACGCTCAAGGGCACTGACCCCAAGCCCGCTACGTTTAGACACTTTGATTTGTAATGGAATGCGCTCTTTCATCGCTTCAACGTGGCTGATCACACCGATCATTTTGCCAGATGCGTTCAAATTATCTAGCGCATCAAGCGCCATATCTAAGGTTTCGGCGTCTAATGTGCCAAAACCTTCATCCAAGAATAAAGAATCAATACTGGTTTTGTGGCTGACTAAATCCGATAACGCCAGTGCCAACGCCAGACTGACTAAGAAGCTTTCGCCGCCAGATAAGGTTTTGGTATCGCGCTCGCTATCGCCTTGCCAGGTATCAATCACTTGTAGAGATAAACCATCATCGGATTTGCGTTGTAACTCATAGCGGCCGTGAAAACGAGTTAAGTGTTTATTAGCCAAATACACCAGATTCTCAAGGGTTAAACCTTGTGCAAACTTTCTGAATTTATCGCCTTTGGCTGAGCCCACCAGCGAATTAAGGTGTGAAATGTCGCTAAACTCTTGTTCAAAGGCGTCAATTTCAGCGATAAGATCTTTTAGTCGCTCTCGATTGCTCTGATCGCTAATCAGCTGTTGCGATAACTCACCTTGCCTTTTTAACGTCTGCTCCACTGCCGCACTAAGCTCAGCAATGACGGACTCAATTTCGGCTTGTGAAAGAGTAGTCCATTGTTCATTTTCTAATGCGGCTTGCTCAAATTGCCCCTGATGTGAGGCTAAAGATGACTGCGCGCTATTAAGTAACGTCTTAGCGTTTTCAAGGGCGTGATTACTGCGCTCAATTTCATCCGCCAGCGTATCCCTTTCTTGCTCTGACAAGAGCGCATTTTTAAATTCGCTTACATCAACAAATGGGCTTTGCTCAAGTTGACTCTGCCAAATCTCACTTTTGTTTTTAACGTCTGCCGTTAGCTGAGTATGCTGTACTTTCATGGTATCTAGTTGCCCAGAAAGTTTCGTTACCCTCTCTAAAGCGCTATCACGCGCTGTGCGAGCCTGACTGCAAGCCAACTCACACGCATCGAGCTGTAGGCGCATTTTCTCCGACTCTTCACTGCTAGACTTATCGCCAAATAAAACACGTCTTTGCGTTTCATCCTCGCTCAGCTGTGATTGCATTTGCTGTAAGCGAGCTTGTTCATTGCTTGCCGAAACCGTGTTGGTTTGTATTGATTCAAGTACGGCATCGATTTGCGTTTGCAGTTGAGCTTGCAACTGCTCAGCTGAACGGGTTTGCTCAAGCGTTTGATTCCATAGGCTTAGGTCGCGATGCTTTTGCTCAAACCAGTCGTTTGCATGCGCATTTGCTTGTTCATTTGCTTTTTCATTTGTGGAGTCATTTACGTACAGATTGGCAAAATCAAAACCGGCTTCTTGAATTTCATTGGTTAGCTGCTCCGTGTATAACGCGCTCGCCTCATGCCACTGTGTGAACTCTTGGCTTGCCGCATCTGATTTACTGTCAATTAAAGTTAATGCACTTTGCTCGCCATCAAGAGCGCGCCTAACATCGGCCAATGCACTTTGCTGTGTATGCAGTGTCTGTTTGGCTTGGTCTGTGTTTTTTTGCAGTGCGACTAGCGCATTAAGCTGTTGATTAATCGCGTTTTGTTGCGCTTTATTATGCTCCATTAACTGCGTGACCGCTTGCTCATCACCCAAATCAATTGCTAGACCTAATGATTTGGTAAAGCTCTGCCAACGCTGTTCTAGCTCAGCGCATTTGTTGATTAGCCGCTGCTCTTGTTCAGCGCTGTGTTGCAAGTGACTGCTTAAAGTATTTAGCTGAGTCTCTTGCTGCTTATAGTCATTGTTAAGATCAGTAGCGCGAGATTGAGCCTGCGTTAAGCGTTGACCGAGCGCGAGCACATCATTATCGGCATTGTCTTTACTTACTAATGCAGGATGATCAATAGAGCCACACAGCGGACACGCCTGATGATCATTAAGCTGGGCGCGATATTTAGCCAATTCACTTTCTTGGGCTAACAGCTTATTAATGTCAGTAATGCTTTGCTCACACAAAGTAAGCTCGCGACGAAGCTGTGATACTTTTTGTGTTTGTGCATCAAGTTTTAACCGCTGATCAGCAATCGAACTAACAAGCTGTGCACGCTCTTTTACCGTGTCTGAATACAGGCTATTGCCTTGCTCTAATTTCAGATAGTTAGGGTGATTATTTTGCAATGCCTGCAACTGAGTCAAAAGAGACGACTCATCACCTTGTTTTAGTAATTCATCAAGTTGCTGCTGCGCGGTATTAAACGTCTGCTCAAAAGTGTCTAATTCTTTGATTAACTGTTGTTCTTGAGTCTTTTTCTGACTTAACACAGTACGTTTATCATTACTTTGTATCGTCAGTTGCTTGGCAAGTCGTTCTGCTTGATCTGCCTTTTGGCTCGCCTCCACACGCTGCTGATGCTTTTGTTGCCACAAAGCCAGTTTGCTTTGCAAAATAGCATCGCTGGCATTGACTTTTAAATACGTCTGACCTTTTTCAAGTGACTGCTGAGCCGCTTGTCTTTCACTCTCTAGCTTGCCTTTTCTATCGTTTAGCTGTTTAACTGCGCTGTCTACTTGCTTTGTTTTTTGTTGTTGCTGGACAAGAGATTTTCGCAGCTCTTGCAGTCGGGTATCAATGGGCACCACTTGTTGCTGGATCAACTGGCGAAGCGATGTTTGCGCAGTTCTTGCCTGTTGTAGCGTGTGCTCTGAGCTCTGCACTGCGGCCTGCAACGGTTGCAGCGCGTCTTGCTGTAAAGCAAGTTGTGTTGTTTGCGTTTGCAGCTGCTCAGTAATACGGGTTTGCTCAAGTTGCGCACTGTTCCATAACTCATAGTCCGCGCGCATTCGCTCGGCAGGTTGACTGCGTTGCAGTTTCTCTCGCTGTGGTTGCAGTGCGTTGTGCGCGACAGTTGCTACCTCTAACGCGTTTTGTTGCACTGTCACGTTTTGTTGTAGCTTATTTTTCTCAAGCCACCACTGCTGCTGCTGTTGATGCAAAGTTAATAGCTTCTGCTGCTTGTCGCTACTCTCGGTCAGGTGTTTTGATTGAGCGTGTAATTCTTCAAGTTGTTCTGGAGATAATAGTGCAACACCATCGGCTCTGGCGTGTAATTGATCGAGCGCGATCTTCGCTTGGCTATAACTTTGGTGGACACGCTCAGAGATCAAACCGTACACCTCAGTGCCGGTTAACTCTTCAAGCAATTCAGCGCGGTCATTTGCATTGGCGTTTAAAAAGGCCGCAAACTGCCCTTGTGACAGCATCATAGATTTAGTGAAGCGCGCAAAATCTAAACCGGTAATGCTATTCACCTGATCTAATTTGGTTTTCACCTTGTCGGCAATAATTGTCCCCGACTCCACCTCAGCCAATTCAACCGTAGCGGGTTGTAAGTTGCCGTCGGCCTTATTGCGAGACCGGCGCATACTCCAATGTGCGCGATATGCCTTACCTTTGACTTCAAACTCCACTTCCGCACTACAACTGGCGCAGCCTCGGGTCATGATTTCATTATTGCTGGTGGAGATACCCCCAAGACGCGGGGTTTCATGATAAATGGCTAAACAAATGGCATCTAAAATGGTGGTTTTTCCGGCTCCTGTCGGGCCAGTAATGGCAAATAAACCGCTTTCAACAAAGGCATCTGAGGTGAAATCTATGTGCCATTTGCCTTTTAATGAGTTTAAATTTTCAAAGGTGAGACGCAGTATTTTCATTTGCTTTCCTGCTGCACTTCAAGCGCGATTTGTTGAAATTTACCTGTCATGCGTTTGGCGCGTGCTTGATCTTTTTCATCAGCAAAATCTTCAATATCTAAACGCTTTTTAAATACTTCCATCGGGGTTAATTCCGATAAGGTTTCTGATTTTTGTTGCGACAAGGTGCGCTGTTTTTGCTTACGAGAGCGGCGCAATTGCAATACTTCAATATTGCGCTCACCAATCAACTTTTGCACCGCTTGCTGTAAATCACTCAGATAATCTTGCACTTCAACTTCAATAGACAGCCATACACTTTGATCGTCAGGGATCACTAACTGATTGATTTGCTGTTCTAGGCTGGCAAGATCGCCTTTCAAGCTATACATAGCTTGAAAACTGAGTACGGCTTTACTTTCAATGTTGCTTAATTTGTCTAAGGTAAATTCTACTAGCAGCACTTGTTTTTCTGATTTAAGTTCATCAAAGCTAAGGAAAATAGGTGAACCGCTATATCGAATGTGTTCAGTTTTTGCCACTTTTTGTGGTCGATGAATATGCCCTAGCGCAATGTAGTCCGCCGGTGGAAAACCGTCTGCGGCAAAACCGTCTAACGAGCCAATATAAATATCTCGCACCGACTCTGACTGGCTGACACCTAGTGCAGTCAAATGCCCAGTGGCAATGATCGGCACTTGCAAGCCTTGTGCTTGACGAAGCTGTAGTGCTTGTTGATACAAGCTAGCGTAGTGCCCTTTGATTGCCTCACCTAACGCCTTTTGTTTGTCTGCACCTGACTCACCAGCAGTACTTTTCAACACATCTCTTGGGCGAATAAAAGGCACCGCACACAAAATTGCGCCAGTTGTTCCTTGCGCGTTTTTTAGCTCTAAAATAGTGTCATCTTCACTGGCACTGGCGACTACTTGGGTGTGCAATTGCTTTAACAATTGTTTGGATTCATTGAGCATGGCAACAGAATCATGGTTGCCACCAAGCACCACCAATTGACAGTTCAAGCTATGCATCTGCACCACAAAGTGGTTGTACAATTCACGGGCGTAACTAGGCGGCGTGCCCGTATCGAATACGTCGCCAGCGATAATCACGCAATCGACTTGCTCCGACTGAACGGTTTCAAGTAACCATTTAATAAACTGTTGATGCTCAAAAAGACGAGTTTTGGTGAAGAAGTTTTGGCCAAGATGCCAATCAGAGGTGTGCAATATTTTCATTAAGACCAACGAGTAAGAGTGGTTTAAGTGCCAGATGTCCTTATCAGGGCCGATAGCAACAAACGTAACTGAGACTTAAATACGGGCTGAAAAATACAAGTTCTAAGTACGATTGCAGTATTGGCTAATTTTAGATAATAAATGACCCGCTAACGCTTCTCAATCGTTAATCGATTCCCTACAGGTTACATGCCACAAAAACGCACAATATAGAAAAGCCCCCAAATACCTCAGTATTTGGGGGCTGTAAATTTTGTTATTTCAGGCTTAAAACGAGCGGTTATTTGAACTTGTAACCGACATCAAGCATGAATTGATTTGCTTTCAAATCACCAGAGAATTGCTCTGAGTAACCTAGATTTGTCACCACATGTTGACCAAATTGAGTTTCGAGACCCAATGCGCCAACCATACCGTTGTCATGATCTTTTTGAGAAGCAATTTCCAGTGTATCCCACGCCCAACCTGCTGTTAGGTAAGGTTTAATAGTAATACTTTGCGTTGCGTGAAACGGGTAATCAACACCGATGTTTGCTTGATAACGTTCTAAGTCATATTTAGTAAAGGTGACTGCACTAAAGTTTTGACCTGAAACTGTTGGAGCTTCATTATCACTAGTCGTATGAGACCAACGGAAATCTGTAAATAAATAATCTTTTAGTGAAGGTACTAAAAAGCCGCGAGAGTAAGCAGAGTAACCATTTAGAGTATGGCCTTGCACATTGCTGTCACTGGCGTAACCCCCACCAATCGTGATACCAGAGAAAAAGCCAGCCTCAGAACTTGTTGTATTCGCTTCGCTTGCACTTGCATAGCCCGCTACTAACGCAACACCTAAAATAGCCCACTTGAAATTTTTCATTGTGATTTCTCCTATAACTTCAATGCAAAAAAGTATACGACCGAAATCACACTTAAAAAGCGAACAGTGTCATTGCCACAGTTCCACTTTTATTTCCTCGACACATATAAAACTGGTTGAATTAAGGTAACCCCTTATAGGGCGAGCCTTCGTGGATTCTGTCCTTTGTCATATGATGACATATGCTCAAACATTGCTTTCAATATTGACGATATAGCAAGCTGTGTAAGCCTTTCACAAGCTATACAGAATGGCGTTTCTCGCATTTTAGTCACACGACTGTTCCCTTCCGTTTGTCTACATTTGCCTTTATATAAAGGGCTTACGTAAAAATGTCGATTTCTAGAGAGCAAATCTCAGCATAAGTCTGAGACCTTCCCCTCTATTTCGCAAAAGTTGCTCAATTTAAAACCAGAACTAAATTGCACGGACTCTTCCTCTTTTTATTAACGTTCGTTTCATATAGTTCAACCATCAATAGAATATAAGGAACACTATGAAAAAGTTAACGTTAGGTCTACTTGTAGCAAGCAGCCTGTTTGGTTGTGCCTCTACTGCGATTATGGTTAAGTCAGACGCAGTCAATGCACAGCCAGTTCTTCCTGTCACTGTTGACGGTAAATTTGGCGGCTTCGGCGACGAAGGTTCATTTAAAGTAGCTGAACAATATAGTGGTCACTTTACTCGTGATTCATCAAAATCTAGCTGGTTTGGTGTTGTTGGTTCAAGCAAAGGCGGCATGATGGCTGAGCTTGATAGCAAAACAGATAAACACTGGAAACTTCAATGTACTGGTGAACAGTCTAACCTAAGCTTGGGCGGCATTGATTTTTCAGGTAGCCAACCATTCAAATGTGATATCACAGAAGACGGAAAAGCCGTAGGTTCTTACGAAATCACTGAAGAACACAGCTTAATGGGCGCAAGCAAAGAAGAAGGCTTTGTAAGCGTAGACGGCGTTAAAATTCAACTTGCTGCGGTTAAAAAAGCGCAAGGTTCTGCATTTGAAGCCGGTGAGCCTCTAGGTTACAGCTTCAAAATTGACGGAAAAGAAGTGGCTGCAACACAAGCTAATGGTTCAATCAGCATTCAAATGCTTCCTGAGCTAACTGAAGCGCAACGTGACACTATCGTAGTAGGTAGTATCGCAAGTGCGTTGAGCTGGAGACCAAAGAACGATTAATCGTTAGTAAATAACGCGATAAATCAGTTCCGGCAATACAAGATGTGTTGACCTTAATAATAGATGAACTATTGTTTAATAGTTCATCTTTTTTGTTCACCTTAAGTTAGTAATAATGACCGAAAAAACCAGTAGCACTATCCATCTGAACCGTCTTAAACAACTGGATCGATTTTTCGGCACAGAATCTACCGTCGTAGATAGCCAAACATTGGCGCAAGTTATGTCGTGTTCGACACGAAATGTCGCGAAAACCATGAAAAACCTGCGAGAGTTAGGTTGGATAGATTGGATACCCGGTCGTGGACGCGGCATTAAAACTCAGCTGCAAGTGAAACGCTCTTTTCATGAAGTGTTGTGTGATGTGATCAAAGATTACGTCGCCAAGGGAGAGCTTAACGAAGCCTCTCGTTACGCAGATATATTTCAGTACCAAACTGTATTTAAACAGCATCTTCCTGATTGGATAGCGGAGCTATCCAGTGGTAGCGACCGCTCTGATGAACTGGTTTCACTGGTACCGTATACCCTGCCCCTTTGTCACCCTATGTATATGCAAGATCGTCACGCAGGCATGTATGTGACGGTGCTATTTGATACCTTAATAAAATTTGATGATGCCACACAAACCTTTCAACCACATCTTGCGCATCAATTTTACCAAGAAGGCTTGACCTATTATTTTCGCATTCGTCCCGATGTGTATTTTCACAATGGCGTATTGCTATCACCAGAGCATGTTAAATCGTCATTACTTGCGCATACTGAAGAATCTGTTTTAGCCAATGAGCTTTATCAATGCATCAAAGAGATTGAGATTGACATGCAGTGGGTCTCGATCACCTTACACTATGATGATCCTATTTTTTTGCATACCTTAGCCGATATTCATGCTGCCATATTTTTAGAAAATCCAAGTGAGCCTGAATATCCATACGGCAGTGGGCCTTATTACTGGGGAAATCGCAAAACTGATCACTGGAGTTTGCAAAAGAACACCCAGTATTTTGCTCAGCACGGCATTCTACGCAAAGCCGATTTTTGGCATGTGATCAGAACTAATAAAACCTCTATCGGCCATTTGTTTGAATACGAAGAGCTTGATACTAAGTCCCAAGCACAAGAAGGCATTCACACCTCTCAACTTGGCACTAAGAGCTTATGTTTGAGCCACAGACTGGACAACAACAGCCGTAATGCCATTGCGCGTGTTTGCCGTCAGGTATTGCTCAGTCACTACCAAGAAACGCATCATCTGTGTTGTTACCTATTCCAACCCAGCAAAACGCCACTTTGTATTATCGACAATGACTCAGAGTTAAAAGTTGCCCTGCCACATTCCATCAAGATCTTGGCGCACAATCACCAAGATTTTCACCATATGTGGCATCGTTTCACAGAACTTGGGGTGCAAATTGAGTATGTTGAAGAACTCAGTAAAGCTGAATTGTGGATCAATGATTTCCTTGTCGGCCAAGATTCGATATTAGATCATTACTACTGGATGCTATTGAGTGAGCCTGCAGTGAATTTACTGACACCTTTTAAACGTCAGCAATGGCAGTCTGAGGTGCAAAAAAGTGACAATATTCAAGATATATTGGCGCAACTAGAACGCCGCTATATAGAGCAAAACAGAATTGTCCCACTTTGGACAAAATCCATTTCATTCAAAAGCCATCAAAGCCTAAGAGGCACAGATGTCAACGGCTTAGGCTTCATGAACCTCTCTACAATTTGGTTCGATCACCGAACATAATTATTGCGGGGTCAGGTCTTGAAATTTGCATCGCCTTTGGCGATGCAAATTTCAAGACCTGACCCCATCCCATCACAAGCAAAGGATTGTTTCCATGACACAAAATCTACGTAATCAATGCGACACCATTCTTTATGGTCACCGCGATCCAACGCCGGCCGAAATGTACGCACAAATGGCAACATGGTGTGAAGAAAACAACATTGAGCACGATGTTTATGGCACGGGAGAGCTGATTCAGAGCTTTGAACAGAAAGTGGCCAAGCTATTAGGTTATGAAGCGGGATTGTTTGTCATGACTGGCACCCTTGCGCAAGTCACTGCATTGGATCTTGTTTGTCGAAGCAAACGCAACCCATTAGTGGGCATGCATGAAAGCAGCCATATCGTGCGCCATGAAAATCAAAACTACCAACTGCAACAACGCTTTACTGTTGCTCCGCTGGGTAATCGATACCAACCTTGGACTGTTGACGACCTTGAAAACTGCCCAGATGAATTAGCCGCGGTATTGTACGAATTGCCAATGCGCGAAATTGGTGGACAACTGCTTGAGTGGCAAGAGCTAGAAAAAATTAAGAATCATTGCCAAAACAACAACATTCACCTACATATGGATGGCGCAAGACTTTGGGAGTCCGCCGCTTACTATCAAAAACCTTATCACGAAATTAGCGCAGGTTTTGATACCGCTTACGTCTCTTTATACAAAGGACTGGGTGGATTAGGCGGCGCAATCTTGCTTGGCGATCAAGCATTTATTAAACGAGCGAGTCGCTGGATGCAGCGACAAGGGGGCAATGTAATTCACCGTAGCCCTTATGTTGTCTCAGCAGCCATGCAATTTGACCAAAGACTGGCACAAATGCCCGCGTTATTTGAACGCACTAAACAGCTGTACTCTTTGATTGCTCGCTATCCAAAATTCACTTTAAGCCCAAGCCAACCACAAGCAAATATGCTGCATCTGATCTTGCCGTTTGATCAAAAAACAGCGCTACAAATACGCGACGACTTGGCAATAGAAGAAAAAGTTTGGCTAGGTTTCCCACAAGTCACCGGACATCCAAACCAAACACTGGTCGAAATCTACGTAGGCGACACCCTACTAAACCTAACCGACCAACGCATACTCTCCATTTTAGATTGGTTAAACGCGAAAGCGTAGCAATTGCGGGGTCAGGTCTTGAAATTTGCATACCGCTTGCGGCATGCAAATTTCAAGACCTGACCCCGCACTACCTAGAACGGGATATCGTCGTAATCGTCTGAGTTTGGTGTGAACTGACCTTGGTTACTAGAAGTGTTTTGTTGTGGTTGGTTTGGTGAGTGTTGACTTGATTCGCCTTGCTGGCGAGAGCCCAACATTTGCATTGTGCCGTTGAAGCCTTGTACCACAATTTCAGTTGTGTAACGTTCTTGGCCCGATTTGTCTTGCCATTTACGAGTTTGCAACTGACCTTCAATATACACTTGTGAGCCTTTTCGCAGGTGATTTCCAGCAATTTCAGCTAGTTTTCCCATTACCGAAATGCGGTGCCACTCGGTTTTTTCGCGTTGCTGACCAGTAGCTTTGTCTTGCCAAGTTTCAGAGGTTGCTACAGTAAAGTTAGCGACAGCATTGCCATTAGCAAAGTGTCTTAGCTCTGGGTCTGTACCTAGATTACCTAAAATGATGACTTTATTTACGCCGCGTGATGCCATTTTGATTCCTTAAACGTTTCATTTACCCAATATGGGTGACTGCTACCGCTTCATAGACAATAGCTTTTAGTATAGTGCTGGTTACATTTTGC
This sequence comes from Vibrio neonatus, assembly GCF_024346975.1. Classification (NCBI taxonomy): domain Bacteria; kingdom Pseudomonadati; phylum Pseudomonadota; class Gammaproteobacteria; order Vibrionales; family Vibrionaceae; genus Vibrio; species Vibrio neonatus. The sequence goes on along the minus strand of NZ_AP024885.1, from coordinate 1,298,370 downwards.
CATTGCAGTTCTTATTACAACGCTTAACCTTGCTTATGCTCAATCACAGTAAAATCAGGGCTTGGCGTGTGATACTCAAGCTCTAAATTAGCTTTTTCTACCAACTCGCTCGGCAATTCACGGGTCACGGCAACCCCTAGTTCTTTAAACTCGGACGCTTGTTTGATTAAATTGCCTTTACCCGTATGTAACTGCCCCAACGCTCGGTCATAAGTCTCTTTGGCTTTATCAAGTTGCTTGCCGACACCTTCCATAGAGTTCAAAAAAGTATTCAGCTTGGTGTAAAACTTCTCGGCGCGGTTAGCCAATTCAGCGGTGTGTTTGTTTTGCTCTTCAAAGCGCCACAACTGACGAACTATGTTTAAACTGGTCAGTAGCGTGGTCGGTGTTGCCACTAAAATATTTTTCTCCAATGCCGATTGGAACAGGTTGGGATCGGCTTTCAGCGCTTCAACATAAGCCGATTCAATTGGAATAAACATCACCACCACTTCCGGTGAGTTAATACCGGGCAATTTACTGTATTCCTTGGCCGATAGCTCATTAATACGATCGCGTACTGCGCTGGCATGTTCACGCAGTGCGATTTCTCGCTCTGCCACATCTTCCGAATTCACATATCTTGTATAAGCGTTCAGTGATGTTTTGGCATCAATAACCAAATGCTTCTTCTGCGGAAGGTAAACAATGGCATCGGGTCTAAAGCGCCCTTCTTCGCTATCTATACTCACTTCACGTTTGTAATCTGTGCCTAATCTAAGCCCTGAGTTGTCCAATACATTTTCTAGCATCAACTCACCCCAGTTGCCCTGCACTTTCTTCTCGCCTTTTAAAGCAGTAGTCAGTTTATCGGCTTGGTCGGTGATCTCGCGGTTGAGCTTTTGTAGGTTCTGCAATTCAGTGCGAAGCTGAACACGCTGTTCACTTTCTTTGCTGTGAATATCTTCAACTTTATTTTTAAAGCCTCTAAGCTCTTGATGAATCGGATTTAAAATTGAGCTCATGCTCTCAGTATTTAGCTCTTTAAACGCCTTTCCTTTACGCTCTAGAATCTCATTGGCTAAACGTTCAAACTCTTTACTTAGTTCTTGTTTATTCTCTTTTAACAGCTCAATTTGCGCTTTGAAATGCACCTCTTTAGTATCCATTTCGGTATGCAGTTCAGCAATTTTTCCGCTTGCGATCGAGTACTTCTCATTGAGCTCTTTCAGTTCGTTATTCAGGGCTAACGCACGCTCACTTTGCGCCAGTAGCTGTTCGTGTTTCGCTTTTAAACTTGCGCTTGCCGAGCTTTCCGCGACTTGGGCTTGCCCTAGAGCTTGCGTAGCTTGACGCAGCATATGCTCTTTTTCGGTTAACTGCTTACGATAAGAATGCTCTGACACGCGCAGTGCCTGCATTTCTGAGCCCAGTTGTGCACAGCGCACTTCCAAATCGCCATTTTCTTCTTGTGCTTGTTGCAACTTTTGCTGATACGCCTTGGCAAATTCGGTTTGGTTTGCCAGTTCAGCATTGGCAAGCTCAAGCTCCAATTTCAGCTGTGCTTGCGTGCGATTAGCCAGCCAATACGATATTGCGCAGGCAATCACTAACACTAAGCCAAATATCACGTACGTTAAGTTCATGGTGTTTCCTTGAATCAAAGAGCTATGCTGAGCATAAACTGAATACTTTGTTCTATTATGCCTGACATAGAGACAAAAAGTGTCCCTTAATGTACAATTATTCTCTTTCGTGGATGATCAGGTAATCACAGTGTCGAAAACATTTGAACGTTATCAGTTGGTATTGCAAAACATTCCTTGCCACCCGGCACATGTCACCAGTTTAGAGCTTAAGCAAATGTTGCTCTCACACGAATTACTCGATTCGAGCCTTGATGACAAAAGCCAAATGAAAACTGTGCAAAGGGTCATTGCAAAAGTTGCTAGCGATTACTATTCCGTTGAAATCAACGCCGACACTCGCCCACATCAAATTAAGATCGCCCAAGGTCATCCTCACCCGATAAACCCTTCGGCAATGAGCAGCGTGTTATCTCTGAAAATTATTGAGCATGAAGTATTGCAAATGTTGCCACCGACCATGCGCAAAGAAGTTGCTAACCTCATCAGCACCAGCAACAGCGCACTGGATAAAAGAACGGAGCTATGGAAGGAGCGCTTTACTTACTCTCCGATTGAATTTCAGCTAACTTCACCTCAATTTGATGAGTCGTTCATTGATGACATTGAACAAGCGATTATAGATAAACGCGGCTTACACTTAACCTATCAAAAGCGTGGGCATAGCCACACTCAAGAGTACAGCGTCGAGCCTTTAGGGATCGTGCTGCATGGGCGCAGTTTCTACCTTATTGCGACCAAAGAAGGTACGAACGAATACCGAACCTTTGCCATTCATCGAATCAAGCAGCTAAAACTGGGCTTTAGCCTGCAAGATGCGCACAAAACCTTTAATGCGAAACAATACATTCAACGTAACGTACCGCACTTTTCTGGCGGTGAGTTTATCGAGGTAGAACTGAATATTGATAACTACGCCGGACTGCATTTAATAGAAGAAACCAAGCTCTCCGCGTGTCAACAAATCGTCTATAAAGATAATAAAATCACCACCATCAGAGCAAAAGTTCGCGATAGTCTGGGTTTTGAATGGTGGTTAATGAAAAATGCGAACGTAATTGAAGTCGTTTCACCGCAAAAAATCCGCGACAAAGTGATCGATAATTTAAACAGCGCTCTGGCTAAGTATCAATAAACCCCGTAGTTATGATTTAAATCAGCACATACAAAAATGCCCCATCAGCATCAAACTGACGGGGCATTGTATTAAGATCTGCTATTAGCCTTTATTTTCGCTTAAAAGCATCAACATAGTGGTTAATTTCTTGCATTAATACTTGTTTCTGATGCTCATCAATAAAGCTGGCTTTGATGGCATTTCGCGTAAATTGCGCCAATTCATCCGCTTCTATAGGATGCGCCATCGCAACCTGCAAAAAGTTTTCGGTCATGTATCCGCCAAAGTAAGACGGATCATCTGAGTTGATGGTCACACACAATCCCTGCCGCAGCAGTTCAACTACATTGTGCTCTTCCATTGTCTCAAATACTTTCAGTTTAATATTCGATAACGGACAAACGGTTAACGGCACTTGTAACACCTGCAATGTTTCAATCAACTTAGGATCGTCCACACACCTTACGCCGTGATCAACGCGAGAAACACCGAGCAAAGACATGGCATCTTGTATGTTACTTGATGGCCCTTCTTCTCCTGCATGCGCAACAGTTAAAAAGCCCTCTTTAATAGCTTGCTGAAATACTCTTTCAAATTTCTCAGGCGGATGGCCTAACTCAGAAGAATCTAAGCCTACGCCAATGATTTTATCTTTATGTGGCAAAGCTTGAGTGAGTGTTTCAAAAGCTGAATTTTCATCAAGATGACGTAAAAAACACATAATGAGCTGGCTGCTGATGCCATATTCGTCTTTTGCTTTCAGCAGCGCTTTATGAATACCATTCACCACAGTGTCAAACTCAATCCCTCTTGCGGTATGAGTTTGCGGATCAAAGAATATTTCACAATGGCGAACATTGTCTTGCTGGCAATGCTCAATATAAGCCCAAGTCAGGTCGAAGAAATCTTGCTCTTGGATAAGAACATTTGCCCCTTGGTAATAAATATCGAGAAACGATTGTAAGTTGTGGAATTGATAGGCTTGCTTCACTTCCTCAGCCGAGGAGAAAGGGATAGATACCTGATTTCTCTTGGCTAATTCAAACATTAATTCAGGCTCTAGTGTGCCTTCAATGTGCAGGTGCAGTTCCACTTTTGGCATTTGTTCAATAAATTGTTGCAACGTTATTTTCTCCATATTCCTAAGTCAGGGTTTCCAAGCACTGTTTTAGTTCGCCAGACAAGGTAAACCAACGTTTACTCATCTGTTTTATTTTGCTGCTTGGCACGTGGTGGATACTATCAAACTGTTGATAACATTCATAAATCTTAAAGCCAATATTCAACTGTTTGGCTATTTTTTGATAAGGCACAATTTCCCATTTCTGTACAAAGGTGTTTGAGACAACAACCGTGTTACCTGTTTTAAGTGCCTTTAAGGCTTGCGACTGACACCAAGCGTGCGCCTCACTCAATTGATTGGCATTAAACTGATAGTTTTCATCATTGCTATCGGTGAAAAACATATCGGCCTCTAAATGCATGCCATCGCAACTTTGGCAGAGTTTTTTTGCCAAAGTGGATTTACCTGAACCAGGTAAACCACGAACCAGAATAAGTAACTGCAAAGTACTGATGTTCCTTTAAAATGTTGGCTATGAAGCCATGCCTTGATAATTTTAGCCAATCACAGCTAAGCACTTCGCTAACTACCGCTCATTTTGCGAAAAATTTTGTAATAAACGATAAACGTCAGTGTTTATTATAAGAAAAATGTTTAGGCTTATAGCGGAATTCGTTAAGCTAAACGCCTACAAGCTAACGCTGAACCGTCAGCTAAATCAAGGAATTAAATATGCTAACTAAATGGGCTAAGCGCTTTTATCAAATGTCAAAACTGGTCGCGTCTTGGAGCAAAGACCCTTCTACTCAAGTTGGCGCTGTAATCACAAAACACAACCGCATCGTTTCCGTTGGCTTCAATGGCTACCCGCACGGGATTGCCGATAGTGCTGAAACCGATGACCGCGACATGAAGTATCTTAAAACTTTGCATGCCGAAGAAAACGCCATTTTATTTGCTAAGCGAGATCTGGATGCCTGTGAAATTTGGGTAACGCACTTTCCATGCCCAAATTGCGCAGCAAAAATCATTCAAACCGGAATCTCTGTCGTACACTGCCCAGAACAAGACCCTGATTTTCTTTCTCGTTGGGGCGATAAAATTAAGGTCAGTGAGGACATGTTCAACCAAGCCGGTGTAAAAATTGATTGGCTGGCAAAAAACGAGCTAAGTGACGAGTCACTTAATCTGTAAATCTATAACAAGCCTCTACTTTAGCCTCATTTTCTTCACGGAAATTGAGGCTTTTTTCTAACAGATCACACTCTGTACCACCCAACTAATACTAAATTCACCACTAGCACTGCGTGACACCGTAACCAGAAGCTCAACATACAGAGCTAAATCAGCCCGAAATTCACTATATCTATCCATATTCAATGAGCCAATCACTCACTTTCACTTTCCGCTAGTGCTAAAAACAGCGTAGTATTGCGCCCCTAGAAAAAATCGCGCTAACTTGTTGAGTAAATAGTGAACGTCTACGCTTATAGCGACTACAGTATGTGTTCAGCATAAGCCCAACATGATGCTCGAGTACCATTTTCACATGCAATGCACGACTTTTCGCTAACGAGCTATTTTATACTCTTTATTTCAACTCTGTTGGCGAACATTTTAGTATTTAGGAACTGCCATAGCTCATAGTTAGCTACGCATAGATAATAGTTAACAGCTAACGACACATGGCATTCACTTATCCCTTAATAACTGATCGGATATCAATGAAATCAAACACTAGCCGCACCTTAGGTATTGAGCTTTTTAAAATGACATGGCCGATGATCTTTGGCGTGCTCTCTTTAATGAGTTTTCAGCTCATAGATTCAGCCTTTATCGCGCAATTGGGTGTATTACCTCTGGCCGCGCAAGGCTTCACTTTGCCCATAGGTCAATTAATCATTGGTGTACAAGTAGGATTAGGGATTGCGACTACTGCTGTTATTGCGCAAACCTTAGGCGCAGCGGAAACCGAAAAAGCCAAACAACTTGGCGGATTAATTTTGGCCGTTGGCACTATTGGCTGCGCTTTCATTTGCTTGCTGTTGTATCTCGTGCGTGCACCTTTACTGGGGTTATTGGGCGCAACACAGCAGATCATGCCGATCATCGATACCTATTGGATTGTCTGGCTTGCCAGTGCATGGGTCGGTGCGGCGCTGTACTTTTTGTACAGTGTTTGCCGAGCAAATGGTAATACGCTGTTGCCCGGAATTATGATGGTGGTGACCAGTTTACTTAACGTAGCACTCGACCCACTGTTTATTTTCTATTTTGATATGGGCATTCATGGCGCCGCCATTGCCACTATTCTTTCTTTCAGCATCGGCATTGTGTATGTGATCTATCGAACCCGTAACAAGGGCTACTACACCTTTAATTGGAATGGACTGCACATAAAACAAAGCGTAATGTCACTACTGGCCATCATGATGCCAGCGATGACCAGCCAACTGATGCCACCTTTGGCTGCCATGCTCTCCACTAAATTACTTGCTTCGTATGGCACTGCTGCGGTTGCGGCTTGGGCTCTAGGCAGTCGCTATGAATTTTTCGCTATCGTTTCGGTACTGGCACTCACTATGTCGATGCCGCCTATGATTGGTCGCTATTTGGGCGAAAAAAACAGCATTAAAATCGCAGCACTGGTTAAGATTGCCTGTTTATATATTCTCTGCTCACAAGTCATCATCGCCCTACTCACATTACTCATTTCAGGGCAACTTTCTGCGCTGATGTCGGGCGAGCAAAGCGTCGGAGCCATTTTGAACATGCACTTAACCATAGTTCCACTTAGTCTGGCACCACTGGGCATTTGCATCTTGTTAGTTTCGGTATCAAACGCATTAGGCCAACCCATGAAAGCGCTACTTATCTCGTGTTTCCGCTTGTTTGTGTTCTTTTTACCTTGTTTGTATTTAGGGGCTTGTCTAGGGGGTTTGTTCGGACTCTTTATCGGCGCTGCCATCGGTAACTCTTTTGCCGGCCTATTTTCTTGGTATCACTATCGTAAAACACTCCTTTCGTTACAAAAAAAATGGAGCCATTAGGCTCCATTTATCTAAATTCTATGTTGAGGTGATTATTTAAAGTTTGCTTCCGTCACCAAGATGACGCCGCCTTTAGTCACTTCATACAATTTAGCATCTTCTTCTGGGTTCTCACCGATAACTGTGCCATCAGGAATGATAGTATGGTCGCCAACAATCACTTTAGTTAAGCGACAGTTCTTACCAATCACCACTTCTGGTAAAATCACACAATCTTTGATGACTGAACCTTCTTCAATACGGCAGTTAAATGCCACTAAAGAATGATTAATTTCAGCGCCAGAAATCACCGTACCTGCAGACAGTACTGAATCAACTGCAAAACCTTTGCGACCTTCATCATTAAAGATGAATTTTGCGCCCGGACGTTGCTGCTGCTGCGTAATGACAGGCCAAGAATGGTCGTATAGATCCAATTCTGGTTCTGGAGCTACAAGATCCATGTTTGCCGCGTAGTACTCATCCAAGTCACCTACATCACGCCAGTAACCATTGTGGCCTGGGTGGCTCTCAGTGAACACGTAACCATTAACTTTTGCGCGCTCTAAAAGGTTAGGAATAATGTTGTGACCGAAATCGTGATTATACGTAGGGTCAAGTAACGCGTCGTTTAATTCTTTATCTAGAATGTCCGCATTAAAAATGTAGATACCCATAGAAACCAATGCTTTGCTTGGATCTTTCGGGTGTGGCGTTGGGTTTTCTGGCTTCTCATCAAACTTAACGATACGTCCGTTTTCATCCAGTGACATTACACCAAAAGACGACGCTTGCTCGATAGGTTTTTTGATACACGCAACAGTCACATCTGCACCACTTTCCGCATGGAAGTTAAGCATGCGAGAGTAGTCCATTTTGTAGATATGATCGCCACCAAGGATTAATACTTGTTCACATTTACGTCTGCGAATTAAATCCAAGTTTTGATAAACCGCATCAGCAGTACCACGGTACCAAGTTTCACCAGTACGTTGCTGTGCAGGAATAATTGCAACACCTTCATCCAGTGTAGAGTTGGTCATAAAGCCCCACCCTTTTTGCACGTGATCAATCAAATCATGTGCCATAAACTGAGTTAAAACACCAACACGGCGAATACCTGAGTTTATACAGTTTGAAAGTGTAAAATCGATAATTTGGTATTTTCCACCAAAAGAAACCGCTGGTTTAGCAATTTCTTTTGTCAATCCCTTGAGGCGAGTACCTTTCCCGCCCGCTAGCACTAATGCTACTGTATTTCGTACTAGCTTGTTACTCGACAAATGCGAGTAATTGTTATTATGTTCCGTCATTTATGGGGGCCTCTAACATTGAACTAATATAATTAAGTAATAATAAATTAAGATCGACACTCGGCTTTTAGAAGCTCTAATTGTACGTCGTTGGATAATAGTAAATTAAACAGTCAAAATATGTATGCTTGAAGTCACACTTTTTGTGAATTCAAACTCACCTGCTACATATACGTGACAAAGATCACTGTATGCATTAATTTTTGTGTCATTTAGTGACATTAATCACATAGCACTCACTATAAACCACATTAATTTACATTTTCCTTATCACTAAAACTGATAATTGTTCTGCCATGTTTATAGCTTTATCGTATTTAGTCAATACAGAAAAATGTAACTGAATAATATTGAATATTAGGATTCAGTTATTACAATATTACTTTGTTTCTTCGATATTTAAGTTACATTACGATGAAATTAAATCTCTTTTTATTTTCATATTTTGAATCATGAATGCATCACATTCATACAATTTATAATATATTGTTAAGTTAATAATAAAGGTATTATTAGTGCGTTCTATACACAAAATCGTGGCTCTTGGTGCTTGTTTGCTAATTATATCCGGCTGTGATAATCAGCCCGAAAGCCCTGAATACATCGCCTCGGACTCTCTCGCGCCATATATGCAGTCGAACTATCAAGACTATTTGCAGCAAACCCACCAATGGCTAGCACAACACCGAGTGTATGTAAGCAATGACAAAGACACAGAGTTAAACACTGTGATGCCCTTTGAAATTGTGCCAGAGCATCCAAACGGACAAGGCGTATTACTGGTGCATGGTTTAGGTGACTCGCCCTACTTCTATCATGACATCGCCCCTGTTTTGGCCGCTGATGGTTTTCTTGTGCGCGTCATTTTGTTACCAGGTCACGGAAGCAAGCCCGCCGATTTATCTTTACCTGAGTTAGAAGATTGGCAACAAGCCGTTTCTCACCAATATCAATTGCTGAGTAAAAAGGTAGATGGGGTTTGGTTAGGGGGGTTTTCTACCGGAGCCAACCTAGTGACTGCCCTTGCCTATCAGAAACCCGAGATAAAAGGTCTGTTGTTGTTTTCTCCTGCATTCAAGCCAAGAAACGCCCTTACTTTCCTTTCTCCTTTGGCCAGCAAATTTGTCAATTGGGAAAGTAAAGTAAAAGAAGACAATTACACTCGCTACAACTCCTTACACATGAAAGGCGCGGCTACCTACTACGGCACATCGCAACTGGTGAGAGACGACCTAGAACAGCAACCCTATACCAAGCCGACCTTTATGATGCTCAGTGAAGCAGATGAAACCATCGATTCTCAATTTGCGGTCAATACGTTTAGTCAGCAATTTACTAATTTAAACAGTGAAGTGCTTTGGTTTGGTGAAACCCAGTTTGACGACCCGCGAATCACGTCCTTTTCGATGCATTTACCAGAACAAAAAATCTTGAGTGCGTCGCATGTGTCATTGGGGTTTTCTCCCAACAATCCGATGTATAAAAGAGACGGTAAAGTGCGCTTTTGTTTCCACCAGCAACCTGTCGATGCGCCAAAAGACTGCACTAAGGTTGCCAGTGACCAAGTATGGTTCGCCTCTTATGGGGATGGTGATGAGTCAATGGTAAGGGCTCGCACCAGTTGGAACCCTTATTTTGCGCAAAGCATGCACAGGATGAGCGAATTTTTGCAGCGCAGTTCGCCAGCAAACGATTAATCAATAATCGTCAGTTGCTCGTCAACATATTGGGTAGCACACGGTTTAACTATCAGTGCTGCCCTTTGTTTTAACTCTACATTGGCATTAGGAAATACGATTCGACCTTGCTCGATAGGCATGGTTAATAGCTGCTCCCCATCTTTGCCCAACACCTCATTTATCGCAAAGCTTGAAAAATTCGCCAATGCTTTATCAAAGAACAGCTCAAACTCTTGATGTTGGCGATAGATAGAGCAGTTCACCTCGTAGAAGATCATTGCCGAATCCGCCAAGGTTGTGCGTTCTGCTTGCTCGCATTGAATGAGATTGATTAATGCTTGATTAAATTCAGCCAACTTCTGTTTATCGTTACAGCCAAATTTTGCCACCTGCCCAAGCTCAACGGTAGCGGCTTGCGCGCCAAACTGACTCGCACTATACCAACTAAAGGTGCTAGAAGGCTCGTCAGAGAGTAATAGTGCCTCGATATGGCCAAACTGCATGAACTCGATAAACTCTTTACTGCGTGTGGCATAAGACGATTGCGGGATAATAGAAAAGGTATAATGTTTCGAGGCTCGAATGGAGCAATGCATGTCTAAATGCCAGCGTGCTTGCATTGCTGTCCCTCGCCAAAATTGGCTTACGCTGGCTTTTAAATCATCGGCAATCGCTAGCTCTAAAGATTCAGGATAATTCTGCTCGCCAAATAAGCGGTTTAGATTGGTATCAATGAAGCGCTGCTCGGCAACAATCGATTGTGGATGCGCGATAATCAGCAGTAAATGATGTACAGGCGTTAATTTTTGTTCTGCTATCAAGCTTGCCAACGTATCAACCATTTCAATCGGCGCAGTTTCATTGCCGTGTATCGCACTGGAAATGACAATATGTTTGCTATTTTGATCCTCATTTTGTCTAGAAAGCGCTGGAGTTATCTGCAATATCCCTGTTTGTAACAGCTCCATTTTAACGCCATTACCTAAGGTCACAGCTCGAGGTGAATTGGGATTCGGTTGCAAAGTCTCTTGTAAAAATGATGATTCAAATAATGCTTTTGCCATAGACTGCCCTTCCTTAGCTGTTTATGTTCGATTAACATTGATATAACATCATACCCAAACTTGCTTCCGATAACAGAAGATTCATAGGCATTCTTTATGACAATCACAAAGCCCAACATCATCTTAGCGGGAGGTACAGGTTTAATTGGTCAAAGCGTGATGGCTTATCTCACCTTGCACCCTGAGCTTGTCAATGCTTTGTATATTCCAACACGAAGCCCTATCACAACTCAACATAATCACTTTATTACCTTAGCCAATGATGAGTTTTTCACTTTACAAGAACCTATCGCCGAGCTTGGCATCATCTGTTTAGGCACCACCAAAAAACAAGCAGGCAGTGCGCAAGGCTTATACCGTATTGACCATGATTTGGTGCTTAAATTTGCCAAACAGATGCAAGCACTTGGCGTACGCCGACTGGCGGTGGTCTCAAGTTTTGGCGCAAATGCAAATTCCCTGTCGCACTACCTAAAATGCAAAGGCGAAATGGAGCGAGATGTCTCACAACTTGGGTTTGAACAGCTAATTTTTGCCCGTCCTGGGCCACTTGTTGGCGAGCGTTCAGCCCCTAGGCGAGATGAGATAATTGTGCAAAAGCTACTTAAGGTGGTTAGCCCAATAATGTTAGGGCCATTGCAAAATCTGCGCCCTGTGCAAGCAGACGATGTTGCCAAATACTTAATCAAATCACTTTGCCACGAGTCGCATACATCTAATACAACCATCGCCCACTACCGACAACTGAGTAACTCTTAAGACCGCTGCGTTAGCAGCCCTAGTTGCCTTTAATATAAGCGCTTACATTACTTTCCGCGCCTAGATAGTGTTACTGGTTTGCTATACGCTTAACGCAATGGTCTAATAACTGACAACACTCTGATCTTTGGATATTTTTTATGCACACGGAGCAATCCACCTTTTTCTTTTTCGACTATGAGACTTGGGGCGTGAACCCAGCCAAAGACAGACCTTGTCAATTTGCAGGGGTTCGCACCGACGCGGATCTTAATGTGATTGGTGAGCCTTTAGTGATCTATTGCCGACCACCGGCAGATTATCTGCCCAATCCAGAAGCGGCATTAGTGACCGGAATTACCCCGCAAAAGGCGATGCAAGAAGGCTTATCTGAACCTGAGTTTATCACTGCCATTCACAACGAAATGAGCCGTCCCAACACTTGTACCCTTGGCTACAATAGCGTTCGTTTTGATGATGAAGTGACTCGATATACCTGTTATCGCAACTTTATTGAACCTTATGAGTGGAGCTACAAAAATGGCAACTCTCGTTGGGATTTATTAGATGTTATGCGCGCCTGTCATGCACTGCGTCCTGAAGGCATTAATTGGCCAGAAAACGAGGACGGCAATACCAGTTTTCGCTTAGAACACCTATCGGTGGCAAACGGCATTGAGCACAGCAATGCTCACGATGCGATGGCCGATGTCTACGCCACGATTGAGTTGGCAAAAAAAGTAAAACAGTTTCAACCTAAGCTGTTTGATTTCTTCTTTAAACACAGAGGCAAACAAAAGCTCAATGCCTTGGTGGATATTGTCACCATGAATCCACTGGTGCATGTCTCTGGCATGTTAAGCAATGAACACTTAAAAGCGACCTTGGTGGGCCCTATTGGTTGGACTCCCACTAAAGCCTTGATTGCCGTTGATCTTACCCAAGATATCTCGCCTTTAATTGAACTATCCGCCGAACAAATCAAGCAACGCTTATACACCAAGCGTAGCGAGTTAGCAGAAGATGAACTGCCTATTCCAGTCAAATTAGTGCATCTCAATAAGTGCCCTATTTTAGCCCCGCTTGGAGTGTTAACCGCCGAAGCCGAGCAGCGCACTCAACTCAATAAAGAGCAATGCATTAAGACCCAACAACGCTTATTACAACATCCTGAAATACGCGAAAAACTGGATGCGGTGTTCTCGCAAAACCGCGAATATCCAGCCAACAGCAAAACTGTCGACGAGCTGCTTTACGACGGCTTCTTCTCACCGGCGGATAAAGCGCAAATGCGCATTATCCGAGAAGCTGAGCCGGAAGTATTGGGGGCATTAGATATCCAGGTATCTGATCCGCGCATCATGCCTTTATTGTTTAACTACCGCGCTCGTAACTTCTTTCATACTTTAACCGATCAAGAACAGAAACAATGGCTCCGCCAATGTCGCGATATGTTTGAAAACGAGTTGCCCAATTACATGTTAAACTTAGAAAACTTAGGCTCTCAATACCAAGACGACGAACAAAAAATGAAAATTTTAAAAGCCGTCTATCTCTATGTTCAAAAGTTGGTTTCCTGATTTATGATAAACAAAGCTTTTTTCTACCTTCTTAGTGCAGCATTAATTGCCGCATCTCTCGCGTTAGGTAATTGGTTGCAAGACCTTTTCGCACTGTCTGTTCCGGGCAGTGTCATTGGATTGTTGATTCTGTTTGTGGGCTTGGTCAGTGGCCTTGTTAAACCTCACTGGGTTCAACCTAGTGCCTCATTACTGATTAAGTACATGATTTTATTGTTTATCCCAATCAGCACCGGTTTAATGATTCACTATCAAATCCTTGTCGATAATGCTTTAGCCATCATAATTAGCACCGTATTCGGCACTCTTTTTGTGTTGTGTATTTTATCGTTAGTGCTCGATAAACTGCTTAACGAGGATCGATAATATGTGGTTACTGTTAAGCATTATTGTTTACTTCATTGCAAAATTTATTGCCAAAAAAGCCAATAACCCTTTAGCGAATCCTCTATTGATCAGTATGGCAATTCTTATCCCGTTTTTGCTGCTGTTTAAGGTGCCTTATCAAAAGTACTACGAAGGCAATCAGATCATTCAGCATCTACTGCAACCTGCCGTTGTTGCGCTGGCGTACCCACTTTACGAACAGCTCAATGAAATTCGCGCCAAATGGAAGTTAATTCTAACTACTTGTGTTATTGGCAGTTTAGGCTCGATGTTAACCGCAGGTACGCTAGCGGCTATGTTAGGTGCAGACTCACAACTGCTCGCCAGTATGATGGGGAAATCCGTTACAACTGCAATTGCCATGCAGGTTTCCACTGAGCTTGGCGGCGAGCCCGCCGTAGCGGCGATTTTGGTGTTGCTAGCAGGGCTTACAGGTTCGTTACTTGGCTATCCGATTTTTAAAATGCTCAATATCAAACACCCTATTGCAAAGGGGTTGAGTATGGGTACTTGTAGTCACGCATTAGGCACAGCGACGGCATTTGAGCACAATCAAAAAGATGCGGCATTTAGCTCATTGGCTTTGGTGCTTTGTGGCGTTATCACCTCTTTGCTTGCGCCCTTTGTGATGACCTTCATGTTGCATCTAATTTCCTAATTATCTTTAACAACAAGGCGTTACAAGCCGCCACTGCAAATTGCGCTTAAAAGCACATTCTCTGTGAACGAAACCGTTTACCTTGGTAACGGTTTCACTTTTAATGGGCTAAATCCAGTATCCTTACCAGACAAAATTACGCATTCATAAACACGTAATAGACATTATTGAATTGTGTCATCTACACTCGATACACTATTTCGCCCTATCACTATTAGGAACGAGCAATGAATCCACGATTTAAGCATCTCTACAATGACCTTCCTGCAGACTATGTTGATACTTTTAAAGCCATTTTCGATTCCGCTTCTTTTGCAGGTGTGCTAACTCCGCAGCAAGTTAAGCAATTGCAACAATGCACCGCTTTAGATGAACAACAACTAAAAGTGACACTGTTACCTTTTGCGGCCGCTTTCTCGATTACGCCTATCTCAAAATTTAACGTAGGGGCGATTGTAAAAGGCGCGACCAACAATCTCTATTTTGGTGCCAATCTAGAATTTAGCAACGTACAACTTGGGCAAACGGTGCATGCGGAGCAATCCGCCATTAGCCATGCATGGATGAAAGGTGAACAAGAAATTGTCGACATCACCATCAACTTTAGCCCTTGCGGACACTGCCGACAGTTTATGAACGAGCTATCCAGCGCGCAGCAACTCACCGTACAACTGCCATCTATGGATGCTAAAAGTTTGCAGGAGTATTTACCAGAGTCGTTTGGGCCTAAAGATTTAGGCATTGAATCTGGGCTTATGTCGCCAATTGATCATGGCTTTTCCAGTGCCAACGACGACGCGCTTGTTACTGACGCGATCATCGCACTAAACAAGAGTCACGCGCCTTATACCAAAAACTACAGCGGAGTGGCGATTGAGATGCTTGATGGCACGACGGTGCACGGCAGTTACGCTGAAAATGCCGCATTTAATCCAAGCCTGCCGCCATTACAAGTGGCATTAGTGCAATTGCAAATGCAAGGAATGGACTTTTCGCACATTAAACAGGTGGCACTTGCGGAAATCAATGATGCTTCTATGTCGCATCTTGCGGATACACAAAATACCTTAGAAGCGATAAACCCCGATATTGCGTTTACTTACATTGCATTAGATGCGTAATTTGCGCAAAAATCCTCCGCAAAAAAACACCATAGCCTTGGTTATGGTGTTCTCATAAAAATTTACCAAATATCGTTAGGCAAACGATTGCGCTCTATTAAAAAATGAGTATTATCAGCTAAAAAAATCATAATCTTTAAAGGAACGACTATGTTGGGTACGGCAACAGCACCAAGTGCAACTAAAGTTTTATTGCTCGGCTCTGGTGAGCTAGGTAAAGAAGTGGCAATTGAATGCCAACGTCTAGGTATTGAAGTTATCGCTTGTGATAAATACGACAATGCCCCAGCGATGCAAGTTGCTCACCGCAGCTACGTACTTGATATGCTAGATGGCGATGCTCTGGCTAAGATAGTCGAACAAGAAAAGCCAACTTATATCGTTCCTGAAATCGAAGCGATTGCGACCGACACTTTAGTTGAGCTTGAAAAGAAAGGCACAACCGTTGTGCCTAACGCTCGCGCTACGCAACTGACAATGAACCGCGAAGGCATCCGTCGCCTTGCAGGTGAAGAATTGCACCTAACCACTTCTGAGTATCGTTTTGCTGATACCTTTGAGGAGTTCTCGCAAGCTGTAGAAGAAGTTGGCCTGCCGTGCGTGGTTAAGCCTGTAATGAGCTCATCAGGCAAAGGACAAAGCGTTATGCGCACTGCTGACGATGTACAGAAAGCATGGGACTACTCTCAAGAAGGCGGTCGCAGTGGCGAAGGCCGAGTGATTGTTGAAGGCTTCATTGATTTTGATTATGAAATTACCCTGCTGACAGTGCGTGCTGTTGACGGTGTTCACTTCTGTGCACCAATTGGTCACCGTCAAGAAGATGGTGATTACCGTGAATCTTGGCAGCCACAACAGATGTCAGAAGTGGCTATTAAAGCCGCTGAATACGTTGCAGAGCAAATCGTCAATGCATTGGGTGGCTACGGCATCTTTGGCGTAGAGCTGTTTATTAAAGGCGATAAAGTGATCTTTAATGAAGTCTCTCCTCGCCCGCATGATACTGGCATGGTGACTATGATCTCTCAAGATATGTCTGAATTTGCCCTGCACGTGCGCGCATTTACCGGTAGCCCTATCAATAAGATCAGACAAACAGGTCCAGCAGCTTCCGCTGTGATTCTTGGTCAAGGCACGTCAACTAATCTTTCTTACACTGGCATCGACGAAGCCGTTGCTAATCCTGATACGCAAATTCGCCTATTTGGTAAGCCTGATATCGATGGCCGCCGCCGCTTAGGAGTGATTTTAACTCGCGCTAAAGACACTACGTTAGCTGTCCACTCGGCAACCAGCGCTGCTAAGAAGATCAAAATTAACTACTAACCGTAACTGTTACTGGTTTTAGTAGACGCTAGATACTAAAAAAGAGGTCTTAAGACCTCTTTTTTGTTAAACCGCTAAATATTTAAACTGTTAATGAGCAACGTATTATTTTACGTCGTCTTTTTTCAGCTCTTCAACGCGAGCTTTCAGCTTCTGACCTGGTCTAAATGTGACCACGCGACGTGCGGAAATAGGTATATCTTCCCCTGTTTTTGGGTTTCGTCCAGGACGTTCTTTCTTTTCCCGTAGATCAAAGTTACCGAATCCAGATAGTTTTACCTGTTCGCCACTTTCGAGTGATTTCCGAATTTCTTCAAAAAACACTTCCACGGTTTCCTTGGCATCCCGTTTACTATACCCAAGATTTTCAAACAGGTTTTCAGCCAAATCGGCCTTGGTAAGCGCCATAAAACTTCCCTCAAAGCTAGATGAATCAATAGCTACGCTGGAGTTAATCCCTCCACGATTTCAAACCAAATGAAACCTTACGTTAGCTCCTAAAATTTGTCTCTACAATCAACTACATATTGATGACTCGTTCGAAAGTGTATGACAAGGTTTTCACTTTCGCCAACTTTTTTCTAAATAAAATTTATAAGAATTAGACACTTAGAAAATTCAACTACATTTACGTTAAATTTTATAATTAAAGGCTACTTAATTATAAGTAAAGATTACAAAAAAGTGTCATATTTTCAGTAATTTCAGTCGGTTGTTCTACTATGTTAATAGGGAATATTGGCAAAGACAGATAAGCTGAGGTAATGATATTAAAGTTTTCATTACACAAATCGGCTAGAAAAGTTGTTGGAAAAGGAATTTCATGACCGCGTTATTTTCACCTTTTGAGCGTTATTTTAGACTTTGTTTTAGTAGCATAATTGCACTTTCTACCCTCGCCTGCTCCAGCGGATCGAACCAGCAAGACACCCTCGATAGCGTGACTCTAAGTAACCCCAATATTGCGCGAATTTATTTTAATGACGGTCAAACCAGCGTCGAATACACATTGCATGTTTGGAACACTAAACAGTGTTCTGGCTATCAAAGTGACGATACAGACTGGAATTATGGGCTAGAGCCTAGTGGACGTAATCCCAATTATGGGCTGTATTGGGATATCCCTATCGAAACCAATGCAAGCTGCGTTAACTTTATGCCGCACAGCTTTGATCCTAATTATCAAACATCTCACTTAAAACTGATGTTTGCACAATCATCCGCACCAGGCGCTAAGGTAGGTTATGTGTTCAAAGATACGAATCGCGTTTTTTATACCCCATCAAGAACTCTGCCTAAATCGTCCATTGCTGTGCAAGATGCTAAAGCACATTGGATCACACCTTCGCTGATATTACTTCCTATTGAAACTGAGCAAGCTCAACTTGTGATTGCGGCAACAGGCGGAATGAGTGTCAACGAACAACAAAACCAGATTGAAGGAGCATCGAAAACACTCTCCCTTATTGAAACAGCTGATGATTCATGGAAGGCGCAATATCCTCACCTTTCGACGCAGTTTAACGCTTATCAACTGCAAATTAATGATACTGGCGGTTCAATTGATCATTTAATTCGCGGGCAGATCTGGGTTGCCAGTTATAGCCGTGATAAAAAAGAGGCCAATCAACCTGCAACATTACAATCGGTAACCAAAGTGCAACTCGCGCCACTATTGGATGCTTTGTATGCCGAAAACGCAACACAGTTACAATTTGGTGCGGTAGTTGATAGTGAAACTAACACCACTTCATTTCGCGTTTGGGCACCTACCGCGCAGCAAGTAAAGCTAATCCCATTTAACCAAGAGTTGCAAGCGGGTACTCCTATTCTCATGCGTCGTGATATTGGTTCAGGAAGTTGGTTTGTTGAATACGCGAACCTAACGCATGGGGATTTCTATCGTTATCAAGTCACGCTGTTTCATCCAAACTCAGCAAGAATAGAAACCGTTTCAGTTACCGACCCTTATTCATTGAGTCTTTCCACCAACTCGCAACATAGCCAAGTTGTGGATCTTAATCATCCACAATTAAAGCCTGCCGGTTGGGATGCGCTAAGTGCGCCAGTAGCGCAGAAAAATCCGGCTTCTTTTGTAATTTATGAAACGCATGTAAGAGACTTCTCGGCCCTTGAACTCTCCACAATCGAAGCACATCGAGGCAAATACCTCGCTTTTACTGACGAGAATTCATTACCCGTAAAGCATTTGAAATCACTGTCACGACGTGGAGCAAGTCACTTACATTTATTACCCGTGTTTGATATTGCCACTATCAATGAAGAAGTCACTGAAATTGCCAATATTAATCAGCCTTTTAAAACCCTTTGTCAGGCTAACCCAGAGCTGTTGCGTCATGCCGATTTATCTGTGTATTGCGAAAGCTCGTTAACGGGAATACAAGTGTTGCAACAACTCAAAAACAAGGACAGTTCCACCACACCACTAGTGCAAGAGTTAACCGGTATCATCGCTAAAAACGACAGCTACAATTGGGGCTATGATCCCTTCCATTATTCAACGCCCGAAGGATCATACGCCACTAGCGCCAATGGCATGCAACGTATTTTAGAATTTCGCACTATGGTTGCGGCAATTAAGTCTGATATAAAAATGAACGTGGTGATGGATGTGGTGTATAACCATACTCACGCCGCAGGTCTTGCTGACAAATCAGTGCTCGATAAAATTGTCCCTAACTACTATCACAGACTGCATCCTATTACCGGAGAACTCGAACAAAGTACCTGTTGCGCCAATACCGCTCCAGAGCGCGCTATGATGGAAAAGCTGATCACTGATTCCATATTGGTTTGGACAAAAGATTATAAAATCGACGCATTTCGCTGGGATCTTATGGGACATCATCCAAGATCGCAGATATTAGCCTCATTAGATGCCGTCAAAGCCATCAATCCAGATGTCTATTTTTATGGTGAAGGATGGGATTTTGGCGAAGTCGCCAACGATAAAATGTTCAAACAAGCGTCACAGCTCAATTTATACGGCACGGGTATAGGATCATTTTCCGATCGCATGCGCGATGCGGTGCGTGGCGGTTCCCCCTTTGATCAATCAACACAGTTAAGAGCATCGCAAGGGTTTGGAAATGGCGCTTTTGTCTATCCTAATGAGCTAAATGCGCTAAGTGAAACCCAAGCTAAGCATCTTGCCGATCTCGTGCGCCTTGGTATGGCAGGTAATTTACGTGATTATCCGATGCAAGATAGTCAAAATCGTTCAATTACCGGCGCTGAATTAGATTACAACAACCAACCTGCTGGTTATGCCAAAGATGCGTGGGAAACCATCAATTACGTTGAAAAACACGACAATCAAACTCTATGGGATAACCTGCAATATAAAGCGCCTTTTGATGCAGATCTTAATACTCGCATCCGTATGCACGCGGTTAGTCTAGCTACCGTCATGTACGGGCAAAATGTGGTTTTTCATCATATGGGCAGTGAATTACTGCGCTCAAAATCAATGCAAAGAGATTCGTACAATTCAGGGGATTGGTATAACAAAGTCGATTTTACAAAGCAGTCTAACAACTGGAATATTGGACTACCGAGCGCCGACAAAGATAAAAACAATTGGCAAACGATTGAAAGCATCTACGAAAACACCCAAGGCAAAGTGGAACTTTCGACCCGCGATATGATTAAAATGGAACGCTACTTCAAAGAAATGATGGAAATTCGAGCCAGTAGCCCACTCTTTACCTTAGGCGATGGCAGAGAAATTATTCAACGAGTTAAATTCCATAATACTGGCTCAAAGCAGATCCCTGGACTTATCATAATGAGCATCGACAACCGAGCCCCATTTGAAAATATCGACTCTGTGCGTCAAAGACTGCTTATCGTAATCAACGCCCGCAACGATCTACAAACCATAAACCAACTGGACATGAGCCAATTCAAATTGCACCGCTACCACCAGCAACTAGGCCCATTCTCACTAACCCAAGGCACCGAACTCACCGACAACATCGCCATAATCCCAGCCTGGACAGCCGCCATATTCGAACAACGTTAATTGCGGGGTCAGGTCTTGAAATTTGCATGCAAATTTCAAGACCTGACCCCAATTCCAACATATCTAGGCATCGATTGAATTTGGCGACACCAACGCTGCACCGCAGGATATCGATTGAGATCAAATCCACCTTCATCTGCAATATGGCTGTAGGCATACAAGGCGATATCGGCTATCGTCATTTCATTGCCAACAAGGTATGTCGTCTGACTCAATTGATTGTCCATTAGCTGCAGGGCTTTATTTCCCCCTGCTTGAAGCGACAAATACTCATCCCTTCTTTCCTCTGGCATACCTAGATACTTTTGAATAAAACGCGCAACCGCAATATAGGGTTCATGACTGTACTGCTCAAAGAACAGCCATTCATAGACTTTTGCTTTCTGAAAGCTATCATGAGGCAAAAGAGATGTATCTTCAGCAAAGAAGCCTAAAATGGCGTTAGATTCACATAAATAACGCCCGTCATCCAATTCCACTGCAGGAATTTTTCCATTCGGAAATTTCGTCAAGAAAGAATCTGTTTTTGACTCACCATTTAAGATATCAACATGGATCCACTCATGTTCAATCTGTAAAAATGACAATAACATCTTAACTTTCAAGCAATTCCCAGATTGTAAATCTCCATATACTTTCATTATCTATTCCTTTATAAAGGGGCCGTTTTATTGCGGGGTCAGGTCTTGAAATTTGCATGCAAATTTCAAGACCTGACCCCGCACTTTTCTACGATAAGGTAGGTGTGAAGTTCGGGGTATTGGTCAAATTCGAGATGGCGAATAACGCATCCTAATTCTAGGAATAAGCTCAAAAAGCCGTTAGTACCAAGGGATGAATAATAGACTTCAGGTCCCATTACGCTATTTGTGTGGTGGCCTTCTTCGGTTAAACCGCCAAAGGAAAAAATGAACACACCGCCTTCATTTAAACTTGCCACGATCTTGCTTATGACATTACGTTGCTCGGCAAGAGGTATGTGCCAGATGCTGTCCCATGCAGTAATGAAATCGTACTTATCTTCTAATTCAATCTCACAGATATCAGCATGTGTAAAATCAACGTTAGGATGTCTTTTCCCTGCGATTTTTAGCATTTTAGACGATATATCGATACCCGAAGGCGTAAAGCCTTCCTCTAAAAGCAACTCGATAAAACGTCCTGTGCATCCACAGCCAATATCTAATGCTTTTCTTTTATTACTCGTAAATGAGATCGCTTTTTTATGCTGTTCGATGCCATTTGAGCGATCAAATGTCTCACTTTCCCATAAGTGCGTAATTTGATCGTAAGCTTTTTCTATTTGCGAAGGTTTCATTAGCCGTATCCTTACTGGCGTAGATGTGGAAGTTGTTTATATGGGACTATTTGTGATGACGTTACTCATACACTACATGGAAACGCTCTAAAACCAATAGCATATCATCATTAGGCGTAATATTGAGCTCTGCACATTCACCAGAAAAGAACTGCCAGTGGGTTTCTCGCCAAGATGCTAACGAGCGATCCCCCTCTCCTTCGGCAAAGGCAAACTCTGCAGTCACTTCGTTATATCGACATGTTTCCACTGAGTCTATTTCAACAATACAAACGGGTTGCTGTTGCCAATTAAGCACCACTTGCAGGTGTCCTACACTTGGCATTGGCTCATCATCAGAGTCATACCAAGCAGCCAAACTGCATGTCGCCGTTTTTACGCCAGTACGAATCAGTTCTGCACATACATTGGCATTCACTTCATCACCGCAAAAATAATCAGAGCTGAATGAGCTATATTTATCGCGCTCCAACTCCGACAATGAACCCAGATACTGATTTAAATACTGCTGTGATTGTTCATCCATGAAACATTATCCTAAATATAAAGGGTCAGGTCTTGAAATTTGCACGTTCACCACATAGCCACTTTGTATGAATTTAATGAACCTGCAAACAACTGATTTAGCTCACTTTCTTAAAGTAAGATTTACCTGTGTCAGTATCTTTAACCTCATCCGCAAACTTTTTGCAGAAAGCATGGCCAGCAACATTATCGCTATCTACATTTAAAGTAATAGAAAACGAATCAATGCTGTTACGTGATAAGCCATTTTTCAACTCAGCTAATGCTTTTTCAAGTACCGCAGTCGCATGACCTTGTTGACGAAACTTATGAAAAGTAGCCACTTCCACTTCTAAACTAAGATTATCTACTGCAGATTCTTTTACCGTAGCAACACAAAGCGCTTTTACGCGAGTGCCCGAGGCCATTAGTGCATAGGTGTAACGAGTTTCCCCTTCAGGTTGATCCAAATAAACTAACATATCTGAATTCAATTCACCTTTTGCAACATCAATGCGGTTCGTGTTTAACGCTTTTTGAAACGCACTAAATGTTAATTCGGCTGTGTTTTGCTCGCTCATTACAATTCCTTAAATACAAGAGAAACTCTATTATGCCACTTAATATATATGGGGTCAGGTCTTGAAATTTGCATAATTAATTCTCTTTAAAATTGAAGAAAGATCGCATTGCGACCAGCATATGCAAATATCAAGACCTGACCCCACTTTATCTATCGATACAGGCTGAATTTTTTGGTGAACTCACGAAGCTCTTCAGTGTTACCAAACAATGAAATACCTAAGTACTCTAAATCAGCTTCTGCTGTGTCGTTTGTGACTTGTTGCTGAACCTCAGAACCGCCATCAATCATTGTGCTTGTGAAATCGACAAACTTGATTCCTCTAGCAAGCGCTTCTTCTCTTACCTTTCTGATTTTATTGGAGTTATCAGCTTTAAGTACAATAAATGGGAAATGCGATAAGTTAGGGTGAATATTGCCGTCTTTATCATGGTAATCAACATAACCCGTTTCACTGGCGTCCAGACTATTTGATAATCCGACACTGATGTGACCTAACACATTTAACGTTCGTCCTAGATCCATTTTCTTATTTAGTACTGCGATAAATCTACGGCTATTTTCTTCTGCAAAATCTGACATTGTGTTCCTTTTTATCTTTGTTCTGACTACCTGTCTTGGCAGTTATTTTCTTAAAGCTAATATTCTAACTATTTGATAGATGGCTATTTAATGTATCTTGCGCTGCAAATTTCAAGACCTGACCCCGCAACTATCGGTGGTTGAAGTGGTGGTGGGCGGAGTCGGAGATGTCGCAACCTAGGTATTGTCTTGAGAGATTGTTGGCGGCGATTAGGGTTGTGCCGGAGCCGAAAAAGGAATCGGCAACGACTTCGTTTTCTGATGAGCTTTGTTTGATCAGCACTTCTAATAATTCGACTGGTTTTTCGGTCGGATAGCCTCGCCACACGCGTTTGTGTTGTAACACATCCGGGATGCTTAAATCGTTGAGTTTTCGTTTTCCTTTTTCGAAAAACAGAATGAATTCATAGCGTGCGCGATAGTGATAACCCATGCCAATAGCACATTTGTCCCACACAATAGGCTTCCAAAATTTAAAGCCTAATTGTTCTGCGATGGGTTTTACGATGAACATGGTTTCTTGGTCGCAGAACAGATAGAAATGCGAGTTTTTCTTTAAGACGCGATAGATTTGCGTAAACAACTCTGCAAAACGCGTATTCGGAAAAATACCAAACCACTGATTGCTCGACGATTTACTTTCTTTCAGTCTAGTTGTGGTGCCAATTTTCCGATGTTTTTCCAAAGACTCATAAGGTGGATCGGTGATAAAAAGATCGACGCTGGCATCTGGCAAAGTCTTCAACCACTCTACGGCATCCATTTGATAAATTTGAGACATGAAACCGTCCTAAAAGCTAAAGCGAATACGCT
The DNA here is from genome assembly GCF_024346975.1 of Vibrio neonatus. Taxonomy (NCBI): domain Bacteria; kingdom Pseudomonadati; phylum Pseudomonadota; class Gammaproteobacteria; order Vibrionales; family Vibrionaceae; genus Vibrio; species Vibrio neonatus. Next base: position 1,273,825 of record NZ_AP024885.1, on the reverse strand, counting down.
AGCATAATCCTCACTTTTGATCAGGTCTAACAATAAAGGCTCTTTTTCATCAACGCGCTTTGATCAAACATAATGAATCATCTATCTCATTTTGGACTTTACTGCTTTCTTGCCACCAGTAGTGGCTAGAAATCGGTTTCGAAAAATCGACAGATTGACCAATAAAAGGAGTCACTAATTCAATACTGGTCTTTTGCGCCTCACCGATAAGATCGTTCACAGGTTCGTCCCATTGGTGCATAAATAACTCATAAGTAGACCAATGCACAGGGAAAAGTTTATCGCCTTGCACATCTAAATGGGCCTGCATGGTATGTGAGGCTTGCATGTGCCCCCATGCCTCTACGGGGAAACGCTTGCCACCTTTTACGTTTGCGGCAACTTCCATAAATGTTAGGTCAAATGGGCCTAACTTGTCGCCAATGGCTTTGAAGTGCGCACCATAAGCAGTATCACCACTGTAAAATACACTGCCTGACTCTGCTTTAATAACCCAAGACGCCCATAAGGTTTTATTGCCATCAAATAAGCCTCTTGCCGAGTTATGATTTGCAGGTGTGGCCATTATCTGCACGCCATTTAATACCTGCTCTTCCCACCAATCAAATTCTTGGATACTGTCAGGATTAATCCCCCACTTTTCTAGATAACGTCCCACTCCAAGTGGCACATAAAACATCACGTTTTTACTCGCGTAATATCTGACTGTTGACTCTTCTAAATGATCATAATGATTATGAGAAATCAAAATCACATCCGGCAGTGATAATGCCTCTTTGCTAACAGGCGCTGCAACATTGCGCTTAAAAAGTCGAGACGAAAAACGTGGGGCTGCGTATTCAAATACGGGATCGATTAAGATCCGCTGCTTGTCTACTTCAATAAACAGCGATGAATGCCCTAACCATGTCACGCGTAATGCTTGGCTTCGGCTTTGCAATTTATTGGTGTCTACGGCCTGATATGGCAAAGCATGCTTCGGTTTATATTGACTGCGAGTGCTGAAAAACTTCCACAATAAACCGAAGAAACTATCGTCTGTTTCCACTGAAGGTATGTTCGATTTTACTCGGCCATTCATAAATTGCGGCGAGTGTTCGATGCGGGTTTGACGTATTTGTTCACTTTGTATGCGTTGTGCTCGCTTATCATCTAGCGTCAATCGAATGCTTTTAATAATGGTATTTAATGATGAAGTTAATTGTGAATTCATTAAGCTAGCCTTAAAAGTAAACAGTGGTGTATACTTTAAGCATACCCTTGAAAGCATAAAAGTAAACAGCAACGTTTACTTTTATGCTTTCGCTTTCTCTAAAAGGAGCCGCTGTTATGGCTAAACTTGCTGAAATTAAACAAGAAAATATTATCTGTGCCGCTATCGAAATTTTTTCTGAAAAAGGGTTAGATCAAGCAAGTATGGAAGCGATTGCAAAAAAAGCTGCCGTATCAAAACGTACCCTTTACAAATATTACCCAACCAAAGAAAGCCTATTTTCTGTCATCATTGAGCGACTATTATCAAGCATTACAGTGCTCAGTGATATTGCCTTCGAGCAAACTCAATCACTCACCGAGCAATTAACCGACATTGCAGAAAAAGAAGTCAAACTACTGTGCTCAGCCCCCTTTATCGCTGTAACTCGCATGGTTATGCGCGAATGTATGGGTTCAAAAGCACTGGCGAATGTATTGATGGAGAAGCTTGAATCTCTTGAAAGCGCCAACGGAATGACACAATGGATAGAGCAAGGCATTAACGCTAAGCAATTGAAGGTGGAGCATCCTGCTATTGCTTCAGAGCAGTTTATTGCCAGTTTAAAATCAATCATATTTTGGCCGCAATTAATGGCACATACCCCGCCACCAGATGTAACTACGCAGCGCATTGTCATTAACTGCGCCGTACAGCAATTTGTGGCGGCCTACCAGATAAAATAATTCACTTATCTAGTGCCATTGCGCTAGAAAAGGCAGAGAACATGTCGACATCTCACTGCAAAATCACGTTAGGCAGAACTCTTCCCCGCACAATACATCATTGATGCTTACCCAGCTTTGGGCACTTTAAAAATGAGCGCTTTCATAACGGACGATTAATCCACAAATTCGTCCGTTTTCACTAACTTTGCCAGTAAGTCGGTCAATTGCTTAGACTCTTGCGCGGTAAGACTTTGTTGAAACTGCGCCGAAACGCTATCCACAATAGGTGCACAATCAACAACCGTTTGTTGCCCAAGTGGTGTCAGAGCCAATAGTTTCACTTTTTTGTTTGTGTCACTTTTGCTTGCCACGACTAACTCAAGCTTTATCGCATTATCCACTAAACGTTTTGTCACCGAGCGGTGGCGTAACAACAAATCAGATAGCTCTTGCTGTGTGAGCATACCATTGGTGCTCAATACTTTAAGCGCTCCATACATTTCCAGCGAAATATGCGATGCACTAGAGAGCTCAAGCGCAATTTTTGAACGAAACTGTTTATAAGCAAACCCCATTAAAAACAAAGGGTTTGAATCTAATTTATCAATGCCCGTGATTGACAAGGCTGGTTGATTTTCCATATATAATTCCTTGGCTGACGACTAACAATGCCAACACCATCAGCATTAATTCACCTCGAAAATAGGTGTCTTGCAAACCTAAATCCGTCGCTGATACATAAAGTTGTAAGGGTAACATAGTTCCCAGCATAGCTTCAGTATGTAACGCTTTAACCCCTGCTCTACTGCCGCTAATCCATACCGCAATCAACAGCACGAGCAGTGTCAAACCTATGATATAAACAAGGTTATGAACGTGCTCCCCGGCTAATAGAGTCACAAATACCATCGCCAAAGCACATCCACCAACGTGGGCATGCAAACAGGTTTTTACGATCATTTGATAAATGGCTTTTTCGCTTTGGGCTGCGGCAATAATTACCGGCATCATACAAAATGTGGCAGCAATTAAGTTAACCATCATTAAAAATGCTAAACCTGATCCCAACATAACGACATAAATAAGACGCTGCTGATAGGTCACTTTTCTAGCCTGCATAGGCGGTGGTGAACTGGCTTTTGGCGGTGACATAAAGAGCATGACAAAACGCACCACCACTATTGTGGTCACCATGCTAACGGCAATATCGCGCACCCAGTGTGTCATAGGTATCGGAGCGTGCTGAGCAAACACAATCACTAAAAACCAGTTTAATAACGGTATATAAATTTGCCCCAATTTAGCGGGAGTATCAGCCCAGCGTCTTGCACAATCAAACACCCACAAACTGATTCCCCAAACCACAAATGGATGTGAGCCAAACAGTTGATCCACCAATAATGCAACGCATGCTACGAGTAAGATGGGCAAGAATGCTTTTAATATCCCTTGCATAGAATAATCGTTAAGTTTGGTCGCCGCCATGACCGGATATAACGCAAGATAAGCCGCTATATCCAGTTGTAGCCACAATTGCGAAAGCATTCCTAGTGACACAATGGAAACCATCCATATCACTTCAGACCACTTAATATCACCACGTATAATATTACTCATTTCTGCCCCCCGTTCTTACGTTCGTTGTCTTACACTAGGTATCGCAGATGAGCTAAAAATCCCATCCAAGTGCTGCCTAGGCAATCCCAAGTTGATGTGTTAGAAACCACCATCACACTCACTTTTGAACCAGAGAACAGTGCCGAACTGTCTAAATCAGAGAGGGAAACTTGAGTACGCACTTTTTGTTGATCGCGAATCCAGTGATCATCATTGACTACGCGCGCCAATCCGTTGTTGTCACTGCTTGCATCATGTATTGCAAGTTCCTTACCTTGAATTTCACCTCTATGAACCTCACCTGGTAGCGCATCAAACACTAAACGTACATCTGTACCTTTGGTTAATTTTGCTAAACCTTTTTCATTAAAGTCGGCATTTACCCACGCGTGATTTCTGTCCACTAAGAACAACACTGGTGTCCCCGCGTTCACATAAGTCCCCGAATTTAAATTCAAGTTACTGATCACGCCATCTACTGGCGCTAAGATTGTGGTCTTTTTAAGATCTAACTTTGCTAATTCAACACGAGCGCGAGCAACGGCCAATGCTCCGTTATCACTGCTTTGTACCAACTCAGCTTTAATTTGCGCCACTTGTGCGCGCGCCGATTCCACCGCTTGTTGATGCACGACTAAACTGGCATGACTATCGTCATACGCTTCTTGGCTAATTAGCTTGCGAGCAATTAATCGATCATTACGCTTTATTTTACGCTGTGCATTGCTCGCCTCTTGCTGACGCTGACGAAGCGCAGCTAATGCACTGTTTAGATGCTGTTTGTTGGCTTGATAGGTTTGTTCAGCCTCTACTAAATTGGCTTGAGCCTGTGTCAACGCGAGTTGGTAACGAGCTGAATCTAAACGAACTAGCAAGTCCCCTTTCTTCACTTTCTGTCCGTTCTCAACCGCTAATTCAATCACGGGAGCAGACACTTCTGCCGCAATGCGACTGGTCGGGATATGTAATTGAGCTTGGGTGGTAAATGGAGCAACGTTGTCACTCACCACCAAAAACACAGCAAAAACTGCACTTAAACCAAGCACAAGATACAAGGCCCATTGATACGCTTTATTCATCATAATGTTTCACCTGCAACAATATTTAAGGTGATAGTATTCTCTTTTTGTTTCATGTGCAACAAAATATTATTTTATACTAAGAAATAAACTTCTATCGCAGTCACATACCTTGGCAACAAACACGTCTCACGTCATATAAATGCTTTTTCGTCACTTGTATTCTCTAGATCAGCCCCTAGCAATGGTTTATGTTTAAAACATCAACCATTGCGGTATGAATAGCAGTCAATTCTTTATCCCGGAGGCACTATGAATAATGGAACACCACAGGACTATAGCGACGATTTATATCTTGTTTACTTTGAGGTCGCTCACGCGCAAGAGACGTCACAAGACGCAACTCTCGATGTACTGACATCGTTTTTGAATAATAAAAGCGCCGATCAGATAGTGCATCTTGAGCACGGTTATCAAATGGCAATGCCGATGCAAACGATCCCTGATGTTGTAAGGCATCTCACTGAGAAGAATATCGCGGTGTATCAGGTTAGGCGTGGTAAGAGAGTTGAGTGAGTTTGGTTTGACGCAAGAAACAAGCGCAACGATCTAATTAATATTTAGATTAACCTGAATCAGTCTGTCAGTTTTATTTGCTTAATGTAGGTAAAGTTGATGGATTGATCTAGACGGTTCAGCTATGTAACTCAGGTCTACACAAAAGCGACCTAGAGTTGCATTATTCCTTATTTTGAATCCAGACAATTTGTCTTACTTTTCCTGATACCCATGACTCTAACGATATGGTCAAACACGTTAATTCACTACAGTTGAAGCACATGAACTATTTCATCCAATATTAGGCTCCTTTTTCTCCTTTTGGGCTAAAACCCCTTATTAGCATATGTAATCTAATTGATTCTATAAACTTGCTTGCCATCTCTAAACGCGCTTTTCCATGTATTAATACAGCTTATTAAAGTCGAATTCGGTTTTAGTAATAACTTGTTTTGTTGAGAGCAAACCAAATAAGTTATTGTTAATCATATGATTAATACGTTATCTTCCTAAAATAATGAACATTGTTAAAAAGTGATAACACGCAGGCCAATTTTTATGTAAAGGTGGAATGCGAAATGTAACGCACACAATCTATACATTATTGATTTATGGTAAATTGAATGAAAATATCGTATGAATTGATCAACATTATCATGTTGCTAATACCAGGTTTTTTGAGCCTAAAAATCTATGATTTATTTCGGAGTGTTGAAGTTAAAGACAATATAGATCGCTTGATTGAGGGGCTTATTTATAATCTTGCCATTTACTCTTTTGTTGAATATGTACATGGTTGGGCTCCAGCCTTTAAGTACCAGAAAATAGGTAATGATTTTTCTTATGTAATGTCTGCTGACAAACTGTTGATTTCTATAACCATCGTGTCGAGTATTGTTTTACCACTAATTTGGGGAGCTATTACTCATTACGATTATCATATGTTAGTTTTGCGTAAGCTTCGCTTAACAAATAAAACTTCACGACAAACGGTTTGGGATGATGTTTTTACCAACGAAGTTAGGTTTTTATCACTTCACCTAAAAGATGACCGAATTATAGTGGGTTGGCCAACATATTTTTCTAATGATCCTGATGAGGGTTTTATCTACCTCACACAAGCAGCATGGGTTGATGATGGAGAGTATGTTGAAACTAATTCTCATGGTATTTTGTTCCACAAAGCAGATATTGAATTCATCGAATTTATGAAAACAGAAGAGGAAATAGATAATGAGCCAAAAGACTCCCCAGAAACCGAATAGACCACATTCTCATCAAAGCAATCCTACAAATGCTGATGACAGAGTTAAAGGTGGTTATAATCCAACTCGTTATGAACGTAGGCCAATCCCCCCAGTAAAACCACCAGCAAAAAGTGGCAATAAATAGTTGCTTATACAAGCATTTAACAGTGATTTTTAACGCTTGGGATTTTTCATTCCATCGTTAGGTCTTGTGCTTCCTTAGAGTGGGCTTCTACTTGTAGATGTAGACCTCAAATAATAGATGTCAATGCTACCACTTTCATTGGCTGTAGATTTGATCAAGCTAATAAAAATAACCTGTTTATGGGAGTAAGTATGGTGATAATATCAGGGAAAACTAAGAGAGCAATACTTTACATATGCCCCACTCCATTGCTTTGCTGCTTACGATGAAAGAGCTAGATATACCCGTATTTCCATCATTACATCAACCAACAAAGAACGAAAAAAAGCCACTCATGATGTATAAAATAAGTGGCGCAATTTAACTCAATTTAGCAAAAAACAATCAGTATTTTTGAGAATTCACACCTAGTTCTTGTTGGATAGTACGAGACAGTTTTAACACCCAGTTGTTGTAGTTTCTATGGATAGTGCCGTTGTTGTAATTCAGGTTTTGGCTACTTACATAATGGATACTGTATTCACTCTCATCATATTCAATCTTGACTCTAGCAGTGTGAGAACGCACTGAGATATCCGCCATAATCAAGCCAGGTTCGATTACCCTAGGCGTCCAGCCGCGGCGCTCTGTTGCGCGAAATATTGCATCTCGTACAGATTCACTTGAAACGTGTTCACCGGTTTGTGACGTCGGTACATAAGCTTGTTCAATATTTAGAACTGGCTTGGAGACACAGCCCGCCATAAAAAAGCTAAGTGCAACAACAAGGAATATGTTTTTCACAGTAATGTCCTTTAAATTCATAGTATAAAATTTCTTTTACATGCCCTACATCACTACCCTCAAACATATCTTGATGCTGTGCGGATGATGAGGTGATTTGGTTCAAATAATTTTTACGATAGCGTGGATTACTTAAAGTAACCGCCATTTTTTAAAATAGCAGTCGCTTAAATATAGGTGCAAATTTCAAGACCTGACCCCGCACCTTGACCCCGCACCTAATCGTCAGCGCCGCATTTTTGACATGGTTCGTAGGTTCTCTCGCCTTCACTAATCACGGCGAAATCGGGTACGCATTTCTCGCACAATGCCATCTTTGGGTAGGCGAGTTTTTGCTTTTTAGAAGAAGTGTCACCTTCCACAATGTAGTATTTTCTCATGTTCTATCTTATTGAATTTTAGATAATAGGAGGGATTATAGCGAAATAATGCAGGTGGTTGTGCGACTAATCTGCCTTAAACGTTGCTGATTTACTCATTTTGCTTATGACGATTAGTGATAGACTGAACCCATCATCATGACTCAACGGAAATACTATGCGGAAACACTATGCGGAAATGCGATGAAAGACTGTAACCAGTGCGGGAAATGTTGCATCAAATATGGCAATGGTGATTTAGCGGCCACACAACAAGAGATAGACCTGTGGGAGTTATTTAACCCAGATATCTTTGAGTATGTGAAAGATGGCAAGATCTGGTTTGATCCGCAAACAAGAGAGCAACTAGAGCGTTGTCCATTTTTAGAATTGGTACCAAAAAGCAGGGCTGAAGAAAAAGACAAATATACGTGTAGCATTTACCTCGACCGACCCGAAGATTGTCGCCACTACCCTAGCCTTATCGATGAAATGGTTAGAGATGAATGTGAAATGATTGAAGTTGTTGATTTGGATAACCCAAACAAAGCACAGAAGCAGCTAGACAAATTAATGAGTTCGAGCCGGCCATCAAGCTATTCCTAACGCTGATATTTGCAACGCTCAAACCTTACTAAGACAGGCTCAAACGTGGGCTTATACGATCTCTTTTACTCGCCCCACATCGCCACTTTCTAGGCGAACCTTAATGCCGTGCGGATGGTTAGGTGACTTGGTCAAAATATCTTTCACTACGCCTGAAGTCAGTGTTCCAGTGCGTTGATCTTTTTTCAGGACAATGTTTACTTCAAGCCCTTTACGTATGTTAGATCGTTGAGTTCCGCTCATGTTTGCGCCCTTATCACTACAATATGAATCATAAAAAAGTGCCAGCCAGTTAACTTGAACACAACGGGCTGACACGCATCAATTTTGATTAAGAATTTCTTAACCAAATGTCGTCAGAGCCGCCTTGGGCTTTTTTCTTACGCTTTTTCTTGCCAGTACCTGCTGGTGCTGCTTTTGGTTTGTTGGCTTCAATCATTTCTTGAGTAATGGTTTCGTCTACTTCAAAACCTGCTACTTGTTCGCGCTCAAGGCGAATTTTGTTTTTCTTTTCAATAACTTTGAAATGATGCAGATCTTCATAATCGATCAGCGATAAAGCCAAGCCTACTTCACCGGCACGACCACTTCGTCCAATGCGGTGCATGTAATCGGATGGGCTTCTTGGCAGATCGAAGTTGATAACAACGGGCAGTTTTTCAATATCTAGACCACGGGCTGCGATGTCGGTTGCGATAAGCACTTCAATCTCACCTGACTTGAACGCATCAAGGATACGAGTACGATAGCCTTGGCCTTTGTCACCGTGGAATACGTCGGCTTCAATGCCGCGCTTATACAATTTGTCCGCTAAGTGTTCGCAACTGTTTTTTGCATTCACAAACACTAACGCTTGTCGCCATTGGTGCTTTTTGATCAAGTGCGCCAGTACCGCCGTCTTCTCACCTTTGTTGACGTTGAATACGCGCTGTACCACGGTGCTCTCGTCATCGCTTTGCAGTTGAACTTCAACTGGATCATTGAGCAGTTCTTGAGTAAGCGCCTGCACTTGTTCTGGGAAAGTGGCTGAGAACAACAGCGTTTGTTTTTGCTTAGGAAGCTTCGCTAACAGATCGGACAGTTCTTCTGTAAAGCCTAAGCTCAACATACGGTCGGCTTCATCCAATACTAACGTCTTCACTCTGTCCAGTTTAATGGCATTGCTAGAGATCAGATCAAGCAAACGACCTGGCGTTGCCACCAAGATATCTGTGCCACCACGCAATGTTTGCATTTGTGCATTGGTTGATACACCACCGAACACAGCGACAGTTTTGATCTCACCGTTAAAGTGAACTGCATAGGACTTAACGTTATCGGCCACCTGTTTTGCCAACTCTCGTGTTGGCACCAAGATCAAACCCGAGACATAGTTGCCCTTGCTTGGGCTCGATTTCACCAAATCATGCTTAGTGAACAACTCTTGTAGCATAGGCAGTGCAAATGCAGCGGTTTTACCTGAACCAGTATTAGCGCCAGCAATAACGTCACGACCCGCTAGTACGCTAGGAATGATTTGCGCTTGAATAGGTGTAGGTTGTTGATACTCCAGCTCTTCTAGGCGTGCTAAAAGAGGTTTAATTAACGCAAGATCAGCAAAGCTGTTAGGGGTTGTGGCATTGGTCATAGATAATTTGGCTCAGACTTAAATAATGGGGGTGCATTCTAGCGTATTTTGCAGAAGATAGATAAAAAAAGGGAGCCATTAGGCTCCCTTTTTCATCGGGTGTTATTCACACTCGGAACTAGTGATAAAACTAGTCACGCAATACTGCGCCAAACTTCTCGGAAACTGCGCTCACTGTTGCTTCAACAGCGCCAGCAATGTCCGCTTCTTCCAAAGTACGCTCAACAGATTGCAGAGTCAGTGCAATCGCCAGACTCTTCTTACCGTCTTCAACGCCTTTACCTTGGTAAACGTCGAACAGTTTCGCATCTGTCATTAACTCGCCACCGTTAGCAAGACAGGCAGCTACTACGTCGCCAGATGCCACAGCTTCATCAACAACTAGCGCGATGTCGCGACGGTTTGCAGGGAACTTAGATACGGCTACCGCTTCAGGAAGCACGCGAGTTGCAATTGCATCCCACTCTAGTTCAAATACAACAGTGCGGCCGTTAAGACCAAACTTACGCTCAAGTTCTGGGTGAACAGTACCGATAACGCCCACTTCTTTACCGTCTAGGATGATAGCCGCAGCTTGACCTGGGTGAAGTGCTGGGTGCTTAGTTGCCGCAAAGCTGTACGCTTTTTCGTTGCAAGTCAGCTCAAGTACCGCTTCTAGATCGCCTTTAAGATCAAAGAAATCAACAGTGTTGGTTTCGATGTCCCAATGCTCTTCACTGCGAGAACCTGCAAGAACGCCGGCTAGCATGAATTCTTGACGCATGCCGTTTTCAGCATTGGCATCAGGAATAAAGCGTAGGCCAGATTCGAACAAACGAACGCGTGGCTGTTGACGTTTTTGGTTGTGAACAACGGTGTTTAGCAGACCTTGGATCAACTGTACACGCATTGCTGACATGTCAGCAGAGATTGGGAACGGCAGCACTAAAGGCTCAATGCTTGGTGCAATCAGTTTTTGTTGCTCAGGCTCAACAAAGCTGTACGTTACCGCTTCATGATAGCCACGATCCACCAGCAGATCACGAACACGTTTTAGTGGCTGATTCGCCTCTTTGTGATCATTCATTGTCAGTGCCGCTAGAGGCGCTTGATTTGGAATGTTGTTGTAGCCAAAAATACGGCCTACTTCTTCAACCAAATCTTCTTCGATAGCGATATCAAAACGCCATGTTGGAGCAACTGCATCCCAACCTGATTCAGTTGTCGTTACTGTACAACCAAGACGCTCTAGAATTTCAACAACGTCTGCATCAGAGATAGCGTGACCTAGTAGGCTGTCTAGCTTAGTGCGACGTAGAGAAACGGTGTTGGCTTTTGGCAAGTCTTGCGCTGACTCAACACCAGCGATTGGAGCAACGTCACCGCCACAAATCTCAACCAAAAGTTGAGTAGCACGTTCCATTGCTTTGTGTTGCAGTTCAAAATCCACACCACGCTCAAAACGCATTGAAGAATCAGTATGCAAACCGTAAGCACGTGCACGGCCGCGAATCGCATCCGGTGCAAAGAAGGCACTTTCAAGAAGTACGTCTGTTGTTTCGCCAGTTACGCCAGAGCCTTCACCACCGAAGATACCTGCGATAGCAAGAGCTTGTTTGTGATCGGCAATGATCAGCGTATCTGCATTTAATTTTGCTTCGTTACCGTCAAGAAGAGTCAGTTTCTCATCTTGCTCTGCCATACGAACCACAATGCCACCTTCAATCTTGCTCAGATCGAATGCGTGCATTGGTTGGCCTTGCTCTAACATCACGTAGTTAGTGATATCAACGATTGGGTCAATAGAGCGAACACCACAACGACGCAGTGCTTCTTGCATCCAAATTGGAGAAGCCGCTTTCACGTTGACGTTTTTGATCACACGACCAAGGTAACGAGGACATGCGTGCGCCGCTTTCACTTCGATAGCAACTGTGTCTTGAATGCTTTCAGAAGCCGCTGTGAATTCTGGCTCTTTTACCGCTTCACGGTTAAGTACGCCTACTTCGCGAGCAAGACCACGAATGCTAAAGCAATCAGCGCGGTTTGCAGTAAGATCTACGTCAACTGTTACGTCGTCAAGATCTAGGAATTCACGGAAATCAGTACCCACAACCGCAGTTTCTGGTAATTCCATGATGCCGTCAGATTCCACATCAATGCCTAGCTCTGTGAAAGAACACAGCATGCCGTGTGACGGTTGACCACGTAGTTTTGCTTTTTTGATTTTGAAATCGCCCGGTAGAACAGCACCAACGGTTGCTACAGCAACAATTAGGCCTTCGCGACAGTTTGGCGCGCCACATACGATATCAAGAAGTTCTTCTGCGCCAACATCTACTTTTGTTACGCGCAATTTGTCAGCATCTGGGTGCTGACCACATTCCACTACTTTACCTACTTTAACGCCGGTAAATTCGCCCGCTACAGGAAGAACGTCGTCAACCTCTAAGCCAGCCATTGTAATTTGGTGTGTTAGTTCGTCAGTAGTAACCGCAGGGCTAACCCACTGACGAAGCCATGATTCACTGAATTTCATCTATTTGTGTCCCTGGATTACTTGAACTGTTTAAGGAAACGAAGGTCGTTTTCGAAGAACGCACGCAAGTCCGTTACGCCGTAACGAAGCATGGTTAAGCGCTCAACGCCCATACCAAATGCGAAGCCTTGGTACTGTTCAGGATCAATGCCTACAGAACGAAGTACGTTAGGGTGAACCATGCCACAACCTAATACTTCTAACCATTTGCCGTCTTTACGTTTTACATCCACTTCAGCAGAAGGCTCTGTGAACGGGAAGTAAGATGGACGGAAACGCACTTCTACTTCTTCTTCAAAGAATGCCACTAGGAAGTCAGAGATGATGCCTTTCAACTGCGCAAAGTTTACGTTCTCATCAACCAATAGACCTTCAATCTGGTGGAACATTGGCGTATGAGTTTGGTCGTAATCGTTACGGTATACACGGCCTGGTGCAATGAAACGGAACGGTGGTTTGCCGTTTTCCATAGTACGGATTTGAACACCAGAGGTGTGCGTACGTAGCATCAGATCAGGGTTGAAGAAGAAAGTATCGTGATCGGTACGAGCTGGGTGATCTTGCGCGATGTTCAGTGCATCGAAGTTATGGAATGCATCTTCGATTTCTGGGCCTGATTCTGTTGCAAAGCCAAGTTCACCAAAGAACTGTTCCATACGCTCGATAGTACGCGTTACTGGGTGTAGACCACCATTTTCAATGCGACGACCTGGTAGGGTCACATCGATGGTTTCAGCAGCCAGTTTAGCTTCCAACTCTGCTTTTTGCAGGCCGTCTTTACGAGCTGCAATCGCTTGTTGAACCGCACCTTTCGCTTTGTTGATCTCTTGACCCGCGCTACGGCGTTCTTCTGGCGGTAATTTACCTAGGCTTTGAAGTTGAAGCGTTAGCTCACCTTTTTTACCTAGGAATTGAACACGCACTTCATCCAGTGCAACTAACGATTGCGCTTCTTCGATAGCAGCAGTCGCGTTAGCAATAATCTCTTGTAGATGTTGCATTATTTCCTCGTCTGCCTAATGGCAGTATCCATCGGGATTTAGGGTATTTTGAATAGTTACACATAGTAATAAAAGGCAGGCATAAAGCCAAACGTAAATAAGCGGAAATTCAAGATTTCTTAATTCTTCGGCAAGAACAGCGCAATATAAGCACTCACTCCCCTGTTTGTGACGCACTTTTTGCTATTGGTGATTAAACTTTAGTCAGATTGGGTTTTATATCTAACTCTTGTAATCGTTACCAGAACAAGAGCTAAGCGAAGTATGAAAATACAAACAAACAAGCGGCAAAAGCCGAAGTTCAATGATTGATATCTCAACGATATCAATGTGCTATACCCTAATACTCTAAAAGATGCATATAATCACAATTGACTTATTGGATACTCAGTCATTGTCAAAATCACCGCTAGCAGGGAGAGACACCTAGTGAAATCACCATTACCCACGATTATCAGCAGCGCCATACTCGGTTTTGCTTCACTAACGGCAAGTTTTGCGGTGGTTGCTGAGCCACAATCTACCTCTTATCGCCTTGAAACTGTGGCAACGGGTTTGCAAATCCCTTGGTCGATTGAATTTGTTAATGCGAATACGGCATTAATCAGTGAACGCAATGGCGCCATTGTCGAGCTCGACATTACCAATAAAGCAATCAAACCTTTATATACACCCACTAATGTTTATGCCAAAGGCCAAGGCGGCCTGCTCGACCTTGCGATAAACCCTTTAGACAAAACTCAGGTCTACCTCACCTATAGCCAAAACACTCAGCAAGGTGCGCGAGTGGCACTTGCGACTATGACTTATCAAAATGGCGCTATTACTGGCTTTAACGATATTGTACTGACTCAATCAGATTCTGATAGCGGCCGTCATTTTGGCAGTCGAATAGCCTTTGATGCAGACAATAAACTGTACTTTAGTATTGGCGATCGCGGCGTAAGAGATAACGGACAAGATTTGTCTACGCATGCGGGCAGCATTCTTAGAGTTAACAGTGACGGCTCAGTCCCTGCGGATAATCCATTTGTGAAAAACCCACAAGCACTACCTGAGATATGGAGCTATGGACACCGCAACTCGCAAGGAATCACCTTTGCACAAGACACCAATACCTTATGGGCTATAGAGCATGGCCCGCGTGGCGGTGATGAGATTAATCACATTCAAAAAGGCCATAATTATGGCTGGGCTGAGACCTCACACGGTAAAGAATATTGGGGACCGATTAGCGTCGGTGATTCAGAATATAAAGAAGGCGTCACCGCGCCAGCACTGGTTTACACCCCTTCTATCGCGCCTTCGTCGTTAATTCTTTATCAAGGTAAACGCTATCCTGAGCTTAATGGGAAATTACTGGCGGGTGCATTAAAGCTCACTCATATCAACGTTATCAAGATAGACGGCAACAAACTGATTGAAGAGAAGCGCTTGTTTGAAGATTTAGGCGAAAGAATTCGTGATATACAGGTCTCACCTGATGACTATCTGTACGTTACAACAGATAGCGGAAAAGTCATAAGGCTCCTGCCTTAATTTTATATTTTTAAACTTGTAACCCCAAACCTTCTAGAAAATTTGCCTTTTTGCATATTACGCTGATGCCTGCTTAATCCCCTCCAGCATTAACGCAAATTTTCTAGTTTCTCCATTAGTCAGCATCAAACGGCAGGCAACTAATCCCTTAAATCGCCATCTTTTACGCCATACTTTGCTACGTTTTGAACCCTATATTTCAACGCCAAAATAGACTTCGTTTCGTTATTAGCATGAAATTAATTCACACTAAACATTCCTAAATGTCGTTTTTCTGAACAGTCAATAATACATAAATTAACCCCAAGCCCAAGACGCTGAACACACAAACAGAAGCTCTAGGCGCTGAAAATTTCACATTCTAAGGGGAACTACATTATGAAAAGATTCACTACTGCTCTACTTACTCTGTCTGTTAGTTTTGTTTCAGTTAATGCTCTAGCCGATCAAACATTGGAACAACAAGTGGCAACAAACCACGCCATGACAACGGCCACATTTCAATCTGTATACAACAACAATCAGTGGTTGGTATCGCTGCAAGCCGACGCGAAAGACAAAACTGATCGTCTTAATGCAGATGAGGCACAATTGCAGAGCAATACACAGCGTTCAACACACAATGAAAAACGAGTGCAATCTGTCGAGAACACCACAGTGGCTAATGCCAAAGGTGTATCACAAAACCGAGCCCGTCTTAAGCGCCACGACGAACAATTAGCTGATGTAGAAAATCACGCTACACATGCAGAAACAATGTCTCAGCAAAATCATGCTATGGCTGAACAAAACTCAGAGAAAGTAGCACAAAACAGCGCTGATCTTCAAAACCTACGTAAAGACTTTGAACAAATGGCGAAGAACGTTGAGGGGGCATACGCAGAGTCAGCTGCTTTTGCAGGTCTAGTGAACCCGTATGGTGTAGGCAAGTTTTCAGTAACGGCTGCCGTTGGATATCATGGTGATGCACAAGCTGTTGCCGTTGGTGTAGGTGAACGATTCACGGAAAACTTTACAGCAAAACTCGGTGGCGCTTACGACACGGCAACAGAGTCAATGAGCGCCTATGCTGGCGTTGGCTACGAGTTCTAAGCTCAAGGCGTAATTGATTAATTGATTGAACATTTGTCAAAAAAGGAACCTATACGGCCAAGCCATTGCGCTTTACTGTTACCTTAACCGAGTAAACGTACTCCAATGCCTTAATGTATAGTCACATCAGACTCATTAAGGCGTTGATTTCTAACACCATATTGGACAAAACCTTGTCAGTTATATTACTAAATTAGGATATAACGGATTAGCTGATATTTGAGAAAATAACGTCAAATTAAGGAATCACGCTTAAATGCTTGTATGGTGAATTTATAACCACGCCGTGTAAACGCACACCTCACGCACTCTACCTTGAGCTTGAATTGTTTTGGTTCCAACATACGTTGTACCCAACTTACTTATAACTGATTTTGAACGATCATTTTCAGTTAAATGCATGACTTTGAGTTTGCTGAGACCTAGATTCTCTTTAGCGTACTCGATTAGTGCTCTAGATCCTTCCGTAGCATAACCGACGCCCCAAAAAGGAACACCCAACCAATACCCTAATATCCCCTCTCCCTCTTCAATCCTAGGAAAGCCCACTGTACCAATTAGAGTATTGCTATTCTTTAAAAGCAAAGCGTAGACGACACCTTTGCCAGTGTTGAATAAATCTTGATGCGTTCTAATCCAGTCAACAGCATCACTTAAGTCGTAGGGATATGGGATATTCGCTGTCATATCTGAGATGACTTTTTCACCCGCTAGTTCTGCGACTCTTGTTGCATCAAGTTCGGTAAAGGGTCTAAGAGTTAGTCTATTCGTTTCAATTATTGCTTGCATAATTTCCTGTTCACCTAACGCCCTGCTAAATGGCAAAAACGTTTGGCGTAAAATTTCGCTTCAAAGCGATAATACCGAGCGTTTTAGTCCATTTGAATATTTTGTTATGTATTTTTTGTACCCATCAAAAGAAGCTTCACTATTTCAGCATCTATGTTTTCTACTAATGAAGTACAGCGCTGAATTAGCAACTCGATATCATCAGTTGAGATCTGAACTTTGTTCCCATCATGATCATATCCTGCTCGGTGAACACAATGATGTCGCACTGATACAGCCTTAAACAACCATGATGTTTCGCCAAGATCTATATCTAGCACACTCTTGTACATAGGACGAACTTTATCAATTTTATGGAAAATAAGATCCTGTAGATATTTTGCGATATCACCTTTTAATGATTCTTGTTTCGAGAATATTTCTTTAATTGTGAATTTTCTACCCGCAAATTCTGGATCCGTTTCAACCAATTTACGAACAAGATCATCAGAAGACAAAGTTGCTGAAATGAAGGTCGAAGATAAGTACCCCTCTAGTGCGGCGACAATATGACCATGAAGCATTATTAGTACATTTTCTTTTACTGATGGCCGCAGTGATGCAGATAATAATTCTGATGCTACATCTACAGCTTCAATGTATATTTCTTTTCTAGATTTATCTGGTTCAATCCAATTATCATTCCAGTCTTCGTAATACGGCTCATCATTTGCACTCATTTCATCGTATGCATCCGAAAGCTCATCCCAGCCAGCACTGTATTCATTTGCGTCTTTATCAACTAACTGCTCACGAATCCAATCTTCTTTTGCTTCTTGGTGCTGCTCCTCCATGAGCTCAACCATATAATTTGAACCTATTCCCACAGAACCCTCCTACAATACATAACGCCCAGCTAAGTGGCTAACAACGCTTAAACTAGCTACCGTAAACACTGTACCAAACGAGAACTAAAATTGCCGACCGTTGATAGTGATCTTCACCCGATAAAATGGACACCTATTTTCTAAAACCCCATCACAACTTCATATTCATGTGGGCTTCGATATCCTAAACTAGAATGCAGTCTATAACGGTTATAAAAATGCTGGATATAACCCGCTAGTTTATCTCTGAGCTGCTTCTCACTTTTAAACGTATTCTTTCTAATAATATCGCTTTTAAGCGTGTGAAAAAATGATTCGACCTCAGCGTTATCTGTGCAGTGACTAGGGCGATTCATACTCGGCACAATACCATTTTTTTTAAGAAGCGCTTGCACCTCATGGGAACGATACTCTGAGCCTCTATCTGTATGGAACAATAAACCACTAGACGGAGCACGGTTACGTACTGCCATCCTTAATGAACTCATAGTCAATGCTGTACTTTTTTGCTTACCAAGAGACCAACCCACCACTTTTCGTGAGTAAAGATCAATAATGACCGCAAGGTACATCCAACGATTACCTTGTCGAATATAAGTTAAATCGCCAGACCACTGTTGGTTCACCGCTGTTGGCTTAGGCGTATCTTTCTTAATATTCTTTATCGATTGATAAAAACGATGCAACTTGGCCATCTTCAAATAGATTCGATAGCTTCTTGCTCTGAGTCCATGCTCCTTCATTAATCGCGCAACACGTTTACGACTAACAGATATGCCATGCCTTCTCAGCTCAGCATGAACTCTTGGACTACCATATGTCTCACGACTCTTCGCAAATATCTTTTTGATTTCCATGAGTAAGTCCGATTCAGACTGACTATATTTACTAGGCGAACGCACCAGCCAAGCATAATAGCCAGATCTAGAAACCGATAAATGGCGACACATCATCACTATAGGAAACACTGATTTGTATTTCTTTATGAACCTGAATTTTGTCGATTTTCCTGGGCTACGAATCGTTGCCACTTTTTTAGCAGATCATTCTCTAACCTAAGCTGTTCGTTTTGACGCTCTAGTTCAGCAAGTCGATTAGACTCTACCTTTTGCTTGGGTATGTGTGGTTTTTTCTTTCGTTTATCTTCCATGATGATCCCTTCTCGATACTCCTTGCGCCATCTGGATAACATGAAAGGATGTATATCCAACGACTGAGCTACTCCCTTAACTGTAGCCCCATCTCGAAGAGAAAGTCGAACAGCTGTGACCTTAAATTCTGTTGGGTATTGTTGCGTCTTTTTACCTGATTTATAAGCTGGCATAACCACCTCCAATATTAATTGAAGGTGTCCACTAGATCGGGTCAACTACATAGTCCATCTTGAACAGTTTGTTAGGCAAATTGCTCCGTGATTTTCGAATCAACCTTGCGAGTTTGTTCAGCAACATGAGCATACAACTCATTGATTAAACTAAATAGCTCCTCGAATCTATGCGACCATGGCGCCGAATACTTGCTAGTTGGGACAAACACTTCTGAAATACTTTCGTATTTGACAAAATAGACCTCTGCCTGTTCACAAGCTGAGTTATCTGCATGAGCGATATAAGTATTTCTCATTCTGTAAACATGGTCATGAAGCTTTAGTAGATCAGGAGCAAATTTGTATACTCGCTTTGAATCTAAAGATAACCCTCGTACAGCACCACTAGCAAAACATTTACCGTAGGTAATCACAAAGGCTTTATATAAATGACTGGACAAGTATTCATAATTTTTCATTGAGTTAAGTATTTCGTGACACTCTCTTATATCAGCAAGTATTAGTTGAAGTGATGCTCTTCGCTTCGCAATATGGCCTGAAACTTCAGATAAATCACAAGCTTTCCCATCAAAATATGCTCTGTAATCTATCTCTGTTGAACCCTCAGGAGCAATAATTTCATACTTAAATTCTGACATAGTTTATCCATTTGCCTAACAAATGACATGGATTCTCCCTACTGAGAATCTGCCACCCTTATATGGTACTTACATGCATCGGAGGCTCCATGTCTGATTATTCTTATTTCTGCAGTATCGACCTAGCTAAAAGCCACTTTAGTCTTCATGCTGTAGACCAAAATGGTAAACTCATACTTCATAAGTCGGTAACCCGCTCTAAACTACTGACTACAATATGTAGTGGTCAACAAATACCGGACACTATCTTAAGCCGATTTTCGGCAGTAACCGGCGAAACCCCATCATTTGCTTGATGTGGCCTCTGTCGATTGTAATAGTTCATCAGGTAATAGCTGATGTCTTTTTGGGCTTGGTTTTGGTTCATGTAACCAGTTGCCGGAATCCATTCTGTTTTCAGGCTTCTAAATAACCTTTCCATCGGCGCATTGTCCCAACAGTTTCCACGTCGGCTCATGCTTTGAGCCATTCGATATCGCCAGAGTCTTTGACGGAACTTGCGACTCCCGTATTGAACCCCTTGATCTGAGTGGAACATAACACCATCTGGTCGCCCTCGCTGTTCCCAAGCCATATCTAAAGCTTTAGTTGTTAGAGCCGAATCGGGTTTGTTGGATAGAGCCCAGCCAACAACTCGACGGCTATAAAGGTCTAGAACAACTGCCAAATATACCCATCTTGAGCCTGACCAAATATAAGTAATATCACCACACCAAACTTGATTTGGAATGGTTACCGAGAATTCTCTTTTCAACAAATTCGGGATGTCTGGACGTTCTGTTTTAGCCGATTTATATCGATGGGAGCCGGGTTGTTTACTTGCTAAACAGGCCTCATGCATTAACTTCCGTACTTTAAATCGGCCAATTTTGATGCCTTCTGAGCGAAGCATAGACACAATCGTGCGACTTCCAGCAGAGCCACGACTAATGTTAAAAAGCTCTCTTATCCTGCTAGCAAGCCGAACACGATTAGCATCGGGTTTACGCTGTTTAAACTCGTAATAGCAAGATGTAGCTACATCAAAAAGCTCACACAACAACTTGACTGATTCATGCTCCCTTAAGTGATCAATCAACGAGAGCGTTCGAGCTCGTCCGACATTAAGAGAGCTGTGGCCTTTTTTAATATCGACTTTTCCCTCTCAAGTCGATTAATCCGGGCTTCTAATTCTTGGATTTTTATCTGCTCCGAAGTAAGCGCTTTGGCCGTTGGGGTAATACCACCTCGCTCGATCTTAAGCTGTTCGATCCAGCGCCGTAAAACTGTTTCACCAACATCCATTGAGCGTGCTGCTTCGGGAACAGAATAACCTTGATCAAGAACCAAGCATGCTGCATCCATTTTGAACTCAGAAGAAAATGTACGTCGTTGTCGTTTTGTCATTGAACACCTCATTAATTGTGGTGACTTTATCACCTAATTGGGTGTCCGGGATCATTAAACCACTACAATAGCAAATATGCCACTCATGCGTATAGGCGTTGAAGCGTGTGGTGGTGCACATTATTGGGCAAGAACACTGGGGAACGACGCCCTTATTATGGCCGTTAAATACGTCATTCCTTATCGAACTAAGGGAAAGAACGACCTTAATAATGCTGTTGCTATATGCGAAGCTGTTCAACGACCATCAACTCGCTTTGTGCCTGTAAAATCCCTCAAACAACAAGCCATCTTATCGGTACATAGAATGAGAGAGCATTGGGTTCGTGAGCGCACCGCTCTTATGAATCGCATGCGTGCCTTGCTCTCTGAATTCGGGTTGATCATTCCTGTTGGCCTCTCTTCATTAATAAAACAGGTTCCCTTAATGCTGAAGACGCAGAAAATGAACTGCCACACCTCGCAAGAACAGCTATTGCTGAGACTTATCACTACCTTGGAGAATTGAATCAACGTACCGCCGATACTGAGCAAATCTTTGACTCTTTTGCTAAGGTCAGCACTAATGTTCAACGAGCGATGAAAGTTCGAGGTATTGGGCCACAAACTGCTACTGCAATACTCGGTTAGGTCGGATAACCAAACACGGCGACAAATACTTACAAACATTATTAGTTCATGGGGCTAGAACCTTCATTGCTAACCTGACGACAAGCAAGATAAGTTAAGTCAGTAGTGTCGAGGCGTTCTAGAACGAAGAGGAATGAACCGAGCGATAGTGGCTCTTGCCGCGAAGAACGCACGAATTATATGGTCGCTTTACACAATCAAACAGAATATGAAAACTATACTGCTTAAGTAGAAACTTAAGCAGTATAGAGAGTTAAACTCACCGGGCATTGCAGACGCAAATGATGGAGATAGGTTAAGACCACTTGCGGAGAGCCTATTAATGCGGCGGACACACTAGATATCATCTAACGAATAAGGCACCGCAGTCGCGCAAAGTCATCAGGCCCACGACATATGCGAATTGTCGATAAGTAAGCCTAATATAGAGCGGCAGTCCAAAACCCACCAACAGAAGTTTAGCGGATGTTTGACAACTTAGAGAATCCATGTAGCTACATTAAGCAAAACTTAACCATACCACCATAAACACAAGACCCCACGATGGAATGAATAATGCCAAGCGTTGTGAATCACTCTTAAATGCTTGTAATGTGCTTGATGCTAATTACTATTGTACCCAAACTGTCGTGATTTTAATGTTTGCTTCCACCATGATTCGCGTTCGATGATCAAGCTGCTATCTGTAGTAGATTTGAATATTTCTAAGACCGAATACTCAAAGTTGTTCTGGATATAGTCAAATGTCAGCTGTCGTAGTTCAACGTTACCGCCATGACCATTACGTGCATATGACTTCCACCGCCCCAGTAACATTTGTTCACCACTAGCCGAACCTACATACATCTTGCCACTTTGTTTATCAGTTATTAAGTAAATTGCCTTTTGATTCTCAAGTGCTGTCTTCCAACTGTCCTTTTGAAGTACCGAATGCATTTCACCCCATGATAATCTTACATTGTCGTACCCTGGGAATTTATCATTACTAAAATCATCGGATAAGATTTCATGTACAGAAATATCATCAATAACTGAAACAGCTCTTCTAACCATATTTTGAGATGAATTTTGAAATTTAACTACTAGGCGACCGCAGTACTTCTCATATTTAGGGATAGACTCGTATTCGTACCCGACACCATTAAAGACATTCAAATCTTTAGTCACTTTTCCAACGTGGAATAACAAAAATTTGTCGTCTTCGATTTTCAGGAAGCCAACGGTGATTTGCCCCTCTTTATACGAACGATTGTGACTGTAGTTGTGATAGTGCCCGTTTAATAATGTTGAAAAATCTCGCATTCCATATATTTCTGACGGATTCCAGTTATCAGAAAACATTAGGTTGAACCTAATCTTCACATTATCTAAATTATCAAAATTTAGAATGTCATTTAATAAAATCATGCTTACCTTACTTATTGTTGTCGCTGGCACATAACAGCTTATTAATTAGCAGCAGGATAACCTCTTGTTTTCCTGTAAGTTTCATCATTAAAATATCACCTGTAAGTGATTGTTGTAAATGCATTTTTTAATAAAAACATGAGTTGAACATAACAATTTAGCGGATACAAAAGATGCATAAGTTTTTACGAGATCTGCATAGCAATTTTATATATTACAAACGATTGATAATAATGTGTTCATGTCTAAAAGTTAGTATTATCGATGCGCCAATCAAACGATTTATGCATCTTTTTCATAGTTATTACCTTAACTGCAACTGTATATAAACACAGTGAATTAGTAAGGTAACAGTTATGGGGCAATTAACATTTTTGGATGCTATACGGACAGAGATCAGGTTATGCCATTACAGCTATCAAACAGAAAAATCCTACCTCTATTGGAACTGCTATTTCATTCGACATTGCAATATTCGTCATGGCTCTGATATAACCCACACTTTGATTGAACAATTTCTCAGCTTTTTTAGCAGTGGAGTGCGAAGTGTCGGCGAGCATAGAAAAACAAAGTTCGAATGAGTAATTGCTCTAAATGATAAAGAGTCAGAAATGAGTTTACTAACATCCCCTACCTGCAACTAAAAAGTACAAGCTTTAAAACCTAAATCGCAATAAAAAAGGAACTCTTGAAGAATTCCTTTTGGTATCAGTACCATCAAAGCGCAATACCTTACGATACGGCTCCTTGTTTATTCCACTTCTAGCGGAAGTGCCTCATTCGCACCCCACTCCGCCCAAGACCCATCATATAAAATAGTGTTGGATAGGCCCATTTCATGCGCGGCTAAAATAAGAATGCAGGCGGTGATCCCCGAGCCACAGGAAAACACTAAACGCTCAGAATCCTCACTACCAATATCAGAGAACAACTGTAATAACGCCTGTTTTGATTTAAATCCATTCCCCTCCATCAAAGAGGCAAATGGGAGATTTACTGAATTAGGGATTCGCCCTGCTCTAACGCCGGGTCTTGGCTCTGCAACTTCAGCATTGAACCGTGCACGGCCTCTGGCATCCACCACCAATTGTTTAGGATTATTCAGTTCGGCTAATACCCTTTGGTAATCGGTCACCTTATTTGACTCGTAGTTCGCAACAAAATCACCACGGCCAACAATCTTTGAATAAGCGTGACTGGTTGGGTATCCTTTTTCTATCCAAGCCGGTAGTCCACCATCCAAGACCTTTACGTTGTCAAAACCCATAACCTTAAACGTCCACCATGCTCTGGGGGCGCTGTAGATCCCTTGATTGTCGAACACAACGATCGTACTTTGCTTGTTAATGCCTAACTTTTGCGCATTTTTAGTGAATTGTTGCGCTGTAGGAAGTGCATGCAGTTGGCTAGATTCGTTGTTACAAAAGTCGTTTTCTATATCGAAAGGCAATGCACCAGGAATGGTGACAAACTCTGAGTATTCAATCGGCTCTTTGCCCACAACATTGAGCATAAAGGCATCCAATAGCACCAAATCTTTGTCACCTAAATGCTTACTTAACCAAGTACAATCTACCAACACATTGCTCATTTTATATCCCTAAAGTATTGCGGCCTAACAATTCAGTATTTATCAAACTGACTCTTGTGACAAGCATAAAGCTCAGTACCATCGCCACATGAAGCATGATATTAGTTCTAATTTTTCTGCTAGACTTGATAAAAATTCATACCAATTAATCTTTTTATCCATTTCTCTATGATGATGAATAACGGTAACTTGTGATTAAAAGCTAAAGATGAGGAAACCATTATGTCGTTAAAAATAGTCAGCATAACTCCAGAATTTGACCCTACTGTCAAAGAAATCATCAAAAAAGTGGGCAAAGAGTTTGGCGCTGTGGGTGAAGGTTATGGACCTTCAGATCCTGAAGTCGAAAATATGAGTCGCTATTATACGTTAGACAACAATAGTCGTTACTTTGTCGCACTGAAAGGCGGTGTGGTTGTGGGTGGCTGCGGAGTCGCACCCTTTGTAGAAGGCTCTTCAACTTGTGAATTAAAAAAGCTTTTTTTATTAGAGGGAGCAAGAGGTTTAGGCTTGGGTAAAGCGCTGTCTAATCACTGTTTAGACTTTGCTAAAGAACAAGGCTTCACTCAATGCTACTTGGATACGCTTTCAAATATGACCTCAGCCGTGCGTTTGTATGAAGGGCTCGGTTTTGAGCATTTAACCAAACCACTAGAGGGTACGCTCCATAACATGTGTGATGTTTGGATGTTGAAAGCCTTATAGCTCGCACTAGTAAGAAATCATTCAAGGATGAAGGATGCACAACTATAAATTATTAGTCGCCCTAGACTCATTGCTTAAAACCCGCAACCTGACGCTGTCAGCTCAAGAGTTGAACGTTAGTCAGTCAGCAATGAGTAAAACATTATTGCAAATTCGAGATGCCTTCGGCGATCCCATTTTGATCCGTGAAGGCAATCAATTTTCATTGAGTCAACGTGCTATTCATTTGCAAAAAGAGCTGCCTGAGCTTTTACAAAGGTTAAACAGGCTTTACTCTCCTAATGAAGTTGTGCCGAAAGAGATCTCCCGCCGCTTTACCCTCGCCTTCAATGCCTTTATTGCCCCCAAAATGCTGCCTGTTATTTGTCAGCAATTGGAACAAGAATCCCCATTATCAAGTTTAACCACTCAACTGTGGCAAAACGAAGATCTCAGCGAGCTTCATAAAGGAAGCGTTGATTTGGTCGCGACCATGGCAGAAGAGATCCCTGAAAATCTATACGGCAAGCGTCTTGGTGGCGATAAGTACGTGGTGCTAATGTCAGCTTCACATCCACTGGCTCCTATGTCGATGACGACCAAACGCTATATGGATGCTAAACACATTTTGGTTAATGGTGTGGTAGATAAGCAAAGAGAAGTGGATCGACTTATTGCGGATGCAGAGCAACAAAGACATATATTCGCGACAGCCCCCTCTTTTGAGTCTGCTGTGGAAGCCTTGCTTCTTACTCATACCTTAATGACGGTTCCCCTACATATTGCTGCGAGTTTTTCTAATAAAGAATTGGTGGTTAAGCCTGTACCGTTTGATACCAACGAACATCACTATTACCTACTTTGGCACGCTCGTTATAACAACGATCCTGAACACCAGTGGTTTAGAGAGCTTTGTTTACCGCTGATAAAGGACGAACTGTGCAAATCTATTGAGCTTGGAAAACAGGCTTTCGGCTAGGAATTTCAGGCAAGAAAAAAGGAGACCCAGAGGTCTCCTTTAGATAAAGCTATATGTTCTAAAAAATTATAGAGCAGCTTTTGCTTTTTCAACTAGAACTGCGAATGCAGCTTTGTCGAATACCGCAATATCCGCAAGGATCTTACGGTCGATCTCGATAGATGCTTTCTTAAGACCGTTGATGAAACGGCTGTAAGATAGACCATTCTGGCGAGATGCAGCATTGATACGAGCGATCCATAGCTGACGGAACACGCGCTTTTTAGCACGACGGTCACGGTAAGCGTATTGACCAGCTTTAGTAACTGCTTGGAAAGCTACGCGGAATACACGTGAACGTGCTCCGTAGTAACCTTTAGCTTGTTTTAGAACTTTCTTATGACGTGCACGAGCTTGTACACCACGTTTTACGCGAGGCATTATGTCTCTCCTAAACTAAACGAATTAAAAACTAAAAAGAATTAAGCGTATGGCATCATACGCATAACACCAGCCACTTCACATTTTGGAAGGATAGCGTTAGGACGTAGTTGACGCTTGTTCTTAGTAGTACGCTTAGTCAAGATGTGACGTTTACCAGCGTGCTTAAATTTGATACCACCAGCTGTTTTCTTGAAACGCTTAGAAGCACCTTTGTTGGTTTTCATCTTAGGCATGATGAATAACTCCGCATTGTTGAGTTGTTAATAACATAGTAATTAGGGCGAATAAAACCCTGCCACTCAGGAGCAGCAAGGTTGGATTACTTGTAGGCCTGTAATTACTTCTTCTTAGGGGCTAGCACCATGATCATCTGACGACCTTCAATTCGGCTAGGGAAAGATTCAACAACAGCAAATTCTACTGTATCTTCTTTCAATCGCTTCAGAACGTCTACACCGATGTCTTGGTGTGCCATTTCGCGGCCACGGAAGCGAATTGTTACCTTCACTTTGTTGCCGTCTTCTAGGAAACGCGTCAGGTTGCGTAGTTTTACCTGATAGTCTCCAATATCAGTTCCAGGTCGGAATTTTACTTCCTTAATCTGAATCTGCTTTTGCTTCTTCTTCTGCTCTTTAAGAGCTTTGCTCTTTTCAAAGAGGAACTTACCATAATCCATCACTCGACAGACAGGTGGCTCGGCGTTAGGGCTGATCTCTACGAGATCCATACCAGCTTCGTCTGCTGCAGCCTGTGCTTCTGAGTAAGTTACGATACCTACTGGTTCGCCATCAGCGCCAGTTAATCGAACTTCACGTACGCTTCGAATCTCACCGTTTAAACGGTGCTGGTTTTGTTTGGCCGGTTGTTGTTGACCACGTCTTCCGCCTTTAATAGCTTATTCCTCCAGATTGAGCTTACGGCTTGAAACCTCGGCTTGGATGTATGAGATAAAATCATCCACTTTGAACTTGCCTAGGTCCTTACCCTTACGAGTACGTACTGCTATTTCGCCAGCTTCCATTTCTTGGTCACCGACTACCAACATGTACGGTACACGTTTTAAAGTGTGTTCGCGGATTTTAAAGCCAATCTTCTCATTTCTCAAGTCCGCTTTGGCTCTAATTCCACTTTTTTGCATTTTTTGTGCGATTTCTTGAACATATTCTGCTTGTTTATCAGTAATGTTCAAAATTACCGCTTGTTCCGGTGCCAACCACGTTGGGAAGAACCCAGCGTATTCTTCGATAAGAATACCGATGAAACGCTCAAGTGAGCCCAAAATAGCGCGGTGAATCATAACAGGAACTAAACGTTCGTTGTTTTCACCCACATAAGTTGCACCTAAACGACCCGGTAAGTTGAAATCGAGTTGCACTGTACCACATTGCCACGCACGATCCAGACAATCATACAAAGTAAATTCAATTTTCGGTCCGTAGAACGCACCTTCACCCTCTTGGATCTCGTAAGCGATGTCCATAGATTGCAGCGCTTGCTCTAGTGCTTTTTCTGATTCATCCCAGATTTCATCAGAGCCAACGCGCTTTTCAGGGCGTGTAGACAGCTTCACTACGATGTTATCAAAACCGAAAGTTTGGTATGTATCGTAAACCATCTTGATGCAGCTAATCACTTCATCTTGAATTTGGCTTTCAGTACAGAAGATGTGTGCATCATCCTGAGTAAAGCCACGCACACGCATAATGCCGTGCAGTGCACCTGATGGTTCGTTACGGTGACATGAGCCAAACTCAGCCATACGTAGCGGCAAATCACGGTACGATTTTAGACCTTGGTTAAAGATCTGAACGTGACCTGGGCAGTTCATTGGTTTGATAGCGTATTCACGGTTCTCTGAACTGGTTGTGAACATCGCATCAGCGTATTTGTCCCAGTGACCAGAACGTTCCCAAAGAACGCGGTCCATCATTAGAGGACCTTTTACTTCTTGGTAATCGTATTCAGTCAGTTTTTCACGGATGAATACTTCTAGATTACGGAAAATAGACCAGCCATTGTGATGCCAGAACACCATACCCGGTGCTTCTTGCTGCATGTGGAACAAGTCTAGATGCTTACCAATCTTACGGTGGTCACGCTTAGCCGCTTCTTCAAGGCGTGTTAAGTGCGCCTTAAGTGCTTTCTTGTCGTGGAACGCTGTGCCGTAGATACGCTGTAGCATCTTGTTATCGCTGTTACCACGCCAGTATGCACCTGCTACGTTAAGTAGCGTGAAGTGCTGACAGAAGCCCATGTGGGGTACGTGTGGACCGCGACACATGTCAACGTATTCTTCGTGGTGGTATAAACCTGGACGATCGTCTCTAGCAACGTTTTCATCCAAGATTTCAATCTTGTAGGTTTCTCCGCGAGCTTCAAATGCATCGCGAGCTTCCTGCCAGCTGACTTTCTTTTTAACAACTTGATACTTAGTTTTCGCAAGCTCTTTCATACGCTTTTCGATTTTGTCTAAATCTTCTTGCGTAAGGTGGTGCTCCATATCGATGTCGTAGTAAAAACCGCTGTCGATCGTAGGACCGATAGCCATTTTTGCATCAGGATAAAGTTGCTTAATGGCATGACCAAGAAGGTGAGCACATGAGTGACGCACGATTTCTAGACCATCAACTTCATCTTTTGCAGTGATGATTTCTAGGCTTGCATCTTGCTCAATAAGATCGCACGCATCAAAACGTTCGCCATTCACACGACCTGCAATGGTGGCTTTTGCCAGACCAGGGCCGATAGAAGCTGCGACATCAAGAGTTGATACAGGGTTGTCAAATTGACGCTGACTGCCGTCAGGAAGAGTAATTACAGGCATTTTAAGTCCTATTCCAGTGGTGTTACATACGAAGCAACACATGTTTAAGTCAATCTCTTGTGTTCAATGCCTTAGAAAACAAGAGCCAAATGAATTGTTGGTTAAATCCGTCACAAATACTGATGTGAACGACGCCATTTAACAAACAAGCGGAGTATTGTAACTAAAATCCCCAAAATGACAATAGAAAAGCCTAGTCTGTCCCCTACTCTTGACCCTGTTTATTAGAAAATTCATACAATTGTCATCAATTGATACACTGGATAGACCATTAAATGTGAGCGCTTTGGTATACTTCGAAAAATAACAGGTAACAACAAAGACTTTAAGCGCCATTATGTTTTTATCCCCTTACTTCGTAAATGAAGATTCGTCGTTTTATTTTACTCGTCAACAAGCTAGCAATTTTGCCAAAGGCATTGCCGGTGACTTTAACCCTATCCATGACGAAGACCACAAACGCTTCTGTGTACCGGGCGATCTTTTATTCGCTGTATTACTACAAAAAGAAGGGATCAGCCAAAACATGGAGTTCACCTTCTCTGGAATGGTGGGTGACGGTGTAAAGCTAAAAGTAGAGCACGAAAACCAAGAAATCAGTGCCGTTGTTGATACGAAAGAAAAACAATACCTCAGCCTCAACCGCAACGGCAATAACAGCACTGACAAAGAGCTTATCGAAAATGTGATTCGCGGCTATGTGAAATTTTCTGGAATGAACTTCCCACACATCATGGTTCCTCTTATGAAAGAAGAACAAATGATGTTCAACACCAAGCGCCCTCTTATTATTTACGAAAGCATGAAACTTGAATTCAGTCGTTTTGATATTAAACAGCCAACGGTTGATTTAAGCAGTGCCACCTTCGATGTAAGCGGTAAACGCGGCGTTGTGACCTTAAACTTTGAATTTAAAGGTGAAGGACAAGTGATCGGTAAAGGCACCAAGCGTATGATCGCCAGCGGTCTTATCCCTTGGGTAGAAGAAGACATGATGGCCTACGTAGATAAATTTAACGAAGCCAAAAACAACTTCGATAAGTAACAGCATCTAAAAAAAGGGGTCAGGTCTTGGAATGCAAATTTCAAGACCTGACCCCTTTTTAACAAGTGATTGGCAAAGGCACCAAGCGCATGATCGCCAGCGGTCTTATCCCTTGGGTAGAAGAAGACATGATGGCCTACGTGGACAAATTTAACGAAGCCAAAAACAACTTCGATAAGTAACAGCATCTAAAAAAGGGGTCAGGTCTTGAAATGCAAATTTCAAGACCTGACCCCTTTTCAATTACACTATTTCAAGCAGCGCCTGCAATGGGTGTTTTGCTACTACACTTTGCAGTCGTTTCACTTGGCTTCGGCATGAATAGCCGGTCACTAAGCAACGCTCTTTTGGCAATTGTTCTAGACTTGGTCGCCAACTTAAATCGTAAATATCTTTTGACCATTGCAGTTTATCCGCTTCATGACCAAAGGTGCCTGCCATACCACAACAACCCACTGGCACAGAGTTAAGTGACGCACCAAAGTGACTAAAGATAGCTCCCCACTCTTTCTCTGCGTTAGGCAACATGGTTTTTTCAGTACAGTGCGCCAACAAATACCATGACGGTTGCTGCTTACTCTCTATTTCGGGCAATGTGGTTAGCAGTGGCAATAGCCACTCATGCACTGTCTGCACGCTAAAATCTGGGCAATTTTTCTTCAGTATTTCTCTATATTCATCGCGATAACAGAGCACCAGTGCAGGATCAACGCCGACCATCGGCATTTTAAGCTTGGCGGCGTCGGCTAAGAATTGAGAAGTGCTCTCTGCTGTGCTGGTAAATTGCTTTAAAAACCCTTTAATATGTTGCGCTTTACCATTGGGCTGGAATGGCAACATGATTGGAGTAAAACCGAGCTTAATGATCAATGAAACAAAATCGTCCACCACTTGCGCATCGTAGTAGCTAGTAAACGGGTCTTGTACCACAATGACATGCTTTTGTTTTTGCTCATCACTTAACTGCGATAATTTTTGATAATCGTATTTAGAGACATGTTGGCTCTTCAAACGTTGTTTTAAGGTCGGCGACGACAGCAGCGGCGCATCCACATAACCTATGCTAGAAGCCACTAACGACTGCACCCAACCAGTATTAAGTACCGTATTAACCAGTTTTGGTGAAATAGCCATCAGCGGTAGCAAAGATTCAATGTTAGCAACAAAGTAATCTTTTAGTGGTCTTTGATAGCGGGTGTGGTAGAGATTTAAGAAACGCGCTCTAAAGTTAGGCACATCGACTTTAATCGGACACTGCGTTGCACACGCTTTACACGCAAGACAGCCTTGCATCGCCTCATACACTTCATGAGAAAAATCGTAATGATGACGACGATTAACGCGATTCATGACTCTATCGAGCATATTCTTTAGCGACAACGAACCTTTTAGTGTTTTACTTTCTAAATCAAGAATATCAACGCCTTGTTCAGATAACTGGCGCAACCACTCTCTGACAATTCCCGCGCGACCTTTTGGTGAATGTCGACGGTCAGCTAAGATCTTCATAGAAGGACACATAGGCGACGCAACATCATAGTTGAAACATAAACCGTTACCGTTACATTCCATCGCGCCATTAAAGCTATCGCGCACAGTGACGGGGATTTGACGGTCAAAATGCGCTCGTTTCACCCCGTTGACCTTGACCAATTCGTCACTCGAACCCAATGGAGTACAAATTTTGCCTGGGTTCATCTTATTTAACGGATCAAACGCCCCTTTCACGCGGCGCAATTGTTCAAAAAGATGCTCGCCGAAAAATTCAGGGCCGTATTCCGAGCGGAAGCCTTTACCATGCTCGCCCCACATCAATCCGCCATATTTAGACACCAACTCTACAACTTGGTCGGAAATTTGGTGCATCAGTGCTTCTTGCTTAGGGTCGCACATATCCAGTGACGGTCGAACGTGCAACACGCCTGCATCAACGTGACCAAACATGCCGTAACGAAGATTGTGCCCATCCAGCAGCGCCCTAAACTCAGCGATAAAATCCGCCAGATTTTCCGGAGGTACACAGGTATCTTCGGCAAAAGCCACTGGCTTGGCTGCGCCCTTAGTCGCGCCAAGTAAACCTACTGCCTTTTTACGCATGCCGTATATTTTGCCTATGCTGGCAAGATCGTCGCAGATTTGATAGCCGATGATGCCGCCTTTTTGCGATGCGATCATTTCATCTAAACGCAGCAATAACGCGTTCACTTGCTGATCAATTTCTGCTGAATCATAGCCGGCGTACTCTACAATATTAACGCCGAGCATTTCTTGGCCGGGAACTTCAGTTAACAAATCACTGACGGTGTGCCATACGATATCTTGCTTGGCCAGGTTAAGCACGATGGAGTCAATGGTTTCAACCGACAATGCATTCGCCTCTACCATCATGGGAGCTGAACGAAGCGCTGAATCAAAGCTGTCGTATTTAACGTTAACGAGTACGCGAGATTTAGGAATTTTGGTGAGATTGAGTTTGGCGCGAGTAATAAAGCCCAATGAACCTTCAGAGCCACACAACACTCGCTCTGGTAAAAATTGATCGTCAATCAGAGCATTTTTTAAATCGTAGCCAGTAAGAAAGCGATTTAACGGAGGAAAGCGCGCTTCAATCGCTTGACGATGCTCACGACAAATCCTTTGTGTTTCAGCAATTGCATTCGCCGCAAAGCTGTTTTCTTTCGTTTGTTGCCATTGTTCGGTGTCTAATACAGAACCATCGGCCAATACTGAGGTTAATCCCAATACGTGATCAGAGGTTTTGCCATAACGCAGCGAACCTTGCCCCGACGCGTCAGTATTGATCATGCCACCAATTGTGGCTCGGTTACTGGTTGAGAGCTCAGGGGAAAAGAAATAACCGTGCTCTCGAATCAAATCATTGAGCTTGTCTTTAATCATCCCTGTTTCGACAATTACCCAGCCCTCTTCAAGGTTCAGTTCAACCAAATTATTTAAATAGCGAGATAAGTCGACCACAATATGTTCGGTCAAAGACTGTCCATTAGTACCTGTGCCGCCCCCTCTTGGAGAAAAACGAACCGATTGAAATTCACTTTGGTGACCAATTTCGGTTAACAGTTCAACATCAAGCTGCGTTTTGGGATGCAGTACGGCTTGCGGTAATTGTTGATAAACACTGTTGTCGGTTGCTACCGCCAATCGGCTGGCGTATTGGCTTTCAATATCACCTTGAAAGCCGCGTTGTACAAGCTGCTCAAGGTAGCTATCAACGGTCGCGTTGCTTGAAGGGGTTTGGCTGAGTCTTGGTAACATAATGCTTCCTGCAGTCATCATGCTCTACTCCATAGTCTTAGGCATGATTAATTTAAGTCATTTATTTTCTAACACTTTACATGATTTAAGAAATGATCAAAACCATCATAGAGAATGCTGTTCATTTACTCTTTAAGAGTAAGCGAAAAAGGAGTAAAATGTGTCCCCCTTTTGGTGATGCCGAGAACGTATGAACAAGCAAAAAGCGTTGAAAAAAATAGCAAAATGCCTTGAATTGGGTAATTCAGCCAACGTCAACGAGGCTGCGAACGCCATAAAAATGGCACACAACCTTATGCTCAAGTATGGTCTTGAAAAAGATGATATTGAGTTTATCAAAATGGGGAAAACTCAATCTTCTCACCTTTTACCTAGTAATGTCGGTAATAATATTTTACGAGTTATACGTGGCATTAATACCAAATTTGGTGTAGAAGCAGTATTGCTAAACCATAAAGGGTTAAAACGCGTTGAGTTCATCGGTGAAGCTGATCGTGCCATTTTTGCCGCGTTTGCTTTTGATGTTGTGTATCGAGAAATGAATGAACACACAGGTAAGTTTAGAAATAGCTTTGCCGGTTCTGGTACACCCTCTTCAGAAGTCACCAAACGAGTGAACTCATTTTTATCGGGCTGGATTGAAGGAGCGCTAGAAAAATTACCGCTCATTGCCCCAGATGATGAATCCGATAAGAAAATTAAAAATTATATTGATAAAGAATTTGAAAATATAGATAGAGAAACCTTTAAAAAACAACTTCAAGAAGCGATGAAAAACCTTACCGCTGACTACGAAGTTGGATTGAAAAAAGGCCGAACTTTATCTGTCAGCCGACCTGTTGAAGGGGCTCAAGCCAAAAAACTGCTGAAATAGTCATATTTCTCCCTTAATAACGCTTGATTAGAACAAATATGCAACAGTTTATTCACAATGGTGTAATATTATAGTCTTAACCTTTCGGCGAGGATCGAACCATCGATACTGGCCTGTCTCGAATAAAAGGTCGTATCAAAAGCAAATACTTATGGAGTAGTTATTAGTATGCAAAAAACTTTCTCACATTGCGATTGGTGTAAAAAATTGGCTTTCGTTGAAAAATTGACTTACATGGACGGGTACGTTAACTCTTGTTGCGACTCTTGCAAGCAAACCGCGCTGATCGATATCAAGCGCTACAACCATGAAGAAAGTGTCACTCCGCAAAAAGAAATGTTCAAACGTCAACACGTGTAGATACCTCGAAAAAAAAATAATCCTCCGGCATAGCCGGAGGTTTTTCATATGCGCCTATAAGGCTTTCATGCTGGCAGCGCCCTAGCAGGCGCATAATGATCTGACATTTGCATAAAAATTGTTACTTACGGCCCGTAAACGGGCTACCTGGATACGGGATCGATAACTGCTCCCCCATCTTATCCTGTTCTAATTGGTGCTTTATGTAACTTTTGATCTTGCTAGTATTTTTTCCAACCGTATCTACATAATATCCACGGCACCAAAACTCTCGGTTTCTATATTTAAATTTCAAATTGCCAAACCGCTCATACAACATCAAACTACTTTTACCTTTCAAATACCCCATAAACGCTGAAACACTCATCTTAGGCGGTATTTCTAAAAGCATATGGATATGATCCACACAACATTCTGCTTCAATGATATTTACATTTTTCCATTCACATAGCTTTCGTAATATTTCACCTACAGCTCTCCTTTTTTCACCATAGAACACCTGTCTTCTATATTTTGGTGCAAAAACTATATGATATTTACAATTCCAGCGCGTGTGCGCTAAGCTCTTTTCGTCCCCCATTGGGACCCCCTTTCAATTTTAATTCAACTCTTGTAGTTGCCAGACCACAAGGTATTTTTATCAAATTGAAAGGGGTTTTATAACTGACTCATAGCTGTAAGCTTTACTGAACCCCCAGCCTAGCTGGGGGTTTTCTCTATACAACAACAAACCCAACTTAGTGTTGGGTTTTTTTTTGCCAAAAATTCACTATCAAAGCTTGATCTTTAACCAAACAGGCATTACTGTTTATCTATACAGTATGCATGGAGATACAGTAAATGCACTTTCTACCAATGAATAATAGCAGCGCTTTAAATCTTTCACCTCGTTCTTTTGCAGCATGTAACTTAGAACGTTTGGCTAAAGCTTCATCGGCTCACAAATGGATTTTATTCACTGCACAAACCCATCTTCCAGACCTAAAAGACCTGCAATCATACCGTGTCGATTGTGAGAAAATCATTCAGCTAAAGCCCTCATTAAAGAGCAGCGAAATCGAAGTAGTGACCAAAGCCATCACCTTAGGCAATGCCAGTGCCATTGTAGCCAGTGGCAATATTGATAGCTTCGCTCGTAAACAATTACAACAATTAGCTATGCAACATGGATGTGAAGTCTTTTTCTCAACATCAAACACTCAATATCTTCATTAAATTAACAATTTATTAAGATACAGAGGGTAAAAATAGCCAAGGCAAATTGACTAGGCGCAATCGTTTGCTTTTCTATTGGAATAGTGAAAATGATCTGTGTATTATTCTCAGCAGTATTTACCCTATTAGGTATAAATTATGAATCTTGCTGACCAAGTATTAGACGTTAACGATGACTTGCCTATTCGCACCGACAAACCTGTACACAGTGGTAAAGTGCGCTCAGTGTACTGGCTTACTGAAGAAGACAGTCGCCGCTTAATCAAAGAAAAAAACTACGATGTTTCCGCAGATGCTCCTTTAGCTATCATGGTAATTAGTGATCGCATCTCAGCATTTGATTGTATCTGGCACGGTGAACAAAACCTAAAAGGGGTTCCCGGCAAAGGAGCTGCGCTTAACGCCATCTCTAATCATTGGTTTAAGCTGTTTAAAGATAATGGTTTAGCAGATAGTCATATTCTTGATATTCCCCACCCTCTAGTGTGGATCGTGCAAAAAGCTAAACCTGTTATGGTTGAAGCTATCTGCCGTAAATACATTACAGGCTCAATGTGGCGTGCTTATTCAAAAGGTGAACGCTCATTCTGTGGCATCGACTTGCCTGAAGGCTTAATTAAAGATGGATTATTAGAAGATCTATTAATAACTCCTTCAACCAAAGGGATTTTAAAAGGCATTCCTAACGTTCCTGAAGTGGACGATGTGAACATTACCCGTCAAGACCTGATCAATCACTACGCATCATTTAACTTCCAAGCACCACAAGATGTAGATCGCTACGAAGTGTTGCTAAAAGAAGGCTTTAACGTTATTGATAACGCTCTTTCAAAAATTGGACAGATCTTTGTTGATACCAAATTTGAATTTGGCTATGTCACAGACAGTAAAGGCAATGAAAAACTGATCTACATGGATGAAGTAGGCACACCGGATTCTTCACGTATCTGGGATAAAGACGCCTACAATGATGGTGTGATTGTCGAAAACTCTAAAGAAGGGTTCCGTCAGTTCTTACTTAATCATTTCCCAGATCCAGATATCCTACTTAATAAAGATCGCATGCCAGAACGTAACGCTCTAGCAGTAGACAATGAACTGCCGTTATCAGCAATGATGGATCTATCAAAAACTTATACCAGTATTGCAGAGAAAATTACGGGTCATAAGATTGAGCTAAGCGCGAATCCTAAAGCAGAAATCGTTGAAATATTGGCAAGAGATTACGCGTTAGTTGACTAACTCAAGCGCGCTAAACTAACTGCGCTCAAGGCATTTATGCTAAAGAAAGTACGCTAAAACAAGGTATGTAAATTAAGTACGCTAAATTAAGCGAACTAAACGCACCGATAAGCACTCTCTGTAGTCATGCCATACAGCATGAAGCCGTCACTAATACTGACGGCTTCTTTTATGCTATTCATCCAACGGCTCTACTCACTCAATTTAAATTTGATACCCTACCCACTTGATTGCCTGAGATCTTTCCTAGCAAATCATTTTTGATTGCATTGCCTAATAAAGAAAAGTGGACGCCTTGAATGGCACCTTCTAATTTCCACAGCAAATTAATATTAAGATCTAAACCATAGATGGATTGCAAACGGCGAAATGACTCACTTGAACCTATGGTCTTCAATCGGCTTACGTCTTGAATGTCTATTCTGGCTAGCATCCTTTCGGTACTGAGTTGTAAATTGGGTAAATCACGGATGCGTTCATGACAATGCTGGCATTTATCTTTGTCGGTTTTGGCATTTTCTATGGATTTTATAAATAGAGAATGTGTTTGAATGGGATCAGAGAAATAAAGATCCATAATGTTGTAATACTGGACTCTTGCGCTGCCAATTCGCTTTTGAAATTTGAACTGTTTACAGCCTAAAGTGATCAATTTATCGGTTAAATCAGGCCCGCCGCGCAGATACGCCTTTTCGTTATGCACCAATAAAAACATCGCATCATCAATAAAATAACCCGTACCGCCAAACATCGAACGAGAGTTTAATCCATTAAAATGTTGAATTTTCTCAATCACAGCTGCAATTCCATTTTTAGCCATAATTATGGTCTCCACTTGCATCATTATCTGTCTTATTTCAGAGTCTATCGACCTCATACCAATCACACTCAATAAGTAATCAGAAATAGCACAGGAAAAACACTCAAAAAGCAAGGCGGAATTTTTCGATAAGTAGTTGTTCTACAATCAAAAATTGCAACGCCGTTAGCGAGTATTTTAACCAAGCTAGAATGACCAGTTATTGAATACGATAGTTATCACTCCTCCCACTACTCAATAAGCTTTACAGTCAAGCGTTCTGTTGTCTATGTACGCCTAGTAGTATTGAAATTACAAAAAGTATGAGAGATTGCGATTTGTATCGAGAAGAAAATGGGATTTGAGCGTAAATTAGCCAACTAAAGTACGCAAAATGATTCTAATAATTTTCAGCTGAATAGGATTAGTGTAAGCTGATGAATCTTCTAAATATGATTGCATATTATGCAGTGTATTCATCCTTAAACAACCACCGGAAAGTATCTAAACAAACATGTTGCTAGGGTTATTGTTCATTTTTATCCCATTGATTGTGGGTTATTTCATCTCAATTAAAACACCGCATATCTTAGGTAAGATCAACAAGATCTGTTCATACACGGTACTGTTTATCCTATTTCTAATGGGGTTAAGCATTGCCGGAATGGAAAACCTTGGCGGCAACATAAAACAGATCATCATAGTGGCGAGCTGCTTTTTTATTAGCATGGGTATATTTAACGTTCTGGCTTTACCCTTGGTCGATATTAAATTTCCTTTGCAGGTACAAGGCAAAAAAAACAAACTACCGCTATTGGAAATGGCCTCAGAATCGCTACAACTGGTGTTTGTGGTCGCTCTTGGCGTTGGAATTGGTTTGCTACTACCTGGATATTGGAACTGGGTACATGCTGCGAGTGAATGGACCTTATTTGGCTTGCTATTTTTAATCGGCATACAGCTTCGAAATAGCGGTCTGACACTTCGTGAAATCATCATCAACAAACATGGCTTAATCATCGCAGGAGTCGTAATACTCACATCTTGGTTCGGCGGCATTGTGTCTGCTCTAATACTTGGCTTGCCGATAAGCCAAGGGCTAGCCATGGCGTCTGGCTTTGGCTGGTATTCATTAAGTGGCATTTTAATCACTGAGAGCTACGGCCCTTTATACGGCAGTGCCTCATTAATTGTTGAGTTACTTCGTGAGCTGATGGCGCTTATTTTTATCCCACTATTAATAAAAAGCCGCCCTTGCACTGCTATTGGCTACGCAGGCGCAACTGCGATGGACTTTACATTACCCATCATTCAGCAAACCGGTGGCATACGTTGCGTTCCTGTGGCGATTGTCAGTGGTTTTATTTTAAGTTTGTTGGTCCCTGTTCTGATCTTAACCTTTGCCGGATTAGGAATGTAATATTTGGCGGGTTTGCTCACATTCGGTCATCGAACGCTTAGGTAATTGATAGAAGGTTTGTTAGATTACTTTTACTACTGTCGTAGAGTCTATCAACTCAGGGAATTATTCGATGAACAAAATGCTGGTTTTACTATTGTCAGCTATGCCTGCTTTTGCCTTTGCCGCAAACACGGAATGCCAAATCAAAAAATACGATACTTATATTGATGCTTCAATTAATTGGTATCAAGACCTTGCCACGATCACCAGCAATGACAAACCACAACTCAAAGAAGTCAGTGAATGGTTTGTCGACGGTCGTAAAAAACACTTTGAGCTCAATCGCGAAGCCGTACACACCTTTTTAAAGTCTGAGCCGAATAAAGTTTCCACAGAAGCAGACGTCGAATCTTGGCTGCAACTGACTCAAAGCGACATTAAAGCACTGTCTAATCGTGATGATAAATTAGGCCAATTAGCCAAACAAAGTTTCCAATATCGACAAGCACAATCTCACCCACAAAATTATGAATTTCGCTCGGCACTGGCTGATTTACTCAGCCACCCCAATAAAATCGAGCATGCGTTAAATCGCTATAACCATTCAATTGAGGACGTAGTTGCTATGAATTGCAACTCACATTGATGCTTTACTCTTAACCATAAAATCAATACATGAAAAATAATGCGAGACTTTAAGTGATTAATTTATTACATTGTCTCGCAATTTCCGCAATACAAATTCATGTTATATGGTTTCACAGGACAAAACAGCACAAGTTAATTTCGAAAGCTTACTCAGAATATTTACTGTTCCTGAGGGCCCAGAATCGACGCTCACGCAAATTGAAGAGAGCCTGTCTGGAAACCTGAATCAATTCCTAAAAGAACATATTGTTGCGGAAGAAAAACCTCTTCGTGAAATCGAAAAAGATTTTCGACAATCCATTTTGCCAGAAACACCCACTTTTGTTTCTGATCATACCCAGCACCTGCTTGATACCTTAGTCTCGCACTCTGTTCATACCTCATCGCCAAGCTTTATCGGCCACATGACGTCTGCACTTCCCTATTATTTGATGCCGTTATCCAAAATCATGATAGCGCTCAATCAAAACTTAGTGAAAATTGAAACCTCTAAGGCCTTTACGCCACTAGAGCGTCAAGTGTTGGGGATGCTGCACAACCTTATCTATGCGCAAGATGACGCCTTTTACAGCCGATGGATGCACAGTGCACAGCACTCATTAGGTGCGTTTTGTTCTGGCGGTACTATCGCCAACATCACCGCTTTATGGGTGGCACGTAATAACGCCTTTCCTGCCGATGGTGAATTCCGTGGTATCGAACAGC
Organism: Vibrio neonatus; assembly: GCF_024346975.1. Lineage (NCBI taxonomy): Bacteria > Pseudomonadati > Pseudomonadota > Gammaproteobacteria > Vibrionales > Vibrionaceae > Vibrio > Vibrio neonatus. The sequence goes on along the minus strand of NZ_AP024885.1, from coordinate 1,232,687 downwards.
AAGGCATCTTTAAAGCGCTGAAACATTACGACTACGAAGGCGTCGCAATTGTGGTGTCCGAACGTGGGCATTATTCATTGAAAAAAGCCGCTGATGTATTGGGTATTGGTCGTGAAAGTTTAGTTCCGGTTAAGACCGATGATCACAATAAAGTCTGTTTAGCCGATTTAGAGGCTAAGCTTGGCGAACTTGAAGAAAATAAAATCAAGACTATCGCAGTAGTGGGCATCGCAGGCACCACCGAAACCGGTAATATCGACCCGCTGGCCGAGATTGCCGCGATTTGTCAAAAGCACCAATGCCACTTCCACGTCGATGCGGCTTGGGGCGGCGCAACGCTGATGTCCAATAAGCACAGAGATTTACTTGCGGGTATTGAACTGGCTGACTCAGTCACTATTGATGCGCATAAACAACTGTATATCCCTATGGGCGCGGGAATGGTTCTATTTAAAGACCCGCACTCAATGGCCAGCATTGAACACCATGCGGCTTATATTCTGCGTAAGGGTTCAAAAGATCTCGGTAGTCATGCCCTAGAGGGATCTCGCTCTGGTATGGCAATGCTACTTTACTCAAGCATGCATATTATCAGCAGACCAGGTTATGAGTTATTAATCAATGCTAGCCTAGATAAAGCTCGCTACTTTGCGGATTTAATAAGCCAGCAGTCCGATTTTGAGCTCGTTACTGAGCCTGAACTCTGTCTACTCACCTATCGCTACATACCACCACACGTTAAAGCGGCGCTACACAAGGCTACAGGTAAGAAAAAACACAAGCTCAACGAATTGATCAATGGATTAACCCAGTTCATTCAAAAACATCAACGTGAAAACGGATTATCGTTTGTATCTCGTACTACCCTTACGCCTAAGAAGTGGGACAAGATGACGACCATTGTTTTCCGAGTTGTGTTAGCAAACCCTCTTACTACCAAAGAGATACTGCATAATATTCTCAACGAACAACGTGAAATAGCAAAAGCGGCTCCATCGCTCACTAAACAGATCAACACCATTGTCGATGCTATTGAGTCAGGACTGTAATTTATTTTCTCATGTATGCCATTTTGGCTAAATTGATGCGATCTAGTACCTAAAAGAGGCTAACTGACTGCTTCAACTTTGAAGCCTGTCATATTATTACGCATTACTTGTCATTAAGTTTCTGTTTTGTTACAACACGACTACAGAACGGTATATACTGATTTTATTCGTTTTCACGCTCGTCAGTCTCACTATTGAGTCACGTATTCAAATTATCCGATAAGCCAACTTCATGAATACTTTAGAAAAAGTACAAAAAAATTTAGACAACTTTAGCAAGTCCGAAAGGAAGGTTGCTGAAGTTATCATGGCGAATCCGCAGACAGCTATTCACTCAAGTATTGCAACACTTGCGAAACTTGCCGATGTCAGTGAGCCAACCGTAAATCGTTTTTGCCGTCGCTTAGATACTAAGGGATTTCCCGATTTCAAATTGCACTTAGCGCAAAGCCTAGCCAATGGTACGCCCTACGTAAGCCGTAATGTTGAAGAAACTGACGGGCCGGATGCGTACACTCATAAAATATTTGAATCGACCATGGCTTGCTTAGATGTAGCAAAAAGTAGCTTAGACGCACAACAAATTAACCGTGCTGTCGACTTACTGACTCAAGCTAAACGCATCTCATTTTTTGGGCAAGGTGCCTCTTCTGCAGTCGCTAAAGACGCGCAAAATAAGTTTATTCGCTTTAATATTCCGATTACGCGCTTTGATGATCCGGTCATGCAACGCATGAGCTGTATCAATAGCACCGATAACGATGTAGTCGTGTTAATTTCTCACACAGGACGTACTAAAAGCCTGATTGAAATTGCTCATCTTGCTCGTGACAACGGCGCAACGGTCATCGCAATTACGGCTAAGAACTCCCCTCTAGATAAAGCGGTATCGCTTACCATCACCCTTGATGTATCAGAGGATACCGACGTGTATATGCCAATGGCGAGCCGTGTGGTGCAAATGACCATCATTGATGTGTTAGCAACAGGATTTACCTTACGCCGTGGTAGTGGCTTTAGAGACAACTTAAAACGCGTAAAAGAGACCTTGCGTGAGTCACGTTTTGATAAAGGCGAGATTTAACGTTTAACCTGTTCTCGTTAAAAATAAATAAATGCGCCATTTCAAGTACTTAAGCTGTACTGGCTCAATAAGCATTCGAAATGGCGCATTTTTTGTATCTAGCTAAAATGCATCAAGGTAAAGTGCAGCGATTAAATCATTTCAGATAGATCATCTTGCTGACGATATTTTTGCGAATGACTCTGCATGTATACCGAGCTCAATACTTCCACCAGCCTATCTTGAGTCAGCGGTAATGGATTACCTTTAATCGCCACTGACTTTAGCGCGTCACAAGCGATGTCATTAAATGACGCATCGCAATCACCAAAATAAGATAATGTAGGCACTTCCAACTGTTTAAGCATATTGTTGACCCAAGCAACGCCATCATCTCGATGCGCTTCTTCATCTCCTGTAACCAACTGCGCAACCTTACGGTAGCGAGCCAACACATCATTACGACCGCTTTGCTTTGCTACGCGCATATTTTCATGCATCACAAACGGCGCTAGTCTTGCGGTGATAACGCTGTGCGGCGCGTTAATTTTCCCACCTAATGCCGAAGCTAAACCATGCGCCGCGCCGAGCTTAGCATTGGTGCTTGCCATACCGCCAAGCATTGCAGCAAAAGACAAATCTGCCCGTGCACGCGGATTGTCTTGTCGACAGGCAGCCAGAATAGAGCGCGAAAGTCTGCGTAATCCTTCTTCGCAAATCATATCCGTAAGAGGATTGGGCTCCCCGCACACGTAAGCTTCCATCAAGTGCGTAAACGCGTCCATAGCCCCACGACCAGAAGTGGCAAGGTCGGTGCCATAGGTAAGCGTAGGATCAACAATGGCGACATCTGGCAGTAACTCCGGCGATCTTAGGCTGACTTTGACCTTATCTTGCCCAGATTTAAGCACCGCATGTTTTGTCACTTCAGCGCCCGAACCTGCTGTCGTTGGAATAGCTATCATAGGCAGCGGAGCAAACTTGATTGGTACATTTCGCCCAACCACTTCTACATAATCGTAAAGATCGCCTCCGTTAGTGGTCATTGCCGCCAGCGCCTTGCCCATATCAATCACGCTACCTCCGCCCATTGCCACCACCATATCGGGCTTAAAGCGACGAGCCACCACGGCTGCCTCTTCCACCATTGCGATATTAGGTTCATTGCTAACAGAAAAGTGATGGTAACGCATCAGTTGGCTTTTTAAATACTGGGTAATCATGGCTGAGCGAGTAAGATCTTTTCCTGTCACCAATAGAACGCTATAGCCAAACTGATTAAGGGTGGAAAGTGATGATTGAAGAGTCCCCTCCCCAAATACGATCCGTGACGTCGTCATAAACTGAAACATACAAACATCCTTTTAAAATTCTAAATCTCGAGCATTCACAGACGGCTGCCTTGCCACTGCTTATCCCATGTGAAATCAAAGATTTAAATCGCTACATTTAGTTTACAATATTTTTAAATTTGCGTTTCGTTTAACTTCTCTTTTTACCAATTATAATGACAAGATTATTTGATAGATTTTGCCTATCGCTCTAGTAGGTAATTTCTTCTTTATTTCGTTAAACGCTTAAGGCATAGTTCTAATATTGAAAAGGAGAGTTTTATGTTTGTAGTTATTTTTGGTCGTCCTGCTTGCCCATACTGTGTTCGTGCAAAAGAGATCGCAGAAGAACTAAAGGAAAACCGTACGGATTTTAATTACCGTTACGTTGATATTCATGCAGAAGGCATTTCTAAAGCCGATCTTGAGAAAACAGTAGGTAAGCCTGTTGAAACTGTTCCTCAAATCTTCATCGACCAAGATCACATTGGTGGCTGCACAGAATTTGAAGCTTACGCTAAAGAAAACCTAGGGCTATACGCTTAAGTTACTTTTTGCTCACACTGAAAGTTAGCAAGCAACGCACCCTAATATATTGATTCAAGATGAAGGCCATAGCGCCTTCATTTTTTTGTCTGTAATTTATCGCAATCATAGTCAGATTGCTTGGTTATCCGACAGCAAAATACACAATAAAAAAGCCTCTATAAACAAAAGTTTATAGAGGCTTTTAACAATATAGATGTTTTACAAAACAGAATGACTACGGATTAGATATCAATCACATCAAAATCAACAAGCGTATCCACGTCCGCTTCGTAATCAACACCATCGATACCAAAACCAAATAAGCTCAAGAACTCATCTTTGTATTCTTGGTAATCAGTCAGGTCTCTGATGTTCTCAGAAGTAATTTGAGGCCATAGATCGCGACAATGTTGCTGAATATCTTCACGCAATTCCCAGTCGTCAAGACGAAGACGATTGCTTTCATCAACTTCTGCTGCGCTGCCGTCTGCTTTATATAGACGTTGGCTAAACATGCGATAGATTTGCTGCATACAACCTTCGTGTACGCCCTCTTCACGCATTTTCTTAAATACCATTGCAATGTACAGCGGCATTACAGGAATCGCCGAGCTTGCTTGCGTTACAACAGATTTAAGTACCGCTACGTTTGCTGTGCCGCCTGTTGCTGACAGTTTCTCATTGAGTGCAGTCGATGCACGGTCTAGATCCATTTTGGCACGGCCTAATGCGCCGTCCCAGTAGATTGGCCATGTTAGCTCAGTACCAATGTAGCTGTATGCGACTGTCTTACAACCGTCAGCCAATACGCCAGCGTCAGAAAGAGCATTGATCCACAATTCCCAATCTTCGCCGCCCATTACCGTTACTGTATCTGCAATCTCTTGCTCAGTAGCAGGCTCAATGCTTGCTTCGATAATTTGGTCTTTATTGGTATCTACTGCCGTTGATGTGTAAGTATCACCAATCGGTTTTAGTGAAGAACGAATCACTTCACCTGTTTCTGGCATTTTACGTACTGGAGATGCCAGTGAGTAAACCACCATATCAATTTGACCAAGGTCTTGTTTGATAAGGTCGATGGTTTTTTGCTTAGCTTCGTTAGAGAAAGCATCGCCATTTAAGCTTTTTGAGTATAAGCCTTCTGCATGTGCTAGCTTGTCAAACGCCGCTGCATTGTAAAAGCCTGCGGTGCCAGGTTTCTTTTCCGTTCCTGCTTTCTCGAAGAAAACACCAATAGTCGATGCGCCGCCGCCAAAAGCTGCCGCGATACGAGAAGATAAGCCATAGCCACTTGAAGAGCCGACAACTAACACACGTTTTGGTGCGTTAGCAATTGGGCCTTGTGCTTTTGTATAAGCAATTTGTTCTTTTACGTTAGCTTCACAGCCCACTGGGTGTGTTGTGGTACAGATAAATCCACGAATTCGAGGTTTTATGATCATTATTCACTTCCTTAAATTAACCTGCGTAGCATAAAAGGTTCTTAGCAAAATCTCACCCTATTTATAGAAGATCTGCCATGAATCGTCAGTGGTTGGAGCACTTATGAGCAATATAATCAAAATCTAGATCTAAGTTCTCACCATAAAATGGATATCTGGCTAAATATTTGATTCATATCATGCAAGTATAAATATTGTTTTCTAAACTAGATACATCAATTAAATTAGTTCTGATTTCCATAGGCTTATCAAAACTGTAGGGGAAATTCTATGCAAACTACATTTATCGTAAACTTTATCGGCACAGCTTCGCCTTCGACTATCAAGCGCCTTTCTTCAGTCACGCATGAGAACAACGGCAAATGGTTACTCAGCAAAGTTAACTTTATCGAGCACCATGTTGCCGGTGTGATTAAAATTGAACTACCGCAAGAAAATGCACAAATCGTGAAAGAAGCATTTTCAAAAACAGAAAATCTTACTTGCCAATTTGCTGATGCTGACGCATCACTGCACGACGAAAACGAAATCTATTCATTGCGCGTCAATGCTAACGACCGCGCAGGTATCGTTAACGAAATTACGCACATTTTAGATAAACAAAACGTCACTATCCTGGATATGGACTGTCAACGAGTGTTTATTGCAGGTGGTGGTAGCGGCATTAGTGCAAGCCTATTCACCGCGCAACTGGCGCTTAAACTGCCAGCGGCGTTAGGCCTAAAAGATGTGACTCGTGAATTGGAATCACTAAGCGAAGATACTAAAGTGATCATTAACGCTTAGGTAAAGCATTTAGCGTATTCACGTTAAATGACATACGTACCTATCAAAAAGCTCGCTATATTTAGCGAGCTTTTTTATTTAAATTTCATGTGGTTATCAGGCGTTTTAAACGGACCACTGAGAGAGTGAACGTTTAAAATCGGCGTAACCAAACTCATTGAGCTTGACTACTTCCCCACTGCTACGCTGGCAATAAATGGATGGCATCTTAATGCCATTAAACCAGTTCAGTTTCACCATGGTATAACCCGCACTGTCTAAGATATGTAGACGCTGACCAATCTTTAGCGGCTCAGCAAATTGCGTTTCGCAGAACTGGTCGCCCGCTAAGCATGAGCACGAACCAATCACATAGTGATGCAAAGCGCCATCAGTGGCTTCTAAAATTGAAGCAGGCTCATCATAAATTAAGGTATCTAAACGGTGCGCTTCAGTTGCTGAATCGACAATAGCGGTTTTCTTTTCGTTTTCGACAATATCAACCACTGTCACGACCAAATCGGTTGTTTTAGTGATAATCGCCTCACCTGGTTCAAGATATAACTGTACGCCATGCTTTTCGGCAAAAGCTTTCAGTGCAGCCGCCAGTTTCTCAAGCTCATAGCCCGGCCAAGTGAAGAACACGCCGCCACCTAAGCTAACCCACTGCATTTTATCTAGGTATTGTCCAAACTGCTCAGAGATTGAGTCCAGTAAGGCCACAAATGAATCTGCGCTTTTGTTTTCACAGTTCATATGGAACATCACACCATCTAGTGCATCAAACACCTGTGGGTCGATGTGCGCCGCTTGTACGCCTAAACGTGAATACTTTCGTGCTGGGTTTGCTAAGTCTTGTCCTGCTACGCTCACGCCCGGATTAAGACGTAGTCCTAACGAGGCTTTGCCCTCAACTAAGTGTCGATAATGCGCTAACTGACTTTGCGAATTGAAAATCAGTTTGTCTGCAATATCAGCCACCTCTAACACGTCTTGTTCGGTGTAACCTACGCTGTAAGCGTGAGTTTCACCGCCAAAGGTTTCATGACCAAGCTTGACCTCGTAGGGACCGCTACTGGTAGTGCCATCTAGGTAAGGTTTAATAATGTCGAATACGCCCCACGTAGAGAAGCATTTAAGCGCTAAAACCAGTTTCACGCCCGATAGCTCTTTGAGCTTCTTAGCGGTTTCAAGGTTTTGAATCAACTTAGCTTCATCAATCATGAAGTAAGGGGTTTGCAACTGTGAATGGTTCATCAATTCGTTCACTCATTAAGCTAATAAAGCCAGTATAAATACTGGCTTTAAGATTAGAAATTAGACTCTAGATTCAAACTCTATTTAAGGATTTGAATGTCCGGTGCTTGCTCAGGATCCAGCTCTTGTACGTGCCAGTCTAAACCAATCTCAGGCATAGTTTCTAGGAACGGATCTGGGTCTAGCTGTTCCATGTTAAACACGCCCGCTTCTGCCCATTTGCCACGGAAATATTGCAGAGCTGCAGTAATGGCAGGTACGCCTGTGGTGTATGAGATAGCTTGATGTTCAACATCTTCGTACGCCACTTCATGATCGGCATTGTTGTAGATAAATACGCCGCGAGGCTTGCCATCTTTAGTGCCGCGAACCCAAGTACCGATACAAGTTTTACCTGTGTAACCCGGAGCTAGAGACGTTGGATCAGGTAGCATGGCTTTTAGTACATGCAGCGGCTGAACAACCGTACCGTCGTGCAGTGTTAGCGGATCTGGGCTAAGCAGACCGATATCACGCATACAGTTAAAGTAGTTTAGGTAAGCATCGCCAAAGCCCATCCAAAATTCGATACGCTTAGCCGGAATGAACTCTTGCATTGAACGCACTTCATCGTGCGCCATAGAGTACACTTTGTGCTTGCCCACTAACGGGAAATCAAACTCAAACATACGCTCGTGACAGCCAACTTGTTTCCACTCGCCATTTTCCCAGTAGAAAGAGTCACCTTGGATTTCAAGCATGTTGGTTTCAGGATCAAAGTTGGTAGCAAACTTCTTGCCGTGATCGCCTGCGTTCACATCCATTACGTCGATAGTATCGATTTCATCAAACAGATGTTTTACCGCATGCGCAGCAAAGATGCTGACCACACCTGGATCAAAACCTGCGCCAAGAATACCGGTGATGCCCGCTTCCTTAAATTTGTCACGGAAGCCCCACTGCCAATCGTACGCTTGAGGTACTTGCTGGCCTTCAGAGCATAGATCAACCGCAACCGAAGTATCTAGGTAAGACACTTTGGCTTGTAGACACGCTTCCATGATAGTGATGTTCACCCACGGAGGACCGGCGTTAATCACAAGATCGGGTTTTACGTCATTGATAAGCGCCACTAAAGCGGCAACATCGTCAGCGTCTACAGCGCGTGATTCTAGCTTTTTAGTAGGATCTTTAAGGTTGTTTTTACCTTTGATCGATTCAATGATTTTGTCACATTTAGCGATAGTGCGAGATGCGATTGTGATATCACCTAGCACTTCATTGTTCTGCGCCGCTTTGTGCGCAACTACCCAACCAACGCCACCAGCGCCAATTTGTAAAACAGCCATTTTATATTTCCTTTACTGTGCCGCTAGCTCTACCGCTAGCTTATCAATGTTATTTAATAGGGTTTCAAAATCTGACAGAGTCAGACACGGGTTCAAGATGGTAAATTTCAGAGCACTATGCCCATCAACAACAGTCTCACCCAATACCGCCACGCCGCGAACTAAGGCTTCAATACGCACTTTTTGATTCAGCGTATCCAGACGTTCAGCATCCACATGCTTGCAACGCAAAAGCACGGTTGAAAGCGCAGGGGTGGCAAGAAGTTCAAACATTTCATGTTGTTGAACCATTTTCGCAACTTGCTGAGTTTGCTCTAAAAGATGATCAACCATTTCACCCAGTGCTTTAGGACCCACATTTTGCATGGTCATATACACTTTTAGCGCGTCAAAACGCTTGGTAGTCGCCATGGTTTTATCCACGAGATTTGGCAACTCATCGTGTTCACGGTTTAGATAATCAGCATGATGAAGCAAGTACTTAAAGTTGGCTTTATCTTTGACTAGCAATGAACCACAGCTAATAGTTTGATAAAACAGTTTGTGGAAATCCACCGATACTGAATCGGCCTTTTCAATGCCTTGCAAACGCTCTTTATGACTGCTCAAAATCAAAGCGCCGCCATAGGCACTGTCGACATGTAGCCAAAGGTTTTCATCACTGGCAATTTTCGCCATCGCATTGATATCATCAATCGCGCCATGATCGGTCGTGCCCGCCGTCGCCACTAGCGCAAATGGCATTAAACCGTCTTGTTTTGCTTTAGCGATGGTTTCAGCCAGTGCTTCGGTATCCATAGTGCCATCAGCAAAGGTGTCTACGCAGATGACCGACTTTTCACCCAGTCCCATCCACGCCGCTGATTTTTGTACCGTAAAGTGCGATTTATCAGAGCAGATAATGCGCAGTTTATCGGCGTAATCAGGATTGCCTAGCTTCTGTATAGAGTGCTTGCTCGTCACATCTGCAAACCAGTCACGTGCGAGTAATAAACCCATTTGGTTGCTTTGAGTGCCACCGCTGGTAAATACGCCATCAGAGCTTGCGCCCATTTGATATTGCTCACACAGCCAATCCACCACTTTTTGCTCAACATAGGTCGCAGCAGAGGCTTGGTCCCAAGAATCCATTGATTGGTTTAACGCCGCAATCATGGTTTCAGCGGCAATGGAAGGCATCAACGGTGGTGTATGCAAGTGCGCAATACAGTTTGGGTGCTGCACGATAATGGAGTTTTTCGCCACTAGATCCGAAGCATTATCCACAACCTCGGTTAACGCTTGATTACCGTTGTTTAGGTCAACTTGATTGATTTTCGCTTCTAACTCTTGCGGTTTCATGCCTGAATAAGGCTGATCAATCGCTGCAAATACCGTTTTCATTGCATCCACAGTGTGGTGCATCACTTTGGCAAATTCGTTTGCGCCTTCAGCGCCAGTATGTACAAAGTGTTTTTGCCACTGCTTGTTGGTCGGCTCAGGATCAACGTAAGATCCGCCCGCAGCCAAAATAGCTTGCTCAAGAGTTTGCAATGCAAAATCGATTTGTGCGTAAGAGATAATCAAAGGCGGCAAGAAACGAATTACGCTGCCATCACGACCGCCCTTTTCAACAATTAAGCCACGCTCAAGCGCCGCACGTTGAATCGCTAGGGTTAAATCGCCATCAGAGGCGCGTTCATCAAATTTGTTGCGCTCGCCATTAGCTTTTGCAATTTCAACGCCTAACATCAGGCCTTTACCACGCACTTCTGCAATGCAGTTTACGCGCTGTTGAATCGCTTCTAGCCCTTCACGTAGGTACTGACCTGCTGTAGCGGCATGCTCAACCAGCTTATCGCGTTCAATGATTTCTAGCGCTTTTGCGCCCGTGACCATTGCCAGTTGGTTACCACGGAATGTACCCGTGTGCTCACCGGCATTCCAAGTGTCGTTTTCTTTCTTAAATACCAACAACGACATTGGCAGACCGCCACCAATGGCCTTAGAAAGACACAGGATATCAGGGCTAATGCCCGCTTCTTCAAAAGCAAAACGATAACCAGTTTTACCAACGCCACATTGGATTTCATCCAATACCAATAGGATTTGGTGCTCATCACAAATACGACGCAACTCACGTAACCAAGAAGCAGGAGCAGGAATAACGCCGCCCTCGCCTTGCACAGGTTCGACAAAAATTGCCGCCGGTTTCATGATGCCCGCTTCATCATCATTAAGCAGACGCTCAATGTAACGAATACTGGCTTTTGCGCCCGCTTCTCCGCCTAGGCCAAATGGGCAGCGTAGATTGTATGGAAATGGCATAAAGTGTACGTCTGACATTAAGCCAGTGCGACGCGCTTTCGTATTCAGGTTACCCATCATACCCATAGTGCCGTTTGTCATGCCGTGGTATGCACCGCGAAATGCAAACACAGTGTTGCGTCCAGTGGTTTGCTTGGCCAGCTTAATCGCCGCTTCTACCGCATCTGCGCCAGAAGGACCGCAAAACTGTATAGCTGAATTTCTAGCAAACTCTTCAGGTAAGAAGCCTTTAACACGTTTAATGAAAGTGTCTTTAGCTTGAGTTGTGATATCAAGGGTTTGATATGGCAAGCCACTTTCTAATTGCTCTTTTAGAGCAGTGTTAATTTCTGGGTGATTGTAGCCAAGTGCTAATGTACCCGCACCCGCTAAACAATCTAAAAACAGTTGTCCACGAGTATCTTCCACTAGTGCGCCATACGCGCGTTTAATGGCAAGAGGAATACGACGAGGATAAGAACGAACTTCAGATTCGTGCTCAGCTTGATCAATTAACATTTGATCCGGTGTGAGGTCATAAATACCGTCAACAATAGGAACATCACTTGAAAAAGCAGCATTCGCCGCCGACATTTCAAATTCAAATGCAGAACTCATAAGTTTACCTAAATTGAAGTAATCATTACCCTAGATCTTGAGAAAATTTCTGATCTAAAGTGATATTGATTTAGTGTACGCAAGCCTCTCTAAATAAGAGACATTAAGAAAATAATTACATTGGGGTGAACTGTCAGAATTGACGGATCAAGGCTCAGTTACGATATCGTAAGCCGGAAGTTTAAAGCTGATTATCAGATTTGATTGATTCATGTTGGGTTGCCTATCGCTATGTCATCACTGACATGGTTATTCCCATCTATCAAACGACGTTCGTTTGATACCTACCCTACGTAATATCACAATCAGCTCAGGATGGTTATTACGCGTGTCCCTCAGAGCACTCTGAGATTGCGCGGGAATTTATCAAGAAAATAGGCATTTAGCAATACCCAACACGCAAAACAGTCAAAATATGCACTTAATTTGTTTTCAAAATGTTTCACTAGCAATATTTCAGCCCTTACGCTTACATAAACTGACATCTTGCTATCAATATTCAATACAAAAACTGACACAAAAAAATAATCCTCCGGCATAGCCGGAGGTTTTTCATATGCGCCTATAAGGCTTTCATGCTGGCAGCGCCCTAGCAGGCGCATAATGATCTGACATTTGCATAAAAATTGTTACTTACGGCCCGTAAACGGGCTACCTGGATACGGGATCGATAACTGCTCCCCCATCTTATCCTGTTCTAATTGGTGCTTTATGTAACTTTTGATCTTGCTAGTATTTTTTCCAACCGTATCTACATAATATCCACGGCACCAAAACTCTCGGTTTCTATATTTAAATTTCAAATTGCCAAACCGCTCATACAACATCAAACTACTTTTACCTTTCAAATACCCCATAAACGCTGAAACACTCATCTTAGGCGGTATTTCTAAAAGCATATGGATATGATCCACACAACATTCTGCTTCAATGATATTTACATTTTTCCATTCACATAGCTTTCGTAATATTTCACCTACAGCTCTCCTTTTTTCACCATAGAACACCTGTCTTCTATATTTTGGTGCAAAAACTATATGATATTTACAATTCCAGCGCGTGTGCGCTAAGCTCTTTTCGTCCCCCATTGGGACCCCCTTTCAATTTTAATTCAACTCTTGTAGTTGCCAGACCACAAGGTATTTTTATCAAATTGAAAGGGGTTTTATAACTGACTCATAGCTGTAAGCTTTACTGAACCCCCAGCCTAGCTGGGGGTTTTCTCTATACAACAAAAAAGCCTTAGCATTGCTGCTAAGGCTTTCTTATATTGGAGCGACACACGAGGTTCGAACTCGTGACCTCAACCTTGGCAAGGTTGCGCTCTACCAACTGAGCTAGTGTCGCATTTTTCTTTTACAGGACTCTTATGAATCCTAGTTACTTTAAAGTAGTAACTGACTTATAAATAGATGGTGCCCCGGGCCGGACTTGAACCGGCACAGCGCGAACGCCGAGGGATTTTAAATCCCTTGTGTCTACCAATTCCACCACCAGGGCACGCAAAACTTGTTGCGATGCCGATTACTGAAAAGTAAAACACCATCTGATATCGCTTACGCCATATCGTAAAATTTGGAGCGACACACGAGGTTCGAACTCGTGACCTCAACCTTGGCAAGGTTGCGCTCTACCAACTGAGCTAGTGTCGCATTATCTATTTCTAAATAATAGTTTTTGCTAAAGAATAATGGAGGCGCCTCCCGGAATCGAACCGAGGTCCACGGATTTGCAATCCGCTGCATAGCCACTCTGCCAAGGCGCCATATTCTTTTGTTGAAGCTAAGCTTCATTTTTACATCAAGAGAACGACTTGGCCATACTCTAAATAGATGGTGCCCCGGGCCGGACTTGAACCGGCACAGCGCGAACGCCGAGGGATTTTAAATCCCTTGTGTCTACCAATTCCACCACCAGGGCACGCAAAACTTGTTGCGATGCCGATTACTGAAAAGTAAAACACCATCTGATATCGCTTAACGCCATATCGTAAAATTTGGAGCGACACACGAGGTTCGAACTCGTGACCTCAACCTTGGCAAGGTTGCGCTCTACCAACTGAGCTAGTGTCGCATATTCTCGTTAAGAGAATGGAGGCGCCTCCCGGAATCGAACCGAGGTCCACGGATTTGCAATCCGCTGCATAGCCACTCTGCCAAGGCGCCGTCGTACTGCTTAAGAGTTAATTCCTCTTGGGTACGGGGTGGCATTTTACGGATTCGACCCTGTGAGTCAATAAAATTTTTCGAATTATGATTCGTTTGCTCGCTTTACAAACAAACCTTGGCAAGATGGTTAGATAAGTATCAAAAATTGATTAAAATCCACCTAAATTGCTTTATTTTTCTTCAGGCTATTTTTGAGTAACTCATTGTTTGTTTTGGTTTGATGTTCAAGGTTATGCAAAATAGGCACAACTAGACGCTGAAGGCATAAAAAAACCAGCTTTCGCTGGTTATTTTATTTTTAAATTATTCGTCTGCGTGAAGCAAATCGTCTTTGGCGGCATTCAAATATTGCACCATAGACCACAAGGTAAGCACGGTCGCAATAAACAAAGATAGGAAACCAATCCAAATCATCCAATCGTCATAACGCCAAATCAGCACCCATAAGGCAAACATTTGCGCAAAGGTTTTCACTTTACCAATCCACGACACGGCAACGCTAGCACGTTTGCCTATTTCCGCCATCCACTCTCTTAATGCTGAGATAATGATTTCTCGGGAAATCATTATGATGGCCGGAACCGTAATCCAAATCGTATTGTAATGCTCGGCAATCAATAATAGCGCGGTTGCCACCATCACTTTATCCGCAACAGGATCTAAAAATGCACCAAAACGCGATGTCTGCCCTAACTTACGCGCCAACACCCCATCGAGCCAGTCAGTAAACCCGGCAACCCAGAACACCATTGCTGCTGTAAAAGGTGCCCATGAAAATGGCAGATAGAACACAATGACAAACACTGGGATCAAGAATAGGCGAATCAAGGTAAGAATATTCGGGATAGTAAATCGCATTTTATTTACTCTGAAGGCACGTCAAATGGACATGCTTATTTGGCTATAGGTTTATCCCTAATGTTGCGGGATTTTAGTTAGTGTTGCAACGCTTGAACTATCTTTTCTGCTAAAGAATTACTGATACCTGGCACTTTGGCTATTTCTTCAGCGCTGGCCCTCTTCAGTTCTTGTAAACCGCCCATATATTTCAACAAAGCTTGTCTACGTTTTGGCCCGACTCCTTCTATGCCTTCCAGTGCACTAGTGCGACGCGTTTTACCTCGCTTCGCTCTGTGCCCTGCAATCGCATGATTATGGCTCTCATCGCGAATGTGCTGCATTAAATGCAGCGCTGGCGCGTCGCTAGCCATATTAAACTCTTCACCTTCAGCAGTAATCATAGTTTCAAGGCCCGGCTTACGCGTGACGCCTTTGGCGATACCAATTAAGCGTGGACGTTTCGGCCACTGATCCCAATATTTAGAAATGATCTCAATAGCGCGATTCAGTTGTCCCTTACCACCATCAATGAAAATGATATCGGGAATTTTATCTACATCTATCTGCTTGGAATAACGACGCTCAAGTACCTGCCCCATCGCCGCATAATCATCCCCACCGGTGATGCCTGTGATGTTGTAGCGACGATATTCTGGCTTAACTGGTCCTTCATGATTAAATACCACACAGGAGGCTATGGTGCTCTCACCCATGGTATGACTGATATCAAAACATTCCATGCGACGAATCGAATCCATATTCAGCACTTGCTGAAGCTCTTTGAACCTCTGCGAGATGGTCATCTTATGATTAATTTTAGTCGTAATTGCACTGAGTGCATTAGTATTTGCCAGTTTCAAATAGCGAGCACGATGCCCACTAGGATTGGTATGAAAACTGACGTGCCGACCTGCCATTTGTGTCAATGCTTCTTGGAAAGGCTTTTCATCCTCAAGCAAACCCGAGGCGAACACTAAGCGACTGGGTAAACCCCTGCCCTCAGATTGATTCAAATAGTATTGGCTAATAAAACTATAAAAAATCTCTTCGGTTTGGCTGTTGTTCGGAATTTTTGGAAAGAAGCTGCGACTGCCGAGAATCTTACCCTGACGAATCATCAAAATATGAATACAAGCTACACCAGATTCTTGAGCAAAGCCGAGCACGTCAATATCATCAAAGCTGTCTTCGGAGACAAACTGCTGTTCTTGAATGCGGCGAATGGCTTGAATTTGATCCCGAAACTGCGCCGCTTGCTCAAACTTGAGACCTCGACTGGCTTCGTCCATTTTGGCAATTAACAACTCGACCACTTGTTTGTCTTTGCCCTGCAAGAACAAGCGCACCCATTGCACTAAGTCTTGATACTCTTCATCGGAGATAATGCTCTTCACACAAGGCGCTGCACATCGTCCAATTTGATACATCAAACAAGGCCGCGTTCGATTGGCATAGATGGTGTCTTCACATTGGCGCATCGGTAAGATTTTTTGCAATAGATGCAACGTTTGGCGCACCGCTCCAGAATCTGGATACGGACCAAAATACTCGCCCTTACGCTTTTTTGAGCCGCGATGTAGGGACAAACGAGGATGCTTGTGATGACTGATGAAAATATACGGGTAGGATTTGTCGTCTCTGAGCAACACATTGTACTTAGGTAAGTACTGTTTGATGTAGTTATGCTCAAGGATTAAGGCTTCGGTTTCGGTATGAGTAACCGTCACGTCGATGTGGTCAATGTGACTGACCAAGGCACGTGTTTTTTCGTTATCGAGCTTTTTTCTGAAGTAGCTGCTAAGGCGCTTTTGAAGATCTTTCGCCTTGCCTACATAAATGACAACAGCCTCGGCGTTATACATTCGATAAACGCCGGGCTGATGTGTAACCGTTCTAAGAAATGCGGTTGAGTCGAACTGCGATGTCACCTACAGCGTCTCTGCATCCAACATTCCGTGACGAATGGCTAAGTGTGTCAGTTCTACATCGCCACTGATATCGAGCTTGTTGAACAGTCTATAACGGTAACTGTTCACCGTTTTAGGACTTAGGCTCAGTTGTTCAGAAATATCAGTCACTTTTTGCCCTTTAGTGATCATTAGCATGATTTGAAGTTCACGCTCGGAGAGATCTTTAAAAGGGTTATCAGAAGAACTTGAAACTTGGCTAAGCGCCATTTGTTGTGCGATTTCAGGTGAAATATAGCGTTGACCGCTGTTCACCATACGAATTGCATTCACCATTTCATCTGGCCCAGCACCTTTGGTCAGATAGCCAGACGCGCCAGCTTGCATCACCTTAGTTGGAAATGGGTTTTCAGTATGTACGGTCAACACAATGATTTTTATATCAGGGTTAAAACGCAATATTTTTTTGGTTGCCTCAAGGCCACCGATGCCCGGCATATTCATGTCCATAAGGATCACATCAACATGATTATTGCGGCACCATTTTATAGAATCTTCACCACTTTCAGCTTCCCCTGCTACATTCATACCACGGACGTCTTCGATAATACGTCTTATCCCTGTGCGTACAAGCTCATGATCATCTACAAGGAAAACATTTATCAAACTTGTATCTCCACACTCTAATTCTTGGCTGCATAGATCGTCATGAAGTCATCATAACACGCGACCGTTATTCTACGTTATTGGCGTAGTTTACGACATCCAAATATGCTTAGTATTTACGATATTACAATATTTTAGTGCAATTACTATGACACAGTCGTGCAATAATATGCTTATTCGATTAAATTTTATACCGCATTTCATATATGCAACCAGTTTAAATCAAGATTTTACAACTCAAATTGCTGCTCTTCTCTCCTTTTACGCTAAGCCCCAAGGTGACTATAAATTTACCTAAAATCATATTTAAATTCATATAAACAGCTCAGCAAGGGTTTGTTATGATGGCTACTTGTAAGAGTAGCAAAAAGGTTTGTATATTGCGTTCAGGATTTATCTTAACCCGTCAAAGTAAAGATCTCGGCACTTCGAGTATTATCGAACTGTGGATTTCTACGGATATAGGGCCTGTATTGGTTCAAATTCCTGATCAAAAATCGGTATATTTTATTGAAAGCACACAGCAAGCACAGGTAGAGCAATTAGCCAATCAGCTTAAAATTCCCTTACAAACCAAACCGCTACCTTTAAAAACCTTTCAGTTAAACCCCGTTAGCGCCTGTTATTTCCCAACCCGTAAATACGCAATGAATTTTGAGCGCGCACTGCTTGATAATGGCATTGCTATCTATGAGCCTGATATAAGATTGGTTGATCGCTATCTCATGGAGCGGTTTATTCAAGGGCAAATCGAAGTCAGTGGTCAGGAGACACCTGCAAACGGCTACTTAAAAATTTCCAATGCTCAATGTCGCGCCACCAAAAACTACATGCCGAATCTATCGGTGGTTTCTCTTGATATTGAGTGTTCTGCTAAAGGCGTGCTGTACTCCATTGGTTTAGATTCCATCATGGACAGCCGCGTGATCATGATAGGTGAACCTCAGCCAAGTGATGAGACGCCCATTCAGTGGGTGGAAAATGAAAACGCTCTGCTTCGTGCGCTCATTGATTGGTTTGTGCAGTTTGATCCTGACATTATTATCGGTTGGAATGTCATCGGCTTTGATATGCGTCTATTGGTGCAGCGAGCCGAACAACACAAGATCCGTCTTAATTTGGGGCGAGGCAAACAAAATTGCTACTACCGACAATCGAATCAAAGCCAGCAAGGTTTTATTACCATCCCCGGACGTGTGGTGGTTGATGGTATCGATGGCCTTAAATCGGCGACGTATTCGTTTGATTCTTGGTCGTTGGAGTCTGTTTCTCAAGAGTTATTACAGCAAGGCAAAGCCATCCATAACGTGCATGACCGCATGCAAGAGATCAATGACATGTTCCACCATGACAAGCTCTCTTTGGCAAAATACAACCTGCAAGATTGTGTACTGGTCAACAAGATCTTTCACAAAACCCACCTACTCGATTACCTAATTCAGCGCAGTAAACTAACGGGCTTGTCCCTTGATAGAGTCGGTGGCAGTGTGGCGGCTTTTTCTAATTTGTATCTGCCTCGTTTACACCGAGGTGGCTATGTTGCGCCAAATTTAATGCCTAATGATTGGATTGCCAGCCCCGGCGGCTTTGTCATGGACTCAAAACCGGGATTGTATGACTCGGTGTTAGTGCTGGATTTTAAAAGCCTGTATCCGGCCATCATTCGTAGTTTCCTCATTGATCCTATGGGACTCATTGAAGGTCTGCAGCTAGAGATTGGCAATCAAGCAGATCAAGCCGTGCCCGGTTTTCGAAAGGCGCAGTTTCACCGCAGTAAACATTATCTGCCCAACTTAATCGAAGAGTTGTGGCACGCCCGTGATCAAGCTAAAAAAGAGAAAGAAGTGGCGTTTTCACAAGCCATTAAAATCATCATGAATTCATTTTATGGGGTATTAGGCTCTTCCGGTTGTCGCTTCTTTGACACGCGCTTGGCTTCCTCAATTACGTTACGCGGTCACGAAATTATGAAGACCACCCGTAAGCTGATTGAAGAACAAGGCTATGAGGTCATCTACGGTGATACTGACTCTACCTTTGTCTCGTTAAAAGGCGAATGCAGTGCCCAGCAAGCCAATGAAGTGGGTCACGCCCTGACCGCGCACATTAACGCTTGGTGGAAGCAGCACCTTGCTGAGCAATACCAACTCACTTCCCTACTTGAGTTAGAATACGAAACTCACTTTAATCGCTTCTTTATGCCTACGATTAGAGGCTCAGAGACAGGTTCCAAGAAACGTTACGCAGGCTTGATCAAAACCCAAAATGATTCACGCATCGTTTTTAAAGGTTTAGAAAGTGCGCGTAGCGACTGGACAGAACTGGCGCAAAGTTTTCAAGCCCGCCTATATGAGCTTATTTTTGATGGGCAAGATCCCACTCAGTTCATTTTAGATACCGTTGCCCAAGTGGAATCTGGCGCGTTAGACGACAAGCTTGTCTACCGTAAACGTCTGCGCAGAAAGCTCAATGACTACCAAAAGAACATACCACCACAAGTACGCGCCGCACGTTTAGCTGATGAAATCAATCAACAGCTCGGACGTCCTTTGCAATATCAAAACCGGGGTCGAATTGCGTATGTGATGACCCGCAGTGGCCCAGAACCCATCGAATTTGTGCGCAGTGCTTATGATTACGAGCACTATATTGAAAAGCAAGTTAAGCCCATCGCCGATGCCATTTTACCTTTTGTTGGCCTCAAATTTGATGATATTAATGCGCCGCAGATTGGCCTGTTCTAATTGCAACAAATTGCGAGTACAATCGCCTCAACAATTTAAGAGACCGCTAAGGGAATCCAATGACTGAACTCTTATCCTTTGATGATACCATCGACGCTGCTTACGACATTTTTCTAGAAATGGCTCCTGACAACCTTGAAGCAGCAGACGTTGCTTTATTTACACTGCAATTTGAAGACCGTGGCGCAGCAGAGCTAGTAGAAACCGGAGACGACTGGGCATCACATGTCGGATTTGAGGTGGATAAAGAAACCTATGCTGAAATCAAAATCGGTCTGGTGAATGAAACGGACGATGTGCTAGATGACGTATTTGCACGTATGCTGGTCTCTCGCGATCCTGAGCACAAATTCTGTCATATTTTATGGAAGCGCGACTAAGATCACTTGTGTTTCTAAATGACATAAAAGCCCTATCATGTTGATATTATTCACGTATAGGGCTTTTTTGATTGTCAGTTGAGCCGAGATTATGCGCTAGCCAAATCTTGGTGGAACTTATTCACACACGACTTGCAAATACAGGCTTTGCCTTGTAAGCGCTCGGGGATCTGAGCTAACAACCCTTTTGGAAATGTTATCGCAGTGTCGGCGCACCAGCAGGTTTTCGATTTATCACCTTGGTTACCACAAGAGTTCCCTTTCCCGCATAGAGGGCAAATCAGAGCATCAACTTTTATACGTGATATTTGCATTATTACTACCTAATAAATTGCTACTACCTAATAACCAGACACTAACGAATACCTTAGTGTATAAGCGGAGGGCATAAGAACGAAGCATTATACGAATATTATCCGTCAAACGCTTTAAGAACTTCAATCCCCCTACCTTTCCCATAAGCTCCGCTTACAAAAAATATCACCTCAACAAATAGTTAACCAGATGCATATTAGGTACTATGTTCTATCGTTCATAAATTGTCTCTATTATTCATTGGAGTGTCGTTGTTAATGCCAAAACATGTTGCTTGTTTAACCTTACTTTGTGCCAGTGTGATTTCGTCTGCTGCTTTCGCCGAGCAAAAAAGAGACATCTACGACAATGAAAACAAAAATGCCGACGATCCTACCCGCATTGTTACCAAGTTGGGCGTTGCGGCTGATTACAATTTTGAATCTGAAAAAGCCGGTTATTCTATATCGGGCTCTCTGGGTTTAAGTGAAGCGCAAAAAATTAATGCGCGCTACCACCCCGATACTCAGGAGTGGAGCGTGGGCGGATCTTGGCTATTTGATATCGGTATCGTGAACTTTAACTTTGGTCACAGTGAATACAGTGACGGTTCGAACTTTAATAATTACAGTGTCGGCACCTTTTTACCTTTGTCGGTATTTGGAATTGAACCTGCGGGCTGGCAAATATTCCCCATGGCCGGATTTAACTACACCGATGGTGAACGACCGTTAAATGAACATGATGAGTTCTATGATCCCAACAACCCCTTTGTACTACACCCTAGCGACAGCACCGGTGGCTATGTCGGAGCGTTTTCCTTAAAGCCTATCAATGACAAATTTACTGCTATGGCTTTTGCCGGCGCATCTATCGGTTCGGATGATTATTTTGGTTATTGGATGGGGGCAGGAACTGGCTATAACTTCACTAAGAAAGACAGCATTAGCTTGCTGGCGCTCGTATCAGACAATGACTACGGCTCAGATAAGAAAGTGATACTCTCCTATAGTCATACCTTCTAAAACAGCGCCGGCAATACCTAAATTCTGCGGCGCCAGTTTACATCATCGTTTAAATCTAAATATAAGCGCGACCATAGAGAGCAATATGGCGTACATCAGCAATAACGGTATCGCGCTTATGCTAGAAAGCCCTGAAGCTAAAAACGAGACCAGTGCCGTACACAGCCAGCACGCTGAAAATACGAGTGCATTGGCAATCCCAGCTAAGTGGGTGAACGGGGCAAGCGCTTTCCCTAAACACAAAGGAAATAATACGCCCAAAGCTATCACAACTAAGGCGACGGGTATTACCAAAGCCAGTAAATTAAGCCCAAACACGGTTTGATAGAACAAACCACATGCCACAGAAACTAATGATAGAAGCATCGACAGACGAATCTTTTTCTCCGCAGGCACTTTAAAAAAGAATCTGTTCGCAATATTGCCCACCAGCCAACTTGCACCTAATAGTAGCGCGATATGCCCGTAAAATATGGGTGTATGGCCCAGTGTTGTTTGAATCAAAAATGGCGCTACGGTATTAAATGCAGGCAAAATACTGTACAAAATTCCGCAAATCAGCGCGACACGCCGAAAGGTCACGTTACCGACAATTTCACTAAAACTTCGAGTCACAAAGTGCGCGCTAAATCGCGTTTTGCGGTGTGTGTCAGTAAACATAAACAGCAACAACCCAGCGCCTATTGCAACCCACACCGTCAATGCGTAAAACACCATGCTCCAACCAAAGTGTGCATCGATATATCCACCGATAAACGGAGATAAAGTTAAGCCTAATGCGAACGAAATGGTGATCCAATTAACCGCGCGTAGATACTCTTCTCCATCAAATAAATCCTTGATTGCCGCCCTTCCACCTACAGCGATAAAGGATACGGCTAAGCCTTGCAATAAACGCAAACCAATTAAGATGTCGATATTTGGCGCAATAGCGGAAATAAAAAGCGCTAAGATCAAAACGAAGCAACCCATCAACATCGGCATTTTTCGGCCAAAAGCATCCACTACAAACCCTGCGATTATTTGCCCCACGCCAAAGCCCAATATCGCAGCTGAAAATGCCCACTGAGTCAGAGCTTCATTACTGGCAAGAGCGACTTGAATAGAGGGCAATGACGGCACAATAATGTCAACAACAATGCCACCTAATGACACCAACACGTACATCAATACCGCTAAATTGCGCTTTGAAGTCCCATCCATAGGGTGAAATCCTTTTTCATTTACTGCTTACGCATTTATTCTCTAGACTATAAGATTGATATTCAATCAGATAGCAATTTATTGCAATGTCTGTCAGCCATAACTTATATTTTGTATTGACCTGTCTATTACTTCATAGTTTAAGTTAAGCAAGGAATTTGTATGTACCGCATATCAGAATTAGCACGCAAAGTGGGTTTGTCACGCTCAGCGCTACTCTATTATGAAAAGCTGCAACTGATAAACGGAGTGCGTTTAGACAACGATTATCGCGTCTATACCGACAAAGACGTTCAGCGAGTGCTGCTTATACAAACTCTGCAGGCTGCGGGTTTAACGCTCAAAGAATGCAAAGCTTGCTTGGATGCCAAAATCGACCGTCCATTGCTGGTCAACCGCTTACAAGCATTGGATAACGAGATTGAACAAAAACAGCACTCTAGAAAAGTATTGGTTGCGCTTCTTGGTGAAGAGAATCACAAACAATGGCACGAAAACATAAGCCAAATAGCACCCGATGCGCATCTAGATTGGTTAATGAAACAAGGCTTTGACGAAAAAGAAGCCCTTAGATTGAAATGGCTATCAAAAGACATGAACGAACATCAAGATTATATGGCTGACTTTATGACAGTCTTTGAAACCCTCGACCGTTGGGGCCCTGGCAGTGAAACTGAAACGCTAAAAGCGCTGAATACCATCCCTAAAATCTGTACAAAAGTGCTTGAAATAGGCTCAGGTAAAGGGCTTGCCACAACGGTACTCGCCAATAACACTGACGCTATCATCACCACGGTAGATAACGAGCAATCTGCACTTGATCGCCTAAGTGAACGCTTTGAGCAAGATGGGCTAGCCTCTCGCATTGTACCTGTGTGTGCCAGCATGACCGAACTGCCCTTTTCTGAGCAAAGTTTCGACCTTATTTGGGCAGAAGGTAGCGCTTATATTATGGGCGTAAACAATGCCTTAAAGCAGTGGCGATCACTACTAGAAGAAGATGGCATCATCATGCTCAGTGATTTGGTTTGGCGCACTACAGATCCCACTATAGAGGTGCAAAACTTCTTCAAGGGAGAATACCCAGACATGCAATCTATCGAGACTAGATTGCAACAATTTAACGCCGCAGGCTATGAGATCATTGAGCATTTCCCATTAAGTGAAGCCGCATGGCAGAACTATTACTTGCCTCTGAAAGAGCGTGCTAATGAATTACTACCTCATATGCCAGATTCAAACGCAATTAACGATATTCTTGCTGAAATCGATATTTATAAGCACTATTTAGGCGAATTTGGCTATCAGATGTTTATTGCTAAGCGTCGCTAAGCACAAGGGTAAATGTTAGCTAGCTGACATTTACCCTAATTTATTTTGTGTTCATACTCATCGCATATTCAGCGCAGCCTGTATGCTCACAAAGCTGTTCATTATCGACCTCAAAACCTTGTGCAAGATAGAATCTGTAAGCGGCTTGATTCTCTTTATAGACATTTAGAGTCAACTGGGAGCACTGCTCTTTGGCGTGAGAAATTAATTGCTTGCCAAATCCTTGACCTTGATAATCAGGCGAAACAAAAATTGCGGCTAAGAGATTCTGATAGAGCGAATAGAAACCGACAATATTGCCCTCTTTTTCAAATACATAAGTTTTTGATGCTGGGATATAGATGTCGCGCATATTTGAGACTTGGGATTGCCAAAATTCTGCTGCAACAAAGTCATGGGCTTGTATTGATGCTTTAAGCCAAATATCGAGAACGGCTTCAATATCCTTTGCTTGGTACTCTCTGATCATGTTTGATTCAACCGATAGTAAATTGCTCAGTATGAGCGCTATTATGGTGCTATTAACGGCAAAATAATTGAATATTTACGACATATTTAGGTTCTATGACCTAAATCATCCATCAATCCCCACTAATCCTTCTGCTTAAACTGCAACTCAACCAAACGTTGATACAATTCACAGCGGCTTAATAAGCTATGGTGATTGCCAACATCGACTAATTTTCCTTTATCTAAAACAGCAATTTGGTCAGCGTGCTGAATCGTTGATAAACGGTGCGCAATGATAATGGTAGTGCGGTGTTTCATAAGTGCTTCAAGAGCTTGCTGTACATGGTGTTCGCTTTCACTATCAAGGGCGCTGGTAGCTTCATCAAGCAACAAAATCATAGGATCTTTTAAAATGGCGCGAGCAATGGCAATGCGCTGTCTTTGTCCGCCAGATAGACGTACGCCCTTTTCACCCAAATGGCTTTGATAGCCTTGCGGAAGGTTACAAATAAACTCATGCGCATGCGCTTTTTTCGCCGCTTCTATTACTTGTTCATCAGTGGCATCAGGATTGCCGTAACGAATGTTGTGCATCACATCCTGGCTAAATAATGCCGGTTGCTGAGGTACGAGCGCCATCTTATTGCGCAGATCTTTAGGATCAAACTGGCGAATATCTTGCCCACCTAATGTTACCTCACCCTTTAACGGGTCGTAAAAGCGCAGTAAAAGTTCAAATAACGTGGTTTTTCCTGCGCCAGAAGGACCAACTAATGCCAGAATCTTACCTTCTTTCGCGGTTAAATTGAGTGTATCAATCGTTGGAATATCAGGGCGGGATGGATAATAAAATGACACCTGATGAAAAGACATTTCGGCGCTAAGGTTAGCGGTAGAAACGGCTTGCTTGGGTGCGATAATTTGGCTTTTTACATTCAGGATTTCCAGCAATCGCTCAGTGGCTCCTGCTGCTCGTTGCAATTCACCAAAGACTTCGGAAATAGTGGCCGTCGATGAGGCCACCATAATCGCATAAAACACAAATGCACCCAATTCACCTGGTGAAATCTCACCGTGTATAACATCGCTTCCCCCTACCCACAACATGCCTGAGATAGCGCCAAACACAATAACGATCACGCCAGAAATCAAAATAGCGCGCTGTTTCACCCGTTGACGTCCTATTTCATAAGCGCGTTCAACTTCAGCAGAAAACGAGTGTAATTCCTGCGCTTCACGACTAAAGCTTTGCACCGTTTTAATGTGTTCAATCGCCTCACCTGCATAACTGCCTACATCCGCCATTGAATCTTGGCTTTGTCGAGAAAGCGCTCGTACTTTTCGTCCATAGACCAAAATGGGAATCAAAATAAAGGGCACGGAGGCTAAAACAATCAGAGTTAACTTTACGTTGGTGGCAAATAGCATCACGATCGCGCCAATACACATCAATGCACTGCGCATCGCCATAGAAAATGAAGAGCCGATAATACTTTGGAGTAATGTGGTGTCCGTTGTGATGCGCGACATAATATCGCCACTGCCGTGAGTTTCAAAGTGGCTAGGATGCAGAGTAATAACGTGATTAAACACCGCCAATCGAATATCGGCACTGACACGCTCTCCCACCGATGACACTAAATAGAAACGAAAAAATGTTCCAATAGAGATACACACTGTCACCGCTAAAATAAAACCAATCGCATAATTAAGATCGTGAATTGAACGCTGTGAAAAGCCTTCATCAATAAGCAGTCGTACGCCTTGCCCGACCGATAAAGTAAGCCCTGACGTCATTAATAATGCAGCCAATGCGGCAAACACTTTCCATTGATATGGGCGCACAAACTGTAAGATATCTAACAAAACCCTTAGGCTTGTTCTCGACTTTTTGTCCATTGATTTAGTCACACTTCCCTCAGCTTTCGTTGCAATTAAGTTTTCAATATCAATAATTTAGCGCGACATCAAATATTTACGTTACTTTACAGTAAATGACATGTTAGTTTAATTTACTTCATAGATAATAGCGCCACTTATTTATTAACGCGGTATTAATCTATGTCTTCTGATTTGTCTATGTCCTCTAACTCATCTACACCCTCCACATCGGAAAAACTGTCCTTTATGACCATCGTAATGCATTGGTTGACAGGCCTTAGCTTTGTGGGCGTATTTATTGTTGGCATGATCTTAGCTGAAATGGAGAGAGGGCCAGATAAATCTTTTCTAATGGGCTATCACAAGTCAATTGGAGCATTAATTCTTATTGTGGCGGTATTGAGAGTTGCGTGGCGCTTGAAAGAAGGAAAGCTTCCAAGTTTAGGTACTAGCCCAGAGTGGCAAGAAAAAATCGCCCATGCAGTACACGGAATTCTAATGTTAGCTACCCTCATCATGCCAATTTCAGGTGTCGTAATGAGTGCTGCAGGTGGTCGTGCGGTAGATATTTTTGGTTGGGAAATTATCAGTAAAGGCGACAAAATTGAATGGCTACAAGAAATAGCCAGCACAATGCATCATAGCGCGGTCAATATCATCATAGCTGTGTTTGTACTTCACGTCGTCGGCGCTATCAAACACCACGTGATCGACAAAGACAAAACCATTACCCGTATGCTAGGTAAATAAAGAAAAAGTGCGGGGTCAGGTCTTGAAATTTGCATGCAAATTTCAAGACCTGACCCCGCACTTAAAAACTATTTGCGAGCTTTTTTAGGCTTGCGTTTTGCAGGACCTGTAGTGGTGATGCGTTCTTCGTGGCGACGAACTGCACGACGGATCTTTTGTGAACGAGAGCGTTCACGGTTACGAGAAGTGTTGCGCTCGTCGATGACCGTTGTTTTTTCTGGTGCTAGTTCAACCAATTCACGTAGATAGTTCACCTGTTTCAGGTTCATTTCCATCCATCCCCCGCGAGGCAGTTTCTTCTCAAGGAAGATATCACCGTAGCGAACACGTTTTAGACGGCTTACTGTTGTATCTTGTGATTCCCACAAGCGACGAACTTCACGGTTACGACCTTCGTTGATCACAACGTAGAACGTGTGGTTCATGCCTTCGCCACCCGCGTAAACGATGTCTTCGAAACGAGCCATACCATCTTCAAGTTGAACGCCTTTTGCAAGGTTCTTCACTTTTTGCTCGTTCACTTCACCAAACACTCGTACTAAGTATTCACGTTCTACTTGACGGCTTGGGTGCATTAAGCGGTTAGCAAGTTCACCATCGGTAGTGAACAGTAGCAGACCAGAAGTGTTGGCATCCAAACGGCCTACTGAGATCCAACGTGCACCGTTGATCTTAGGTAGACGGTCAAATACAGTACGACGACCTTCTGGATCGTGACGAGTACATAATTCACCTTCTGGCTTGTAATAAGCAAGAACGCGACATACGACTTCTTCAGGAGCTTTAATTGAAACCTGATGACCATCAATGCGGACAACCGCTGTGTCATCTTCTAAGCGTACGCCTAACGTTGCCACTTGGCCGTTAACGCTAACGCGACCTGATTTAATTAAACTTTCAAGTTCGCGGCGAGACCCATGGCCAGCGCGTGCTAAAATTTTCTGTAGTTTTTCGCTCATTTAGTTACCTTAGTGTCGTCTTCTCAGACGTCGGATGAAGTAGTCGTCCGCAAAATTGCGGTCGCGTATTATCGCAAAAACCGACTGAAAAATCATCCAGTATTTAGCCCATTTTACTATTACTTCACGTTTATTCGTGACCTAACACATTCAAGCAAAATAACGCGGTATTACTCAAATGGAGTGGTGTCCCCTGCTCCGCGACGAAGGATAACCGGATCGTCTTCACTAAAATCGATCACTGTGGTTGGCTGTTCACCTAAGTAACCGCCGTTAATGATCAAATCCACCACGTTTTCTAATTTGTCGCGAATCTCTTCAGGATCAGATTCTGTCACATCATTACCTGGCAAAATCAACGTAGTCGACATCATAGGTTCGCCTAATGCAGCTAACAAATCCAAAGCAATATTATTGTCTGGAACACGAATACCGATGGTTTTTCGTTTAGCGTTCATTAAGCGACGAGGCACTTCTTTAGTCCCTTTAAAAATAAAGGTATACGCGCCGGGTGTGTTGTTTTTAAGTAGGCGAAACGCCACATTGTCAACGCGAGCATAAGAAGACAGCTCAGAAAGATCGCGGCACAACAAAGTAAAGTTATGGTGATCGCAGATTTTACGAATGCGACACACACGCTCTAGCGCTGATTTATTCTCTAGCTGGCATCCCAACGCATATCCAGAATCGGTTGGATACACCACCACGCCGCCATTACGAATGATCGTCGCAGCTTGGTTAATTAATCGGCTTTGCGGGTTATCGGGATGTATATAAAAATATTGACTCATTATATCTCCTTATGAGCAAACATCTGTTGAAGCGACGTTATATATCAATCCAAATAAGTAATGGCTCATGCTGACTACTTGACGACGCATTGACACTTAAAACACCATTTGCGTATACAACATAAGGTGTTCTAAGGCTGAACATTTACTTATCCGGATTAGTATTCACGTCCGAAAATTGTGGCCATTGTTCCCATACCGGCGTTACACCGCCAGGTAGCCACAAGTTCCTCCCTAGTTCCATCCACGGTGAAGGATAATGAAAATCAGAACCTAAGGAAGCTAATAAACCGTATTGTATCGCATAATCCGCTAAGTTGCGTCGCTCTTGTTGACTTTGTTGTGGCAAAGAAATTTCCATGGCATCGCCGTTGGCTTCCACAAATGCCGCCAGCAGTCTTTTTAGCCATTTGGCGGTTAAATCATAACGCCCCGGATGCGCTAATACCGCCACCCCGCCTGCGCTATGTATCACCTGCACTGCTTCAGCCATAGAACACCATATTGGTGGCACGTAACCCGGTTTATCGCGGGTTAAAAAGCGTTTAAATACCTGCTGCATGTTTTTGGCATGCCCATTGTCCACCAGCCATTTAGCAAAATGCGCGCGCGTTACCGGTGCTCCATTTGCAATCGCCTTCACCTCTGGTAACGGGTCAACTTTTAAATGCTTAGATAAGCGATAAGCAATCAGCTCTGAACGCTCGATACGCCTTGTTTGTTGCGCCTCGATAAGCGCTCGTAACTGTGGATGGTGAATATCGAGATTTAACCCCACAATATGAATGTCTTTATTTGACCAAAGGGTGGAGATCTCAATCCCCGTAACCAGTTGAATATCAAGCTGCTGGCTTTGAATATAGTCCAGCGCAGGCTCAATACCATCAACGGTATCGTGGTCGGTAATAGCAAGTACGCCAACCCTATGCTCAATAGCACGTTCCAGCAGATCTTGAGGAGTAAAACGGCCATCAGAGGCAGTGGTATGAGAATGTAGATCAAATATCATAAAAGGCTTGACTTTCCTTCGCTGTACTAGTTAACTAGTACACCTAGATTATTTAAAGGTGTTTAGCAAATCGCTATGAATACAGTCATGATACAACAGCCTCAGCCAATCTGTACCGAAATCGGTAGAGTTTGTGCATGCGCGGTATCTGGACAGTGGCGTTGGTGGTTCTCTCTTAGAGCGAGCTAAATATTGAGTGTATCTAAACAAACTCGAAAGCTCGCATTAGTCTGCGAGCTTTTTTTATGTCTTTTTGAACAATCTAAACCATTACAAACACATTGAATATTGTGTTGATTGCGCAAATTTTGACCTAGTTTTACACAATCACTTTTGGGTGAAACAACAGAATATGAGAGTATGTGATGCTAAGAACCAAAAGCTTACAAGGAGGTCTTGTGAACAAGACCATTAACCTGACCGCACAAGGCCAGTTAGAAGTATTGCAACGTGATGTCTTCTATACCCAAGATCCAACGGAATTATTCCACCACCTGTGTAAAGATAAGACCGACACCCTTCTTCTTGAATCAGCCGAAGTTGAATCAAAAGAAAACTTAAAAAGTCTATTACTGGTCGATGCCGCTATGCGTATTGAGTGCCGTGGCCACCAAGTAGTCCTAACGGCAAACTCTGACAATGGTCAAGCCTTGCTTGCTCGCCTTGTATCTAATCTAAACCCCGATTTTATTACTGAAAATAGCGACAGCAAATTAGTCGTTAACTTTAACGCTCCTGACGATAATCTTGATGAAGACAGCCGTCTTCGCCAACCATCGTCATTTGATATGCTTCGTATCATCAAGCAAAGCTATAACTGCGCCGACCATGACCCGATGGCATTATTCATTGGTGGCTTATTTGCTTACGACCTAGTGGCAAACTTTGAACCTCTTGGTCAAGCCGAAATCAACAGCCAATGTCCAGACTATGTATTCTATGTAGCTGAAACACTCATTGTGGTTGACCATCAGCAGCAGCAAGCGCACCTATTTGGCAGCTTATTTGATGCCAACACCGAAACGCGCGCCACGCTAGATAATCGACTACAAACCATTGAAACTGAAATGAAGCAAGTTCAACCTGCGCCAAGCGCGGTAAAACTAGAAAGCTGCGATGTATCAGTCAGTGTCAGTGATGAAGAGTTCTGCCAAACGGTGCGCGATCTTAAAGAATTTGTGATTCGCGGTGATGTATTCCAAGTGGTGCCATCTCGCTACTTTTCTCTGCCATGTCCATCGTCATTAGCCGCTTATAAGCATTTGAAGAAAAGTAACCCAAGCCCTTACATGTTCTACATGCAAGATGAGCTCTTTACTCTGTTTGGCGCCTCACCAGAAAGTGCGCTTAAATACGAAACTCAAACCAATCAAGTGGAAATCTACCCTATCGCAGGCACCCGCCGTCGCGGCAAAAACGCCGATGGTAGCATTAACTTCGACCTTGATAGCCGCATCGAATTAGAACTGCGTTTAGATCGTAAAGAAAACGCCGAACACATGATGCTGGTGGATTTAGCACGTAACGACGTTGCTCGAATTTCCCAAGCAGGCAGTCGTCACGTTGCCGACTTACTGAAAGTGGATCGCTACAGTCACGTAATGCACTTGGTTTCTCGCGTGGTGGGTCAATTGCGTGAAGACTTAGATTCACTGCACGCCTACCAAGCCTCGATGAATATGGGTACCTTAACTGGCGCACCAAAAATTCGCGCGATGCAATTAATCCGTGACGTTGAACAACAACGCCGTGGCACTTACGGCGGCGCAGTCGGTTACATGACCGGACACGGCGATTTGGATACTTGTATTGTGATTCGCTCAGCGTATGTCGAAAACGGCATTGCCAAAGTTCAAGCCGGCGCTGGCGTGGTATTTGACTCCGACCCACAAGCAGAAGCCGACGAAACACGCGGTAAAGCACAAGCGGTAATCAGTGCAATTCAAGCGGCACATACTGAGGTGAAGCATGGCTAATATTTTATTTATTGATAACTTCGATTCTTTCACCTACAACCTAGTTGATCAGTTTCGTACCCTAGGACACGAAGTGACCGTTTATCGTAACCAAATCGATATTGATGTCCTAGAAAGCACATTAAACCAATTACCAAACCCTGTGATTGTTCTATCACCGGGGCCGGGCGCGCCAAGCGAAGCCGGCAATATGCCAAGCATCATTCAGCGCTTTAAAGGCAAAGTGCCGATGATTGGCATTTGTTTAGGTCATCAAGCCATTGTTGAAGCGTACGGCGGCACGGTGGCAGGCGCAGGGGAAATCATCCACGGTAAAGTGTCGATGATGGAGCACAATAACCACGCTACCTACCAAGGCTTACCTTCACCGTTTGCCATTGCCCGTTACCACTCGCTAGTGGCAACCAAAGTCACTGACGAGCTAACCATCACCGCTCAAGTCGATGATTTGGTTATGTCAGTGGTGCACGAACAAGACAAAGTTTGCGGTTTTCAGTTCCACCCTGAGTCAATCATGACGACTTACGGTGCCACACTGTTAGCCAATTCAATTGAGTGGGCTTTGCAGTCTAACGACATTGCACAGCAACAGTAACAAGGAAGAACGATGCACACTATTTTAGAACAGCTTTATCGCCAAGAGTCATTGAGCGAAACACAAAGCCAAACCTTGTTTGATCAAATCATTAAAGGTGAAGTTGAACCTATCGTTTTAAGTTCAGCGCTGACTGCATTAAAAATCAAAGGTGAAACTCCAGAAGAAATCGCTGGTGCAGCAAAAGCGCTGCTTGCCAATGCACAGCCCTTCCCTCGTCCTGATTACGATTTTGCTGACATCGTTGGCACCGGCGGCGATGGTTCAAACACCTTTAATATTTCTACTACTGCGGCATTTGTCGCGGCAGCGGTTGGACTAAAAGTAGCTAAGCACGGTAACCGCGGCGTTTCTAGCAAATCTGGATCTTCTGATCTGTTGGATTCTTTTGGCATTAACCTTGCGATGAGCGCGCAAGATACCGCCAAAGCCGTTGATGAAATTGGCGTGGCCTTCTTATTTGCGCCGCAATATCACCAAGGCGTGCGCCATGCGATGCCAGTGCGTCAGGCGTTAAAGACCCGCACTATTTTCAACATTCTTGGCCCACTGATAAACCCAGCTCGTCCAAATATCGAACTGATGGGTGTGTATGACGAAAGCCTTGTTGCCCCTATTGCGCAAACCATGCAAAAAATGAACATGAAACGCGCCGCTGTCGTTCACGGTAGTGGCCTTGATGAAGTGGCTATTCACGGCAAAACTGTGGTTGCCGAAATCAAAGAGGGCAAGATTGAACACTACACCTTAACCGCTGAAGATTTTGGTCTGAATTCGCACCCACTTGAAGCGCTAAAAGGCGGCACTCCAGAAGAAAACCGCACGATTGTGACTAACCTACTTTCAGGTAAAGGCACAGAAGCTCAAGAATCTGCGGTCGCGGCTAACGTTGCACTGCTAATGAAACTGTTTGGTCATGAAGACCTAAAAGCCAATGCCCAACAAGCGATTGCTGCTATGCGCAGTGGTAAGGCGTATCAACTTGTAGAACAACTGGCGGCTAGAGGTTAATCATGTCAGAACATATTTCCCAACATAATAAAGATATGGCTCAAGTGCTGGCAAAAATTGTTGCCGACAAAGATATCTGGGTAGAAGAGCGCGAGAAATCGCAACCTTTGGAAACCTTTAAAGACTCGCTACAGCCCTCTGATCGTAGCTTTTACGATGCACTATCGGGTGACAACACTGCGTTTATTCTGGAATGTAAAAAAGCATCACCGTCTAAAGGCTTGATTCGTGACGTATTCGACCTTGATTACATTGCCTCTGTGTATAAAAACCATGCCAGTGCCATTTCTGTCTTAACGGACGAAAAATACTTCCAAGGTAGCTTTGATTTTTTACCGCAAGTGAAAAAGCAAACCACCCAGCCTATTTTGTGTAAAGACTTCATGATTTCGCCGTATCAGGTGTATCTAGCCCGTCATTACCAAGCTGATGCTATTTTGCTGATGTTGTCTGTGCTAAACGATGAAGAATATCAAGCACTGGCAAAGATAGCCCACGCACTGAATATGGGCGTACTTACAGAAGTAAGCAACGAAGACGAACTGCAACGCGCTATCAAACTGCAAGCAAAAGTAGTCGGCATCAATAACCGTAACCTTCGCGATCTCACCATTGACCTTAACCGCACTAAAGCGCTTGCGCCGAAACTGCCAAAAGGTACTACCGTGATTTCTGAATCGGGTATTTACAACCACCAGCAAGTTCGAGATCTATGCCAATATGCGAACGGTTTTCTTATCGGCAGTTCACTGATGTCCGAAGACAACCTAGAGCTTGCGGTACGTAAAGTACTGCTTGGTGAAAACAAGGTTTGCGGTCTTACCCATGCTGACGATGCGCTAAAAGCTTATAATGCGGGTGCAATTTATGGCGGTCTTATCTTTGCGGAAAAATCAAAGCGTAAAGTAGACCAAGAAACAGCGCGCTTAACCATGAGCGGAGCACCCCTTCGCTATGTCGGTGTATTCCAAAATCAAAGCGCGGACTATATCAGCCAAGTCGCACAATCTCTTTCACTGCACGCTGTGCAATTGCACGGTGATGAAGATGAAGACTTTATTACTAAGCTGCGCCAACAACTGCCAAGTGATACTGAAATCTGGAAAGCCTACGGCGTATTAGATGAAGTACCTGCATTTATTGGCAATGTTGACCGTCACCTTTTAGATTCTAAAACACAGACTCAAAGTGGTGGCACAGGGCAAACTTTCGATTGGTCTAAGATTAACGATCAGAATGTCATGCTGGCAGGCGGTTTAAATGCTGACAATATTGCGCAAGCATCTAAACTGGGCTGTCTAGGGCTTGACCTAAACTCTGGTGTAGAAACCGAACCTGGTAAAAAATCTCGTGAAAAGCTAGCACAAGCTTTTGCTGCGATCAGACACTATTGATTCACATTCCTTCCCTAGTGTAGGGAAGGAATGACAAAAAATTTAAGGAAAAAATCATGGCAAAACTTGATGCCTACTTTGGAGAGTTCGGTGGACAATACGTTCCGCAAATCCTCGTTCCAGCACTTGACCAACTAGAACAAGCTTTTATCGACGCGCAGGCTGATCCTGAATTTCGCGCCGAATTCATGCACTTACTACAAGAGTATGCAGGTCGCCCTACCGCGCTTACGTTAACTCGTAACCTGACTAAAGGCACCAAAACCAAGTTATACCTAAAACGTGAAGATCTTCTGCACGGCGGCGCGCACAAAACCAACCAAGTGTTAGGTCAAGCATTACTAGCAAAACGCATGGGTAAAACGGAAATCATCGCCGAAACTGGTGCGGGTCAACACGGCGTAGCATCCGCTCTTGCGTGTGCTCTACTGGGTCTAAAATGTCGCATTTACATGGGCGCAAAAGATGTGGAACGTCAAAGCCCGAACGTATTTCGCATGCGTTTAATGGGTGCTGAAGTGATTCCTGTCCATTCAGGTTCAGCAACGCTAAAAGATGCCTGTAACGAAGCACTACGTGACTGGTCTGCAAGCTATGAAGATGCCCACTACCTACTTGGTACTGCCGCAGGCCCTCACCCATTCCCGACTATTGTTCGTGAATTCCAACACATGATTGGTGAAGAAACCAAACATCAAATCCTAGCGCGCGAAGGTCGACTACCTGATGCAGTTATCGCTTGTGTCGGTGGCGGTTCAAATGCCATTGGTATGTTTGCTGACTTCATCGAAGAGAAAGACGTACGCCTTATTGGTGTTGAGCCAGCAGGTAAAGGCTTAGACACAGATATGCATGGCGCGCCGCTTAAACACGGTAAGCTAGGTATTTTCTTTGGTATGAAATCGCCATTGATGCAAGACACTGACGGCCAAATTGAAGAGTCTTATTCTATTTCAGCCGGTCTTGATTTCCCATCGGTAGGCCCACAACACGCCCACCTTAATGCTATTGGCCGCGCACAATACGGCGCCGCGACCGATGATGAAGCGTTAGAAGCATTCCAAATCCTTGCACGTAAAGAAGGCATCATCCCTGCTCTTGAATCTGCTCATGCTCTAGCTTACGCATTAAAAATGGCGCACGATGAGCCAGAAAAAGAGCAACTGTTAGTCGTCAACCTTTCTGGCCGTGGCGATAAAGACATTTTCACTGTATACGATATTTTGAAAGAAAGAGGAGACGTATAATGGACCGTTACGCTGCGCTGTTTGAGCGTTTACAAGCTAAAAAACAAGGTGCATTTGTCCCTTTTGTCACGATTGGCGATCCACAACCTGAACTGTCTCTGCGCATCATGCAAACATTGGCAAACTCAGGCGCTGATGCTCTTGAACTTGGCATTCCGTTTTCGGATCCACTCGCCGATGGCCCAACTATTCAAGGCGCTAACATTCGCGCTTTGGATTCAAAAACAACGCCAAGCATTTGCTTTGATCTGATTGCAAAAATTCGCGCTGAACACTCAGATTTGCCTATCGGTCTACTGGTTTACGCAAATCTTGTGTTTGCCAACGGCATCGACCATTTCTATCAAGCCTGTGCCGAAGCCGGTGTCGATTCTGTGTTAATCGCGGATGTACCAACTGGTGAAAGCGCAGAATTTAACGCAGCGGCAAAAAAAGCAGGTGTACATGCTATTTTCATCGCACCACCAACAGCTAATGACGAAACACTTAAACAAGTTTCAGAATTAGGCGGCGGTTACACTTACCTACTTTCTCGCGCAGGTGTAACTGGCGCAGAAACAAAAGCCAACATGCCAGTCGATCACATGCTTGAGTGCCTAGCACAATTTGACGCGCCGCCAGCCCTACTTGGCTTTGGTATTTCTGCACCAGAACAAGTAGCTTCTGCTATTCAAGCGGGCGCTGCGGGTGCAATCTCAGGTTCAGCGGTAGTGAAAATTATTGAAAATAACCTTGATGACTCTGACAAAATGCTCAGCGAACTGGGAAGTTTTGTGACGAATATGAAGGCTGCGACTCAGTTATAACTAAACTCGAGTTTCTATTTGCTAAAAGCCACTTTTTAAGTGGCTTTTTTGTTGAGCAGCACTGGCTAAACGACACTTAGGCATTATTTATTGTAACTATGCTACACGCCATTTATTGTCTTGTTCTTTCAAATGTAGCTCTGCCATCGTTGATTCAATTTCCGAGTCTGAAAGCATATTAAGCAAAAGACCAATTTGGCTGTCATCATCATTAAACTCTGCATATAGAGCACGAAGAGTTACGTCTGCGGTTCTTGGGATGAGCGTTTGCCCTTTTTCCCAACGCGCGACAGTTTGAGTGTCTACACCTAATAAATTACCAAGTGCCTTTTGCGACATATTAAGTTCGATACGAATGAACTTAAATTCTTGATGAGAAATAGGTCTTACTTGAGAAACGATATTTCGGCCAACAAGCGCATGCAGCTCATATAAATTATCGATACTAACAAACTCTTCATCCTCTACTTTGTCGATAGTGAAGCCATTTGTTAAATAAACATACGGTAAACCACAGTCTTTATAGTGATACATATTATCCTCTTTATTTAACCATAACCGTTACAACAAATGCAGATGGATCGTCTTCATGCCTCTTTAGGGAAACAACGACTTCTACAATTTCACCAGCCGCCATACCTTGAAGATTGCATTTCCAATCACCTCTAGGTGTTTGATGAGGTGCTTCCGTAACTCTACTGTGCTTGTTAGCAAGTACTTGAAATATTTGCATCCGAGTCACACCGCGTTGCTCCATCCGCTCTCTAGCATGCGAGCCAATAAAGACTCTAGCACTGTGCTTACTTGACAGTTCGTTGATAAATTTCTTGCTGACGCTGAAGTCAACGGAAACTCATCGATTCTCTCAAGTATATTTTTTGAAATACGGATAACCTATCAATCTGATAGCCTGAATCATGAGCGAGAATAAGGTTAAACGCAAGATTTGAGCACTTAATTACGCTAAGTTCGGTTTAACCTATAGTCATCAAGCCAAACTTTTTAGCCTTAATGGTGATGTGAAGTTTAAAGCCAAAAACCAATTTTTAGGCATTTTCCTAGGGCTAATGTTGTGGCGTGTAGCATTACCCAGATACGAATTTCAACCATGACTCCCCAGCACTACTGCCAAAAACACTTGCGTATTCTTCAACGCTTTTTTAGAAAACCTAAGCTTTACTTCTTGCTTCGTCATCCCTTGCAAGTTTCTTAGTTCAACCAAAGCCGGACCTAGTTTGGCAATTCGATATATCGCTAAATTCATGTACTTTTCGGATTGGGTTTCGCTGATTCGTTCTGAGGGTAAAACAAACTCTTTATTTATACACTGGGTGTACAGCGCATGATTTTGTCGGATCTGTTTTAACTCGATCTCTAGAATTAATTGTTTGGTGGCAGCATCAGCATCGAGATGAAGATCAACCAATAGCGCCTTAGTAATGGCGACTTGAGTGGTGCGTTTCTGTTTTGGACTTAGGGTGTGGCGCTTAAGTTTTTTCCAATTCACTTTCTTTTGTGTGCTTACATCGAGCAGCGCACGAAATAACAATACACTGTTTGCAAACTCTTCGTGTGCAAAATGACTTAATGCAAAAGCTCGGGCGAATTTACCATGTTGATGTAAGAGCTCAGCCTCATCACATAACTCTTGGGCATTCTTCATGCATTTGATTGCACCATCAAAAAGCATATCAAAATGGCTGGTCGCAATTTTTGTTTGCTGCAAATTTGTTCCTCAATATGTAACGTCAAATAGAACGCCAATTTGTATCACCCAAGGGATACGTTTTCTCAAGGTATTTCCTTAGCCCATTATATTGAACATTTAATGTACTAATACAACCTAGCTAATAATCAAAA
The DNA here is from genome assembly GCF_024346975.1 of Vibrio neonatus. Classification (NCBI taxonomy): domain Bacteria; kingdom Pseudomonadati; phylum Pseudomonadota; class Gammaproteobacteria; order Vibrionales; family Vibrionaceae; genus Vibrio; species Vibrio neonatus. Next base: position 1,193,729 of record NZ_AP024885.1, on the reverse strand, counting down.
ATACTTAATATTAATTTAGTCATTATTTCTTAATTGCGCCTCTTAATTACACCTATCGGGTGTAAAACATTTGCTGTTGGTTATTACTTAGAAATTCACGCTAAAAAACACCTTTTCAGATCACAATAATGCAGTGTAACTATTTGCATATTTTCATCCTCACATAGACTGGCTAAACATAATTATAAACAACTGATTTGAATACAAAAAACCAACTTCAATTGCTTAGGTAACTTTAGTACGTTTAACAACTTTAATCACTTCAACAACTTTAATAACGGGTGTTATTATGAAATACAAAAGTTTAGTCATCCCCATGCTGCTTGCTTTTTCGAGTGCAGCCTTTTCTGCCGAAATTTATGACCAAAGTAAAAGCTACAGTGGTGGTGAGCGCGTCTCATTTAACGGTGCTATTTATGAAGCTCAGTGGTGGGTGAACCCTAACCAATCTCCTGCTGATGTGACTGGAAATAGCTGGGAATCTCCGTGGATCTTAATTTCAGAAACAGGTGGAGAAACAACCCCTCCTCCAGCTGATCCTGAAGAGCCATCAGAACCCACTCCACCCGTTGTGCCGCCAATCGAGGGCGATTACCCTGCTTATGTTGAAGGTGAAGACTATGTTGCTGGTGATATCGTAATCAACACAGGTAAGCTATATCGTTGTAAAGATGGCATCACACAAACATGGTGTTCAGGCCCTGCATGGGCTTATGCTCCAGGAACGGGAACCGCTTGGGATCAAGCGTGGGAAGAAGTGGCTGACGGAACTCCACCGAGTGATCCAGAACCATCTGACCCTGAAGTGACGCCAGATCCAGACCCAACACCCGATCCTGCTCCAGAACCCGATCCAAGCCCAGACCCAAGTCCAGATCCTGAACCTACTCCAGAGCCAGAGCCTAGCCCTGAGCCAGAAGACGGCTATGTTGTTTACCAAGAGGATTTAGACGCTAAAGAAGCGGAATTAACCAACTTCCCAGCAATGGCATCGGTAAAAGACTTAATTCGCACGATTGATAATGCCACTGTAAACGCCATTAAACCGCTGGCAGAGAGCAATCCTGACAACGTTAAACGTATCGAAAGCATTATTTCAGAAGCCGATTGGGAATACCTCTTCCCAGAGCGTACTCCCGAATATACCTATCGCCACTTCTTGCAAGCTACGGGTAAATTCCCTGCCTTCTGTGACACTTACGAAGACGGACGTGATTCAGATGCGATTTGTCGTAAAGCACTGGCAACCATGTTTGCTCACTTTACCCAAGAGACCGGCGGTCATACCGCAGATTGGCCTGTGCCAGAATGGCGTCAAGGTTTAGTGCATGTCCGCGAAATGGGCTGGGATGAAACGATGCGCGGTGGTTACAACGGTGAATGTAACCCTGATGTATGGCAAGGACAAACGTGGCCATGTGGTACATTCGAAAACGGTGAGTTCAAATCATACTTTGGCCGTGGTGCTAAGCAGTTGAGCTACAACTACAACTATGGTCCGTTTTCTGAGGCTATGTTTGGTACGGTTCGCACCTTACTCGACAACCCTGAAATGGTCGCTGATACGTGGTTAAACTTTGCTTCGGCAGTCTTCTTCTTTACTTACCCACAACCACCAAAACCGGCAATGATGCACGTTATTGATGGCACATGGCAACCAAACGATCGTGACTTAGCTAATGGTTTGACTCCTGGTTTTGGCGTCACAACACAAATCATCAACGGTGGCGTTGAATGTGGTGGTTCAGTAGAGATTGCTCAATCACTAAACCGCATCGACTACTACAAAAACTTTACTCAGTATTTGCAAGTCCCTGTAGCGGATGATGAAGTACTAGGCTGTAAAGAAATGAAGCAGTTTGATACTGATGGCGCTGGCGCACTCAGTATTTACTGGGAAAAAGATTGGGGTTGGTCATCGGAAACACCAACTGGCGGAACGTATTCTTGCCAAATGGTCGGTTACCAAACACCTTTCTCAGCCTTTAAAGAAGGCGATTTCACTAAGTGTGTTGTGGCTAACTTCCCTGATGTGATCGTCAAGTAGTCTTACCAATAACCTTAACGGTTCCATTTAATAGGGGCAGTGTCTTTGATACTTCCCCTATTCTCTCGATAAGCTATGACATAAAACAAACATAGAATTCTCGATACCCGCAATTATGCCAATCACTTAATTAATATATTTACCGTTACTCTTTGTATTAAAATAATAGCAATATAAAATTCAAAAATTAGAAGTGAAAATATTTTTAACTCACAAATAATACATATTTGTTTTGCCATCATATCCGCTCCATCCTCAATCATGACTAAATAGCTAAAAATAGACTGTTTCTATGTAGGCACATCTTTGTCTAAATAACACACGCCAATGTAATAAAAAGGTTGATTGGCAATTAACGCTAAATCAGCACATTCTAGCGTTACTGTTTACCACCCACAGCGCGCAACAATTTATTCACAATCAAATTGATACAATAGATTCAAAATTAATTAATTTTTAATGCTCATTTATGTAACGCTAATAATTATAGAGATAAATAATATCGTTACATAAATGAGCTATTTGGCGCAGGTTATTATATTTAAAAAAAAGTACGTGACCCTCATCGCAATAACTATTACCCTCCCTGCCACATTTGTTCATTTCACAGTACAATGGGGCATCCCTTAAAATAGGGTATAACGCCCCTATATAGCTCATATATTCGGCAATATTCCATAATATCAGCATAAAAGGTAAAGGAAGTGTTAAAAGATAAAAGTTTACTCGGCAACATTGGCGTGCAAGTTGTCATTGCAATGGTCGTCGGTACATTAGTAGGCGCAGTAATGGGCCACAGTGCGACAATCTTTGCTCCGCTAGGTACTATATTCATCAACCTTATTAAAATGTTGGTTATTCCATTGGTCGCTGTTGCCCTTATTTCAGGTGCCGCAGGTCTAGGTGATAGCTCTTCAGCAGGTAAAGTTGGTTTAACTACATTAGGCTTTTTTGGTCTCACCTCTGCACTAGCGGTAACGCTAGCGTTAGTAATGGGTAACCTATTCCAACCGGGTTCAGGTATTGATGTTAGCTCTGTAGAAAGCATGTTCTCTAGTGAATACGCTTCTCAAGGTGCTATTCCTGGCTTCTGGGATACCATCACTGGCATGATCCCAACCAATATTTTCCAATCTTTGAACGAAGCAAACATACTGCAAATCTTAGTATTTTGTCTTTTCTTTGGTATTGCTGTTTCAAGCTTGGAAAAAGAACGTCGCCAACCATTAATGAATGGCGTAAATGCCATTGTTGATGCCATGGTTTGGATGATCAATAAAGTAATGCTATTAGCGCCACTTGGTGTATTTGGTCTAATGGCTGATGCGGTAGGTTCATTTGGCTTTAGCGCATTAACCGTGGTGCTTAAACTCTTCATTGTTTATGTCGTGGCAATCCTTATCTTTGGTTTTGTTGTGTACCCTCTTATGGTGAATATTTTCACTAAGACTTCTGCTAAGAAGTTCCTAGTGGCAATGAAAAAACCACAAGCAGTGGCACTATCTACAGCGTCTTCAATGGCGACACTGCCTGTAACCATGAATACTGTTGAGACTGAGCTAGGAGTAAGAAACTCGACCGCATCATTTGTATTGCCTTTAGGTGCAACCATTAACATGTCTGGTAATGCCATTTACTACGGCTTGGTGGCTATCTTCTTTGCACAAATGTTCGGTATTGATCTTAGCCTAGGTGCTTACATTGCAATCATCGCAACCTCTACTTTAGGTGCGGTAGGTCAAGCAGGCGTACCTGGACCATCATTCTTGGTTGTTGCGGTACTACTTGCTGCGGGCATTCCAATTGAAGGTCTACCACTGCTGTTTGCTCTAGACCGTATCTTTGACATGATTCGTACTGCACTAAACATCACAGGTGATGCGGCGTGTGCGGTCATTGTTGATGCACTACTTGATGACGAAAAACCTGCTGTTGTTGAAGCAACATCGTAAATTGTAGGTAGTACCAATCATCAAATAAAAAAACACCGGGCTTACTTAAGTCCGGTGTTTTTATTTAGTAATAAGAAAATTTGACGATAAACACTTAGCGGTTATTGAAGCTTAACGCTTCTAGTTAAAGCGATTGCCAAAGTCGAGGTTATAAAGCATAACTAAGTAACTGCTCTACTTGCTCAATAGTGATATTGGCATCTTTGTATTCGATAGGGATTTCTACCACGGTATCTTTGTCGGCAACAAAAAGAGAAGGAAAACTGTTGCCACCAATAGAGCGTGCGAAACGTAATTCTGATTTTAAATATTGTTCGATATCGTCAGAAGTTAAATCAAAGGTAAACTTCTCAACATCTAATCCAATCTCTTTAGCAAGCTCAATTAATACTTCATTGTCACTTGGATTTTTCGCATCCAAATAATAAGCATGCTGTACTGCGGTTAACATTTTTTGCTCCGCATCTTGACGCCTAGCGGCGAGCATTGCTCTGCATGCCGGATAGGTGGAACGACGAGGGGTATTCTTGCTCCAAAACTCATGATTAAATTCAGTACCTAGCTGAGACTCAATCTTATTCCAGTAAGATGCTATTTGAGTACGCATCTCTTGCGGCATTGGCTCATCTGAGTCAGGAGCAAGTCCGCCAACAATATACACAATATCAATTTTGCCTTTTAGCGCCGTTTCAATCTTTTGCCACGTAGGTTTGTATCCCCAACACCAAGCACACATAGGATCGTAAACATAATATAAGCGCGTCACATCTTTGTTCATTACTACTCCTGATATTTGTATTAACGAAGTCAGTACAGCACTAACCTTTTTATTTCGCAAGTTAAGCAATCGAGTTAATGCGAACAAGTCTCAATAAATTTGTAAATTCCTGAGCTATGACTAATTTCTCAATTTCATCACGAAAATTTCATTGAGCCCCGTTCGATAGGTGCAATTGCAGTTATCGCTTGATTTTATGGCTATCAAACGGCCTACCGCTATATTTCACTGTTTCGTTTAGGTAAACTAACGCAAATATCGACGTCTGTATGAATCATGAAACAACTACTCGACTTCATCCCCCTCATCATCTTTTTTGTGTTGTACAAAATGTACGACATCTATACTGCTACTGGAGCCTTGATTGTAGCTACTGCTATTCAACTGCTTGTCACATATGTGCTGTATAAGAAAATAGAAAAAATGCAGCTGACCACCTTTGCTATCGTGGCTATTTTTGGCGGTATGACCATCGCCTTTCACAACGATGACTTTATCAAATGGAAGGTCACCATTATTTATGCCCTATTTTCTGTAGGTCTTATTGTTACCCAATTATCCGGTAAACCCTTTATCAAAGGGATGCTAGAAAAAGAAATCACACTTCCAAGCCGAACATGGAACACGATTAACTGGGCGTGGAGCATCTTCTTTGCTGCCTGTGCCATAATTAATGTCTATGTGGCATTTCGTCTTCCCCTTGATGTATGGGTAAACTTTAAAGTATTCGGCTTAATGATAGCCACACTACTGTTTGCCTTGCTCACAGGGCTCTATATCTACACACAATTGTCAAAAGAGAGTAAAACACGCAATGAGTAACCCGTCTTTAATTCGCGGAGAAATGCTACTAAGAACACTAGCAATGCCAGCCGACACCAACGCTAATGGCGATATTTTCGGTGGTTGGATTATGTCTCAACTCGATCTTGCTGGGGGTATTCTTGCCAAAGAGATCTCAAAAGGACGAATTGCTACCGTATCAGTATCAAGTATTACGTTTAAAAGACCTGTTTCAGTAGGTGATATTGTATGCTGTCATGGTGAGTGCAGTCACATAGGTAACTCTTCTATGTCGATTGAACTGCAAGTATGGAATAAAAAAGTGATGGGTGACCGCGCAGGAGAAAGAGACTTGGTTTGTGAGGCGACTTTCCATTATGTTGCTATTGATAACAATGGTCGCCCTCGAAAAATCGAAAAATAGAAGGATTTATTATGTGGTATGTCATTTTTTCCCAGGATGTCAAAGATTCATTACAAAAACGTGGTAGTGTACGTGATAAACATTTAGCCCGCCTGCAAGACCTACAAAATCAAGGTCGTTTGCTTACCGCAGGACCAATGCCCGCTATCGATAGCGACAATCCTGGTGAGGCTGGCTTTACAGGTTCGACCGTCATCGCTCAGTTTGAAACGCTACAAGACGCGCAAGCTTGGGCAGATGCCGACCCATATATCGACGCAGGCGTCTATCAAGACGTTATTGTTAAACCTTATAAAAAAGTATTCTAATTATGTATTCATCATTTAAAAGCGCACTAGTTTTAACATTAGCTACCATTATTCTTGCTGGCTGTGCCTCTAGCAGTAGTGAGAAACGAGAGCTTAAAATTACCGCCGATCGCCGCGCGGGGATCCTTGCATCAAGTTTGCCTATTGAGTACGGCCCACTCACCATTACTCGAGCAACATCTAAAGATGCCACTGTCATCATTGAAATGCTTTACAATCAATCTGGTCACAAGCCTGCTGATCAATTGATTAAAAGTGCCAATGCTTACTACTGTAATTCTGAAGACGTACGCGCGGCTATGGATAAAGGCGTAAACTACCTTATCAAAATCCGTAATAACCGTGGTCAAATGATTGTAGAGCAAGTTATCAGTTCAAAAACTTGTGTTGCCGATGGTGATGAATCGTAAGCCTATTAAATATAGGCTTTAGAGCAATTAAAAAGAAAGGCCAAAGTTTGCTACAAACTTTGGCCTTTTTATTGGTTTCACTCACCTACTACCTACTATAAGGAAAACAGCTGCACTTTAAGGCTGGCTTCTGGATCAACATCGTCAAATTCCGCAGGGTTATCCAAACGCCGCACATAATTGAGTTCAGGGGCATGTTCAGCCATGCCATCAATCACAAAATCAGAAGTCACCGCAGGCGAATTGGCACAGGCTAGCACTTGCCCATTTTCAGCCAGTAAACTAGGTAAGCGGCGTAGTATTTTTTGGTAATCTTTGGTTAAGGCAAAACTGCCTTTTTGAAACGACGGTGGATCGGAAATAATCAAGTCATACGGGCCAAAGCGTTTGAGTTTGCCCCAAGATTTAAAAATATCATGGGCTAAGAATTTTACGCGGCTCACATCTTGATTGTTTAAGTTGTGATTATCACGGCCGCGACTTAACGACGAGCGCGCCATGTCAATGTTCACTACTTGCTTCGCGCCGCCCGCAATCCCTGCCACAGAGAAGCCACAGGTATAAGCAAACAAGTTAAGGATATTCTTGCCCTCAGCGTTTGCCCTTACCCAATCACGTCCTAAACGCATGTCTAAGAATAAACCTGAATTTTGGTTTGAAGAAAGATTCATCCAGTACTTGAGCCCAGACTCAACCACTTCTACTTTGCCTTCCGCTTCGCCCAATAAAAACTGCGTCGGCGCACCGTGTTCATATCGATGTTGAATCGAGATAGATCGAATATGTGAATGTTCTGGCTGCTCGGCTAATTGGTGCAAGCCTTGCTCAAGATGCGCAAGAAACTCATCCGAGACTGGTCTAAATAATTGCACAACGAGATGCTGACCAATCCAATCACAGGTGATCTGCTCTAGACCTGCCACCGTGCGTCCTCGCCCGTGAAATAGACGTCTTACTTCAGTCGGCGCCGTTTTTAAGCCTTGTTGCAATGCAGAAAAAAACAGAGGTAGCGCCTCTACATTCATAGGAGGAGAAATATCATTCATTATATTTTTGGCCAATTAAGTCGTTGGGGTTGTTGCCATTCGCTGATTTGTTGTTGAATTGCAGGCAATTGCCAGAGTTCACCGAAACGGCTATCAGAGCTAGGATCAAGCTGATAGCGATAACTGTCACCCTCTAACTCAAAGCTAATGGAAAATGCGTGCAGGTATCCCCTATCGCTGTCACTAGAGGGTGAATAAATAGGGTCGCCAACAATTGGACTGCCAACCGATTTTAACGCAACGCGAATTTGATGAGTCTTACCCGTTTTAGGCTTACACAGAAAAATGCGATAGCCTTGGGCAGAGGCTGAAAAAAACTGGGTAATAGCTGGGTTTTCTGTAGTGGGCATTAGCTTCCACATTGAGCGGCGGCTTTTTGCCATATCCCCTTTGATCAAACCTTGTTTTTTCTTTGGCTTTTTATCGGAAATCGCCAGATAGAATTTTTCTACCTTTCTTTGAGCAAACGCTTGAGACAATTCACTTGCCGCTTGCTGTGTCTTTCCCAAAAGTAACAGCCCAGATGTCATCTTATCTAATCGATGCACAAGGTATAATGGACCACAGCCCAAATAACGCCGAACCTCGTCTAACAATCCGGTCTCTTGTTCATCTTTATGAACGCTCACTGAAGCATGCTTATTAATCAGCACAAACTGAGCTTGGTCGTCGACTATATCAAACATAGGCTAGTTACAGGTGTCCTAGTGACTCAAAGAAAGCTCAGTAGTATATCCTGAGCGCCAAGGGAAACCCAACTTTCGTTAAAAATACCTGTATTTCACCTCTTGTTGTGTATCTTTTGCAAAATACTTGTTGAGATTAGGCGTAAATTTGCATGGAAAACCGCTGTTATTCTTCCCTTTGTCTTAAAAAACGCACAAAGGCGACTTTTCCGTATACACTACAGCTATTAAGTGATTGATTATTAACTGAGAGAAATGGAAGGATTTTATCAAGCCCTCACTTTGATAGGGATTGGCCTATATTGGATGTTGGTCGCCGGTGTCACGATTCGTGTGGTTATAAAACGCCGCTCAGTCAGTGTGTCTCTAGCTTGGCTCATGATCATCTATATCCTGCCTATTTTCGGTGTCATCTTTTATTTCCTGTTTGGCGAGCTTAATCTAGGTAAAAAACGAGCCGAGCGAGCGCAAGCTATGTTTATTCCTTATAAGACATGGTTTCTCAAGCTGCTGGACTGTAATGCTCACTTACCAGAAAAAACACCCACTCACATTACCCATATTGATGATCTCTGTACCAACCGCATGGGCATTCCTGCTTTATGTGGTAACACCCTCTCTTTGCAAGACACCCCACAAAAGATTTTAAAATCCATTATTGAAGATATTGAACTGGCGCAGCACTTTATTCGAATGGAGTTTTATATTTGGAACGAAGGCGGACAAGCTAACGGCGTAGTTTCTGCTCTTATTCGCGCTTCACAACGTGGCGTACGTTGTCAGATCCTATTGGACGCCGCAGGGAGTGGTAAGTTCTTCTCTTCATCTTGGTGTCAGATGATGGAAAATGCCGGTGTTGAAGTGGTGCAGGCGCTCAAGGTAAAGCCTATTCGTATGTTCTTACGCCGTTTAGATTTGCGTCAGCATCGTAAAATCATCGTCATTGATGATGCGGTGGCCTACACAGGTTCCATGAACTTGGTTGATCCTGAGTATTTTAAGCAAGATGCAGGGGTTGGCATGTGGGTGGATGTGATGGTGCGTATCACCGGCCCTACGGTAAACGTGCTGTCGGCAATCCATTGCTGGGACTGGGAAGTAGAAACTGGCGAACGCTCTTTCCCTACAGCTCCTGAGTGCCACATTGAACAAGATAACTTACTGCACCCCATTCAAGTGGTACCATCTGGCCCAGGTATGCCGGAGAACTTGATTCACCAAGTATTGAACATCTCCATTAGCCGCGCCTTAAAATCGGTAACCATCACTACGCCTTACTTTGTGCCAAGTGAAGAGCTCTTGCAAACGTTACGCACCACCGCCCAGCGCGGGGTAAAAGTAGAGCTAATCATTCCGAAAAACAACGACTCGATTATGGTGGGTTGGGCATCTAAGGCTTTTTATGCGGAACTGCTCTCTGCGGGCGTGGTCATTCATGAGTTCACAGGAGGGTTACTGCATACCAAGTCGGTCGTCATTGACGAGCAGTACTGTCTTATCGGTACCGTAAATCTTGATGTGCGCAGTCTGTGGCTGAACTTTGAAGTGACCTTAGTGGTGGATGATGCCGAATTCACTAAGCAGCTGTACTGGTTACAACAAACTTATATGGAACAATCTACCGTGGTGGATGAGGCGCGTTGGCGCGAGCGTAGCATTCAACATAGATTCTTAGAGCGTGTTTTCTATCTATTTAGTCCAATTTTGTAATCTTAATTGTTGATATTTTACTTGCACTGCCTGCCTTGCTCATGGTTTAAATAAGGTAAAGAAACCACATCAGGGAAGGCAGATGTCTAAAAGCAAATCTCCAGTATCGAAACCAACGCAACTTATCAGTGCTGGCAGAGACAAAAAATACACTCATGGAGTGGTAAACCCTCCGGTACAACGCGCATCAACTGTGTTATTTGACACTGTCGCTGAGAAAACTCAAGCCACTATTAATCGCGCTAATAAAGCCCTTTTTTACGGTCGTCGTGGCACTCAAACCCACTTTGCCTTTCAAGATGCCATGGTTGAGCTAGAAGGCGGATTTGGCTGTGCGTTATACCCGTGTGGTACTGCGGCCATTTCCAATGCTATTTTATCTTTTGTCGAAGCCGGCGATCACATTTTAATGGTCGATACTTGTTACGAACCCACTCGCGACTTCTGTAACACCATGCTAAAACGTCTTGGCGTGGAAACCACTTACTACGCGCCGACCATTGGTGAAGAAATTAGCGAGCTAATTCAGCCGAATACTAAAATTCTGTTTTTAGAATCTCCGGGCTCGGTGACTATGGAAGTGCAAAACGTACCACTGCTTGCTGAGATTGCGCACAACAACGACATGATTGTGATGCTTGATAACACTTGGTCTGCGGGTCTGCACTTCTCTCCGTTTGAGTATGGTGTTGATATTTCCATCCAAGCGGCCACAAAATACATCGTAGGTCACTCCGATGTAATGCTTGGCACGGCAATTTCGACGGAGGCTTACTGGGATCAGCTGCGTGAAAACAGCTATTTAATGGGACAATGTGTCTCCCCAGATGATGCCTACCTTGGTTTGCGCGGCATTCGCACTCTTGATCTGCGCTTAAAGCAACATCAACAAAGCAGTTTAGCCGTGGCTAAGTGGTTACAAGCTCGCCCTGAAGTGCATCATGTTAGACACCCTGCCCTTGAAACTTGCCCAGGTCATGAATATTTTGCACGTGACTTCACCGGTGGCAATGGCCTGTTCTCGTTTGTGATGAAATCACAAAACAGCAAAGCGACCACTGCGCTATTAGATGGTATGGAACTGTTTGGTATGGGATATTCTTGGGGCGGTTATGAGAGCCTTATTCTTGCCAATGAACCACGCAGCTTTAATAACCTAAGAACGGTGGCAAACCCTAACTTTACCGGTACTTTGTTCCGTATTCATACCGGTCTTGAAAACGTTGACGATCTTATCAAAGATTTAGAAAACGGTTTTGCTCGTTACAACGCCGTGTTAAACGCGCAATAATCCGTAAATAGTCACCCGTGAATATTTGGCTTCTTCGATCTAGAGAAGCCAAATCACAATCCCCTCTTCTATTTCTTGGCTAGACCTATATACTGCCCGCATCAATGAGTAGGTTGTATGCTGTCAAAAATCCTTTTTAAAACGGTTTCCAAAACCTGTCTCTAACATCCGTTTCAACAAGCTGTGTCTAAAATTATGTCTAAAAATAACTTCACCATTATTGGTCTATGTAACCCTAAAAGCCCTACTAATGTTGGGGCCGTCATGCGCGCCGCTGGCTGTTACCAAGCCGACGAAGTGCGATTTACCGGTGAGCGCTTTGCAAAAGCTGCTAAATATCATACCGACACCAAAGATATGACCACCAAGATTGCCCTCAATCAGATGCAATCTATGACCGACGATCTTGATGCTGATATTAAAATTGTGTGCGTGGAACTGGCAGAAGGCGCAACGCCACTGCCACAGTTTAACCATCCACAAAAAGCCCTCTATATTTTCGGCCCAGAAGACAGTTCTATCCCGCAAAGCATTGTCGATAAAGCTGACGAAGTGGTTTACGTACCCACCATTGGCTGTATGAACCTTGCCGCAACCGTAAACGTACTTTTATATGACCGACTGGCAAAATCAGGTCAAGAAATTGACCATACTAGTCGCGTACTTGAAAGCCGTGATGTAAATAATCGCTTAAAAGTCTCTAAACACGAGCAGTCTTAGTTGTGCATTTAAATGCTTCACACATCTTTGCCAACGCATTAATTTAAGGAAAACCATGTACCAACTCACCGTTTCATTAGAGCAATTCTTAGCCGAATTTTGGCAAAAGAAACCGACCATCATCAAAGGCGGTTTTGCGCACTTCCAAGACCCTGTTTCGCCAGAAGAGCTAGCAGGACTAACGATGGAAGAAGAAGTAGACTCTCGTTATGTGTCCAACAAAAACGGTGAATGGACAGCAGAACATGGCCCTTTTAACGAAGGTAAATACGCTGAACTTGATGAATCTAACTGGTCTATCATAGTGCAAGCGGCCAATCACTGGCACCAAGGCGCAGCTCAATTGGTTGAGCCCTTCAAAGCCATGCCACAGTGGTTATTTGACGACTTAATGATCAGCTACTCAGTGAAAGACGGCGGCGTTGGCCCTCATATCGACCAATACGATGTGTTTATTATTCAAGGGAGCGGTAAACGCCACTGGCGAGTGGGCGCAAAGGATGAAGGTCAGTACGTCGAAACCTGTCGCCACAGCGCCCTACGCCAAATTGAATCCTTTGACGCGATTATCGATGACATCCTTGAGCCGGGTGACATCTTATACATTCCGCCGGGCTTCCCACACGATGGCTACGCACTAGAACCGTCAATGAGTTACTCGGTGGGTTTTCGCTCCCCTAAAGAGCAAGAGCTGATCAGCAATTTCGCCGACTACATTTTAGCCAATGATATTGGTGATAAGCACCTGCACAAACCCGACCTAAGCACGCAAAACAATTTTGGGCAAATCAGCTCAAGCGATCTGCAGTCATTAACCCAAATGCTAAAATCCTCACTCGATGACGAACAAGGTATCAGTGACTTTATGGGTTGCATGTTAAGCCAGTCGCGCCACCAGCTAAATATCATCACCCCAGAACCACTTTGGCAAAGTGAAGAAATAGCCAACCACATTCAAACCGGCGGGATCATCAACAAAGTATCAGGACTGCGCGCCCTATTTCACGAGCAAGATCCAAGCATCGCGTACATTAACGGTGAAGTGATTAAGGTGCCAAGCGAGTGCACTGATGTTATTGCGTTATTATGTGGTCAAGAGCAGATAAGCGCCGATAACTGGCCTAGCGAAACCTCTAGCGCTATGGTTTCGTTGTTGTGCGATTTGGTTAACAAAGGCTATTGGTACATCGATTAAACAGGGAATAATAGAGTGTTGTGTTTATAAATAGCCATAAATTGAACAGCAAACAACTAAAAAAACAGCACTCTATTTTAAACTCACGGGTAAATACCATTTACCCGAAGCCTTACGTATCTTGTCGGTGAGCATCAAAAATAAAAACTTAAAGCCAATCAGCTTGTTCATCCATAGAAAGTTAAGGCTACCAAGTTTATTGTTTTTAGGTGCTTTTTCATGGTCTATTTTGCGCTAGTAAGCTTTCCCAAACAGAGATCGAGTTGTATTACGCCTTATTTTAAGTCCAAAAAATTTGACTTGCTTTCCCTCATATCTAATACCCCAACTACATAGACAAACTTATTAACTCACTACAATTGAAGAGAATGAATCATTTGATTTAAGTATGCTTATTTGACATTATATCCACGTAATTCGAATATTTCTTCTTAAATTTACTTTCCATCTCCAAACCGTCCACGGTGCTGTTATACAACTTATCGAGATTAAAATCGGTTTGAATATAAAACAGTTCGTTTTATCGAGCGTTTAATCTCATTTTGTCGACAAAAACTAAATAAATTATTGTTAATCATAGAATTATCATTACCCTATCCAAAAATAATAAACATTGTTGAGAAGTAATGTACACACACTCGTTTTAGGTAAAGGCAGAATGTATGAATAAACCGAATATTTTTGAATTTGCGACAAGTGAATTGTCGCAAGATGCTTTCATTTGTTGGCTCCTATCTTGGTCTTCACCCAAATATTCCACCCTAGATGAAAATTTACATAGTTGCTCTAAAGAACTATTGACGTATTTTCTTTCATTATGTTCAGTTACTGTGCCAAAAAAAATTAGCAAAGTAAGAGTTCATCGACAGTACAATAACATAGATATTTTATGTATCGTAAATGATGAACTAGCTATAATTATTGAAGATAAGACAGGAACGGTAGAGCACTCAAATCAACTAAAACGTTACTATAATATAATTCAAAAAAAGGGCTTTGATAAAGACAAAATTGCACCTATTTATCTTCAAACTTATCAACAAGCAAGTTATGCAAATGTTGTAAATTCTGGGTATAATGTATGCAAGCGAGAGCAACTATTATCTATCTTGAATAATCATAGTTACAAAATAGACAATAATATATTCTGTGATTTTTACTCTCATTTAAAATCTCTAAATGAAAAATTTGATACTTTCCGGTCATACCCTATCTCAAAGTGGACAGGTTATTCATGGCAAGGGTTTTATAGTGAGTTACAAAACTCATGCAATGATTCATATTGGGAGAGAATTGATAACCCTAGTGGTGGATATTGGGGTTTTTGGTGGCACCATACACCTAAATCTGATTGCAAAATGTATATTCAGATAGAGCAAGAGAAATTATGTATTAAAATAGAAGTTTTAGATAGATCGTTACAAAGCGAACTAAGAACAAAATGGCATAATATTGCTCTAGAATACTCTAGGCAACATAATCTAAACTTCGAAAGACCTACGCGATTTGGTAGAGGGTCATATATGACAGTATTAGTATTATATAACTTCATTCCTGTAGATCAGAATGGAATTATTCGTTTTGAAGAATTGAAAGATATATTGAGAAAAACTGAAAAGTTAGTCAGTAATATTGAAGAATCTGCATAACATATTATAAAAGGCATACCCTTTCGAGTATGCCTTTTCTCATCATTAAAAAGTGTCAGTGATTACTCTTCAAAAATATCTTTAATCGCGTGGAATAGGTGATTGTTTTGGAAGTAGTCACCTGTTGCTCCTGTATGGCGGTAATGCTCTGCATAGTTTTCGTCAGTACCGATAACATATTCAGAGAATTTGTCCGCGCCATTACCTTTCGCATAGAAACGAACTAGCTCGTTAGTATGAGAGCCGCTGTAGTAAGCCACTGTTGGCATCGTCTCAGCACCTGGGTTTTCAACACCCGCATAGATAGCTGAATCAGAAGTTTCACCTAACACGTACGCATTACCGTGATCAGTTGTTACGATAAGTAGTGTTTCATCCCAGTTGCTGTTTGCTTCAACCCAGTCAAACACATCTTTTACTGCATCATGAAAGTCAACTTGCTCTTCGATAATACCAGCAGTGTCTTTACCGTGAGCGGCCCAATCGACTGCGCCACCTTCGATCATAGCAAAGAAGCCATTTTCATTTTGAGATAGGTAGTTCAATGCACCTACAGACATAGTGCCTAGATCTGGAACAGTCGCCAGTTCAGGACAAGCAAAAGCGGTTTCGCGTAGAGATTCATCTTCACAAGTACGGTCATATTGTGTCGTCCAACCCGTTTGGAAAATACCCAGTAGCGGACCATTCATTATCTCATCTGATGCGATGCCTTGCGCTAGCTGATCAAAGCTGTCTTTAGTTTCGATGAAAGTCCAAGGAGTTTCAGAAGTTGCTGAAGTTAGCGTACCAGCTTGAAGCTCATTCCAATCGTCTTCACTAATGTATCTGAAGTTATAATCAGCCTCTGCTAATTTTTGACCATCACCATCATACAAAGGGTGACCACTACCGATAATAAGATCAGCATGGCCATTTTTTAGCATTGAGCTGGCAATTTCATGGTAGTTATTACGTGAAATATTGTTCGCAGCAAATGCCGCCGGCGTTGCATGAGAGAACATTACGCTAGAAATGATGCCGGTTGAAAGGCCATGCTCATGTGCATATTCCGTAATTTGCTTTTGAGGCACACCACAATTGTTGACGGCAAGGCCACCATTGTAAGTTGATTGACCTGTAGCAATAGCTGAACCAGAAGCCGCCGAGTCAGTATAATTAGTATTAATGTAATCATAACCGGCAAAAACTTTATCGCTTTCAATGAGTGTATCGTCAGCAGCCTTTTCCGGATCGTAGCCAAAGCCCTCGGCATACTGATCAGGATCACAGCTATCGCTTTCATCAGGTACAGAGTTACCATTTAGAGCATAAGTCGTCATCGCATAACGAGTATCTAGCTCATTGAAGGGATAAGTATCATTCAATAGCTCACCGTGTTGCCAAAAGCTTGCGATATCCCAAGCTCCATCACTTGCTCCATCACTGATCATTAAAATAACGTTTTTAGTTTTATTTACTTGGTCATTTGCTTCATCTGAACTGCTCTCAGATTGACAGCCTGAAAGAAGAAGTGCGGCTGCAATAGAAATAGCAAGAGGAGAATTAGAGAGTTTCATTTGTGTTATATCCATTATTGTAAAAACCAAATGGAATATAGATTCGTTTCATTATAATTTTATTAAAGAAATATAATATAAATAATAATCAGAAAATATGGGTTATTTTATAATCAGCAGTCAAATAAATGTATTTATTCTGTCATAAACTTAAAGGCATTAGATTAAAATACGCACAATTTATCGTTCACTCAGAATACCAATATTTAAAGGCACCACTTTTCTTCTGTAATTATTTTGAATAACCGTTCACTATTACCTTGCTTACAAGCTCAAGTATCGAAAAGTATCAAACTTAATATCCACCGAAATATCTCATTAGAATCATGGCATTATTATCTCATCGGTTTATTAACACCATATAAGGCACATCATGACTAAGCTAACCATCGTGGCTAACATTATCGCTAAACAAGATAAGGTTGAGCTGATCAAATCAGAGCTATTAAAACTAATCGATATTACTCGCGCAGAAGAAGGCTGCCTTAGCTACGACCTTCATCAAGACAACGAAAACCCAGCGCATTTCTTATTTTTCGAAAACTGGGCATCTCGTGAGTTATGGCAAGTGCATATGAACACTCAACATCTAGCGGATTTCGTAACGGCTACCGATGGGACTATTGAGACATTTGAAGTAAATGAAATGACTCATATTGGCTAATACTTGTAATAGATATTAGCAAGCACGATACACTCCAGAGCCTTTAGACTCTGGAGTTTTTGTTTATGGACTCTGCTATCACTATTTGCTAACTTTAGCCCAAACACACCCTCTACTTAGCACCACGAACACTATGCAAATCCGTCAAATCAACGCCAGCTCTACCCTGCCTATACGTCATCAAGTGCTTTGGCCAAATAAGCCAATGGAATTTTGTAAGGTAGAAGAAGATGAATTTGGCATACACTTTGGCGCATTTGAAAACGAGCAACTGGTATGCGTGGCTTCGGTATTTATCACCGCCAGCAGCGCTAGACTGCGCAAGTTTGCCACCCTACCCTCAGAGCAAGGCAAAGGCATTGGCACGGCAATGATCCGCCATATTATTGAGTATTTAATCCAACACAATATTGATGTATTTTGGTGTGATGCCCGTGAGTCAGCGCTCGATTTCTACCACAGATTTGACATGAATACACAAGGGGAACGCTTTTATAAAAGCGAGGTGGCGTATTTTAAAATGGTATTAAGTATGCCCAAAGCTCAGCGTTAAACCCACTTAATCGCTACAAATCATCAGCGTCGAACCTAGCACGACGCGCTTCCACCAGCGAACATTGAGTCAATTCCATCAATTCAGACAACGTCATGTTTGGATCTTCAACTAGCAACCTCTTTAAGCGCTGCTGTGGAGATTCCAACTTATCTTGGTGTTGCTGCAATGCAGGCGTAATTTTTCGAATCATAAATGCTAATGATTCAGGATGTAGCGCATTAATACAGTGACAAAACGCCTGTATCTGCAGAGCCTCGCCACTGATCATCCAGTTGCGACTGCGACGTACCCTTTTTAATTGGCAAGCATGTTGCTGTGCCAATAACTTTGCTTCTTGTACGGCATCGCCGCCTACCCTGTGTATAAGAGAAGGCAGTGATATGCTTATATTGGTATCAATCACACATCACCGACACGTGACAACATAACAGTCAGCATTTAGCAAAAGGTACTGATATATAAGGCTTCAACCTTATCTCTCGCCCATTGCGTTTTTCTTAAAAACTTCAACGATGACTTAATCGAAGGATCATTACTAAAGCAATTTACACGCACTTCGGCGTACAAACCATTCCATTGATAATGTTCAACTAATCGAACTAAGATTTTTTCTAAAGACAGCCCGTGTAATGGGTTGTTCGGTTGTTGCTGTGTCATAAATTAATGTCCATTTAAGGATTTTCTAATAATTGTGCACAATGTGACTCTAAATCAAAGGCGATGCAATCAAAATTCGTCATTATGCGCACTTTTTGATACTCATAGTATTAAGTTAGCCTATTCCACAAAATGACTCATTCCCCCTACTATCTCGCATATCCAACAAAAACTGAAAAGAAAGAGATACAAGAGTACGATGTATAATACCAATCGTACTAAGTAACTAGTCATTCTAGCTTGTTAAAATGCTCGATAACGGCGTTAGAATTTTTGATTGTAGAATAACTACTTATCGAAAAATTCTGCCTTGTTCTCGAGCATTTTTCCTGCGCTAGCTCTGATCACTTACTTAGTGTGATTGGTATAGTGGGTAGATCATAGGCAAGTGAATCATAGCCAAGTGGATTTTAACTTGGTATTCGCAGATTAACCTGAGACAATCCGTCTCGAATCAACTTATTAAGGTCAAAGATGAAACTTTTAGTTCGTAACCTGTCACGCCAAATGACTGAACATGAAATTCGTGTTCTATTTACTGAACACGGCGAAGTGTCCGTATGTAACCTAGTTCTCGATCAAGAGACAGGGCTTTCCAAGGGTTTCGCATTCGTAGAAATGCCAGACGCAGAGCAAGCTAAGGCGGCAATGACAGCACTTGACCAAAGCAATGTGCAAAAAAGTAGAATACGAGTCAAACTCGCTAAAAACTAGTGTGATTGATATAAAAACGCCAGCTCAATGAGCTGGCGTTTTTATTTGAATTCATTTTATTAGTAAAAACTACTCGTTTGTGGCTCAGAGAGAGTTAATACTGTAGAACAGCCCAATAGCACGACTTTTAGTCCTAATACTGCGCTCACTACAAACACACCATCAACCGATAAACCACTAATTAACATACCTAAACAAATCAATGTTACCAAAAGATCAATGCTAGGCAACACTAAGCATTTGAAGCTGCTCTTACGCACTGTTTTCACAATGGTAGACACTTCATCTAATAGGAAATAACCGATAACCATAGCCGCAATCATGAATAGTGCGTGGTCTGAAGATAAATTAATCGCGTAAGCGGCTGCAAACAACAAGGCAATTAAGGCTGCGTATCCTTTAAACCCTTTTGCCTTCACTACTTGTTGTAATGAATAACCACCGGTAGAAAGAAGAAGCATAAGAACGATGGCCATACTGGACAGGCCAAAAGTGAAGAGTTGAATAAAAATTTCACGAGGAATTAAAGGAAAGGCCATTGTGACAAAGCCAACAGCAATAGTGCCAACACCAACACCTACTCGTATGCGGGTATCGTGGCTAAAATCGAGAACAACATCATTTTTTGTTTTGGCGTCATGAACAGCCGGTTGATTAAAAGTGTGAATCGACATGAGCAAGTCCTTATTTAGCAACGCAAATATACGTTGTCAGATAATAGGTCAACCGTACTTGCTAAATATTACACCCTCGTCTCAAACCATTATTAGTTCATTCATTTAGATTTACTAACGTGTAAAACAGTCAAAACATACCCCATACCTCGACAAACCTTCACTGGTTTGAGTGAACTTGATAGTGGGTGCAACATCTAGTAGTACTAAAAAGCACCTACAAAATTGTTGTAAGTGCTTTTAAAACCAAATTATTACTGAGTGGACAATTCCCTTAACAGTGGAAAGGCTTGCTTGGTTTTTTCTTTTGTAGCAACGAATCCGATCATCACGTCTTCTTCATTAAATGCTTTTGCTACAATACCATCAGCTTGCACATCTAGATTCCAACGATTTACAGCACTTTCTAAAGTTGTGCCGCCAATCTGAATCGGATAACTAGGTGTTTTTACCTTAACCATCATATTAGGTAGTACCACAGAGGTACGTTCACCCAGTAGCGTTTTCGCTAATGACGATGCGCTGATAACGGTTGGTTGAAGATAAGCTCTTACTTGGCCATTCTGCTCGGCACAATCACCCAGTGCATAAATACCTTCACAAGACGTTTGCATGGCATCATCCACACAAATCCCTCTGTTAGTAGATATACCAGCATCTTTTGCTAAGATAGTGTTTGGAATCAAGCCGGTACAGACTATTACTTCATCAACGTTGACTACATCGTCGTTGTCTAACAATAACACAAAACCCGCATCAGTTTTTGAGACCTGTTTCACGCCTTGGCCTAATTTAAGGTCAACATTCATTGATCTCATTGATTGATCAAGCTTCAAAGCAATAAGCTCAGGTAATTGGTTGGACATTAAACGAGCACTTGGCTCAGCTAAAGTCACTTTTTTGTTAGCAGATGCAAGATCCATACTGATCTCAACACCGATTAAACCGCCACCAATTACCATCACAGACTTAGCTTTATTCAATCGCGCTTCGTATTGAGCAAACTCTTGTAAGCTGTTTAGCGTGATTGGTTGGCTCTCTTTTAAACCATCAATAGGTGGTACAAAAGGTTTAGCACCAGTTGCCAATACTAGGCTTGAGTAAGCAAAACTGTTGTCGTTTGCTACTACTACTTTTTGCTCAGTATCGATGTTGCTTACAAAGTGCTCTGCACACAATTCAATGTTTTGCTGCTCAACAAACTCGCTTGCTGTAGCAGTGATTAAATCTGCTGGCGATTGCTGCTTTGAAACAACATGGCTCAAATCTGGCTTGTTGTAATCATGACCTTCATCAGCTGTAATGACGCGGATAGGCACTTCTGCATTAAAACGACGCAGTGTTTTAACAAGTTGGTAAGCGGCAAAGCCGCTACCAATGATAGTAATTGGATTCATAACAGTCCCCTTAGCGGTTGTGTACAGCAAAAACGTCTTTGCCTAGGTTACAATCTGGGCATAGGAAGTAGTCTGGAACGTCGTTCCATGCTGTACCTGGTTCTACGCCTTGGTTTGGTTCGCCGATTGCTGGATCGTATACCCAGTTACAAACAGTACAAATCATGCATTGGCAATCATCGCCGTGAGCTTCTTGAGCTGCAGCTGCTGGCTTAGCCGCAGGTACTGCTACAGATAAAGGTTGAACTTCAGCATCTTCAACAATCATTGGTTGAACGCTAAGCTCATGTAAAGCCCATTGTTTTGCCACTTGTTGACCGTGTGCACGACAGATACGCATTGCTTTGCCGTCTGGACGCCATTTGCTCTTAAGACCCGCAACAGTTTCAAAACCTGCATCGGTTAAACGTGCGTGAATACGGTCAACTGCGCCGCCATTCCAGCCGTAGCTACCAAATGCACCTGCTTTTTTCTGTTTGAAACGTAGGCCTGTAATTTCTTCTAGCATACCGGCTACTTTTGGCATCATTACGTTGTTCATTGTTGAAGAACCAACCAAAATACCTTTAGAGCGGAATACTTGCGCTAAGATTTCGTTTTTGTCTTGGCGAGCAACGTTAAATACTTTAACTGCTACACCTGGGTCAACGTCATGGATACCTTGTGCGATAGCATCTGCCATCATACGGGTGTTGCTAGACATTGAATCGTAGAAAATAGTAATGCGGTCTTCTTGATAATCGTCCGCCCACTCCAAGTATTTCTCGATGATTTGTACAGGGTTGTCACGCCATACGATACCGTGAGAAGTTGCAATCATATCTACTGGTAGATTGAAGCTTAGAACTTCTTTAATTTTAGCAATTACTAGGTTGCTAAATGGAGTTAGGATGTTTGAGTAGTAACGTAGGCACTGCTCCATCAATTCAGCTTGGTCAACTTCATCGTTAAACAAGTGCTCGTCACAGTAGTGCTGACCAAATGCATCGTTACTGAACAGGATTGCATCGCCTGTTAGGTAAGTCATCATGCTGTCAGGCCAATGCAACATTGGAGATTCTACAAACACAAGTTGTTTGCCGTTACCAATATCAAGGCTATCGCCTGTTTTAACTGTGTTGAAGTTCCACTCAGGGTGATGATGATGGCCAACAATTGAATCAATCGCAGCTTCAGTACAGTAAATAGGAGTGTTCGGAATACGCTCAAGTAATGCAGCCAATGCACCGGCGTGATCTTCTTCAGCGTGGTTAATTACGATGTAATCGATAGTGTTCAGATCAATTTCCATTTCAAGATTTTGTAGGAATTGATAGCTGAAACGATGATCAACAGTATCGATTAGTACTGTTTTTTCTTCGCGGATAAGGTAGCTGTTGTAACTAGTACCTTTTGTCATTTTAAATTCTGTACCGTGGAATTCTTGAATTTCCCAGTCGCGTTGGCCAACCCAGTGAACGTTATTTTTTACATGAATAGTCATTTTAAATGCCTTGTTGCTATATTTTTTAAATTAGAATTACTCTTGTAATAGCATTAAGCATGCCAACTTTTTAAGCTATTGAAATATAAGGATTTTATATTTACATCAGCTTTTAGATTGTATTATTGACAACTTGCATTCGTTGTTCTTTTGATAATAATTGTAGATTTGACAATCATCAAAGACATCAATTATACCAATCACACTAAGTAAGTGATCAGAGCTAGCGCAGGAAAAATGCTCGAGAACAAGGCAGAATTTTTCGATAAGTAGTTATTCTACAATCAAAAATTCTAACGCCGTTATCGAGCATTTTAACAAGCTAGAATGACCAGTTATTTAGTACGATTAATGGAATGGACCCTCTCTACCTAATCGGCTTCAAATGAGCCATATTGATTGATGATAAAACAAACAATAACAGTAAGAGAGGGTCCTATGACAAGCGTAACAGTCGGTTTAGATACAGCCAAATCTATTTTTCATGTTGTAGAGAAAAATAGATCTGGTCGAATACTGAAAAAAGCCAAACTCCCTCGAAATAAATTGGTCAATTACTTCGCTAATAAAGAGGCTTGTACCATTTCCATAGAAGCTTGTGGGGCTTGCCACTATTGGAGTCGAGCTTTTAGTCAACTAGGACATACTGTCATAATTATTGCACCTCAATATGTTGCTCAGCACCGTATTGGTAACAAAAATGATTTCAATGATGCAGAAGCGCTTGCCGATGTCGCTCAACGCGAAGATGTGAGAACTGTTCCGCCGAAAAGTATTGAGCAGCAAGATGCGCAACTGCTACATCGAGTGAGAGAGCGATATGTGAAGCAAAGAACAGCGTTAGGCAATCAGATTCGAGGTCTATTAGCTGAGTATGGTGTTGTCATCCCCAGAGGTATCTCTTCTCTAAGAAAAGCCTTACCTTTTGTTTTAGAAGACTCAGAGAATGAGCTGAGCACTCTTGTTCGAATAATGCTCGATGAACTTAATAATGAACTCATTACCTGGAACGACAAAATAAAAAACATCGATAAGCTTTTTGTTCAGCAGGCTCGAGAAAACAAACAGTGTCAAAATCTTCAAACCATGACAGGGGTTGGGCCATTAATTTCAAGCATTCTCTGGGTGGCACTTGGTGATGGTAAGAATTTCAAAAATGGTCGTCATTTTGCAGCCTGGTGTGGTCTGGTTCCAAAACAGCACTCTACAGGTGATAAAGCTCGTTTATTGGGAATAAGTAAGCGAGGAAATGCCTACTTACGAACTCAACTCATTAATGGAGCGAGAAGTGCTTTGAAGCATGCCAAAAGTAAAGATGACAGACTAAGTGTTTGGGCGGTGAATTTAGAAGCTCGAGCCGGATTCAATAAAGCTTGTGTAGCGCTCGCGAATAAGATGGCCAGAATGGCTTGGGCAATGGTCACAAAACAAGAAGACTACAAAGTTAAAGCTGCCTAGCTATAGTAGCACCACAACAAAAAAGAGGTACCTTTTCAGCAAATTGCTAAAGGAACAATATGATGATTGAAGGCTCATAACCACCTAGTTCAAATCAGTTAATACCAAAGGCTCTTTGAAGCCGTCTCGATTGATATGATAACTAGGTTCGGATATCCATCATGGCGGGTGAACCTGATACCCAAAGCCGAATATATGGGAGCAATTGAGTATCAGAAATTATCATAATGGTCTCTTGCAATAAGAGAGGGTCCATATATGGTATTAGCTAGCAAATAAAAAAAACGCAGCAGCCTTAACGTAAATTAAGGCTGCTGCGTGTTTAAAGGGTTCTATCCCCCACGTTGCCGGCGATTACAACGAGAAGGCTCACATTAAAGAGCGATCGGTTTACCAATAGTTCTCTGAGCTAAAGTGACCGGATTTTCTTCTTAAATGCTTGTTGTATCCTCTATCTGTTAGACTCTGAGCACTGTCTCGCACCATTGCTGGGTTGCCACATAGATAAACAAAGCTCTTATCCATATCCAGTTTTAGCCCTGCATGGGACTCTAAAATGCGTTTCTCTATCAAATGCGGCACTCTTCCCTGCAAACTGCCCTCTATTTCTTCTCTAGAGACAATCGGTACGTATTGGAATTTTTTGCCATACTTATGCTTCAACCCTGATACCAGTTCTTTGTACACTAAGTCTTCTTGGTAGCGCACAGCATGTACTAGCACGATATCGGTATAGTGATCGGGGAATTCATCAGATTGCAGCATCGAGAAATATGGACCAATCCCCGTGCCTGTCGCAATCAACCACAGTTCAGTCGCTTGTGATGGAATTTCCTCTAGGGTCATAAAGCCTGCGCACTGTTCACCGACCATCACTTGATCACCGGGATAGAGCGTATGTAAATTTGGCGACAATGCGCCATCAGGATCGGCGATGATAAGGAACTCTAATTCGCCCGTTTCATAATAATTTTCAGGTGAGTTCACGATAGAATAAGCCTTGCGTAGAAACTCTCCGCTTTCGTCGTACATTCCCAGTTTGGTGAATTGACCTGCCACATATGACAGTCCTTCAACCTTAACTCGTAATGAAAATAAACGTGCTGTCCAATCCACTCTTGACACGACTGAACCAGAAACAAACCCAATATGTGGAGTCATCACGCCTCACCTCTGTTGATTTTATTGTATTTAATTTAGTTCTAAGATACGCAATAGACGTGCCAACTTTAATATATGATTAAAATTCAATGGGTTAACTTTATTTACAATATAAGATTGTCATTGTGATAATGATGTTATCTATATCTAAATGACAAAAGCTTGTTATACTGACAAAAATAATTCAGGAATAATGTTTAATGACGCAATACAAAAGTGAATGGATACAAGTCGCACGTGATATTACCTCAGGGATATCAGAGCAAGACCGCTTTGAGCGCTTGTTAGTCACGATTCGAGATATGTTGCAATGTGATGCCGCCGCTTTGCTATTGTTTCAGCAACAAAACTTTATTCCTCTTGCGATTAATGGTTTAAGTGAAGACGTACTTGGTCGCCGCTTTAACATTGAGCAGCACCCAAGGCTTGAAGCCATTGCTCGAGCCGGTGATATTGTGCGCTTTCCACCGGACAGTGATCTTCCCGACCCTTATGACGCCCTTATTCCCAATCATGCACAAAAACTGGAAGTACACTCCTGCATAGGTTTACCTCTGTTTCAAGAAGACCGATTAATTGGCGCGGTCACTATAGATGCCTTCGACCCCACTCAATTTAATGATTTTCCAGATGATGATTTTCGTTTGATCAGTGCGCTTGCCGCCAACAGCTTGCACACCGCGCTGTTAGTGGCAAAACTGGAAGAAAACATTGGCGTAACCTCTGCGCCTAAAAGCAAAAGAGCCAAATACGCTCAACTGGATTTTATTGGCCAGTCACAAGGGATTATCGAGCTGAAATCTCATATCTCTGCTGTCGCCAATACCGATTTGTCCGTTCTTATCATGGGTGAAACCGGAGTGGGTAAAGAGTTGGTAGCACACGCTATTTACTCCCAATCAAATCGAAAAGACGAATCCTTTGTCTACCTTAACTGCGCGGCCTTGCCGGAGTCAGTCGCGGAAAGTGAACTCTTTGGTCACATTAAAGGCGCATTTACCGGAGCCATTAGTGATCGTAAAGGTAAGTTTGAGCTTGCCAACAAAGGCACGCTATTTCTTGATGAGGTAGGCGAATTATCATTGGCGCTACAAGCAAAACTGCTTCGCGCATTACAATACGGTGATATTCAGCGTGTGGGTGATGACAGCAATATTAAGGTCGATGTGCGCATTATCGCCGCGACTAACCGCACCATGCATGAAGAAGTCAAAGAAGGTAACTTCCGCTCCGATCTCTATCACCGTTTAAGCGTATTCCCTATTTTTGTGCCGCCGTTGCGCGACCGAGAAAAAGACGTAATTTTATTGGCAGGCTTTTTTGCCGAGCAATGCCAGCACAAACTGAACCTCTCTAGCATCACGTTAGATGGCGATGTATTAATTTTGCTACAAAACAACCCTTGGGAAGGAAATGTGCGTGAGCTTGAGCACGCCATCAACCGCGCCAGTGTTATTGCTAAAGCAGAAAGTAATGCCCCGCATTTGGTATTAAAAGCGCACCATTTTCAGTTTGCGCATTCTGATTTGATTGAATCCCCAACCAGCAATGCAATGAGCGCCTCCAGTGATGCCCCGCTACTGCCTATCGAGCAGTTCCAAGATTTGCCGTTAAAAGAGGCCACTGAGCAATTTCAAATGAAACTGATTCAATCTGCCTACTTAACCAATGAGCAAAAACTCAGCGCTACCGCCAAACAGCTGGGGCTTAACCCCGGTAATTTGCACCGCTTAATGAAGCGACTCGGTTTAAAATAATCTAGCGAAGTACGTGCCTTAATTATGAGCGGCAGAGACAATCAAGATCGTGATCATTGATTATGCCTGTCGCTTGTAAAAACGCATACAAGGTGGTGCTACCTAAGAATTTAAAGCCCCTCTTTTTCAAATCTTTGGCAAGTTGATCGGATAGCGCCGAAGTGGCCTGCGGCGTATCGCCTTTCGCCCGAACATCGATAGGCTTGTTGTCCACATACCCCCAGATAAACTGGCTAAAACTGCCATATTCTGCTTGGATTTGTAAAAACAACTTCGCATTATTGATGGCAGCTTCTATTTTGGCTCGATTACGAATAATGGCGCTATCTTGCATCAATTCCTCTACTTTGGCAGGAGAAAATGTCGCTACAACCGCAGGGTCAAAATCGGCAAACGCTTTTCGATAACCCTGACGCCTTTTTAAAATGGTATACCAACTCAATCCAGCCTGCGCTGATTCTAGAATTAAAAACTCAAAGAAGATCTTATCGTCAAAAACCGGAACGCCCCACTCTTTATCATGATATTGCACATAATCCGGCTTACTTTCATCCAACCAAAAACATCGCGCCATTCTCCGCCCCTTTAATAAATAATCTTGCCCTAAACAAAAAAGGCTGACAACAATCTGCCAGCCTTTAAAAGAATAACGCTTATTTAGCGATTATGCTTTCACCACATCGATTTTATGGAACATGCGATACAGCACAGGCACAACGATAAGCGTCAGTACCGTTGCAAAACCCAAACCAAACATAATGGTTACTGCCATTGGCTTAAAGAAGATATCTGGAAGCAGTGGAATCATACCCAAAATGGTAGTGATTGCCGCCATACATACCGGACGCACGCGGCTTAACGCCGCTTCCACGATTGCAAGGTAAGGCTCTTTTCCTGAGTGCATTTCGAGCTCGATTTGATCGATAAGCACGATGCCATTTTTAAGTAGCATTCCCGATAAGCTCAAGAAGCCAAGTAGCGCCATAAAGCCAAATGGCGTATTGAGCACCAGCAATCCGGTGGTTACGCCAATTAATGCCAGTGGCACAGTTAACCACACTATCAGCGGCTCTTTAACGGAGTTAAACAAGAACACCGTAATTAAGAACATGAACAGGTAACCCATTGGCATACTAGAAAATAACGAACCTTTCGCTTCATTGGATGACTCATATTCTCCGCCCCACTCTAAGCTATAACCCGGCGGCATTTCGATAGCTTCTATCTTGCCTTGAATTCTGGCTTGTAAGGTTGCGGCGGTCTCATCACCTAAAATATCGGGATCAGCAAACACAGTCAGCATGCGCTTTCTGTTTTTACGCACAATCAAAGGGTCCTCCCAGCGCACTTCATTTCCTAAAGTGATTTGCTGCAATGGAATATAGTCATCAAGCACTGGACTCCATATTTTCATACCTTCGATATTTCTAAAGTCGATACGCTCTTTTTCCGTAAGACGGGTAACAATTGGCATTAAGGTTGTGCCATCACGGTACACCCCAACCGTTAAGCCAGAGAAACTCATCTGCAAAAAATCATCCATATCGTTTTTGCTAATGCCGTAACGACGTGCCTGACTTTCGTTAAATAGAGGTTCAATCACTTTAGTACGTTCACGCCAATCATGACGTACACCCGTAGCCCCAGGATCGGCATTTAAAATATCCACCACTTGCGCGGCGATGCCTCGCATAACCGTTGGATCAGAGCCTATGATCCTCGCCTCAATTTTTGCGCCGCCACTTGGCCCGAGCTCAATTTGTTTAAGCTTGTAATCAATTTCAGGGAAGTGATTAGACACATAATCTTGGTATTTCTGCATGATGTCGTGCAGCACTTCATAGCTTTCAACGCGAGTCACAATTTCACCGTAAGCGGCGTAACTTTTCTCTGGTGTATAAGTGAGCATGAAGCGCTCTAAGCCTTTACCTGAGGTCGTGGTCACCGCTTCCACACCGTCTTGTTGTAATAGCCAACTTTCAATGGCTTTTAGCTTAGTATTAGTCACGCGAATGTCGCTGCCTTCGGGTAACCAAACATCAGATAAAAACATCGGCGTGGTTGAGGATGGGAAGAAGGCTTGCTTGATAAAACCAAACCCATAAATACTGGCCGCCAGTGCCAACACTAAGGTTCCCATAGTCAGCCACGCTCTGCGCATACAAAACTCTAAGAACTTCTTGTACCACACAAACAAAAAGCCGTTGTATGGGTCATCATCGGCATTACCTTTGAACTTTTGCCCTTTAAAGAACATATCCGCAAAAAATGGGGTTAATGAAATGGCGGTAAACCAAGACAACATCAAAGAGATCAGCAGTACCGTAAATAAGGTTCGACAATATTCACCAGTAGAATCTTCAGATAATCCAATTGGCGCAAAAGCGGTAACCGCAATCACGGTCGCGCCCAATAGCGGCCATTTGGTTTGAGTGACGATATCAGTTGCCGCTTGCAGGCGCGTCCGCCCTCGCTGCGTGCCGACCAATATGCCCTCCACCACCACAATGGCGTTATCCACCAGCATCCCCAATGCGATAACCAATGCCCCCAAAGAGATACGTTGTAAGTCGATGGCAAAATACTTCATGAACACAAACGTGCCCAGTACTGTCACTAGCAAAATCAAGCCAATTAATAGCCCCGAGCGCAGACCCATGAAGAACAGCAGTACAATAATCACTATCGCCACTGCTTGCCCTAAACTCACCACAAAACCACTGACCGATTTATCCACTTCTTTCGGTTGGCTGTAAATTTCCGAAATGGAAATACCCACGGGCTGCTGATATTTCAGCTCAGCCAAACGTGCGTCTAGCTTTTTACCAATATCGACAACGTTCACGCCAGCATTAAAGGATACCCCCATGTTGAGCGCAAAATTACCGTTGTAGTTCACGATGTTAACGGGTACATCAATATAGCCACGTTTAACCTCAGCCACATCACGTAGATAGATAAGCCCTGAGTTTTCTTTGGCAGAGTCGGTGATGATTAAATCACCCAGTTGTTCCACGTTTTTAAATTCGCCCGTAGGATGAATGCGAATGTATTCATCTCCGATCACCACCGCGCCCGCAGGAGAAATGGTATTTTGCGTATTCAAAAGGTTAGTGACAGTGCTTGGGGAAATCCCCAAAGTATTCAAACGCTTCATCGACATTTCGATAAAGACTTGCTCTTGTTGATCCCCAGAAACTGCGACTTTACTAACGCCATCCACCAGCTCAAGCTCACGGCGCAGATAATCAACGTAATCCAGCAGCTCTTTGTATGAATACCCTTCTCCGGTCACGGCCAGTAGTACCCCATATACATCACCAAAGTCATCAATTACCGATGGTGTATTTACCCCCGGCGGAAGACTGCCCTCTAAATCGGTAACTTTACGGCGCAATTCATCCCATATTTGCGGCAAATCATCAGGGCCATAATTGTTTTTCATGGTCACCGTAATTTGTGATAAACCACGACTAGAGATGGAGTTCACTTCATCCACATAAGTTAATTGCTGAATGGCTTTTTCTAGAGGATAGGTCACCTCTTCTTCCACTTGTTGCGGAGTTGCTCCCGGATAGCTAGTGACAACCATGGCATCTTTGATGGTAAAGGCAGGATCTTCTAAGCGCCCTAATTCAAAGAAAGACGCTATGCCACCAAAAAAGAAGATTAAGGAGATCATCCAACTGATCACCTTGTTCTTTATGAAATAGGCGGCAATTCCCTTGCTGCCATCATCATTTTGCTGCTCTAGATTATTCTGGCTCATAGAACAGCCTCCTTCTTAATCACTTCCACTACCGATCCCTCTCGTAGTTTCGATAAGCCTTTGACGACAATTTGTTCTGCGCCTTGTAGACCACTGACAACTTGCACGGTTTTATCGCGCATCTTGCCCAGTTTAATGTGCTGTTTTCGGACCTTATTGCCTTCCAGTACCCAAACGTAGGTTTCACTTCGATCAAGTGAATCGCCGTCGGTATTTACTACTGCGCTAAGCGGAATATCGGATCCAAAGCTTACGTTTAACCCGGCATCACTGCTTTTAGCAGTCACTTCTAACGCCATGCCATCTAAAATGATTTCTTTTTCTGGCATAGGCATAATTAAGGTCCGGTTATAAGTGCCGGTAGCAGGATCAGGCTCGGTGGTAAATTCTTTGATTTTGGCATCGTACACATTACCACTTTCAACCTTGACCTTAGCGGTCACCTTGCGTAAATCTCGCTGAGTCGGCTGATGAATGAACAAGCGGTCAGGAACTTGAATCAACACCTCTACATCGTCGGTGCTGTGGATATTGACGATTTGTTGCCCCACTTGAATGTTTTCAAAACGGTCAACATTGACTCTGGAGATAATCCCATCGATCGGCGCTTTTAAGGTGGTAAATTTGAGGTATAGCTCTGCCAATTTTAAATCGACTAAAGCGATGCTTCTTTGCGCGGCCAACTCATCAAATTGAGACTGAGCCAATAAACCTTTTGCCACTAAAGGCTTAGAGCGCTTGTACTGGCTATTTATCGCCGCATAACTGGCTCTTGCATTATCTACCGCTATTTTAAAATCACGCGGGTCTAACTGGGCAAGCAAATCCCCTTTTTGCACTCTGTCCCCTTCATTCACCACAAGCTCTGAGATTTCCCCCGAAACTTGGAAGCTAAGATGAGAGCGTAGCGCCGCTTGCGCTACCGCAGGAAAATAGATGCGATCACTTGCTTGCGGCTTACCAAGTTGTAAGACTTCAACTTTTGATACGTGTTGGATGGGTTCCACTACGGGCTTTTCACAACCCACTAATGTCATGGCAAGTGCGCCCAGTAGACAAACTCGACCAAGCCTGTTTATTTTGCTCATCATAAGCCCCTCTCCTTGATCCACTCTCGCACTTTCATTCCTGATTTGAGCTCTTTTACCCCTGAGACAATGATTTCATCGCCATCATTTAGCCCAGAGACCACCGCTCCTAATGAGCTAAGTGAGACCGTGACTTGTTCTACTGTTGAATCGGGTGTTACTCGCCAAACGCATTGTTGGTCGCCACAGGCAAATAGTGAGGTTTGGGGGAGTCTTGAAGGTTTGGTTCTCGGTATGGTCACATGAATATTGCCTGACATGCCCGGCAAAATTCCCAGCTCTTGAGGGCGCTCCATAATCATGGTGACTTTATAGCTTCCGGTGGAGTTATCTGATTCCGTATCAATTTCTTGAAAGGTCAGTGGGAATTGTTGCGTCGGAAACGAATCAAACACCATATACGAAGGGGTATCTATGTCTGAATCAGATCGATTTAACATAGAATCAGGTAAAGGAAAGATGATTTTCAATAATTCATTCGACTGAATATTCATCACCCCTTGTTTTGCCGCCACATACTCGTGATTATCAATATTAATCAAGGAGATAGTGCCATCAAATGGGGCTATTAGTTTGGTATAGCTGTAATTGGCTAAAGCTTGATCGTAATTTGCTCTGGCTGATTTGTGTTTTGCCCTCGCCTGATCAAACTCTTGCTCTGACACCACTTTATCGGCAATCAGCTTTTTACTTCGATCAAATTGCACCGTCGCAAGGTCATAGTTTGCTTTGGCTTGCATGCGCAGTAGCTTGTATTCTTGATCGTCAAGAACCGCCAGTACGTCCCCTTTTTTCACTTCTAATCCCGCAATTGCAGGCAGCTCTAATAACTCACCGGGAACCCGAAAAGCCAGCACCGCTCTATCTCCAGCAGCTGAGCTGGCAGGAAAGACACGTTCAAAACTCTTATCCCCTACAGAAACCGTAAGAAATTTGGCAGGACGAGATTCAGGTTCAGAAACAGTGGCTTGCTTTTCACCACAGGCGACAGTGCCAAACACAGCAAAGAGCACAACAAACCAGTTAGTACGCATAATATTCCCTTATTCAGCGACATTAAGAGTAATCATATATGTATCAAGATGTTATATCTAGGTTGCAGTGTTATTTCTTTTTTGTTTTTTACTATATAAGAGGAAGGAAGAAAGAGATAAAAGGAAGAACTGAAAAATGAATAGTTTGCTGTTGTCTCTTTACCAGCTACTTTCTAAAACCAAAAAAAATGACCATACCTAAGTATGATCATTTCTTCACTCAGCAGTCGTATTTAGCTCTTAGACCTATGTCTTTAGATCCTAAGACTCAGCTTGATGGAAAATTTGCTCGGTTTTCAGCTCGGTCATTGCGCGAATTTGACGCCAAATGTAATAAAAAATGCCCAGCATCATTAGCATGCTTGGAATGGCAATCACAGGATAGCTATAAAGCGTCAATTTACCCAACTCTTCATTAAAGGCTGCCGTGCCGGCAGGGCTGGTTACAATGTAAGTGGCTAACACATAATTCATTATCGAAGAGAAAGCGAAAGTGCTGGCAAAAAAGTAATTTGAATTCATCAAACAGCGGTCAAATGCTTGCTCATTCCCCGATTCTTTTAAACGCTGCTCGATAAGGGATAAATTTAAAATCGTTTTGTTAAACACTAGCTTTTGCATCAATGGGTGGCGAGTAAATGTCGAGCCAAGTACCGCGATGCCAATTAAGCCGGGAATTAATGCTTCTTTAAACGCTAACCACTGCGTGTCTAATTCAAGTAAGCCGATACCGCCAGTTAAAAGGACACTGACAAAACCCAACGCTGAGATAAAGTTAAACTTTTTGTCTCGAATCAGTTCCAAACCACCGTAAGCAACAGGAAAAGCCAGCGCCACTATCAGTGAATACACAGTGCCTAGATGCTCTTCTCCACTGAACTTCATTAAAATAAATGAAGGAATAAAGACATTAAACAGGATCTCAAAGAGTGGATTTGATTTCTTTTTACTCACGTTACTCATAATTTACCCATCTCAGGTACAGTATTCTTAATAAATGGTGAAGGATTGTTCCTTGGGTTGTTGTAAATGTAAAGTATTTAAGTTCAAAAAACGTAACAAAAAATGCCAAAAAACCCCTAGCTTCACACTAAACTCAACACTTGATTAATTTCTGTCATATCGTTTCTACTTCAGTCTAAGAACTCAATACATCGATAGTCAAAAATCAATAAAGCGACATAAGGTGAACGTTTTAAATCCGCAAATACGGTCATTTTTGTATATCGCTCGAAACTCAATCAAAAAGCACTTGTTTGGATTAAAATTCACTCACATACAGGATAATTTAAACTTGAACAACCGCCAAACGCGGTTAATTTACGACTTCTTGTTTAAACTTTGACATATGCCATCCTGTGACTATTCGGCCCATTTTCCCTTATAAAACTGTCTATCGAGTCACAAAAACTCATACAATATTATTGTAATCTTTTCGTCATCTAATGAAGAACACACTTAATGAGTGAGAAAAGATTATGAAAAAAATGTATCTAGCACTAGCTATCGCAGGTCTACTAGCAGGTTGTGCAACTCAAGGTAATAACGCTCCTAATGCGACTCCAGCAAAAGCTACTGCAACAACTGCTATGGCAACTGGTGACAATCTAATCGTCGATCCACAAATTAGTGAGTTCCGTGCTAACAGTGGTAAAAGTGACGTTTGGGTTAAAGACGCAAACAAAAAAGCGGGTCTAGGCGATGTAGGTAGCTCTAAAGTTTCTGCATTCCAATCAGACGAAGGTTCTGCTCGTCTTCGCTTTGTAAGTGCAAACGATGACTTCTCTGCAACTCCTGGTCTACTTCAAACTGTAAACGGCCTATCAGCAAACACTGATTACGTTTTCTCTTTGTACTTTGAAGACAGAAAAGGCGACATGTCTCCAACGGAACTAATCGCTGGTGTTCAAGGCATCGACGGTAAAGTTATTGAAGAACAAACAGTAAGCGCAGCTGACCTAGCTGATGCACCTCACGCTGACAGAAAATCATTCAAACAAGTGACTGTTGCATTCAACTCTGGCAACAACACTTCAGCAACTGTCTTCGCTAAGTTAAAACTTACTGACAAATCTGCTCTAAACATGGACGGTAACATCGGTAAACAAACTGAAGTTCGTGTTGATGGATTCTCTCTAACAGCAAAATAATCTTACTGGCTAAGACTATTTAGAGAACACTATTGAAAAGCGGCAATCATGATTCATGATTGCCGCTTTTTTTGTTAATTGTAAGAGTGACTGGCTTATACCAATCACACTAAGTAAGTGATCAGAACTAGCGCAGGAAAAATGCTCGAGAACAAGGCAGAATTTTTCGATAAGTAGTTATTCTACAATCAAAAATTCTAACGCCGTTATCGAGCATTTTAACAAGCTAGAATAACCAGTTATTTAGTACGATTGGTATTAAAAATCACGAAATTCAGCATGGGTTTTACGCGAGTCTGAAGTCACAAAAGTCTCCATATCACGTAAAGTCACTTCCATCTCCGAAAAGTCTTGCTCCATAACAGTTAATAACTCCTTGGGCGCACGACCTGACTGCCACGGCTTCTGCTTCATTTGATGATCAAACTGTTGTTGTCTGGTCTGGAATATCTGCGGAGTCTGCTTTTCGAGCATCAAGCTGGTGGCAAAATACGCCAGTATCATTAAAAATCCGCCACCTAACAGGGTTGCCGATACAAACAATATTCGTACTACCCAAACTTCAAAGCCAAATCGAGCCGCAATGCCTGCGCACACACCGGTCAATTTTCCTTTGTGCGTGTCTCTGTATAAGCCTTTCATTGTCCGGATCTCCAGTTTGGTGATTCCGCATCTAATATTTTTTCTAGATTTTCAATTCGTTGCTTCATAGTCACCGCTTTTTGCGATAACTGTTGCAGTTGAACTCGCTCGCTTTCAGACAAGCCTTGGTTTAATTTACGCTTACTTCTGTAATGTAATATGAGCCAAAGCGGCGCAACAAAAATTAGAAATACACTCAGTGGTACAGTGATCAGTGCTGTAGACATCTAACCCCCTAATGATTATTTATTAACGTTATCTTTCATTTTTTGCAGTTCTTTTTCTATCTCATCATCGGCTTGCAGTTGGGCAAACTGATCGTCTAAGTTTGATTCTTGGCCCAGTTGATAACTATCGGCGTCAGCTTCTAATCTATCAATTTTTTGTTCGTACTGTTCAAACTTAGCCAAAGTGTCTTTGGTGCGACTATTGTGCAAGTGTTGTTGAATGTCTTTGCGACTCTTAGCGGTATTTTGACGCATGACTAGCGCTGATTGTCTGGCTCGGGTTTCATTGATTTTGTTTTCCAATTTGCCCACTTCATCGCTCAGTTTAGTAATGGTCTCGTCTAGCAATGTTTGCTCAGTTTGCAAAGAGGCAAGCACTTTACTCATGCGCTGTTTTTCAATTAGGGCAGCGCGCGCTAGCTCTTCTCTTTCACGACTTAATGCGAGTGAGGCTTTTTGTTGCCAATCTGCCACTTGCTCTTCGACTTGTATGATTCGTCGTTGCAAGTCTTTACGCTCTGCTAACGCTTTCGCCGAGTTGGTGCGCACCTCAACTAAGGTATCTTCCATCTCTTGGATAATAAGACGAATCATCTTTTCTGGATCTTCAGCCTTATCCAACAAAGAGTTAATGTTTGAATTTACGATGTCAGCAAAACGAGAAAATATACTCATTTTGGTTCTCCTTAATCTACAGTGAACACAGCAATAAAGTGTCAGTAGTAAAACATCGTTATGTAATATCGATGTGCTACTTTAACTATTCCAACGACCTCTACTACCTTTGAGTATCCAAATATCATGCCAAATTGTATGTGACACCTTTTACTGTGCTCTCTTTGAGTTGTATTTCCTCTACACAAGGCTTCAACCCTTGTGGTTACAGGACATATACAAAACCTCGCATAAACCGCATCCAGATCTCACTCTGTGTTATCCACCGCTAAATCTTTTGACTTTGATGGTAAATAGTAAATTATTAACCATTAATCGGTGAAAAATACCAATAGGCATAAAATGAAACAGACACTCATTGGTCAATCAAGCCCTTTTCTGGCGGTGTTAGATAAAGTCTCTAAATTAGCGCCGATTGAACGCCCCGTTTTAATTATGGGTGAGCGAGGTACAGGCAAAGAGCTCATCGCCCAACGCCTACATTATCTTTCCAAACGTTGGGATAAACCTTTGGTTAGCCTTAACTGCGCGGCATTAAGTGAAGGTATTGTTGACTCGGAACTGTTTGGCCATGAAGCGGGATCATTTTCTGGTGCAACGGGTAAACATTTAGGTCGCTTTGAACGCGCAGAAGGAGGCAGTTTATTTCTTGACGAACTGGCAACCACACCTGTATCAGTACAAGAAAAATTACTGCGAGTGATTGAATACGGAGAATACGAACGAGTCGGTGGCAGAAAAACCCTGCAATCGAATGTTCGTTTAATTTGCGCCACCAATGTCAATCTTTTACAACTGGCGAAACAAGGTGATTTTCGTCACGACCTACTCGACCGACTCGCCTTTGATGTCATTCATTTACCTAGTTTAAAACAAAGACAAGACGACATTTTACTGCTGGCTGAGCACTTTGCACTGCGCATGTGCCAAGAACTTGCACTGCCTCTATTTGCAGGTTTTAGTTCGCAATGTCAGCAACAACTGCTTGAGTACGCGTGGCCGGGAAATGTTCGTGAATTAAAAAATGTGATTGAACGTGCGGTCTATTTAAATCCGCAGCCGAGCCAACCTATTGCAGAAATTGTCTTTAACCCCTTTCAAGCACTGGCTACTGTTGATGATAAAGGTGTTCCGGCGGAGGTTCAGCAAGATATTGAAAATAAAATATTTTCTCTACCTCTTGATTATAAAAACTGGCAACAAACGCAAGATATAGAGCTGCTTAAACAAGCATTAAAACAGGCACAACATAATCAAAAGAACGCCGCAGGTCTGCTAGGCTTGAGTTATCATCAGTTTCGAGGAATGCTCAGAAAGTACAAAATGGTTTAAGATCAAACGCTAACCTAATGGAGCTTCCAAGATAGAAGTGTTAAATTATGCAGTTCATTTTCAAAGAGCAATCAATGGTACGTCAGAATATGCAGACGGATATCTGGAAAAAACTGAAACTTGGATTTCTAGGTGCGTGTTTCTTAGCCCTAGCCGGCTGTGGTGAAGTCAACGTTTCTAATCAGATAAAACAAGATGGCTTCATTTTTTGTGGTCAAGGTACGCCAAGCTCTTTTAATCCTCAGTTA
Organism: Vibrio neonatus; assembly: GCF_024346975.1. Classification (NCBI taxonomy): domain Bacteria; kingdom Pseudomonadati; phylum Pseudomonadota; class Gammaproteobacteria; order Vibrionales; family Vibrionaceae; genus Vibrio; species Vibrio neonatus. The sequence goes on along the minus strand of NZ_AP024885.1, from coordinate 1,155,485 downwards.
GTGAATAACGACTTAGCGGCAGATACCGTTGCGCCGCAAATCTTCAATACCCTTATTCATTTGTCTAACCCTAAGTCAAAATTAGAGCCGATGCTTGCCACCAGTTGGAGCGTCGATAAAACGGGCACTCGTTACCAATTCAACTTACGTAAAGATGTTTCGTTTCAAACCACCGCTTGGTTTACACCAACTCGCCTATTTAATGCCCAAGATGTGGTGTTTACCTTTAAGCGTGTTATCGATAGTCATCATCCGTTCCACTATGTCGGTGGCGGTCACTATCCTTGGTTTGACGCCATCGGTTTTAAGAACATTTTAAAAGACGTTATCGCCATTGATGAACACACAGTGGTATTTGAGCTCAACAAGCCTGACAACACCTTTTTATCTAACCTTTCGACCACTTATGCCAGCATTCATTCGGCTGAGTATGCCGATAATTTGTTCAAAATTGACCAAAAGCAGCGCCTAGATCGTTACCCAGTCGGTACTGGGCCCTTCTATCTGGATCAATTTAGCGTAAATGATTTTATTCGCCTGCGTCGCAACCCTGACTTCTGGGGCTCACCGGCTAAAATGAAGCAAGTGGTTCTTGATATCACTTCTCGAGGTACGGGTACATTGGCAAAATTATTACGCAACGAATGTGACGTATTATTTTCACCCCGTTCTAGCCAAATTCCAACTATTCAAGCGCACCCAGATCTTGAGCTGCAAGCCTATCCAAGCATGAATGTGGCATTTATTGCGCTGCGGACTTTAAACCCTGCATTACATGATAAACGAGTACGTAAAGCGCTGAATCTTGCCATAAACCGTAACTCTATTATTGACTCTGTATATTACGGCTATGGCGTGCCAGCCTATTCGATATTGCCTCCTGAATCGTGGGCATATGAGAAAAAATCATCACAAGTACGTTATGATCGTAACTATGCGCGAGCTCTGATTCGTGAAGCTGGTTATGCCAATGGGCTTGAGCTTTCTATGTGGGTATCTCTTGAACCCACTGCGTATAACCCAAGCCCGAGAAAAGTTGCTGAACTGCTGCAATCTAACTTTGCCGATATTGGCGTGAAACTGAACATTTTCTTAGATGAACGTTCTACCTTCCAAAGTATTGCCGATGCGGATTTGATTCTTTCTGGATGGAGCGCCGATACCAGCGATCCTGATAACTTCTTTAGACCACTGCTATCGTGTAACGCCGATCATACCACGGTAAACATTGCGTCTTGGTGTAACTCCGACTTTGATTCCATCATTGATTTGGCTAAAGAAACCAAGCAAAGACGTTATCGTTTAAACTTATATCATCAAGCTCAAAACTTGCTGGATGAGGAAGTCCCTATTATCCCTATTGCGCACGGTATGCAATTTAGAGCAAAACACAAAACATTAAAGGGTTTTAACGAAAACCCATTTAATACCCTGAGTTTTGAAAACGTTGAGAGGAGAAAATAGTGTTTATATACGCCGTTCGACGTTTAAACTTATTCATCATCACCTTATTGATCTTAACTGTGGTGGGCTACAGCATTTTACGCCTAGACCCTACTTCCACTTGGGCCATTTCTGATTTTTGGCCCGGATGGACTCTTTATTTACAAGAGATCAGCCATTTAAACTTTGGTACTACAGCCCAAGGGCAACCCGCTTTTGCAGAAGTAAAAACCGTATTCACTGCCACATTAGAGCTGTGCTTTTTTGCCTTCATTTTAGCGCTGTGCATTGGTTTACCGTTAGGTACGCTGGCCGGAGTAAGACAGAATAAGTGGTCCGATAGATTAATTTCATTCTTTTCAATGGCCGGATATTCAGCGCCGTTATTTTGGGTGGCACTGTTATTAGTGATGCTATTTTCACTGCGTCTTGAATGGCTGCCTATTTCTGGGCGTTATAACCTGTTGTACGATATTCCGCACATTACTGGCTTTGCCATGATAGATGCATGGCTAAGTAACAACCCGAACCGAGAGGCCGCCTTTGCCAGCGTTGTGATGCATCTAATTTTGCCAGCACTGGTACTTGCCCTTGCTCCTACCACGCACTTTATTCGCTTAATGCGCGCCTCAGTTGCAGACGTCATCGGCAAAAACTACATTCGCGTGGCCCGCATTAAAGGTTTATCGAAATTAGAAATTATCCTGCAACACGTGTTGAGAAATGCGATCCCGCCTATCATTCCATTAATAGGCGTTCAGCTATCTAGCATGCTCACTTTTGCCATCATTACCGAATCTATCTTTAACTGGCCGGGCATTGGTCGCTGGTTACTGGATGCGGTTGCCAATCGTGATTATGTTTCAATACAGGCAGGCGTTATGGTTGTTGCCAGCTTTGTATTGGCGACACAAATTTTATCAGAGCTGATTGGCACTGTGATTAATCCACTAGCAAGAAAGGAATGGTATGCTAAACACTAGCGTTTATCTCGAAGAGAGCATACCCACGCAAAGAGAACGTTTCTGGCGTCACTTCAGAAGCAATAATTTGGCGATGTTTGGGTTATGGAACCTTGGTTTCATCTTTATCATTACGTTAATTTCACCGCTTATTGCGCCTCACGATCCGTTGACGCAATCCTCGGTACTACTGCAAGCCCCCTCTTGGGCAAAAGAAGGTAGCATTGAGTACTTTTTGGGTACTGATGATTTAGGGCGTGACATTTTATCGCGCTTACTCATGGGCTCACAAATTACCTTAGGCTCAGCGGTTTCTATCACCTTAATCGCGGCCTTTATTGGCTGTTTTATTGGCGCATTAGCAGGAATGACCAAAGGGCTACTGTCTAGTATCCTAAACCACATCCTTGATACGGTAATGTCGATCCCGTCATTATTGCTCGCACTAATCTTTGTCGCCTTTTTAGGCACCGGCATGACCTCAATTATGATGGCCATTTGTCTGGCATTGATCCCAAGATTTATCCGTAGCGTATATCAAACCATTCATGCGGAAGTCGAAAAAGACTACATCATGTCAGCAAAACTCGATGGTGCTGATAACTGGTATTTACTGACCGTGTCTATCCTACCTAACGTATTAGCGCCTATTACCGCAGAATTTACCTTTGCTTTAACTGTCGCGCTACTTGATATTACCGCGCTTGGCTTTTTGGGCTTAGGCGCACAAGCACCAAGCCCTGAATGGGGAGCGATATTAGGTGACTCGGTAGAGCTTATCTATCTTGCGCCTTGGACAGTTGTGCTACCAGGACTGGCTATTATGTACAGCGTAATCAATATTAACCTTGTCGGTGAAGGCATTCGTGATGCCCTAAATGCGGGAGTCGAATAATGCCAGTTTTGGATTTTAGACACGTCACCATTGAAATTGAAACCCCACAAGGCATCGTTAAAGCGGTAGACCGCATGAGTCTAACCATCAACGAAGGCGAAATTCGTGGCTTAGTGGGTGAATCAGGCTCTGGTAAAAGTTTATTGGCAAAGGCCATTGTGGGGCTAGAAAAAGACAACTGGAAAATCACCGCCGATAGAATGCGTCTTGGGGACGTAGACTTATTGGCACTTAAACCTAAAGAGCGACGCAAAATCATTGCCCGTGAAATTGCGATGATTTTTCAAGAGCCTTCTACCTGTCTTGACCCAAGTGAACGTGTAGGTCAGCAATTAGCAGAATCCATCCCTTCACGCACTTTCCAAGGCAAACTTTGGCAACGTTGGGGCTGGCGCAAAAAAACATCCATTGCCCTACTGCATAAAGTGGGCATTAAAGATCACTCTAGAATCATGCGCAGTTATCCTTACGAGCTCACTGATGGTGAATGTCAAAAAGTGATGATTGCTATGGCAATCGCGGCTAAGCCTAAAATTTTGGTGGCTGATGAACCTACCAATGACCTTGATCCGATCACGCAGACGCAAATTTTAAAATTGCTCAGTCGTATGAATCAGCTGCACAACACCACTATTATTTTGATTGGGCACGATCTGGCCGCCATCACGCAATGGGCGAAAAAAATCACCGTGATGTATTGTGGGCAAAGTGTCGAATCCGCGCCAACTGAGCGCTTAATGAATGGCGCAAAACATCCCTACACCCAAGCACTGCTTGAGGCGCTTCCTGACTTTAGTGGCCGTCTTCCGCACAAACAGAAACTACAGTCGCTATCGGGCAGTATTCCACCATTACAGCATTTGCCAATTGGTTGCCGCCTTGGGCCTCGCTGTCCTTATGCGCAACACAAATGCGTAAAAGCGCCTTTTTCTAAAAAGGAAAAAGGCCATAAGTACAACTGTCACTTCCCTCTTAATACTAAGGTTGTTGAATGAGCTCATTATTAGAGGTGAGAAACCTAAGCAAAACTTTCGTTAACCGCTACGGCTTATTTAGAAAGCAACATTTTGAGGCGGTAAAACCCGTCAGCTTTACCTTAGAACCGGGACAAACCTTAGCGTTAATTGGGCAAAACTCATCGGGTAAATCCACTTTAGCTAAGATGATTGCGGGCGTAATTGAGCCTAGCTCTGGCGAGATTTTTGTGAATGGCGAAAAGCTTGAGCACAAAGATTATTCCACGCGCTGTAAGCTGATTCGGGTCGTGTTCCAAGACCCTAACTCTTCACTTAATCCGCGCATCCAAATTGGGCGAATTTTAGAAGGGCCGCTAAAAAGAAACACCGCTATGACGCCAGAGGCGCGTAAAAAGCGAGTCATTAGCACCTTAAAACGAGTCGGCCTGCTGGCAGAACATGCCTATTTTTATCCGCAAATGTTAGCTGCTGGACAAAAGCAAAGGGTCTGTATTGCCAGAGCTCTTATTTTGCAGCCTTCAATTATTATTGCCGATGAAGCACTTAACGGTTTAGATATGGCGATGCGCTCGCAGATCATCAACCTGTTGTTAGAACTGCAAGACGAAATGGGACTGTCGTTTATCTATGTGTCGCAACAAATAGGCATTGTTAAGCACATTTCAGATAAAGTGATGGTGATGGCAAACGGTGAAGTGGTAGAGGCTGGAGATACCCAACAAGTGCTGTCTGAACCTGCGCACCCTATTACTAAAAAACTGGTTGATAATCATTTCTTTACTGCGCCCAACTACTCTAAATAACACTCATAACAAAGGGCTGGATGATCACTCATCCAGCCCTTTTTATTGATGCTTATATTGGAAAACTTAGCTTAGAATTATACTAGCTCAGCTTGTAACCAAGGCCAGCCTTGTTTCTTACGGCTTAGCGTATTTTCCATCATAAGAACGCCGTTATCTGCGTGCTTATCTAGCTTAGCGGCCCACTCACCTTTGTATAGAAGACGAGTTGTTGCTGTAGTGATGTCTGTTAGCATTACTGCGGCAAAAGCTAGGCTATCTTCTTCACAGCGACGCACTAAGTCTTGCTCTAGTGCTTCAATTTGACCGTCTACTTGCTCTAAAGTCGCCAGTTCGATTTGACCAACAACCACATCACGACCGTTGAATGGGTACGCTTTAAGATCTTTCTCAACAAGTTGTGCAGGAGTTAGACCTTCAATGTCTGTTTTAGCAATCAATAGCGCTTTGATGAATGCGTCTACATCGTCAACACCGGCAATTTTTGCAAGCTCTTGTACCGCGTCTTTATCTTTTTGCGTACATGTTGGAGAAGCGAAACCTACTGTGTCAGACAAAATAGCAGACATCATAAGTTTTGCGATTGCAGGAGTAATTTCAGCACCTTCAATTTTGAACATGTTGAAAAGAACAGTACAAGAACAACCTACAGGCCAGATCCACGCTTCAAGTGGGTTTACTGTCATCACGTCACCAAGACGGTGGTGATCAACAATACCCAAGATTTCAGCTTCGTTTACATCGTCAGGTGCTTGCGCTAAATCACTGTAATCAACCAACCAGATTTTTTCACCGGCAACTGAGTCACGAAACTCAGGTTGCTCAACGCCAGCAACTTCTAAGATGTGTGCTGTTTCGCGGTTGATTTCGCCTTGACGAATAGGCTTAGCGTCTAGGCCACGTGCCTTAAGAAGTTCGGTAGCAGCCAATGCTGAACAAATACTATCGCTATCTGGGTTTTTATGACCAACAACTAAAATCATTACTGTTCCTATAATGTTATCCAATGTGACGCCTAGAATTAGACGTTAAAGTTGGAACATTATACCCAATCGATTGCAAGTTTCTAGATGTGTAATGCCCTTCTGCTTACATCATTTTACTCATTAGGTCTGTGAAATTGACTAAAAACCTTGCTTATATCTATACTTTTCGCGTGTATAAAACTGGGAAATTTCAAACTCTGTGATGCATTATTCAAACCGCCATCAATTGACCTAGTTTTGACACTATACTCCGAGAAAAACTATCAATTTTTGTTGAGTCGGTGTATCTTTTGCTCGCTAAAATAAATGTTCCTAACAAGTTGAATTGCATGTTTAATTTCGCCAATTTTTATCAATTAATCGCTCAAGACACGCGCCTACAGCCGTGGCTAGAAACTTTACCTAAACAACTTGCCGACTGGCAAAGTGCCGAACATGGCGACTTTGATCGTTGGTTACGAGCGCTTAATAAGATCCCTGCGTTAACGCCTGACACCATTGAACTTAAGTATGAAGTGAATGTTTCTAACACTCAGCCTCTTATTGATGGCGAGAAAAAGAAACTAGAAAACCTACTTAAAACCTTCCACCCTTGGCGTAAAGGCCCGTTTACTTTACACGATATTCATATTGATACGGAATGGCGCTCGGACTGGAAATGGGATCGATTGCTACCGCATATTTCCCCACTTGAAAACCGCTCAGTATTAGATGTAGGTTGCGGCAATGGTTATCACATGTGGCGTATGCTGGGAGCTGGCGCAAGATTATGTGTTGGGATTGACCCCTCACACTTGTTCTTAGTGCAGTTTGAAGCGGTGCGTAAGTTGATGAACAACGACCAACGTATTCACCTGCTCCCGTTAGGTATCGAGCAATTACCTGAATTAAACGCATTCGATACTGTCTTTAGTATGGGTGTGTTGTATCACCGACGCTCTCCACTTGATCATATTCTGCAATTGAAAAATCAACTGTTACCCGGCGGTGAGTTGATTCTTGAAACCTTAGTCATTGAAGGGGATGAGAACGCGGTATTGGTGCCAGCCGATCGCTACGCACAAATGCGCAACGTGTATTTCTTCCCATCAGCAAAAGCGCTGAAGGTGTGGATGGAAAAATGTGGTTTAGTTGACGTTAAAATTGTGGATGAAAACACCACATCTGTTGGAGAGCAAAGAACCACACAATGGATGACGCACAACTCGTTGCCTGAGTATTTAGACCCAGAAGACCCTAGCAAAACAATTGAAGGGTATCCTGCTCCACGACGCGCAATACTTATTGCTAAAAATCCTAGTTAAAACATTGAAAGTCCAAGAAGTTTTTTTCTTGGACTGACGAAAATTTGCAATAAGTGTTCTACACTTAATTTTATGAATCTGGGCCGTTTTCGCCAGAGACAGAGCCAACAACAAATATGAATAGGTTTTCGATGCTCAAGCATTTTATCGCGTTATCCGGAATCGTGCTTTTATCTGGATGTGTTCCGTCTAAAGCAACCCAACAAGAAACACAACAATATAGAACGGAATCTATGCAGGCTGTTAAGTCATCAGAAGAGAACTTATCAAAGCAAATCGGTGATGTAAGTGCATCAATCGAGCAGCAAAATGCCCAGATAGAAAAGCTACAAAAGCAAATTTTAGTGATGTCTACTCGTGTAAATAACTTAGCCAAGCACAATGCACGAGCGCTACTTGAGTTTCAGTCCCAAGCTCAAACTAAAAAAGAGCCTGAAAAACCTAAGAAACTGCCACCCAATGACAATTTAGTGGTGCTAGGCTCTATTGAAACAGTGCATTTTAAAGAAATTGATAAATCATTTGAGGCCCGCATAGATACAGGCGCTGCCACATCCTCTTTAAATGCCACAGACATTCACAAGTTTGAGCGTGACGGTAAAAAGTGGGTGAAATTTACTATCTCTGACGAGAAATCCGCCGATAAACCTGCCGCAGATGGCGATGAAAAAGCACAAAAAGAACCTATCGTTGTCGAGGCTCCCTTTATTCGATGGGCAAAAGTTCGTCAATCTAATGCTACCGAATCACACAGACGACCAGTGGTTGAGCTGTGGATTAGCCTAGGAGATGTAAGACAAAAAGCGCAATTTACATTAACCGACCGCTCGCACATGAGCCATCCAGTGCTTCTGGGACGCGAGTTTATTAAGGACATTGCTTTAGTGGATGTCAGTAAAGTATTTATTCAAACAAAAAAACTGCAGTGACACATTAGGTCGCAAATATAATAAGGATTGTTATGACTTCAAGAGTGCCGTTTTACATATTTATCGCCCTGCTGGTAGTGGCCGGTGCCGCGCTATCCATTATGCGACACACCGCTTACGGTGTTCCATGGACACCAGGAGAAAGTCGCGAACTTTGGGATATTGAAGCGCGAGTTGAATTGGTTGCACAAGGTGAGCCCGTTACAGTGTCACTAGCTGCTCCTGGGACTCAAAATGGTTTTACACTAGTGGATGAATCCGCATCTTCACCTGGCTATGGTGTGGCGTATGTAGATTCTGATATTGGCCGTCGCGCCGAGTGGACTATTCGTTATGCCGATGGCCCACAAACCATTTACTACAAAGCTCAATTTTTAGTCGACCCACAGGCGAAAGTAAAAGCTGTTCCGCCGGAAGGTCCAATTGAAGCACCTACCTTTGATGGCCCTCAGCAGGCTGCCGCGCAAGCTATTGTTGATGAAGCAACTAAGCGCAGTGCTAACGATGAAACCTTAGCCCGTGAGGTGATTCGTAAACTCAATGATGCAAACAGTCAAAATGCCGCGCTACTGCTTAACCAGTTTACTAAGCAAGAAGCGTTAGCTGCCCTGCTCTCTTTTGCTGAAGTGCAAAATAAAACAGTTGGGGTTGTGCATTTAGAAGACGGACGTCGTCGCCAATCTATCACCCCTATGGTGGAAGTATGGAACGGTGACAACTGGATCTTGTTTAATGCCGATACTGGCGCACAAGAAAAGAGCGAAAACACGCTGATTTGGGATCAATCCAACGTCTCACTACTTGACGTTACCGGTGGTCGTAATAGCCAAGTGTTGTTCTCTATGATTGCGCAAGATATTACCCCAAGAGCGGCGACCGCCAGCAAAGTGAATGCTGACGATCTACTGAACTTCTCTATTCATAGCCTACCTCTAGAAGAGCAATCGATGTTTAAAACCATCATGCTTATCCCTATTGGCGCGCTGATTGTGGTATTCCTGCGTATTATTATCGGCTTGAAAACCTCTGGTACTTTCATGCCCGTACTGATTGCGGTTGCCTTTGTGCAGACCCAGCTTTTGACCGGTATTGTCGGCTTCTTACTGATTGTGGGCACAGGTTTGGTGATTCGAAGCTATCTCTCCAAGCTCAACTTGCTGTTAGTGGCACGGATATCCGCGGTTATCATTACCGTAATTTTGATTATTTCTGTATTTACCATAGTGGCGTTTAACATTGGCCTAGTGGAAGGACTTTCTATTACCTTCTTCCCTATGATCATTCTTTCTTGGACTATCGAACGTATGTCGATTCTTTGGGAAGAAGAAGGCGCTAAAGAAGTGGTATTGCAAGGTGGCGGTTCACTGTTAACGGCAGTATTGGTTTATCTTGCGATGACCAACAGCTACATCCAGCACCTGACCTTTAACTTTATTGGTATGCAGCTGATTATCCTGTCTATCATTTTGATGTTGGGTAACTACACAGGCTACCGTTTAACAGAATTGCGCCGCTTCAAACCACTGGCGGAGGACTAAATTATGTTTGGTCAATTTACTTCGCCATTTAAGATTCGTGCAAAAGGGATTATGGGCATGAACCAACGTAACCATAGTTACATTGGTAAATATAATGACCGTAGTAAATTCCCTTTGGTGGATGACAAACTTAAAACCAAAAAGATCGCTGAGATCCACGGTGCTACTACCCCTGCTCTGATTGGCGTTATTGGTCAGCAAGCGCAAGTAAAACGCATCCATAAAATGGTTAAAAACTGGCCGGGCTTTTGTATCAAGCCCGCGCAAGGCAGTGGTGGTAAAGGCATTCTGGTGATCATTTCGCACAAAGATGGCGTTTACACCAAACCCTCTGGCGATACCGTGAATGAGCAAGATGTGGAACGCCATATCAGTAACACTCTGGCGGGTCTATTCTCCCTTGGCGGAAAAAATGACGTGGCCGTGGTTGAGAACTTAATTAAGTTTGATGACTGCTTTGAAGGCTACAGTTATGAAGGTGTGCCTGACGTACGTATTATTGTATTTAAGGGCTACCCTGTAATGGCAATGATGCGCTTATCTACTTCTAACTCTGACGGTAAAGCCAACTTGCACCAAGGCGCAGTTGGTGTTGGGGTAGATATTGCCACAGGTCGAGCGGTACGAGCGGTGCAGTACGATTTACCCGTGACCCACCACCCTGACACGGGTAAAGATCTGATGCAGCTACAAGTGCCGCACTGGGAGCGTTTGCTTACATTAGCGTCGAGCGCCTGGGAGATGACTGGACTGGGTTATATGGGTACCGATATGGTACTTGATCGTGAAGAAGGTCCAATGGTACTGGAACTTAACGCCCGTCCCGGTCTTGCTATTCAAATAGCCAATGGCACGGGTCTGCTGCCAAGATTGCAGCACATTGAGAACCTTGGGGTGCCGTTAGAGTATCCAAAGCCGGCAGAGCGTGTTGCTTATGCCGCCAAACAGTTTGCTGCTAAATTTGACTAACGCGATATAAACAACTCTTTATAAGTAAGCTCTTTAAATAAACTCTTTCTTAAAAAAGTAAAGCTCTCTAATCTAGAGAGCTTTACTTTTTTATGGCTGTTTAACAAAGCAAAGTCTTATCGGCCTAACGCTTCTTTATAGTGTACGCGACACACTGACACGTATTTATCATTGCCACCGATAGCCACCTGATCGCCCTCGGCAATCGGATTACCTTCTTCATCGGTGCGAATCACCATATTGGCTTTGCGTCCACAATGACAAATGGTTTTAAGCTCAACCAATTTATCCGCCCACGCTAATAGATGACGGCTACCTTCAAACAATTCACCGAGAAAGTCGGTGCGCAGACCGTAGCACAAGACTGGGATATTCAGCTTATCTACGATTTCTGTAAGTTGGTAAACCTGCTCTTTTGATAAGAACTGACACTCATCAACCAATACGCAGTGGTGTTGTGTGTGTTCATTTAACTCGCTCATCTCTTTGAAAAGATCGGTCTCTTTATCAAAAAGGTGCGCATCTGCTTGCAAGCCGATTCTAGAGGTCACTTTGCCCTTGCCGTAGCGATTGTCTAAGGCAGCGGTAAAGATCAAAGGAGTCATGCCTCTTTCTTGATAGTTAAAAGAGGATTGTAACAATGTGGTGGATTTACCCGCATTCATTGCCGAGTAATAAAAGTACATTTGAGCCACGTAAAAGCCTTTCTTGTTCTTTTGATTTATTAAAAAGGGCCGATTTAATATCAGCCCTATTGTTAGTGTTTGTCACTGTCTATGCAGTGTCACTAATACCAAGCAAGTCAGTATTATTTACGACGCCAAGTTGTTCCTTGTGGACCATCTTCTAGAACAATGCCCTTCTCGTTTAGCTTATCACGCGCAAGATCAGCATTTGCCCAATCTTTAGAGGCGCGAGAGTCGTTACGCAGTTTAATTAACGCTTCGATTTCTGCCACTTCATCATCAGCTTGTCCACCTTGTAAGAAGGCTTCTGGCTCTTGGTGTAGAATACCAATCACATCCGCAAGCTCACGCATCAGTGCGCCAAGCTGGCTGGCTTTCTCAATCTCGGCACCTTTAAGGCGGTTAACTTCACGAGCCATATCAAACAAGACTGCGTACGCTTCTGGCGTATTAAAGTCATCGTTCATCGCGGTTGAGAAGCGAGACACGTACTCTTCACCACCAGCAGGAGTTGCGCTTAGGTCAAGACCACGCAATGAAGTGTATAAACGCTCTAATGACGCGCGTGCTTGGTTAAGATTCTCTTCACTGTAGTTCAACTGGCTACGGTAGTGACCCGACATTAAGAAGTAACGCACTGTCTCAGCGTCGTAGTAACCTAGTACATCACGAATCGTAAAGAAGTTACCCAAAGATTTAGACATCTTCTCTTGATCAACCATCACCATGCCACTGTGCATCCAAGTATTTACATACTGAGTGCCGTGCGCACAGCAAGATTGTGCGATTTCGTTTTCATGGTGAGGGAATTGCAAATCTGAACCGCCACCGTGGATATCGAAGTGATCGCCCAAAATAGAAGAGTTCATTGCTGAACATTCAATGTGCCAGCCCGGACGGCCTGCGCCCCATGGAGATTCCCAAGTTGGTTCACCCGGCTTAGACATTTTCCACAAAACAAAGTCTAGAGGACTGCGTTTTGCCATTTCGATGTTCACACGTGCGCCCGCTTGAAGCTGCTCTAGATCTTGTTTAGAAAGCTTGCCGTATTCGTCATACTTGCTCACTTCAAACATCACATCGCCATTGCTAGCCACATACGCAAAACCACGTTCAATGAGCTTTTCAACCAAAGCGATAATTTCGTCGATAAATTCTGTTGCGCGAGGTTCAACATCTGGGCGCTTCATGTTTAGCGAATCGAAGTCTGCGTGCATTTCTGCGATCAAGCGCTCGGTCAAAGACTCACAGCTCTCACCGTTTACCGCTGCGCGCTTAATGATTTTATCGTCAATATCGGTGATATTGCGTACAAAAGTCAGATCGTAACCAAGATATCTCAAGTAACGCGATACAACATCAAAAGAGACAAATGTACGTCCATGACCAATATGGCATAAGTCGTAGATAGTTACGCCACACACATACATGCCTACTTTTCCAGCAGTGATGGGTTTAAATTCTTCTTTTTGACGCGTCAGCGTATTGTATATCTTCAGCATTTCTTCAGCTTTAACTTCTGGTGGGGATAATGTGGTTAGTATACCAACACATAACGCCTTAAGTAACATAAAACTCGGTTAGCAGTTGATTGTGCTGAGAGTTTGGTTAGAATTTGATTCGATTTCTCTACTAAATAAACGTTAAGGACGCTCTTATGATCACCCTTCACACCAATCACGGTGATATTACACTAGAACTGAACCACGAACTTGCACCTATTACTGCTGAGAACTTCGTTCAGTATTGTAAAGACGGTTTCTACGACAACACTTTGTTCCACCGTGTTATCGATGGCTTTATGATCCAAGGCGGCGGCATGACTTCTGGCTTACGTGAGAAACAAACTCGCGCAACTATCCAGAACGAAGCCAACAATGGCCTTAGCAACGCTGTTGGCACAATTGCAATGGCACGTACGATGGAACCACATTCTGCGAGCTCTCAATTCTTTATCAACATCAATAACAACACCTTCTTGGATTTTAAATCAGAAGACATGAACGGTTGGGGTTACTGTGTATTTGGTAAAGTGACTGAAGGCATGGATGTAGTAAACAAAATTAAAGGCGTGAGCACTGGTAGCATGGGTATGCACCAAGACGTTCCTTTGGAAGAAGTTATCATTACTGGTACTACTATTACTGAGTAATGCTTTTAAACCGCGCTAAGTCTATTTAGCGCGGTTTTTTATCAACAAGGAATTCACGCCGCATGCGCACACTGTTTATCTCTGATCTACACCTCACTCCCTCGCACGCTGAAATGACAGAGGCTTTTATTCGCTTTATGCGTGAAGATGCCCCTAGTGCAGATGCTCTGTATATTTTGGGTGACTTATTTGAGTTTTGGGTGGGAGATGATGATGACTCTCCGTTAAATCATACTGTGATTAGCGAAATACGAAGATTAGTCGAATCCGGCACGCCATGCTTTTTCACCCAAGGCAACCGCGACTTTTTGGTGGGAAAACTGTTCCAGCAAAAAAGTGGTGCAACCCTATTAGGTGATGAAACCTTAATTGATTTGTACGGAACCCCTACTGTGCTACTGCACGGCGATACCCTCTGCACTGACGATGTTAAATATCAAAAGTTTCGTCAGAAGGTACATATGAAGTGGTTACAATGGGTGTATAACCATATTCCATTGCGCCTACGTCGTAAGTTGGTTAAGAAAGTGCAAAACAACGCCAATGACGAAAAGAAAACCAAGTCTTATGACATTATGGACGTCAACCAACAGGCCGTTACGGACGCGATGCAACGTCATGGCGCACAATTAATGATTCACGGGCACACTCATCGTCCTAATATTCATCAGTTAGATGATAATAAGCAACGTATTGTATTAGGTGATTGGTATACGCAGGCTTCCATTCTTGAAATTACTGCCGAAAGCACACGTTTATATAATCGTCCATTATAAATGGACAATATATTTGCAAAGCAGTCGACACTTTTTAATATAGACTATTCACTCTATTTATATTAGGTTTAATATCTAAAGTAAGATTTTATTATCGAAGATGTTTTTGTGTACAGTTCTTATATAGCTAGACAACCAATTTTTAATACCAGTGGCGATCCTGTTGCCTATGAACTGCTGTATCGAAACAGTCACATCAATACCTGTCCTGAAGTGGATGGAGATTACGCCACTCGTTCGATTTTAACTGACCTTTTATTAGATAAATCTCAGCAGATACTTGATGGTATCTGTGGTTATATCAATTTTTCCCATCAAAGTATTATTGCCAAACTGCCTTTGTGCTTGCCGAAAGGCAACTTTGTCATTGAAGTGTTAGAAGGTGACAAGCCAAGCCTTGAACTGCTTGATTCCATTAAATACATAGCAGAACAAGGGTATACGCTTGCTCTGGACGATTTTATTCCGTCCGAAGATTGGGAGCCTATTCTGCCGTTTATCTCAATTATTAAATTTGATATAAAACTGTATGCCATTGAAGACGCAAAGCTATTTATACAACAACATAGAGATCTCGATATTCAATTTGTTGCGGAAAAAATAGAACATAGATCTCAATATCAACAAGCTCTTAATGCTGGTTTTAATTTATTCCAAGGCTATTATTTATCTAAACCACCGATTCTAAAAAAAGAAATCCTCAACGACAATTATCCCTTACAGTTTCACGCTATCTATAAAAATCTACGGCATGACAACGTGGCTTTTATCAACGTAATGGATCTGCCAAATCTCCATGCTGCGAATGAAATGCCCCACTTGCCTTCACATCAATTTATCTCTCTATAAGCTAAGGCTGTAGAGAATAAAACTCGCGACCAGTGTTATAATCAAAGCCACTTTGTCACTTAATACTTTGATTTATGAACTCTATTGCCACCGCCTTGTGTCGCTGTCACAGCAATAAGCCTTACCATGATTGCTGTCAACCTATTCATCTCAACCCTAAAAACGCCTTAATACCAGAGCAACTGATGCGCGCACGCTATTGTGCCCATGAATTAAACTTGGTTGATTTTGTTATTCAAACCTACCATCCAAGCTGTAATGCAGGCGGTGACGCGGATGCAATTGCGCAATCTGTGCAGGGTGACTGGTCAAAACTTGAAGTTGTCAACAGTGAAGCAGGGAGTAACGACAACGAAGGTTTTGTGACTTTTAATGCTTATTTCACAGAAGATAAACGTCAGTACAGTTTCACTGAGAAATCACGTTTCGTAAAAGAAGATGGGCAATGGTTTTACATTGACGGCGAAATGTACGACTACCCTTTAGCGGTAAAAAAGACCATGGTCGGTCGTAACGATCCTTGCACATGTGGTAGCGGTAAGAAATTTAAGAAATGCTGCGGCGCTTAAATTTGCTGTTGTCTAGGCAATAAAAAACCATTTCACCAACACAGATTGGGAAATGGTTTTTTTGTCGCTGAGCTTAGACCTAGATAAGCTTAGACCTAGATGGACTTGGGGCTAGACTTATTTGTGACGTTCTTTTAGTTTGTTCACAACGTCATTGAGCGACAAGCCTTGATCTTGTAACAGTACCAACAAGTGGTAGATAAGATCAGCCGATTCACAGACTAATTCCGCCTTATCGCCCGACGTCGCCGCAAGCGCGACTTCAACGCCTTCTTCGCCCACTTTCTGCGATATACGCTTGGTGCCACGGGCATACAAGCTAGCGGTATAGGAAGAGTCTGGATCGGCATGTTTACGCTCACCCAATAGAGTTTCAAGTTGATGAAGCCAAACCATTTGCGACTCTTCTTGAGAATCAGTATCCCAACAAGTTGTAGTGCCTTTGTGGCAAGTTGGCCCTACTGGCTTCACTTTTACAAGCAAAGTATCGTTGTCACAATCTAATGAAATGTTTTTAAGCTTCAATACGTTGCCAGAGGTTTCACCTTTGGTCCATAAGCATTGCTTAGTGCGAGAAAAGAAAGTCACAAGGCCTGTTTCTCCCGTTTTTTGCAGCGACTCTGGGCTCATGTAACCCATCATCAATACTTGGCTAGAGGTAAAGTCCTGAACAATCGCCGGCACTAAACCATCAACTTTATCCCAGTCAATACGTTCAGCCAACGTTGTTAACTCACTTAATGTTAAACTCATATTCTTACCTCTACTGCTTGGGTTTTCAGGTACTGCTTCAGTTCACCAATATTGATGATCTGTTTATGAAATACAGATGCTGCCAATGCACCATCTACGTTTGTTTTATTAAAGGCTTCAGCAAAGTGCTCCATCGCACCTGCGCCGCCAGAGGCAATCAAAGGCACGTTACACACTTCGCGTACCATATTTAATTGAGTAATGTCATAGCCGTTACGAACGCCGTCTTGGTTCATCATGTTAAGCACGATTTCACCTGCGCCGCGACGCTGCACTTCTTGTACCCAGTCTTTGGTTTCCCACTGAGTCGCTTTGGTGCGCACTTCATCACCAGTAAACTGATAAACCTGATATTTACCTGTCTCTTTATCAAAGAAGGAGTCAATGCCCACTACGATACATTGCACGCCAAATTTATCGGCTAGATGGGTAATCAGCTCAGGGTTTGCCAATGCCGGTGAGTTAATTGATACTTTATCAGCACCAAATTCTAAAATGCGTGAAGCGTCTTCTGCTGACTTAATGCCACCTGCTACGCAAAATGGAATATCGATAACTTCGGCCACGCGAGCAACCCAGCTTTTATCGACCACACGACCATCGCTAGAGGCGGTAATATCATAAAATACCAATTCATCAGCACCCTCTTCAGCATATCGCTGCGCTAGAGGAACAATATCACCAATGATTTCATGGTTGCGGAACTGAACGCCCTTTACGACTTGTCCATCACGAACATCCAAACAAGGAATTATTCTCTTAGCTAACATCTAACAAGCCACCATTAAGTCTTTGAAATAACATATGTTAACTCCATTTAAAATTTTCATAGCCTACAAAAATCGATACTAAATCAGCATGAGAAAAAGTCAGTCACAACAAAGGTGTGTGTTTCCATCAAGAAAGCTGAATATTCACGAATTTTTATGCATGGCTAAATCGTTAATTCATAAAGACAATGTACACATTTTTGGAATACATAAAAAGACAAAAAGTAAAGTTTATCCCTATTCCATCGCTCGAAAGGTAACGCTGGCACGCTTTCAATGGAATGCATAAAGAGTAGATAAAGCCAAGAAACATCAACCTATAGCAGCATTTAAGCAAGCTGATCATCACTATCTACCCTATAAATGGAATATCAGTTCCAATCCTATTGCAGATAATCATAAGCGAGCTCACAATTATGCTTAGCCTAGGTAACGTATACTGGCGAAGATTAACCTCCGCGAGCGTCAATTTTTCATGCTCCCACACCGTTACCCTATTTATTCAACAAATGCCCATAAAAACAGCATAGCCAAAGCTAGGTAGCGACCTGCTTTGTACTAGTAAGAAAGAGTATCCATGATCAGCAAAAATAATCAGTACATTAAAAAGAACATCAAAATGGCTTGGCCTATTGCCATCAACGCCCTGTTGATGCAAGGCATGTTGATGATAGACACCTTGCTGATTTCTCCCCTTGGTGAAGGAGCGCTGGCTTCTATGGGTATCGCCAGTACCATAGTGGCGTTAATGCTGGGGATGCAAAACGCGCTGGCCAATGGTTCACAGAATGTATTATCGCGCGCAGTGGGTTCAGGGAAGAACGAGCTCATCTCAAAATCATTCTTATCTGGGATGATGATTAACCTCTCTTTCGCTTTGGTGTTCTTCCTTTTAATTACGCTCTTTAAATGGCCAATCATAAAACTGCTGAGCCATAACGTGGATCTGTATGATGATATCGACGCTTATCTGTCAATTATCAAATATACTCTACTGCTAACGGGGGTATCTCAGGTATCGATTGCGCTCTTTAATGCAATGGGCAAAACCAAAATGCCCCTTATCAGTTACCTTTTCACCATGCCAATTAACGCCGTTGCGTCTTACTACCTTATTCACGGCATTGGCAGTTTTTCCGGTATCGGCATTGCAGGTGCCGCTCTTGGATCGGTCGTTGCGCTTGGGCTACGAATGCTGTTTCTTTTGCTGTGCCTTAAATATCAAAAAACAGCGCACCTTTCGCTTGCACAAGCAGTGCAAGGCATACGCAGCAATGTCGTTCTGCACTTTAAAGAGATATTCCCTATTGCCGCCAACATGGTGGTGCTGACGATGGGGATGGCGCTCTATAACGCGTTATACGCACAACTGCCCACAGAATCGTATGCCGCAGTAGTCATGATCACACCTTGGCTTACCGCTTTAGCGCAATTTGTTGTCGCTTGGGCAGTATCCTCTGCCATTACTATCTCCCAAGCCATCGGGTCTAACAACTTAGAGACCTTAGATTCAGACGTTGCACTCAGCATTCGCGTCACCGTTGGCGTCTCAATGATCATTGCCTGTGCCTCGTTTATATTAAGCTTAGTGGTGGAAAAGATTTACCCCGGACATTCACAAGTTACCTATGACGCCCTAAAAAGCATCGCGCCACTGTACATCCTAATGCCACTGATTCAAGGCTACGTAACCGTACACGGACAGGTGTTACGCGCATTAGGCAAAACCACCGCTGTCTTTAACATCAATTTTGTTACCCGTTGGGTCATTGCCCTGCCCCTGTTTGCGTTTGTCGTCTTAGTATTAAAAGCATCCATCTTTTGGATCTACGCCGTCACCGTCCTAGAACAAATTTTGAAAATACCGTCTATGCGCAGATTGGCTAAGAAGTTCTTGGCTGAGTTTGATAGTAAGAAGGCGAAAGAGTTGATGTATTAGAGGCTGATATTTAGGGGCTAGGTATAGATACGCCTAGTTAATTAGGCGTGTTCAAATCAACTCTCACACAGCGAACCGAAAACATATAGTCCTTTGAGCTTGTTGCACGGCGAATTTCACTTTTGTGTGTATTCCACCAAGAGTATGCAAGGGTACGTATGATGCCTTGCTTGTCTGTGGTGCTGCTTGCGGTCCAAAACTCAGTATAGACACCTTGAGTGATATAAAACCCGTGTAACTTTACCCCCGCTGGACGAGCTGAGAAATGACGTTTATTGACCAAGGACGGGGCAAACTTATTAAATACGCCTTGAGACTGAGCTTCTTTTAACTGCAAGCCTATATGTTGCTTTGCGCCGCGCCAGCCTTGTTGGTCAAGTTGCTCTTCTGGCATACCCATAGCGCGTTCTAATACTTTCCAGTCATCATCAGTGGCGACACGCCAACCTTTAGGGCATAACTTGCGAGCGTCCGTCACATCATGCCAACTGTATAAGCGGCCATATTTAGCTAGGTTGGCTTGATCATCTTTTGGAATAAACCCTGTATTCACAGCTGAACCGTCTTGAAATTGAGTGCTTCTTAGGTTCTCTGCCAACCACTCTTGATCGCCAATTTTAACGGTGCGGTAAATGTTACCCTCAGCATCTTGAACGGTATTTTGAGTTTGGGTTAAATCTGAACCGATGTTGTTCGCAAATGATGATGTCGCAAGAACCATACTAACCCCTATAGATAAAATGAACGTTTTCACAATGGTAATGCCATTAACAGTATGTGAATACTGTAGCGTTCAAGCAGGGGCTAATCTAGGCGAGATACTCTGTAAAAGATGCCTATTTGTATTTACTCGTATCGTTCTAGTTAAAAATAATGAAGGCCTATTTAGCCTAAATGAAAGGTACAACGTACTTTATGGCAGATTGATTGCATATGAGTGCAGAGAAAGTACTATATAACGTTCAGTCCGTTAACACCGCAGGCATAAACCAATTCCATGAGTAAAATACCCACCTTTCTAATACCTGTTATTATCACCTCAGTCACAGCCTGTGGCTCTAACAACGATGTGCCTTACCACTATCAAAGTGCTGACACATTGAGCCCCTACCAACAAGCCAGCTTTGAACAGTATGTATTAGAGACTCAACAATGGATGAAGCTTGAACGAAATTTTATTACCGATGACATAGACAGAGAAATTGCCTTGAACTCACCGCAAGAATATCGCCCTAGCAAACCCAATGGTGAGGCTATCCTTTTGGTGCACGGTTTAGGTGATTCGCCCTACTCTTTTTCTGATATTGCGCAGCGATTAAGTGGCAAAGGGTATTTAGTTAGGACTGTGCTACTTCCAGGGCATGGCTCTAAAGTGGGCGATCTTAAACTGGTATCGGCGGATATATGGCAACAAAGCGTGGGGCATCAAATCGCCTTGCTTCAACAAGAGTCAGACAATGTTTGGCTTGGCGGTTATTCTACAGGGGCAAATATCGTCACTCGCTATGCGTTAACAGACAGCGCCATCAAGGGATTAATTTTGTACTCTCCTGCCTTTAACGGCAGTTCAGATCTGCTACCTATGGCTAAGTACGCACAATATGTAATTGAGTGGGCTGACCAAGATCCTGAGACCAATTATCTGCGTTACGATTCATTGCCGATGACGGCAGCCGCTAGCTATTATGAGACAACTCAGCGCGTGCAACAGGCACTAAAATCTACTCCTAAATACTCGAAACCTGTATTTATGTTAATCAGTGAAGGCGACACGGTTGTGGATAAATACTTTGCTGTGGAACAATTTGCGAACCGTTTTGATAACCCCAATTCACAGTTAATTTGGCTAGGCAGTAATCCTCCCCTCAAAGCACGTACCACCGCCTACAACATGAACTTACCCGAACAGCGCATTAGCGAGGGATCGCATATGGCAGGCTTGTTTTCACCGAGTAATCCAGAATATGGCGTGAATGGCAAAAATCGGCTGTGTAATAATGGACAAGGGACGGAGCTAGAGGTGCAATGCCTAGATGGCGCGACTGTGTGGTATTCGTCTTATGGCTATGTAGAGGAAGGTAAAATACACGCCCGCCTTACTTACAATCCTTACTTTGAACAAAGCCTAGCGAGCATGCAGCAAGTGCTGTTAAGTGATTAATCGAGTCTGCTCGTTTAATCACTTGCCGTCATTCATGGGAGCTTACCGCGCCATAAATATCGATAGTAAAGCCTCTATTCGCAGCGTATTTCTTTGGCGTAGTGCCAATTTGGTTTTTTAGATAGCGGATTAAATGTGGCTGATCGCTAAAGCCAAATTCAAACGCGATATCGACCCAATCAATGTCGGCGGGTGATTTCTGATGAAGATGTTCTAACATCAGCTCCAGTTTAGTCATCGCCTGATATTGTTTTAATGTCAGCCCTGTGACCCGTCTAAAACTGCGCTCAATGGTGCGCTGTGAGCAAAATAATTGACTGGCGAGTTCCGAGATAGAGACATGTTGCAGCTCATCACAGACTTTGCTTACCAGTTTACTGTGCTGATCGCTTTGCGAGCGTGCCAGCCACGGCTGTAAGTAGCGCTCTAACATCGCAACACATTGTGTTTTATCACTTCTTGCCAGCGCATACATTTGTCTTTGTTCTTCATCGCTAATAGACAACAAATCATTCACTGAAAGTTCGATGACTTGGTCAAGTGCGGTGAAATGTTCATTGTTTTCAGAAAGTGCATATGGCGCGCCAGTGCGAAACTTAACTCCTAAATGAGTAAATGCTTTGCAATGATCAAGCTCGAACGTACTTTGATGAGCGCACAAAAAGTGACTCCCTTGACCAGAGATAGCGCCTTCATCACTGCTATACGAATACGAGTTAGGCGTGATAATCAAATGCGCGCAAGGATCAGGGTTTAATTTAGGAAAGCTACTGTCAGTATCTATGGTTTTTTCTATAAACCAATAACGCTCTACAAGCTCACTGCATGTATCGGTGGCAGGGATTATCCAATGAAGCATGGGTTCCTTTATCTCGAGACTGTGAAAAAGCCAATTACGCTGATAGTAGCAGATTAACAAGCCATGATGCCTATTACGTTAAATAAGCATCATGACATACAAGCTAATTACAGCGTTTCAAACTGCACTTGTAGCAAGCGGTGCTTGCTCACTAAGCCTGCTTTTTCAATCGCGCGTTGTGCGCCGATATTTGTTTTTTCGGTAGAGCACATCGGTATTAACTGCTCCGCTACAGCATTGGCAATTAAAGCCTTAATTACCTTAGTGGCAATTCCTTGTCCTCTGTGCTGCGCGGAAACGATCATACCCAAATCAGCATATTGAGTCTGAAATTCATCAAACTTGCGACGCTCTCCTGTTGCCACTAACTCACCGTCTTGCCAATAACCAAATAGCTCTTGTCTTGCAATCAAGTTACCGTAATAACCAGTGAGCCACTCTTTTGGCGCGCCAATCGCTTGCGCGGCAAAATCGACATACAGGCTCAAGTGATCATCAGTGGCTAATGTCAGGTCAATACCTGCCTCTTCATTCACGCCTTGCTTTACGCCGCAGTACAGCAACGTATTGACCGAACTAGAAGCCGCATTATCTAAAGACAAAGAGAGGAAGCTAGGATCGCACGTGCTGACAAACGCACCACTGACATCTCCAATCACTTTGCTGTCTTGCTGCGCAATTAAGGTAAACAAATCCGAAGCTGATGTACTCGCCTGTGGAGAGAGAAAATATTGCAATAAATAGCCATCGCTATTTACACAGCAAAAGCCCACCAGCACATCGTTTTCATAAAAAGCGTAGTGCTGCGACATTGGCACAAAGCCAAAGTGCCACATGCCATCAAGAGGGGCGTGAGTTTGCGCAAAGTACTCCGCTTTTAAGGAATGCAGAGCGTCAATGGTGTCTATTTTTACTATATTTAACATCGTATAAGCCATATCTAAAAATTACGCGCAGTACGCTCAATGTGAGTGACCTTTCGCTAAGTTGGCTTAATCCTAAATAAAAAACGCAGCACAAGATTGAACAAAAACGACAACCTACTTCTTCTTATCCTTATTCTCGCTCTTGTCTTTGTCCTTACCCACAAAACAAAAAACCACCTAACTGATAAAGCTAAGTGGTTTCAATAATTAGGCTAGTAAGCTAAAAGCGAGTTACTCTGCGCTTTCCCAACTGGCAAACGCCTCTTCGGCAGTAAACTTACCATCAAGTAACGCTCGGCCTACAATCACGCCGCGTACGCCTGTGTTTTTCAGGGCGCGGATGTCATCTAAACTGCCGATGCCACCGGATGATTGAAAGTGTACTTGTGGGTAGAGCTTACAAAGATCTACGTATAAGTCGACGTTTGAGCCTGTCAGTGTGCCGTCTTTTGAAATATCGGTACACAATACGTGCTTTAAGCCTACGGTTAAAAAGTCTTCAATCAAGGCTTCAATGGTCACGCCCGAATCTTCTTGCCAACCGGATACAGCAACCTTGCGCGTACCTGCTTCATCAATATTGACATCAAGCGCCAGTACGATGTGTTCTGGGCCGTATTTTTCCATCCACGCTTTGACAAGCTCTGGTTGTTTTACGGCTGTAGAACCCACAACTACTCGCTCAGCGCCTGCATCGAGCAGATCAATAACGTCTTGCTCTGAACGTACGCCGCCGCCAATTTGAATGTTAGCTGGCGTGCTTTTTAGCAGTTTGGCAATCAAGTCTAGTTGACGTGCGTTAGTGTCTTTAGCGCCGGTTAAATCCACTAGGTGCAACCAATTGGCACCTGCCTGATGGTACAAATTAAATTGCTCAGCCGGGTTTACCTTGTATTCAGTTACCTGACCGTAATCGCCTTGATACAGTCTAACCACCTGACCTTCAATTAAATCTAATGCTGGAATAATCACTTCAAATCCCTAAAGTCGTTATAGTTCGAGCATTACAGCTCTAAAAAGTTTTTAATCAGTTGCGAGCCTGCTTTGGAAGAACGCTCTGGGTGAAATTGTACCCCATAGTAGTTGCCACTTTGCACCGCAGCACTAAAACGGCTGCCGTAGTCACAACTGGCGATGGTGTAATCCCCTTCTGGCATAGCAAAACTGTGCACAAAGTAGAAGTATTCGCCTGACTCAATGCCTTTAAATAGAGGGTGTCCCTCTTTGGCAGAGACGGTGTTCCAACCCATATGTGGTAGTGGGTTTTCTTTACTGTCTAATTTGCGAACTTCGCCGTCACATAAGCCAAGACAAGGGACAATTTCATCCGCTTTTTGTCCTTTCTCTTCTGACAACTTACCTAACAACTGCATGCCTAAACAAATGCCAAGCATAGGCTTTTCAACCTGCTTAACCAGTTCTATCAGGTTGCGCTCTTGCAAATTACGCATCGCTTCACTGGCTGTGCCAACGCCCGGCAAAAATAGCTTATCTGCGGCTAATACAATGGCAGGATCTTTTGATACTGTGACATCATACCCTAGACGTTCGATAGCAAAGCGTACCGACGAGACGTTTGCACATCCCGTGTCTATGATAACTGCGGTTTGTGATTGATTTTCCACGCCAACTCCTTACAACATTCCCTTGCTACTTGGTAGCTCAGTGCCTTCTACCTTAATCGCTTGGCGCAATGTGCGGCCAAACGCTTTAAATAGGCTCTCAATAATGTGGTGATCATTTTCGCCTACTGACGAAAGATGCAGTGTGCACGCCATACCATCCGCTAGAGAGCGGAAGAAGTGCCCTGCCATTTCGGTAGAGAATCCGCCAACTTCATCGCGGCTAAATTTGGCATCAAATTTTAAATAAGCACGACCTGAAAGATCTAAACTGCACTGCGCTAAACACTCATCCATTGGCAAGGTAAAGCCGAAGCGACCAATACCGCGCTTGTCACCCAATGCTTCTTTGATAGCTTGACCTAACGCCAGCGCCGTATCTTCAACCGTGTGGTGATCATCAATGTGCAAGTCGCCATCAACGCTCAGTTGTAATTGGAAGCCGCCGTGAGTGGCAATTTGATCTAGCATATGGTCAAAAAAGCCCAAACCCGTTTCGATTTTATTTCCGCCAATCTCATCTAAATTCACCGCAACACGAATGTCGGTTTCTTTGGTGGTGCGAACCACTTCTGAAACGCGAGGATTGGTGGTCAGTGACTTAACAATCTCAGGCCAGTTCATGGTTTGTGGATTGTACTGAATACCTTTGATCGCCATATTTTCGGCTAATTGCAGATCCGTTTCACGATCACCAATCACTGCTGAGGTTTTAAAATCCACTTTGCCTTGTTGCAAGTACTCTTTCACCAACCCCAGTTTAGGTTTGCGGCAAGTACAGTTGTCTTCGTTAAAGTGAGGACAAATCAGTACCTCGTCAAAACGCACGCCTTGTGATTCAAAAATATGCATCATCAAATCATGGGGAGCGTCGAAGTCTGCTTGCGGATAACTGTCAGTACCTAAACCATCTTGGTTAGTCACCATTACTAGGCGGTAGCCTGCATCTTGCAGTGATAACAAACTTGGGATAACCAAAGGTTCAAACTGCAATTTGTCTAAACGGTCTACTTGGAAATCGACAGGTGGTTCGACAATTAACGTGCCATCACGGTCGATAAATAAAATCTTTTGCGGTGTGCTCATTGTTCTTCCTTATTATTTTAATGCGGCGTCCTACGCGGCAAATTGAGCCAATTGGGTCTTAATAAACTCTAATGTTTTGTTGCACTCTTCACGGCTACCAATGCTAATGCGAACGCAATCTTGAATAGGTGAATTACGTAAAATTATGCCTGCATCCCAAGCGGCTTTAAACAAAGCATCGCCGTCTGGGAAGCGGATTAATAGGTAGTTACCAAAGCCTGAATAGACAGTCACATTCGCTATTTTATTTAGCTCAGTTGCCAAATATGCACGGTTTTCATTCAAAGTAGCAATTTGGGAAGTCGCTCGCTCAAGGCCTTCTTTGGACAGTGCCAAACACGCAATATCGGCCACTGGTACTGGCACTGGATAAGGCGCAATCACTTTTAGCAGTACGTTAATTAATGCTTCGTTGGCTAAGGTAAAACCACAGCGAAGCCCTGCCAGTGCAAATGCTTTTGACATAGTGCGCAAAATAGCAAGATGCGGGTAATCTTTTAGCAAATCAACCGTAGAAGCTTCTGGGCAGAAGTCGATATAAGCTTCGTCCATGACTACAATCGCTTTATCTTGAGTCATCTCAAGTAGCGCGATGATGTCATCACGGTTGATTAAATTCCCCGTTGGGTTGTTTGGAGAACAAACAAACACCAACTTGACCTTGTCTAGGCTACGTTCAATGGCGGGTAAATCCAATTGCCACTCATCGGTCAATGGAACGACTTTGCGCTCCACACCGATAGTTTCTGCACTAATTGCATACATGCCATAGGTTGGCGGGCAATACACGATAGCATCTTCACCCGGCTCACAAAAGGCACGTACCAGAAGTTCAATGCCTTCGTCTGCGCCGCGCGAGGTTAACACCTGCTCTGGAGCAACACCCGCATAGGCCGCGTAAGCATTGATAAGCTGTGGTGGCTGACAATCGCTATAACGGTTTAGACTGGATGCTTCTAATGTATAGGTATTATCAAAAGGTGATTCATTGGCGTTTAGCCATACATCACCTGAGCCACCAATGCGGCGTGCAGATAAGTAAGGGGTTAAAGCCTGAACCTGTTTACGAGCTAACTTTTCCATGTCTACTTCTTTCCTACTTTGCGGCTAACAGTTTTTCCACGCGAATGGTGACCGCACGTTTGTGCGCATCAAGACCTTCAGCTTCCGCCATAGTCACAACCGTTGGCGCTAGCGTTTTAAGGCCATTTTGAGTCAGCTCTTGTACTGTCATACGTTTGCTAAAATCAGCAAGGCCTAAGCTTGAGTAGGTGCGAGTGTGGCCATAAGTCGGTAATACGTGGTTAGTCCCTGACGCATAATCACCGGCGGATTCTGGAGACCAGTCACCTAAGAAAATGGAACCTGCGTTATCCAAAAGTGGCAATAGCTCTCTTGGGTTTCGCGTTTGCACGATCAAGTGCTCAGGGCCGTAGAAGTTGGAAATCGCTACCGCTTGAGTCAATGATTCTGCGATGATAATTAAACTTGATGCTAAGGCTTGTTCGGCAATCTCTTTACGAGAAAGCTCAGCCAGTTGACGCTGTATTGCATCGGTGACTTTGTCTGCTAATAGCACTGAGGTAGTAACTAAAATCGATTGAGAGTCTGGGCCGTGCTCTGCTTGGCTAAGTAAATCCGCGGCAACAAAATCAGCATCGGCGGTTTCATCGGCAATCACCATAACTTCTGATGGTCCTGCTGGCATATCAATGCCCGCGCCACGGAAGTCATTGCTTACTTGGCGTTTAGCTTCAGTTACGTAGGCATTGCCTGGGCCAAAGATTTTATCCACTTTAACCACAGTTTCTGTTCCGTACGCCATTGCCGCAATCGCTTGACCGCCGCCTAAGTTGTACACCTCATCGATGTTACACAGTTTAGCCACATACAAGATTTCATCTGCAATTGGCGGTGGTGAACACAACACCACTTTATTACAACCCGCAATTTGCGCCGGCACACCTAGCATTAGCACTGTTGAAGGCAATGGTGCACTTCCGCCAGGGATGTATAAGCCCACGGTGTTGATAGCGCGAGTGACAAGCTCACACACTACGCCCGGCTGAGTTTCTACTGTCAAAGGTGGCAGTTTTTGCGCTTGGTGGAATGCGCCAATGTTTTTGTACGCTTGATTAAGCGCCGCTTTCATTTTCTCAGGCAGACGCGCTGCAGCTGCATCAATTTCTTCATTGCTTACGCGAATACTCTCAGGACGAACGCCATCAAATTTTTCAGTAAGATCCAGTAGCGCTTTATCGCCTTCTGTTTTTACGCTCTCAACAACCGCTGTAACTGCGGCTGTGATATTTGCACCCTCAGTGATTGCAGGGCGTTGCAGTACAGCGTTTTGCTGTTCTGCGCTTAGTGATTCCCAGGTAACGGTTCTCATCACTTACTCCATCATTTTCTCAATAGGTAACACAAGGATTGAACTTGCACCCAGTTCTTTTAGCTGTTCCATGGTTTCCCAGAACAGATTTTCTGAGCTTACCAAGTGGATAGCAGCTTTCGTTTTATCAGTTGAAAGAGGCAATACGGTTGGGTCTTCTGCGCCAGGCAGTAGAGCGGTGACCTCTTCCAAACGGTCAAGCGGTGCGTGCAGCATAATGTATTTTGATTCTTTAGCTTGCTGAACGCCTTGCATGCGAGTAAGTAGCTTGTCGATAAGGTCAAGTTTATCTTGGTCAAACTCACCATCGCGTTGAATCAGTGTCGCTTTTGAGCGGAAGATCACTTCGGCTTCTTTAAGGCCATTGGCTTCCAGTGTTGCACCAGTAGAAACAAGATCGGCGATACCATCGGCTAAACCTGCGCGCGGAGCCACTTCTACAGAGCCGGTTAGCATACAAGTGCTAAAGTCGATGCCCTGCTCGTCCATGTAGGCTTTTAATAAGTGCGGGTAGCTTGTGGCAATGCGTTTGCCGGCTAAATCTTGCGGGCCTGCATAGTTCAGCTCTTTGTCTACCGCAATAGAAAGACGGCAAGTACCAAAGTCTAAACGACGTAACGATTTGAATCCGTATGGCTGGCCTTTTGCTTTACGATCCAGACGAACTTCTTCTAGTTCATTCTCACCGATAAAGCCTAAATCAACCACACCATCCATGATAAGACCAGGGATATCATCGTCACGAACTAACAACAAGTCGATTGGAGTATTTAAAGAATGAGCAACCAGACGCTCGCCCATGATATTAAACTTAACACCACTCTTCTTCAGTAATTCCTGACATTCTTTGCTTAGTCGGCCTTTCTTCTGAATGGCGATTCTTAGACGTTGTGTTTGCATGGCAAATTCCCTGTACTGATGCTTAAAATTAATAATCGATAAAATGAAAAAAACCCTTGGGGCTAAGCTCCCAAGGGTTTAAATCTATAATGCTTGATTTAACCACCGAGAGCTGTATCTCCCGGGTACGCGCAACTCACCCGAAAGATTAAGGTAGGTGATGGTGATGATGATGGTTCATATCTAATGTGCGCATAATTTAAGGCTTTCTTTTCAATTGGTGTACAAACACACTAACCAAGCCGAATAAACTTTGCAACAGTTAAATTATGAAAAAATTGTTTTATTTGGAAATTTATTCGTCCTCTAATGCAAGCGGGTAAATGTTATTGCACAAAGAGGGGTTGTTATCACCATTTTGTTGCCTGATTGCCGATGAATAACCGCATTTTAATCACAACTAAAACAAAGCCGAAACTGTGAAGGCGAAGTGCCTTGCGTGGATATATCCCCCATTTCAGCTTTATACACAACTCTAAAACGCAAAAAAGGGAGCCAGGCTCCCTTTAAAATATCCACTCATTTAATCGACGAGCTTACGCTTTACCAAAAGTGAGTTTAGAGCGTGACAAGATTGAAAGCCCAAAACATACAGTAACAAACGCAACACTTGCCACAGCAAACGAAATGATAATTGACTCAGTCATCCCTAGCGTAATAAAGCCGATACAAGAGATCAGAGCTACCGACAAAGCATAAGGTAACTGCGTCGATACATGGTCAATATGATTACAACGTGCGCCAGTTGATGACAAGATTGTGGTATCAGAAATAGGAGAACAATGATCGCCAAATACTGAGCCTGCTAATACAGCGCCAAGCATAGGTAGCATCAGCCCTAAATCTGTCGCCCCTGCCATATCACCGGCGATTGGTAACATAATACCAAAAGTGCCCCATGAGGTGCCGGTTGAAAATGCCATTACGCCTGCCAGTAAAAATAAGATTACAGGTAGGAAGGCTGCATTAATATTGGCTTGTTGAGCGAGCGAAGATAAATAAGAGCCTGTTTTCATGTCTCCAATAACACTACCAATCGACCATGCGAAAATAAGAATCAAAATTGCGCCAAACATGGATTTAATACCAATCCATAATGTGCGACCAATGTCGGCGGCAGGAAGACGCTGTCTTAACACGGTAATTAACGCCACTACAAAACCAACAATACCGCCGTAAATAAGTGAACTGCCTACATCGGTATTTTCGAAAGCACCTAATACGGTAAATGACTGCCCACTATCAGACAGTGCAACGCCACCTGTGTACATCATGGCAACGATAGTTGCGACCGTTAAAGTGACGATAGGTAAAATAAGATCAGCCACAGAGCCTTTCGAACTTTGCTCAATATCCAATTCGTCATCCGCAGCAGATGAATTATCATCCTCTACATCAAAACCACGACCTTGGGAGGCTTTTATTTCGTGATGACGCATTGCGCCGACATCAATTTTGAACCACGCCACCGCAAATACCATTAATAAGGCAAATACCGCGTAGAAGTTCATTGGAATAAGACGAACGTAAGCACCAAAGGCCGAATATTCCGTCATATTATGACTCACTAATATACCGCCAATGATGGTCATAATATATGCGCCCCAACTAGAGGCAGGCATTAACACACACATAGGTGCCGCGGTAGAATCTAAAATATAGGCAAGTTTAGCGCGGGAAACATAAAAACGGTCAGTCACAGGACGAGCCACAGCCCCTACTGCTAAACTATTAAAGTAGTCATCAATAAAGATAAATACCCCAAGAAAAGCCGCTAATAATTTAGAGCCACGCTTACTTTTTACTTTAACTTGTGCCCACTGCGCAAACGCTCTAGTGCCACCGGAAAGAGTCAATAAGGCGGTAATCATGCCCAGCAATAATAAGAATCCGACAATACTCATATTCCATGAGTTAATACTGCCGTCTTCGATAAATACGCTATAAACGGTATTAAAAATGTAAGTTGATGCTCCAGTGAAAGAGTAATCAGCTAAAAGGAAACCGCCCAGAACGATACCCGTGCCTAAAGAAAGGAGTACACGACGGGTAATAATAGCTAACCCTAATGCCAATAAAGGTGGCACCAAAGAGATAGGAGATGATGCAAAATCCAATAAATTCATGATCTTCTTATTTTATATAATTGGTAAGAGATCTACTGCAGCGAAGTATTCGACTTGATGTTGAATAAGCAATCTACTCAAGGGTAGATTCCCACAATAGCGCTCCATAGTTTAACAACACAATAGACTATGGCAGTGTTACTTCTTTCGAAAATAACCCCAACAAATGATCCTGATTAAATCATTCATTTCGGCAGTTAGTCCTTTCGTTAACAATTACAACGGAATCACCCTATTGTTATCTACTGATAATAACTGCGCCTCAATCCTAGAAAACACTTTGCAACAATTCAATATGCCACTAGGTGTCCTAAGAGCGGAGCATTTTACTAACAAAAAATAGAAAAGCAATAGAAAGACAAATCCTCTGTCTTAATAGGCGGTTAGCCTAACCCATAATGAAGGTGAATCATTCTAGACAGCACCGACCTACAAACTCCATTTACATCTAAATATCAGATAGTTACAAGGACTCACCTTAGGCTTATTGATGCTGATATTTGCCTTTCTATATGCAGAAATGGTTACAATTTGAATTATTTAATATAAGTAATACTTTATAAATTCCATTTAAATAGTGAATATAATTTTCGAATTAACTTTATTAATTGTGAAAATTTATTTATTTTATATTTAACTCTGAGCAAAGCTCTTATATAATCGAATTATTGTGTAGCACACCGGTGCACGTTACTATGTCAACTTTAGTTGATGATATTAATCTGATGGGACCCAAATATGTCTGAAATTACAAAAACACTCCTTAATATCCGTAGCCTTCGCGCTTTCTCTCGTGAGCTAACACTAGAGCAACTAGAAGAAGCTCTTGATAAATTAACCACGGTTGTTGAAGAACGTCGTGATAATGAAGCTGAAGAACGCGCAGCACGTGAAGAAAAAGAAAGAAAACTGGCTGAATACGCACAGCAACTAATTAGCGAAGGTATCGATATCGAAGACCTAGTAGCAGTAGTTGCAGGTGATAACTCATCTAAATCAAATAAAGCTAAAGCGAAGCGTGCACCGCGCCCAGCTAAATACGAATACATCAACGAAGCTGGCGAGCAAAAAACATGGACAGGCCAAGGCCGTACTCCATCTGCGATTCAAACTGAACTTGATAACGGTAAATCTCTAGACGAGTTCTTAATCAAAGCATAATAATTATTGCTGATAAGATTTATCGTTCGATGCAAAAAAGCTCCTTATTAAGGAGCTTTTTTATTGCCTACGATTTATTACAGAATAATGACAGCGTACGCTAAATCTAGATATACTTTTATCTAGCACACAACAAAAGTTATGTTATAACATTTATTGTGTTACTTAAATAACGCTACTGTTATCGCAATAACCATAATAAATAAAAGGTCATTACATCTATCTTTCCCAATATACTTCTTCTAGGCTATCTTCTCTTTCTGGCAAGCCTCTAGATAAGCGTGGAGAGTGTTGAGTTAATACTTCATAACTCACTCTATTTGCATATTTACACACTTGTGAGAAGGAAGAGTAAGTTAAATATTCATTTACGTGTTTACTAGAATTAGGAATATTCGACTTATGGAATCGGTTGGCTGATAAATCATGTAGCAGTGCCGATAAAGCCGCATCCCCTGCCCCATTGGTATTTTTGATCTTCTCCGGACCGCCCATATACGGTGAGATATGCGAATAAACTTTAAAAGGTTCGGCGCATTCCGACTTTAATGCCGGACGGCTAAACTCATAACGATTAAACTCAGCAATCGTACCCGGAAGCAAAGGTAAAGACGTTTCACGCTTAGCCGACTCTTCGGTATAACCGGCCATAAACAGCCCAATAGGGCCTGCTGTGCACAGCACCAAATCCGCCCAATCTAAGACTTTATCTGCCGCCAGTAATGGATCGCTAAGCCCAGTTAACGCTTCAGCTTCTTCTTCATTCATTGCCACTACAGAAACGTGCTCTGCAATAAAATCCACCCAAAACTGTGGATCATCTTGAATAACAAACTTAGTGCCTAAGGTCAGCACTACCGGCACCTTGTGCTTCTTGGCATACTCTACCGCCTTCATCGTTGCCTCAGGCATAGGGTCGCCCTCTTTACAACGTACAAGGTAAGAGGTTAACACTAATGCAGCCGCGTCGGAAAAGACCTCTTCTGGGATACTTTTAGCCTGCAGCTGGTTCATCTGCCCTTCACTGATGGCAAAAGTACGCTCGCCGTTTTCAGAGATCAGGGTAAAGCAACGTCCAATCGCGCCTTCCACCCCTTGTAAATGGTTAAGATCCATTCGGCACGATGTATCACAAAGATAACGGAATCCGTAGCTACCAATTTTAATGTCAGAGCTCATCACGCCCAATAAAATCGATTTATCATCCGCTAATACCGAATAGTTGTGTAGCGTATTACCTATGGTGCCACCTGCGTATTCGTTGGTGATCAACTGTTGCTGTTTCAATTCAGAATACAGGGCTTCCGCCACCTCATCGCTGACAACTAATGAATGACCTTTACTTAAATTAAACTTTTCAATGAAGTCATCAGAAATTTTAGCTTCGATGTCCACTAGAGTTTGATCAATCCCCACCACATGAGTGCAATTAACACTGCTTTTGGCGTGGGTTTTCGGGACTAAAGGATCAAGCGTGTTGACAGGAAAATAGTGTTTAGACTTACGTTGGCCGGGAAATTTCATTTAAATTCTGTATTAGAAAGTAGATTTTTAAATTGTAGACCCTAGAAATGTGACCTTCAACACAGTAAAACAACGCAAACGTTTAGCTCAATTTTAAATGCACTGACTGTGCAAATTTTGCGCAAAAAAAAGAACCAAGGTATCTTTCAACACCTTGGTTCTGCATCTATCTAATTGAAAACGCTATTCGCTTTTTGCTTTCGGCTTTTTACGTTTGTCAGTGATTTCCCACTTACCGTCAATAAATAAACCTGTCCAACCAGAAGGCTTACCATCGATTTCAGAACGGATATAGTTTTCTTTACTCTTACGACTAAAGCGAACTACCGTTGGGCGACCATCAGGATCTTCTGTTGGTGCATCCGCTAAGTATTGGAACTTAGGAGACAGGCGCTCTTTAAAACGCGCTAGCTCTTCAACTAATGGCGCTCGTGTTTCACGAGATTTAGGGAAGTTACTGGCTGCCATAAATAGACCAGAAGCACCGTCACGCAATACAAAGTACGCATCAGACTGTGTACAAGGTAGCTCAGGCAAATGCACTGGATCTTCTTTTGGTGGCGCAACTTCGCCGTTACGCAAAATCTTACGCGTGTTCTTACACGTTTCGCTGGTGCAATCCATGTATTTACCGAAACGGCCGTTTTTCAACACCATGTCAGCGCCACACTTGTCACACTCAACAACAGGACCGTCGTACCCTTTCACTTTGAATTCACCATACTCTACGGTATAGCCTTCACAGTTAGGGTTATTACCACACACGTGTAGCTTGCGCTTATCGTCAATTAAGTACGCGTCCATTGCCGTTTCACAAATTGGACAACGACGTTTAGCACGCAGTGCGGCTGTTTCAGGATCGTCTTCTAAGACGTTAATAATACCGTCTTCGTCACCAAGGTTAATGGTTGTTTTACAACGTTCTTTTGGTGGCAATGCGTAACCAGAACAGCCTAGGAATACCCCTGTTGATGCCGTTCTAATACCCATAGGTCTTGAACACGTTGGACACTCAATGTCTGTTTCAACGATGTGGTTTTGCTCCATACCGCCTTGGTCAGAATCCAACTCCGCTTTTTCAAGTTCAGAGGAGAAATCTTTAAAGAAGCGATCGAGCACTTGTGTCCAAGTCGCTTCACCTTCTGCGATTTGGTCAAGTTTTTGTTCCATACGCGCAGTAAAGTCGTAGTTCATCAGATCGACAAAACTTTTATCTAGGCGATCCGATACGATTTCACCCATTTTCTCAGCGTAAAAACGACGCTGTTCTACTTTCACATACCCACGGTCTTGGATAGTCGAAATGATAGACGCATACGTTGATGGACGGCCGATACCACGTTTTTCTAACTCTTTAACCAAAGCCGCTTCTGTGAAGCGAGCCGTTGGTTTAGTGAAGTGTTGTTTTGGCTCTAGCTCTTTAAGAGACAGTTTATCGCCCAATTTCACTTCTGGAAGGATCTGATCTTCATTTTTACCCATTGGACGCTGTACACGAGTCCAACCGTCAAATTTCAGAATACGACCTTTCGCTTTAAGGGTAAATTCCGCGGCTTTAACACTGATAGTGGTTGAATCATATTGCGCAGGGGTCATTTGACATGCAACGAACTGATTCCAAATTAAGGCATACAGTTTGTGTGCGTCATTATCAACGCCAACTAAATCTTCTGACTTCACATCAACGCTTGAAGGACGAATCGCTTCGTGCGCCTCTTGCGCGCCCTCTTTACTACCGTAAACCAATGGTTTTTCAGGTAAATACTTATCACCGTACTCGCTACCGATGAAGCTACGTAGGTTCTCTACCGCTTCACTGCTCAAGTTCGTTGAGTCAGTACGCATGTAAGTGATGTAACCACCTTCATACAAGCGTTGCGCTAGCATCATGGTTTTCTTAACGCCGTAGCCTAAACGCGTACTTGCTGCCTGTTGTAAGGTAGAAGTGATGTAAGGGGCTGAAGGTTTGCTGCGTGTAGGGCGATCCTCGCGCTTACACACCTCGTACTCGGCTTTTTCCAACAAATTCAGGGCAGAGGTCGTGTCTGTTTCATTCGTCGGTTTAAAGGCCTCACCGTTACGCTGTGCAACGATTAGACGAAAATCGTCTGCTTTATCCGTTAGCGTATTGGCGTGTACGTCCCAAAACTCTTCCGGTACAAACGCTTTGATCTCACGTTCACGCTCAACCACCAGCTTAGTGGCAACCGACTGTACGCGACCTGCTGAAAGACCACGAGCCACTTTTTTCCACAGTAGTGGAGAGACCATAAAGCCTACCACGCGATCCATAAAACGACGCGCTTGTTGAGCGTTTACGCCGTCTATATTCAGTTCCCCTGGTGCTTCAAATGCTTGTTGAATGGCGTTTTTGGTAATTTCGTTAAATACCACTCGCTTGTATCGCTGTTCATCGCCGCCGATGATCTCACGAAGGTGCCATGCGATAGCTTCTCCTTCGCGGTCCAAATCGGTTGCGAGATAAACGTAGTCAGCGTCTTTAGCCAGTTTTTGTAATTCGGCAACGACTTTCTCTTTGCCCGGTAGGATTTGGTAATTGGCTTCCCAACCGTGGTATGGGTCAATACCCATCTTTTTAATCAGTGATTTTTTGGCTTTTTCTTTTTTAATGCGTTCTTTTTCTTCCGCACTTAACCCTTTGGTGGAGATAGGCGTAGCCTTTTTACCGCTCGACTGACCAGCGGTAGGTAGATCACGTACGTGACCAACACTAGATTTAACAATGAAGTCTTTACCAAGGTATTTATTGATTGTTTTTGCCTTAGCAGGTGACTCCACTATAACGAGAGACTTACCCATAACTGAACGTTTTGTCCTATATTTTGGTTCGCAAAAAGTGCGAATTCGAATTTTGATTCTTTTTTTACTATTGAGCGATAATTTTTCAAAATCAACCCATTTTTTCTCTTTTACGGCTAATTGTGTGCAAATTAGGCAATATCACGAAGGTAAACCATAGACTGTTTTAGATAAATGTGCTTTTGTTTTGCTTAATTATCGGGGTACACTGAGCGCGAATATTGATTAGAACAACAGGTACCAAAATGAGTGATAAAAAACCTATTTCAGAGTTTGAACTATTACTGATTGCAAACAATCTTATCCAAGAACACGACGACTATATAGAAGGAATGCGCGCCACTTCGGTAGTTGAAAAAGACGACGTACTTATCTTTAAGGGCGACTACTTTTTAGATGACAAAGGTTTGCCGACGCAGAATACTACAGCCGTTTTCAATATGTTCAAATACTTAGCTCATCATTTATCAAAAGAATTCACTGTAAAATAATGCCTTCAAGAGCTCCACACGGGGCTCTTTTCAATACTCCCTTTCAATTTCCACCTTGTCTGCAACAATATAAAGCACGGAACATAAGGTTACATGGATATCTAACAAGGTTAGTATTGCCTATAATGATCCACTTCACGTTTTTAGCATCTACAAACAAGGTAATACTGTGAGTTTAAAAAGATTTATACCCACCAATGGCGCAATCATTATTAGTACTGTCGGCATTATTTTAGCCGCTTCTATATACTACCACTTTGGAATGTATGACAACTCTAAGCCCCATTTTAAAGCCGTTCCTTTACCTGATTTTGCTGCCATTACTGATGTTCATCAGAAGAAAAGTGAATTTTTTAAATTCATAAAACCTTATGTTCAACAGAAAAATGCCTTCGTTAAACATCAACGTGAAATACTTATTTCGTTACAAAATAAATTAGCTAAGCAACAGGAATTATCCTCTTCTGAGCGCGATACTGTGACTCAATTGGCAAAACAATACCGTGTAGAAGTCAAAGACTTCACTCTAAATGAGATTGATACCTTACTGGTTCACGTTGATGAAGTGCCAGAACAATTAGTGCTTATTCAAGCGGCCAATGAAAGTGGTTGGGGTACTTCTCGCTTCGCTAAAGAAGCCAATAACTTCTTCGGTCAATGGTGTTTCACGAAAGGCTGTGGCGTCGTTCCTAGCCAACGTAAAAAAGGCATGACTCACGAAGTGGCAACCTTTGACTCTGTCGGTGACTCAGTTGCCGCCTACGTTGATAATCTAAACACTAACCAAGCTTACCGCAGCTTCCGTGAGCTAAGAGCCAACATTCGAGCTCAGCATAAAACGCCAACCGCCGAACAACTTATTTACGGTCTAGGCAGCTACTCAGAGCGCTCAGATGACTACATTAAAGATATTTTAACTATGCTTCGCCATAATAAATCTATCTTAGAAGAAGATCTGCAGAAGTAATTCTCTGTTAACCGCACATACAAAAACGGGTTCCTATTTAGGAACCCGTTTTAATTTCTGGTTTGGCTAGCAAACTAACAAAGATTACTCGCTAATCAAGCCTTGTAGCTTATCAAAGTAATCTGGGAAGGTCTTCGATGTACATTTAGGGTCATTAATCGTAACTGATGTACCAAAGGCAACGAGCGAGAAACACATTGCCATGCGGTGATCATCGTAAGTATCGATTGCCGCATGATTAAGCTGCGCTGGCGGCGTGATGATAATGTAATCTTCACCCTCTTCCACAATGCCACCGACTTTACGCAGTTCCGTCGCCATTGCTGCTAAACGGTCGGTCTCTTTTACGCGCCAGTTGTAGACGTTGCGAATCGCCGTAGTACCTTCGGCAAACAAAGCGGCAACCGCAATCGTCATCGCCGCGTCAGGGATGTGGTTAAAGTCTAAATCTACCGCTTTAAGATCGCCTTTGCGCGCGATGATGTAGTCACTGCCCCACTCAATACCTGCGCCCATAGCTTGTAGCGCGTCAGCAAATTGAATGTCACCTTGGATACTGTCTTTGCCGATACCCGTTACCTTAATAGAGCCACCGCCAATTGCCGCAGCCGCTAGGAAATAAGAAGCCGAAGAGGCATCGCCTTCCACAAGAAAATCACCCGGCGCAACATAGCTTTGTCCAGTGCGTACAATGAACTTTTGGTAATCGTAGTTTTCTACGTTCACACCAAACTGCTGCATGATGTGCAAAGTGATATCTATGTACGGTTTAGAAACTAGGTCGCCTTCGATGTTGATTGTAATATCACCATCGGCTAGCGGAGCACTCATTAGAAATGCGGTCAAGAATTGGCTTGAAATTGAACCATCAATAGACACTTCACCTGATTTAAGTCCAGTGCCTTGAATTTTAAGCGGTGGAAAGCCTTCGTTTTCAAGGTAGGTAACATCAGCACCCGATTCGCGCAAAGCGGTCACTAAGTGTCCAATAGGACGTTCTTTCATGCGAGGTTCGCCTGTCAAGATAAAGTCACCTTGGCTTGCACAAAGCGCCGCTGCTAAGGGACGCATTGCCGTACCTGCATTACCTAAAAACAGTTCCAGAGCTTCAGGGGCATTAAATTTACCCCCAAGACCTTCTACTTCACAGCTGGTCTTATCTTCAGATAGACGATAAGTCACGCCCAGCTGTTTTAGTGCATTCAACATATGACGGATGTCGTCACTGTCGAGTAAATTAGTAAGACGTGTTGTACCACGAGCTAAAGCGGCGAGTAATAAAGCGCGGTTAGAGACGCTTTTAGAACCGGGCAAATTTACTTCGCCATCCACTTTAGAAATTTGTTGCAGAGTTAAGCTTTCCATTGACGGTTTTCCTTGAAAGCAATTTGATGCTAAATCATGATTTCATTATTCATTTCAGATTATCGAAATTGCAGACAGAAAAACAGGCTCAATTGCACTAAATCTTATAATTTTATTTTATTGATGCAAATCTACCCGTACACCATTGTCAAAATACAAGATTCGAACCGTATCTCCATGAGAAAAAAGCATATTTCTATCAATGTCTTGAATGACATCAATTAAGCGATTGTCATCGGTTTTAATCAACAGCTCAACTAGTTTATGTTCCACTTTATAAGTTTGATGACCAAAGTGTTGCACGGCGCCCGCGCCCGCCACGGCGCCAACAGCGGTAGCCACTTCTCGACCGGTGCCGTCACCAAACTGGTTACCGACGACCCCACCCACTACCGCACCCAGTAGGGTTTGCCAGCCCTTGGCTTTTGACTCTACGATCTGCTGCTGAGAAATGTAACGAACGGTATCAACATGGCCGTAAACCACTTCATTTACTGGGCGCGCTGTATTTCTTTGATACGCCGCTTGTGTTACTAATGGAAATAACAGTAAAAACGTAACGAATAGTCTCATTGTCTAATGACCTTATATCTTCCAGAACTCAATAGTAACGATACACACTTTCCTGATCCCAGTTTAGCATTGACTGAGCCAAATGGTTTACTCGCACTTGGCGGTGATTTGTCTGTGAAAAGGTTATGCAGTGCTTATCGACAGGGTATCTTTCCGTGGTATAGCTATGGTGAACCCATTCTTTGGTGGAGTCCATCACCAAGAGCGGTATTTATTCCTGAGACCTTTAAGCCGGCAAAAAGTTTAGTTAAATTTCAGCGCAAACATAGTTACACGGTCACTTTAAACCATGCAACAGAGCAATTAATTGCCCTTTGCGCCAGCTCTCGCCCGATTGAAGAAACATGGATTACCGACGAAATGATTCAAGCCTATCAAGATTTGGCGCGAGCCGGACACTGTCATTCGGTCGAGGTTTGGGATCAACAACAGTTGATCGGCGGTTTGTATGGTGTATCGGTTGGGCAAGTATTTTGTGGCGAATCTATGGTCAGCACTAAACCCAATGCCTCAAAGGTTGCCTTATGGCACTTTTGCCAACACTTTTTACAGCATGGCGGCAAACTGATTGATTGCCAAATCATGAATCCACATTTGGCTTCATTAGGCGCAATTGAAATACCCAGAACTGAATTTCAAGACTATCTTTTAAGTAATAGAGACTTAACCATGAGTGACACCTGTTACGCCGCGCAAAGTCTACAATTGGGTTAAACCAACCCTACCCTGCTTTTTCGCTTCGCACTAAGGGAGCTATTTAATCGATGAATCCTGAGTTACAACAAATTAA
The DNA here is from genome assembly GCF_024346975.1 of Vibrio neonatus. NCBI lineage: Bacteria > Pseudomonadati > Pseudomonadota > Gammaproteobacteria > Vibrionales > Vibrionaceae > Vibrio > Vibrio neonatus. The sequence continues at coordinate 1,114,422 of NZ_AP024885.1, read as the reverse complement.
AGTCGGTTTTACACAAAATCATCCATGCAGTTATTTAAAAGATCAGCAAGAGCGCGTGGCGATCATTCTTGAGGATGAATTACATACTTCAGACGGCTATGAATTACTGCTGGCGAATGGATTTAGACGCAGTGGCGAGATGATTTATCGTCCGCACTGTGAAAGCTGCAACAAATGCGTTGCGATACGCATTGATGTTGAGCATTTTGCACTCTCCAAAAGTCAAAAACGATTGCTCAACAAAGCTAAGCAATACACATGCAAAGTCAGCACTGAAATTGACCCAAACTGGTTTGCTTTATATGCAAAATATATAGAGGCACGTCATTTTGAAGGCACTATGTACCCGCCAAAGGAAGCAGAATTTAGTAAATTCATCAATTCAACGACTATTCCTTGTGCGTTTTTACAGATCTATTATCAAGAGCAATTAATCTCGGTGGCAGTGACCGATCAAGTCAGTAGTGCCAACAGTGCTTTCTATACCTTTTATGACCCTGAGCACCCGCTATCATTGGGCACACTCTCTGTTTTGTATCAAATCCAACACACCCGATCGCAAGGGAAAAAATGGCTGTATTTGGGCTATCAAATTGATGAATGCCCAGCGATGAACTACAAAGTCCGATTTGATTCGCATCAAAAGCTAGTAAATCACCGGTGGCAAGGGTAGAATATCGCCCAATGTTAATAGGTAGCTAAGTGAGCTACCCAAATTACCCTTATTCTGATCGAGGATTAAATGGCTAAAGAAGACGTAATTGAGATGCAAGGCACGGTTCTAGACACTCTGCCAAACACTATGTTCCGTGTAGAACTAGAAAATGGTCACGTTGTGACTGCTCACATCTCTGGTAAGATGCGCAAAAACTACATCCGTATCCTAACTGGCGATAAAGTGACTGTAGAGATGACTCCATACGACCTAAGCAAAGGCCGCATCGTCTTCCGTGCTCGTTAATATCTCTATTAACAAAGCATAAAAAAACGGAGCTTCTGCTCCGTTTTTTTATGCTTGTACTATGAGAATAAAGTAAGCGAACTCTAAGACTTAGAGCTCGCTATTCCAATTAATGATGCAGTGCCTCTTCTTCGGCATTGGCATAATTGAATTTTAATTCATCATCGACTAAATCTACCGCCACTGAACCACCGTTGATCAAGCGACCAAACAACAACTCATTGGCTAATGGTTTTTTCAACTTGTCTTGAATTACGCGGGACATAGGTCGTGCGCCCATCGCCTTATCGTAACCTTTAACGGCTAACCAGTGACGAGCGTTATCAGTCACCTCTAGAGAGACCCCTCTTACATCCAATTGCGCTTGCAACTCCACAATGAACTTATCAACCACTTGCTGAATGACCACTTCATCTAGGCTATTAAACCAAATGATGTTGTCTAAACGATTTCGAAACTCTGGGGTAAATACCCTTTTGATAATCGCCATCGCATCAGGCGCATGATCTTGCTCAATCAAACCAATAGATTGTTTCTCAGTTTCAACCACACCGGCATTGGTAGTCATAACTAAGATAATATTTCTAAAGTCGGCTTTTCTGCCGTTGTTATCGGTTAAGGTGCCGTTATCCATCACCTGCAATAGCAAATTAAAGATATCAGGGTGTGCTTTTTCGATTTCATCCAACAGCACCACTGAATGTGGCTGTTTAATTACCGCGTCCGTCAGCAACCCGCCTTGGTCATAACCTACATAACCCGGAGGCGCGCCAATTAATCGGCTAATTGAATGGCGTTCACCGTATTCCGACATATCAAAGCGTAATAGCTCAATACCCATCAGCTTGGCAAGCTGTGCGGTCACTTCCGTCTTACCTACCCCTGTCGGGCCTGCAAATAGGAAAGAACCCACAGGTTTGTTTTCAGCGCCTAATCCAGCGCGAGAAAGCTTGATAGATTCGGTAAGCACATCAATGGCTTCGTCTTGTCCAAACACCAGCATTTTCATCTTGCTGTCGAGATTTTGTAAAATATCTTTATCTGATGAAGATATAGATTTTTCCGGAATGCGCGCCATTTTAGCGACCATGGCTTCGATATCACCAACGCCTACGGTTTTCTTACGACGACTGCTTGGAACTAAACGGCTTTTCGCCCCTGCTTCATCGATGACATCAATGGCTTTATCTGGCAAATGACGTTCATTGATGTATTTCGCTGACAATTCTACCGCCGCGCGAAGGGCTTTATTGGTGTAGCGCACTTCATGGTGCTCTTCGTATTTAGATTTTAGCCCCATTAAAATTTTGGTGGTATCATCTAAAGATGGCTCAACCACATCAATTTTTTGGAAACGACGCGACAGTGCACGCTCTTTCTCAAAAATGGTGCTGTATTCTTGATAGGTTGTTGAACCAATACAGCGCAACTTACCGCTGCTGAGTAGAGGCTTAATCAAATTAGCGGCATCGACTTGGCCGCCGGATGCTGCCCCCGCACCAATAATGGTGTGGATCTCATCAATAAATAAGATGGCGTCATCTTCTTTTTCAAGCTGTTTAAGAATGTTCTTAAATCGCTTCTCAAAATCGCCTCGGTATTTAGTGCCGGCTAACAATGAGCCGATATCTAAAGAGTAGATAACCGAGTTGGCAATCACTTCAGGAACATCGCCTTCGACGATTCTCCACGCCAAACCTTCTGCAATTGCGGTTTTACCTACGCCAGCCTCACCCACCAGCAATGGGTTATTCTTACGGCGACGACACAACACTTGCACAGTACGCTCTAGCTCTTGATCGCGCCCAATAAGCGGGTCGATATTGCCATTGCGTGCCACGATGTTTAGGTTGGTTGCAAAATTTTCCAGTTGGTCTTCTTGAGCCACTTCTTCGGTCGTTTCTGTACTGCCGAATAACTCAGAAGAATCATCTTTAGCCGTTTTAGTAATGCCATGCGAGATGAAATTAACGATGTCTAAACGACTAATGTCATTTTTTTTCAAAAGGTAAGCGGCGTGAGACTCTTGCTCACTAAAGATAGCCACCAGCACATTCGCGCCAGAGACTTCGTTACGCCCAGACGACTGCACATGAAAAACCGCGCGTTGGAGTACACGCTGGAAGCTCAAAGTAGGCTGTGTTTCTCGAGTAGCATCATCCACCGCAATTAACGGTGTGGTTTGTTCGATAAACACATCCAATTCTTGGCGAATGGTATCTAGGATCGCTCCACAGGCTTTTAAAGCCTCTTTCGCAGATTGGTTGTCTAGAAGCGCCAACAGCAGATGCTCTACCGTCATAAACTCGTGACGTTTATCTCGCGCTTGAGAAAAAGCGCCATTTAAACTTGTTTCTAGTTCCTTGTTTAGCATACAGGCCTCCCTAAAACTTCAAAAACAACCACTTAATCAATGTTGATAGCAATGTGGTTATGCTCTTTCCATAGTGCATAGCAAAGGATGTTGTTGCTCTTCAGAATACGATGTAACCTGAGCAACCTTTGTTTCTGCAACTTCAGCTGTGTACGTGCCACAACGTGCTTTCCCCTCATAATGCACCTGAAGCATGGTTTGCGCAGCTTTGTCGGCATCCATACCAAAAAAGCGCTCAAGGATCTCAATCACGAAATCCATCGGGGTATAATCATCGTTATTTAAAATAACGTGATACATAGGGGGTGGTTTTACCTCGGTTTTTTCTCTCTCCAGCAAGTCAAAACCCGGAGTCACCCAATCAGAAAATTCAGTCATTTTTACATCTTTTGTAGAAAAAACACTCACTCGGGTAGCAAAAAATTTCTTATGCTACTTAAGAGACTAATAGAGCAATTGTATCCCTGCAAATAAAACATTGCTATCAGTATCGAACAGCGAATTATTAACCAATATTTCATGCAAAAACGATCTGATCATCTCTGTGCTTGCTCATACTTTGACCGAAACGCACATATCCGACAATTGGCATTGTTTAAGTGGCAACGAATGGTTATCATTCTGTTAACGAATCTTCGTAAATAATTTGACGATGGGGATTCTTTGTCTACATTATTTTATGGTTCCAGTATAAATTTTGAGAGGAACGGCTGATTCACTCTCTTAACTGAAACTGGCTGAAACAATAAAAGGTGAGACTACGATTACTGTAATCGTACACAGCGCACAACACGTAACAAATGCATAAGGATGTAAAGCATGGCAACAGGTACTGTTAAGTGGTTCAACAACGCCAAGGGATTTGGTTTTATTTGCCCTGAAGGTGAAGACGGCGATATTTTTGCCCACTATTCTACGATTCAAATGGATGGATATAGAACATTAAAAGCGGGTCAAACTGTCAACTATGAAGTAGAAAAAGGCCCTAAAGGTTCTCATGCTAGCGCTGTAGTACCAATAGAAACTGATTCAGCCAAATAATCACAGTTTCAAACGACAAAAAAGAGGCACTTTGCCTCTTTTTTGTCGTTTAAAGCCCTAGGTATAATCGTTAGCTATTGTACATTTTCTCGAAATTCTTCTGATTCCATCCCACCATGATTTGATCGCCAATTTTTAAGACTGGAATGGAGCGCGCGCCCATAGCTTGCAACTCCTTACGTCCCCGTTGCATTTTTGCATTGGTTAAACGGTACTTGTACCCCTTAGAGTCTAAGTATCGCTGCGCATCTTTACAGTGAGGGCATTTATCCGCTACGTATAAAACTAGTCTTTTCATTGTATTGATCAAGTGAGAGTGATTTTTGCTGATTATGAGAGATAAGCCAGGGAATCGCAAACTCAATCCGCACCCTTATCGTTTTTCAAGTTGCAAATCATCAATGACATTTTTTGAAATCAACTAGTTACAATATGCAAATTCATCTATACATTGAGGAGGCATTTTTGATTTTTACATTTAATTTGAAAGTGAATTGCAAAAAGTGCTGTTTATTCGAAAAGTGTATTCAAATAATCTAGCATTAACTTGAACGACATCGCTTGTAGACAGTGACCGCGCTGCTCTCCTCAATGAATAAGGATTTACCATGACTCACGCTATCATTACTGATTTAGCAAACCGTTATACCGCTAAGCGTTACGATGCAACGAAACGTATTCCTCAAGAAGACTTAGATGTGATTTATGAAGCAATTCGTCTGTCTGCTTCTTCTATCAACTCTCAACCTTGGAAATTCATTGTTATTGAAAGCGATGCTGCAAAACAGCGTATGCATGACACTTTCGCTAATAAGTTCCAATTTAACCAGCCTCATATTAAGTCGGCTTCGCATATCGTTTTATTTGCGCACAATCCTCATTACACAAGAGACGATTACGCCAAAGTTGTGGACAAAGGCATTGAAGACGGACGTACTCCTAAAGAGCAACGTGAAGCCGCCTTTGGTGGATTTGCCTTTGTTGATCTAAATACAGATGAAACGGGCGATAACTCTAAGTGGACCAAATCTCAAACTTATCTTGCGCTTGGTAATACTTTGCATGTACTAGCACGCCTTGGCATCGACTCTACCACTATGGAAGGCATTGACAGCGAGTTGATTGGTGACATCTTTAAAGAAGAATTAGATGGCTACGAATGTAACGTTGCTTTAGCAATGGGTTACCACCATAAAGAAGAAGACTACAACGCAAGCTTGCCAAAATCTCGCTTAGCGCTAGAAGACGTACTGAAAGTTCTGTAAGCGCTAGGTCAGACTAACGCGTATTCGCGGCTCGCTATTGTTAGCGGGCCGTTTTATTTTATAAGCCACCCTTTGATTATTGGCTGACAAACCGTCTTTGATTTAAATAATTTACGATGAGGTCGGTCACTTGCGGATCGCTACGTAAACTATCATGGGTAATATTGACTGCCACAAAATCCTGCATCCCTTCCAACTGGGTTGATTCCACCGACACTAAACCATCATTTGAATTATCAAACATGTAATTCAATATAGGATAACTGTCTGTGCCTGCTATCACGCCAAAGGCATAATTAGGCTCGGGCAATGAATTGGGCAAACTCTCTGAATTGGTGGTTAAAGAGGCGGCGGTACCGCCCGCTAGCGGCAGTAACCATAAGCTTGAGAAGAAATCGGCCACATCACTGCCTTTATTTGGCGTACCAACAAACACCACCTCACCAAAGTGAGACGAGTGAGTAAGACCGTTTTTCTGCGCCAAATAGTTGCGTATCACCAATCCGCCAAGAGAATGGCCGACAAAGTGCACTTTACTGCCATCGATTTGTGATAGTTCGCGATTGAATCGACTAATACATTGGTCTATTTGCGCGCTACTTTCATGCAAGGTTTTATCTATCGCTTGGCCTAATGTTGGGTAATCCACCACACACACTTGATAACCGTTTTGCGCCACTCTTTCGGACATTTTTTCCATCGATGAGGCACTGCGCGCAAGGCCGTGCACTATGATAACTTGCTGTTTTTGATGTAATGCGTAGTTACTGTCTTTAATCGGTGCTTCTGAGCGGCTACAACCGAATAATGTTGCCATTAAAACAAGCATTAAGCTTATTTTGTTCATTTTTAGCACTAAGGCTCTTGCTTTCGCTTTTGGCATAGTTTCCCGCATAGATCACCACTGTTTAGCCACAACATTATGATAACAAAGCAAAGCGAATCACTCATGCTGTTTTCACCAATAAATACAATTCACCACAAAAGCATACATATTTTATTTACCTCACCTTTCGCTATATCTAGTTGCACAAAATGACAGCAAATTGATCGATCAACATTGGAATAATAGTTTTAATCACAAAACCTAATTTATGCTACTTATTCATATGGGCTTAAGTATAATTCTGCTCCTTTCAAGCGACTTAACTCGAATTAGCGTTTTACCCGCTTTTTTACGACGTTTAGGTCAATCATTTTGACAATATTGATTACATTGTCGATTAACTGGTTTAAATAAAACATGAATAAAACAAGTTCAGTGGGCTTAGTTGGCTTAATTGCCATCGTTTTTGGTTCAATGATTGGTAGTGGAATATTCAGCATTCCACAAAATATGGCAGAGCAAGCCTCTATTGGCGCGGTATCCCTGGCGTGGCTAATTACCGGCTTTGGTATGCTATTACTAGTGCAAACCTTTCGCATTCTTGCTGAACATAAACCAAACCTAAACTCAGGTATCTTTACCTACGCACGTGAAGGTTTTGGTGAATACATTGGCTTCCAATCCGCTTGGGGCTATTGGTTGATGAGCTGTATGGGCAACGTTGCTCTGACGGTCATGATCAACGATTCACTGGGTTTGTTCTTCCCTGTTTTGTTAGAACACGGTATTGAAACGGTCATTCTTTGTTCTGCTCTATTGTGGGGAATGAATACCATCGCCCTACGTGGTGCGGCGAGCTCTTCTTTTATCAATGTTATCTCAACGGTAGGTAAGCTGATTGGTTTAGCGGTGATCATTGGCATCATTCTTTACAGCTTTGAACCAGAAAAACTCTCTATTGATGTATGGGGACAACAGCAACACCTTGGTTCAGTCATGGGACAAATTCAGAGCACTATGATGGTGACGCTGTGGTGTTTTGTTGGTATTGAAGGTGCAGTGGTACTGTCTGGTCGCGCCAGAAATAAATCTGACGTAGGTAAAGCAACTCTGATTGGCTTTTTAGTGGCCATTAGCATGTACACCTTAATTGCCGTGTTGTCGTTTGGTATCTTGCCACAACAAGAGCTAGCACAACTGCCAAACCCTTCCACAGCTTCACTACTTGAAGTGGCTATCGGCCCATTTGGTGGCATCCTAGTAAATATCTGCGTGTTGGTTTCGGTATTTGGCGCACTGATTGCGTGGACTATGCTAGTTGCGGAAGTACCGTACGAAGCAGGCAAAGCGGGTGAGTTTCCGAAATTCTTTAGTCGTACTAACAAAAATGACGCGCCGAAAAACGCACTGAGCGTTTCAACAATTTTCATGCAGTTGTGCGTGCTATTGGTGGTGATGTTTGAAAATGTATACCTAGCAGCAATCAATATTGCATCGGTAATGGTATTGCCTTGTTACCTACTGAGCTGCTTATACTTATTAAAACTGTCGTGGAATTACCAAGAAGTAAACCTAGCAAAACGCAACTATGGTCACGTTCTATTAGCGGCTGTTGCGGCTCTATTTTGCGCATGGTTAATTACCGCCGCAGGTCTTGAATACCAATTAATGGCAACCATCTTATATACCATTGGCATTCCATTTTTCAGATACACACATGCTGCGCGCCTAAAAGCGGGTGAGAAAGTGTATTCTGCGATGGATAAGTGGATTGAGCGTATTTTGATTGTGTTAGCGCTTGTATCAATCTATCTGATGGTGACAGGTCATCTGCACGCGTAACAACTGATTGGTATAAATTCGACCAATAAGAAAACCGAGCTAGTGATAGCTCGGTTTTTGTTTATCTTGCTGACTTTTCTAGCTTAGATTATCTAGCTTAGTTCACGCGTTATCAATAATCTGATTTAATGTTGCGCTTGGGCGCATAAGCTGAGAGGCAATAGCGTCAACTGGCGCGTAATAGCCACCTAACTCCCCTGCCACACCTTGTGCTTCATTCAATTCATTAACGATATTAGTTTCGTTATCCGCCAGTGCTTTTGCAATCGGTGCGAACTGCTCAGCTAATTGGGCACTCTTGTTTTGGCTTGCTAGTGCTTCCGCCCAAAAACGTGCTAAGAAATAGTGACTGCCACGGTTATCCAACTCACCGACGCGGCGCGATGGCGATTTGTTCTCGTCTAAGAATTTACCCGTTGCCGCATCCAAGGTCTGCGCGAGTACGCGTGCGTTTTGGTTGCCGGTCACTTCGCTCAAATGCTCTAGTGAAGCAGACAGTGCCAAGAACTCACCTAAAGAATCCCAACGTAGGTGGTTTTCTTTTTCTACTTGCTGAACGTGTTTTGGCGCAGAGCCGCCAGCACCCGTTTCAAACAAACCGCCGCCGTTCATAAGAGGAACAATAGACAACATCTTAGCGGAAGTGCCTAGCTCTAGAATTGGGAACAAATCCGTTAGGTAATCACGCAGTACGTTACCTGTGACTGAAATGGTATCTTCGCCTTTTGCAATGCGCTCTAGAGTAAACAAAGTCGCCGCTACAGGAGACAAGATGCGCAGATCTAAACCTTGCGTATCGTGCTGTGGTAAATACGCTTCTACCTTCTTGATAAGCTCTGCATCGTGCGCACGGTTCGCATCTAGCCAAAATACCGCTGGGGTATTTGATAGACGAGAGCGGTTTACCGCAAGTTTCACCCAATCTTGAATTGGCGCGTCTTTTACCTGACACATGCGGAAGATATCGCCTTCTTCGACGTCTTGCTCTAAAAGTACTTTATCGTCGGCATCAACCACAACCACACTGCCCGCTTGAGCTAGAATAAAGGTTTTATCGTGTGAACCGTATTCTTCTGCTTTTTGCGCCATTAGGCCAACGTTTGGCACGCTACCCATAGTGGTAGGATCAAACGCGCCATTTTCTTTACAAAATTCAATAACCGCTTGATAAACGCCCGCATAACAACGATCAGGAATCATCGCTTTGCTGTCTTTTGGCTTACCATCTGGTCCCCACATTTGACCCGACGTACGAATCATTGCAGGCATAGACGCATCAACAATGACGTCTGATGGTACGTGCAAGTTAGTGATGCCGCGATCAGAATCGACCATTGCCAGCTCAGGACGAGTCTCATAGACCGCATTTAAATCCGCGATAATTTCCGCTTTTTGCGCTTCTGGCAAAGATTCAATCTTGGCGTACACATCACCAAGACCGTTGTTTACATCAACACCTAACTCATCAAACAGTGCGCCGTGTTTAGCAAACACTTCTTTGTAGTACACCTTAACCGCATGACCGAAGATCACCGGATCGGACACTTTCATCATGGTGGCTTTTAGGTGTAACGAGAGCAAGACATCTTGCTGCTTCGCTTCTTCGATTTCTTTTTCAAAGAAAGCCACAAGTGCGTTTTTGTTCAATACCGAAGTATCAATAATTTCTTTATCTTGCAGCGCAAATGCCGATTTTAGCTCAGTGACACTGCCATCTTGCGCGCGCAGTTCAATGCGTACTTGCGTTGCTTTATCTAAAGTCAGTGATTTTTCACTACCAAAGAAATCATTACCGTCCATGCTCGCCACATGCGATTTAGACTCTTTTGACCAAGCACCCATTGAGTGCGGGTTTTTCTTAGCGTAGTTTTTCACTGATGCAGGGGCACGGCGATCTGAGTTACCTTCACGCAACACTGGGTTTACTGCACTGCCTTTAATTTTGCCATAGATAGATTGAATGGCTTTTTCTTCATCCGTGGTCGCTTCTTCTGGATAGTCTGGAAGATCGTATCCTTTGTCTTGCAACTCTTTAATCACGGCTTTTAGCTGAGGTATAGACGCCGAGATGTTCGGCAATTTAATAATATTTGCTTCTGGGGTCTTAGCCAATTCGCCAAGCTCGGTAAGTGCATCATTGATGCGTTGCTCTGGCTTTAAATATTCTGCGAAGTTGGCAATGACGCGCCCTGCCAATGAAATATCTCGAGTTTCTACTGCGATATCGGAAGATGCAGTAAATGCTTGTACCATCGGTAAGAATGAGTAGGTCGCTAGCGCTGGAGCTTCATCGGTAATAGTATAAATAATGGTGGGCTTTTGTGCAGACATGAAATTTCCCTATCGTTATTTGGCTTCACTGGCTGTTGTCAGCGGCAGTGTCCATCAAGATGATTACATTCGCTTCGTGCGAATCTGTGGTAGTAAATCTGATTTAATCGTATTTCTATTTGTGCTTCTATTGCTATAATTCGTTGGCTTTTTTCGCCGTAAACGCCATTAATACCAATCGTACTAAATAACTGATCATTCTAGCTTGTTAAAATACTCGATAACGGCGTTAGAATTTTTGATTGTAGAATAACTACTTATCAAAAAATTCTGCCTTGTTCTCGAGCATTTTTCCTGCGCTAGCTCTGATCACTTACTTAGTGTGATTGGTATAATCATACAAGGCGTACTGACTAACCTATCAAATAAACGGCGTTGATCGCAATCGTGTTATTGTTGTCCTAACGCGTTTGCTGCGCGTATCATAAAGCAAATGTTGTTTCGAGAGAACGAACTAACACAGTTTGTTTACAAAAATGCAAGGTAGTTAACATGTCTAGCGACCACCGTCGACCGAAAAACCCATCCAAAACGTCAAATAGAACATCGACGTCAAACGCTAAGTTTACCAAGAACCGTTCTAGCTCATCCGCACGCAGAAAACCAGTTAGACAAGTTAAACGCGTATCCGCGCAAGATAGAAAAATAGTGTTATTTAACAAACCGTTTGATGTGTTAAGCCAATTTACCGACGGCGATGGTAGACAAACTTTAGCCGACTTTATCGATATTAAAGAAGTGTATGCCGCTGGACGATTAGACAGAGACAGTGAAGGCTTATTACTGCTGACTAACGATGGTATTTTACAGGCAAAACTGACTCAACCTGATTCAAAGTCGCCCAAAACCTATTGGGTACAAGTTGAGGGAGCACCAACGGAGCAAGATCTCGATAAACTGCGCCAAGGTGTTGAACTAAAAGATGGACTCACGCTACCGGCAAAAGTAGAAATAATGACAGAGCCAGAGCTGTGGCCTCGCAACCCTCCGGTGCGATTTCGCGCCGCAATACCCACCACTTGGCTATCAATTACCATTATCGAAGGTCGCAATCGTCAAGTGCGCCGCATGACCGCCAATATAGGCTTCCCTACCCTGCGTTTAATTCGTTACTCGATTGGTGAATATAGCTTGGGCGAGCTGCCCAACGGTGAATGGAAACTGGCTTAAATAAAAAATCCCAGCAGTGTCTAAGAAAATAGACATAAACGGGGATTATTTGTGCTGTTTGTTAACCGCGATTATTGACACAAAATACAGCGGTTAACGAAAGTGAGTTACTCACCTTCCATAAAGCCAAGATCTGGCAAGCGCTCAAGATGTTCGGCATAACGTTTTTCGTTAAAAGTGGCGCCGTTATTGACCACATCAAATACTTCGATGGCAACTGCGCAACCTATCATCGCCACTGAATCTTCACGGCTATTGCCAGTCATCATCAGACGCATTAAGGTTTCTTTTACTTTTTTAGGTTCGCCTGATTCAATTTGGTTTTCAACGATCTCCAAGAGTTGATCTTGCATTTCTTGTTCGTCTTGCATGCCTATAGCCTTTTATCTGAAACTGAAAATAATTGCGCACAGTATGCCAGAATTTGTTTACATTTTTCAGTCAATTTAAAGTGTGATTGATATCGCTGAACTGTCACACTAGCTTTGTTTCTGGTAGAATGTGCGACCGTGTTTATTTAGTGGTATTTTTGAATGTCTGACAACAGCCAAAAGAAAGTCATCGTCGGCATGTCCGGTGGAGTTGACTCATCTGTCTCTGCGTATCTTCTTCAACAACAAGGCTATCAAGTTGAAGGCCTGTTTATGAAAAACTGGGAAGAAGACGACAACGAAGAGTATTGTACAGCCGCAGAAGATCTTGCCGATGCGCAAGCGGTCTGTGACAAGCTGGGCATTCATCTGCATACCATTAACTTTGCCGCCGAATACTGGGACAATGTTTTTGAGTACTTCTTAGAAGAATACAAAGCCGGTCGCACCCCTAACCCAGACATCCTTTGTAATAAAGAAATCAAATTTAAAGCCTTCTTGGAATTTGCCGATGAAGTACTCGATGCTGATTACATTGCAATGGGTCACTATGTGCGTCGTACTTTCCCAAGCGCCGAAGAAATTGCAGCCGGTGAAAAACCTCGTATGCTACGTGGACTTGATGGCAACAAAGACCAAAGCTACTTCCTCTACACATTAAGCTATGAGCAAGTGGGTCGTAGCCTATTCCCTGTGGGCGATATCGAAAAACCTGAAGTTCGCCGCATCGCTGAAGAGCAAGGGTTAGTCACTGCCAAGAAGAAAGACTCAACCGGTATCTGTTTTATTGGTGAGCGCAAATTTACCGACTTCCTATCTCGCTATTTGCCAGCACAGCCGGGCAAAATTGAAACGCCAGAAGGTAAAGTCATTGGCGAACACATGGGCTTGATGTACCACACCCTTGGTCAACGTAAAGGCTTACACATTGGCGGCCAAAAAGGCGGTGGTGGTAACGAAGACCCATGGTACGTTGCTGAAAAAGATCTAAAACGTAATGTGTTGATTGCAGTACAAGGTGCCGATCACCCGTTACTGAAGTCTGAAGGTTTATTTGCTTCACAACTTCATTGGGTAAATCGTCAGCCAATTCGTCAACCTATGACCTGTACAGTAAAAACAAGATATCGCCAAACCGATATTCCATGTACCATTATTCCTGTGGACGATGAAAACATTAAAGTGATTTTTGATGAGCCACAAGTTGCTGTTACACCAGGACAATCTGCGGTCTTTTATTTAGGAGACGACTGTCTAGGTGGCGGTATTATTGAGAAAAGAATCAAAGCATAAGATAAAGGAGTTCTTAAGTGGCAAACACAAATTATGACCGTACCATCGCTTTTGCTGGCATTTGCCAAGCTGTCGCTCTAGTTCAACAAGTGGCAAAAGACGGACATTGTAATTCTGCTGCTTTTGAAACATCCATAGCAGCAATCACTAACACCAGTCCTGCGGACACTATCGGTGTCTTTGGTCATGAGCGAGATCTTAAACTCGGTCTTGAATGCTTAGCCAAAGGGTTGGATAGCTCAGTCACTGGCAACGAATTAACTCGCTATATCATTAGCCTTATGGCACTAGAGCGTAAGCTAAGTCAACGTCGTGATGCCATGTCTCAATTAGGTGACCGTATTCATCAAATTGAGCGACAATCAGATCACTTTGATCTTTTTGAAGAGCAAATGATCAGCAATCTCGCCAGCGTATATTTGGATGTTATTAGCCCGATTGGACCTCGCATCCAAGTCACTGGCAACCCGGCTATGCTTCAACAATCTGCGGTACAAAGCAAAGTGCGCGCCCTACTCCTTTCTGGTATTCGTAGCGCGGTACTTTGGCGTCAAGTCGGTGGCAAACGTCGCCACTTAATCTTCGGCCGTAAAAAAATGGTACAGCAAGCCGAAATACTTTTAGCACGAATTTAATGATGAGCTCGCGCATTGTCGCGAGCTTATTTTTTTGATTAAAGAAAATTAACGCAAACGTTTGCGCAATAGTAGTGACAATTCGGTTTGTTACTGGTATAAACCTCACAAAATTTAGAAACTCAACTCGGGAGAACAACATGGATCTGTCAGCATTGACTGCTGTTTCACCAGTAGACGGCCGTTACGGAAGTAAAACCATTGCACTACGTAGCATCTTTAGTGAATATGGCCTCCTAAAGTACCGTACTATCGTTGAAATTCGCTGGCTACAAAAGCTTGCAGCAACTGATGCAATTGCAGAAGTACCTGCTTTTAGCGCAGAAGCGAACCAATTCCTTGATGATGTAGCGGCAAACTTTAATGAAGAAGACGCACAACGTATCAAAGATATCGAGCGCACCACCAACCACGACGTTAAAGCGGTTGAGTACTTCCTTAAAGAGAAAGTAGCGGGTGTACCTGAGCTTCACGCTGTAAACGAGTTCATCCACTTCGCTTGTACTTCAGAAGATATCAACAACACTTCTCACGCTCTAATGCTTAAAGAAGCACGTGAAACTGTGATTCTTCCTGAAATCAAAAACATCATCGATGCAATCAAAGCACTTGCTGTTGAATACCGCGACATCCCTCTTCTATCTCGTACACACGGTCAGCCAGCTTCTCCATCTACTATGGGTAAAGAAATGGCCAACGTGGCGTACCGTATGGAACGTCAATACAAGCAAATCGAAAGCGTTGAAATTTTAGGTAAAGTGAATGGCGCAGTAGGTAACTACAATGCTCACCTTTCTGCTTACCCAAGTGTCGATTGGCACCAGTTCGCACAAGAGTTCATCACTGAATCTCTAGGTGTAACTTGGAACCCATACACAACGCAAATCGAACCTCATGATTACATTGCAGAGTTGTTTGATGCAGTCGCACGTTTTAACACCATCTTGATCGACTTTGATCGTGACGTGTGGGGCTACATCGCACTAGGTCACTTCAAGCAAAAAACCATTGCTGGCGAAATTGGTTCTTCAACCATGCCGCATAAAGTGAACCCTATCGACTTTGAAAACTCTGAAGGTAACCTTGGTCTTGCCAACGCTGTGTTCGGTCACTTAGCACAAAAACTGCCTGTCTCTCGCTGGCAGCGCGACCTAACCGACTCAACAGTACTTCGTAACCTAGGTGTGGGTGTTGGCTATGCAATCATCGCTTATACTTCTACCTTAAAAGGCATTAGCAAACTAGAAATTAACGCTGATGCACTGCTGGCAGAGCTAGACAAGAACTGGGAAGTATTAGCAGAACCTGTACAAACAGTGATGCGTCGTTACGGCATCGAAAAACCATATGAGAAGCTAAAAGAGCTGACTCGTGGTAAACGTGTTGATGGCGAAGCTATGCGTAACTTTATTGACGGTCTTGAACTTCCAGAAGAAGAGAAAGCACGCCTTAAAGAGATGACGCCAGCTAACTACATCGGTCAAGCTGTAGAGCTAACTGACAAGCTATAATTTAATTTGTTATAGCCTCTAAAAACGAAAAACCTGAATCTTTTACAGATTCAGGTTTTTTTTCATCTATTGAAACTATGTCAGGCTAAAAAGCACTCTTGAACATCTCAATATATTTACCTGCTGCAATATCCCAACCAAAATCTTGATTCATTGCGCGCAGTTGTACTTCAGCGAACTCTTTTGGCTGTTGCAGATACATGATCAATGCACGCTGCATACAAATCAGTAGCTCTTCTGCTGATGGTTCGCGGAAGGCAAAACCAGTACCGGTACTTGGATCAGTGTCATAGTCATTCACTGTATCTTTTAATCCGCCGACGCTACGTACAATCGGCAGTGTGCCGTATGCCATAGAGTAGATCTGATTCAAACCACACGCCTCAAATTCAGACGGCATTAGGAAGAAGTCCGAACCTGCTTCAACTAAGTGAGCTAAACGGTTATCGTACGCTTCAATAAAGGCAAATTTATCGCGGTATTGCTCAGACACTTCACGAAGCTGAGCGGCAATTGACGGATCACCCGTACCGATAATGACCAACTGTATGTCATTTCTTAAGAAACGCTCAAGAATCGGCAGAATATAGTGGAAGCCCTTTTGATGAGTTAAGCGACACACCATGCCAAACATCGGCAGTTTTTCTTCCGGAAGATTAAACTCTTGCTGTAGTGCCAATTTATTGGCCGCTTTACCCGCTTTAAAACTGGCTTTAGTTGGTTTGAACTTCTTAACCAAATACTGATCAGTGGCAGGATCCCACTCACTGTAGTCACAGCCATTAACGATGCCACAAAAATCAGCCGAACGAGACACAAAATCATTAACCAGTCCGTGCGAGCCTAGCGGAGTCTTTAGCTCTTCGGCGTAATTTGGGCTCACCGCATTGACTTTATCAGCGTATTGAATGCCAGCACGTAGCATACTGATGCAATCGTCACCGTAGTTCACAGAACTGCTATCCACTTGAGTCAATTCAGGAATAATGCTCACTTCATTGTAAGAATAGATACCTTTAAACAAAGCGTTGTGCACAGTAAGTGCACTCTTAATGTCTTTATAAAACTCGTTATTCGCAAAACGCGTTTTTAATAGAAAAGGAACTAAACCCGTGTGCCAATCATTGGCATGAATCACATCAGGTTTAATATTTAACTTAGGCAGTGCATCTAAACTAGCCGCAGAAAAAAATGCAAAACGTTCGCCGTTATCTGCATAAGCCTGATTGCGCTCAGCGTACAGTTCTGGGCGGTCGTAATATTTTGCACACTCAAACGCGTACACAGGAACACCATCTAATTCAAGTTGGCGAACTTGATACGGAGTATGTGGGAAGTGATCGAGTGTGGTAGAAAGAACCACTGGACTCTGATCAAAATTAGGCAATTTTGTATAACCCGGAATCGCAATCGCGATATCTGAACCTAAATTTTGTAGTGCCTTAGGCAGTGCTTTACCTACATCAGCCAAGCCTCCGCTTTTTACTAATCCTTCAGCTTCGGAGACGGTAAACCAAACTTTTAATTGTGACATTTTGGGGGAAATCCTATTTTTCATTTGAGCTGTTGACAGCTTCTGCTTCTAAACGATTTGATTCGCATCATTTCTAGGCAACTTTAACATAAAAAACAATCGATTGCGCTAGTATGAAGGGCTAATAAAGGCGTGACTAAATGATTATTTATGCCTTTCATTGCCCAAGAAATTAAATAGCTAAGCTATTGAATTAAAAGGCTTAAAAAACACAAAACATAAGCTAGAAAGAAAGGGTAGATGACGAGGAAGAACACCTTGATACAAAAATGCCCAGCACTGTGGCTGGGCATTGAAATTATATTGTTTTACTAGTGATTACCAGTAGAAACGAGCACCGATAGCGAAGTTGCTAGCGCCGTCAACTTGAGTTGCGTTAATTTGAGTGTTTGAACCTTGGTTGTTGTAACCAAGAGTTGTGCCGTCGCCGTAACCGTATTCAGCGAATACGCGAGCCCAAGAGTTGAACTTGTGCTCAACACCAGCGTAGATAACTGTACCAGTCTCATCGAAATCAGCGATGTCAGCTGCTTGCATTGTGTACTCGTAACCAGCGTATAGAGCTGTTTTCTCAACTAGTTGGTACTTAGCAGCCAAAGAGATTGCGTTCTCGTTGATTTTGTCAGAACCTTGCTCATCTTTAAGTTGAGCCCAGTAGTACGTACCGCCTAGCAACAAATCGCCAAGAGTGTACTCAGCTGTGAATTCAGCGTAAGTGTTAGAAAGGTCAGCTTTTACTTCTACAGGGTTAGATGGATCAGTGTCATCTTTACCAATTACAAAACCGCGGTCACGGTTGAAACCAGCACCTGCGTGCAATGCTAGATCGCCAATTGCAGTACCGATGAATGCTTCGTATAGATCTTGGTTAGATTCGCCTTCGTTCAAACCCCAAGCAGCTTTAACCCAAACTGCGTCGCCGTCAAACTTGTATTGGATTTGAGAATCGTGTGATGCACCTGAAAGAGTACCGTAACGAAGACCAGAACCACCGAAGAAGTAAGAGTAATCAGCGCCGTATACGTCATCAGAAACAGTCCACTGCTTACCGAATTCTACTGTACCGAAGTCACCAGAAAAACCAACGTAGTGTTGACGGTTAGTGATATCGCCGTCACCAACACCTAGCTCAACTAGGCCGATAACGTCTACTGAATCAGTAACAGAGTAGTGACCTTGAACACCAGCGCGTGATGAACCAGAGCTAAGGTCTGCTTTATGGTCAGCAGAGTCTCTAAATTCAAGCTCTTGACGAAGTTGACCGTAAAAGTCTACAGCGCCGTCTTCAGACTTATAGATTTCTGCAGCGTTAACAGAAGTTGCAGCTAGAGAAGCAACTGTTAGTGCTAATAGTGTTTTTTTCATGTTAATTTACGTCCTTATTCCTTTAACTCGAACCCTATGTGATTCTTTAGTTTATTTAGTTATTTTTATAATCACCCAAAAGGCGAGATATCTTCGTATCTGCTTACCCTCTGAAAGTGTTGCTACATTGCAATTTTTATAAAGCAGTGTCAACAAACCCTAAAACAACAAAAATAAATATAAAAATCATTAAAAAACAAAAGGTTATGGGATTTCAACGCGCAAATTCACATTTTTCTACGATAAAAACACACAAGCTTAACAACTCTTTAAATTGCACTTTTCGCAATATAATATTCCATATATGGAAGTCATTCTAGAATCAGAACGATAGATAAGTGTTATAAGTTTCACAATGAAAGTATTTATATCTAGTCGATAATAAGCCGAACATAAAATATGAACTTTTTAATACTGCCATTTCGCTTGATATTTTTGTGACGCAAATCACAAGAATTCTTTATCGAACTACATTCTTGTATTGCGTATGTAGCCTGTATAGATGTGTTATTATGGCGTCAGCATGTCACTGTCTGATAAAAAATGAATCCCAAAATCCAAGAAGCAATACGCCACAGCTACAAAAATCTGCATCATCAACTGGATAATTTTATTCCCCGTCGAGCACAAAATTACTTAGTTGCAGAGATCACGAAAACCCTTTGTGGTGAGTACCATAAAAGTAACCGTTTGATTGTTGCTGAAGCTGGCACCGGAATCGGTAAATCCCTTGCTTATTTAATGGCGGCAATCCCTGTCGCAAAGTTTAATAACCGCAAAGTGGTTATTTCCACCGCCACCGTTGCCCTTCAAGAGCAGCTTATAAATAAAGATTTACCTTTATACCGCCGTCTTGTGGATTTTGAATTTTCATTTATTTTGGCAAAAGGACGTCAACGTTATTGTTGCGCAGAAAAACTGGCTGCCGCATCCGGCGCTGATGACGGACAAATAGCCATGTTTGAAACTAAGCCGAAAAAATCAGACATAGAGCTACTTGAAAGAATGTATAAAGCCTTGTCTGAAAATAAATGGGATGGCGACCGTGACTCTTGGCCAAAACCAATAAAAGACGAAGTATGGCAAAGTAGTGTCAGTGACAAACACAGTTGTAATAACGGCCTCCCCGCGCACAGGGGTTGTCCATTTCAAAAAGCACGCTCGGAACTGGATAAAGCCGATGTGGTTATTGCAAACCACAGTTTAGTCATGGCTGATTTAGATCTCGGTGGCGGCGTCATCCTCTCAGAGCCTGAAAATACCATTTATGTGTTTGATGAAGCCCATCATTTACCTAAAGTGGCGCGTGATCACTCCTCGGCATCGGCCAGTTTAAAAGGTGCCGCTGCATGGCTAGAAACGCTCAATAAAAGCAGCACTAAGATTTCATCACTAGCCGATGCCAAACGTGTCGACCGTTTTCTTACAGAGCTACAAAACTCGATTGCTGAGATCATCCCAAGTTTAAACAACGTTGCTCGTCAATTAGATCCCGCTGGATTTAAAGAGAATCGACTGCGCTTTGAACACGGTGAATTACCGCAGTGGCTCGTAGAACAAAGTAAAGAGCTTAAGACCGTTTGTACTAAAGCCGCTCAAGCACTAGCCAAGATAACCGATCTGATAAGTGAAAGAATTAAAGATGGCGAAGTCTCTCCTCGCCTAGCTGAACCGGCTCTTGCCGAAGCAGGCTTCTTTTTACAAAGGCTAGAAAATTTGGCCAAGGTTTGGCAGTTAATGGCCGAGCCATCACGAGACAAAGGCGCTCCCCTCGCCCGCTGGATTGAAACCAATCCCGAGCGTGAACTTGATTTCGTGGTCAGCGTTTCCCCACTTGAAGTCGGTTGGTCTCTCGATCAACAGTTATGGAGCAAATGCGTGGGCGCAGTATTAACCTCAGCTACGTTAAGGGCATTAAATTCGTTTAACTTCTTTTGCCAGCAAAGTGGCGTCAGTTATGCCCAAGAAGACGGCACACAATTTTTGGCATTGGCTTCTCCCTTTGACTACCAAGCCAACGCCGAGCTTATCGTCCCAAAAACAAAGTACGAGCCTCAAGCACCTGAGTTTACCGATTACCTAAGCAAAGAACTGATCAATTGGTTGGTTGCCGATAAAGCCAATTTGGTTTTGTTTGCCTCCTATTGGCAAATGAATCAAGTGGCGGACGCAATGCAAACTGAGCTAACGAAAAAAGGCTGGCAGTTACAGGTACAAGGTGACAGTTCTCGTATCGAAATCATCAAGAATCATAAAAAAGCCATCGAAAAAGGTAAAACCAGTATTTTATTTGGTACCGGTAGCTTTTCTGAGGGTCTAGACTTACCAGGTAACTTGTTGGAAAACTTAGTAATCACTAAGATCCCGTTTGCGGTACCCACTTCTCCAGTTGAAGAAGCACATGCCGAATATATTGAAAGCCGTGGCGGAAACCCGTTTATGCAAATTGCGGTGCCCGAAGCAAGTAAGAAGCTCATCCAATCAGTGGGGAGATTACTGCGAAAAGAACAAGATTCTGGTAGAGTCATCATTTTTGACCGTCGCCTAGTGACAAAACGCTACGGCAAAGCATTATTAGACTCATTACCCCCTTTTAAACGTCGCATCGATTAGGATTAGTTCACGACTCAATGGAATATATAGAACCAAGCATGTTGCTCATATTAGCAATCGTTGCTTTTGTAGCAGGCTTTATTGATGCGGTGGCAGGTGGCGGCGGAATGTTGACCGTTCCAGCACTGCTGTCTATTGGATTGCCTCCGCACATTGCGTTAGGCACCAATAAATTAGCGGCATCGTTTGCCTCATCAACTGCCGCCTTTACTTATTATAAGAAGAAGCTCTTTAAACCAAAGCTATGGCTACCCACATTCATTGCCACCTTGATAGGCGCAACTTGTGGCACCTTATTTGTTGATTCAATCTCCACTGAATGGCTAGAAAAAGGCTTACCGCTTATTATTTTGGCCGCCGCACTGTACACCATTATTTATAAAACGCCGGATGCAAATAAAAACGCCATGCCCGACCCCAGCACTAAGCACAATGTCGCCCAAGTGACTCAAGGCTTTAGCTTAGGCTTCTATGACGGTATGGCAGGCCCTGGTACTGGCGCTTTTTGGACAGTCAGTAGTATGGCGCTGTATCGCCTCAATATTTTGCTTGCGTCAGGGCTGGCAAAGGCGATGAACTTCACCAGTAATTTCACCTCTTTATTAATGTTTGCCTATCTTGGACACATTGACTGGCTACTCGGCCTGACTATGGGCTTTTGCCTGATGCTAGGGGCCTATTTTGGCGCTCACTCTGCCATTCGCTTTGGCGCTAAGTTTATTCGACCAGTATTTATTACTGTGGTGACTATCCTAGCGGTTAAACTGGCTTATAACGCTTGGTTTGTCGCTATATAAGGCTATTACATGAGTCAAATTTCCCAGTTAAAAGAAAAGCTTGCTCAGATGTCTCACAGCGCAACCCAATTAGATAAACAGCGCGGTGAGCATCATCAGCCCTTATTTGATAGTAGCTTATTTCATTGTCGCTCTAAGTTATTGCACCCTTGCGTGCTTGAGACTACGCAAACTTACGAGTCCATCTTGCGCGAACAACAACATGGACGCTTAACCAAAGAGCGAGCGGAATACTTATCAGAGCGTTTACTGGCACAAATTAGTGCCATTAGCCGCGAATTATCTACCGCGCACTTTCGCAAAGACGAGCCGAAACACAAAAGTTATTATCGAAAACCGATTAATGCCTTCTATCAAGACTTAGCCAAGCATAAAGAGTGGGAGCGACAATTGATGGAGATGGTCATTGATCGTCAACGCGCCTTAGATAATGCCCAGGGCTTTAACCAAGGGCAAGCTCAACAAGCCTTACTCACCGCAGAGCAACGCTTACAGCGGTGTCGCGAAGCCATTATTCGAATTGAAAAGCAAATTACGTACAAGGAGCAACATCAGTAATGAGTGAACCTCAATCTCCTTTAGACAATGCGCCTGACGATGTAAAACTGGCGGTTGATCTTATCTATTTACTTGAGTCCAACGAGGTAGAGATTGAAACCGCGTTATCGGCGTTAGAAATGGTCAAAAACGACCTACTGAGTAAGAAGCAACAGCAAACCTAAATTAGACCCTAGATTCATGGAATGACAGAATGAAAATCATTAGTTTCAACATCAACGGCCTTAGAGCCCGACTTCACCAACTGCAAGCCATTATCGACAAACATCAGCCGGATGTGATCGGTTTACAAGAAATTAAAGTCCACGATGAAGCCTTCCCTATCGAAGATGTCGAAGCGATGGGATACAAGGTCTATCACCATGGTCAAAAGGCGCACTACGGCGTCGCAATGCTGTGTAAAAAAGAGCCTATATCGGTGCAAAAAGGCTTTCCAACCGACAACGAAGATCATCAAAAACGCATGATCATGGTCACGGTTAAAGACGAAGCAGGCCAGCCTGTGACTATCCTTAATGGTTATTTCCCACAAGGCGATAATATCGCTCACGAAACCAAATACCCATACAAACGTCAGTTTTACAAAGATCTCATGAACTATCTCACTACTTATCACAACAGTGACGAACAACTGGTAGTCATGGGCGACATTAATATTAGCCCGATTGACTTAGACATCGGCATTGGTGAGCCTAACCGCAAACGCTGGCTAAAAACAGGTAAGTGTTCATTCCAACCTGAAGAGCGTGAATGGCTAAAAACATTAATGGATTGGGGATTTGAAGACACTTTCAGAAAACTGCAACCAGAGGTAAACGATCGCTTCTCGTGGTTTGACTATCGCTCTAAGGGCTTCCCCGATAACCGAGGTCTGCGTATTGATGTAGTGCTCGCCACACCAAGCTTAGCGGCCAAATGTATCGAATCAGAAGTAGATTACGAACTGCGCGGCATAGAAAAGCCATCGGATCACGCGCCAATATGGGCAACCTTTAAGTAATTCCCTGCCCAGTTAATACTTAGCCCAGTGATTAACGACTCACAACAAAAAACCGAATCTTCACAGATTCGGTTTTTTTATTCGTTATGCTTATTCGCTATGTTTCATTCATGATGCGATAAATGCTATATCCATCATTTTTATTTTGATTCAAGCGGTCTTAGATAGGCTAAGAAACGTTTTTCCAGATTTTTAAACGTAAACAAAATGATGAAGCTAAGGCACATATAAAACAGACCAGCAGTTAGGAATGCTTCAAACGGCGCGTAATAGCGTGAGTTAACCAAGCGAGCAGCGCCGGTTAAATCAAGAATGGTGATAATTCCTGCCACTGCCGAGCCATGTAGCATAAAGATCACTTCATTACTGTAGGCAGGTAAAGCGCGACGTAACGCACTTGGCAGTATGATGCGACGGTAAGTAGCAAACGGGCTCATGCCATACGCCTTAGCCGCTTCTACTTCCCCTTTAGGCAAACCATTAATCGCACCGCGAATGATTTCAGAGGTATAAGCCGAGGTATTCAATACAAAGGCAATTAACGCACAGAACCAGGCGTTTTCCCATAACGTGTCTTTTACTGGGTAAAACTGATCCATACCGTAGTAAATAAGGTACAGCTGAACTAACAGCGGCGTGCCACGGAAAAAGTAAATAAATGACCATGTTGGCGCAACCAAAAACCAGTTTTTACTGTTTCTAGCAATCGCTAATGGGATAGCAATACAAATACCCATAATGAGTGACAAGCCCACCAGCCATGCGGTTGTGTATAAGCCTTCGATATAGACATCGATACTATCGAGGATAACAGAGAAATCCACGCTTATTACCTCGCTTGAATGCTAAATTTGCGTTCCACAAGTTTGAGTAAACCTGTCGATACTGCGGTGAAAATTAAGAAGATGATAGAAACGGCCATATAAAAGGTAAATGGCATTTTAGTGGTGCCCGCCGCCAAAGAGCTAACGCGAACCATATCTTCCAAACCAATAATAGAAACCAAGGCGGTGGTTTTTAATAACACTAACCAGTTATTACCAAAGCCCGGTAAGGCATGCCGTATCATCTGTGGTAAAAGGATACGTCGAAACGCCAATACTGGGCTCATGCCATACGCTTTACCTGCTTCTAGCTCACCACTGTCCACCGCCATAATCGCGCCGCGGAAAGTTTCAGCCATGTAAGCACCAAAAATGAAGCCTATGGTTAAGATGCCCGCCACATACGGGCTAACATCAATATAATCCGGAAGATAAGAAACCCATTCATGACTTGGATCACTGGCAGTGAAGTAGTTATTCAACCATTCGTTCACCGCATACAAACTATTGTTGAGTAATATCTGTCCACCGAAGAAGATCAGCATCATTAACACGAGATCGGGGATACCACGAATGATAGTGGTATAAATAGTGGCAATACCACGTAATACTCGAAATGAAGAAAGCTTCGCCAACGCACCTAACATGCCCAGCACCACGGCAAACAATAACGATAGCAAGGCTACCTGCAACGTTAGCCAAGCTCCACTTAAAATTGAGGCTTCATAACCCTGCAAATCAAACATAATTCTTTTTAAACTCTATCATGGTTATTCCATCACCCCATTGATGACATGTTTTTTGTTCATAATGCTTTAATACCAATCGTACTAAATAACTGGTCATTCTAGCTTGTTAAAATGCTCGATAACGGCGCTAGCTCTGATCACTTACTTAGTGTGATTGGTATAACTTAAAAAAGTAGGCGCAAAACATTATGAGTAAAATTAATGTCGATAGCCCGAAAGAACGGCTCTCTCGGGCTATCGTATTTATTTAAAGTGGCTTATTGACCGTATACATCGAAGTCGAAGTACTTGTCTTGTACCGCTTTGTAAGTGCCGTTAGCACGTACGGCATCAATAGCTTTGTTTAGCTTCTCAGTAAGATCTTTATCTTGTTTACGAGTCGCAATACCAAAGCCTTCACCAAACCATTGTGGATCGGTTAGCGTAGGACCTACGAACTCATACTTATCGCCTTCAGCGGCATTAAGTACGCCTTCTTCAAGAGCAGTTGCATCGCCTAATACCGCAGAAATACGACCATTAGCGAGATCTAGGTAGGCTTCATCGAAAGAACCGTAACGAACGATTTCAACTTCACCGCCGTAGTTGTCGGTTAGGTACTTGTCATGCGTAGTGGCACGTTGCACACCGATTTTCACGCCTTTTAGACCTGCTTTAGAGAAATCTAGATTTTCTCCTTTTTTAGCAATGAACTTGTTTGGAACAAGAGCGTATTTATGGGTGAAGTCGATTTTCTTCTTACGTTCTTCAGTAATAGACATCGCGGCGATGATCGCATCGTATTTACGTGCTAGAAGAGAAGGAATCATGCCATCCCAATCTTGAGCAACAAGGACACACTTCACTTGCATCTCTTTACAAAGAGCGTGTGCCATATCGACATCAAAACCACTTAGAGAACCGTCTGCTTCTGTTTTGCTAAATGGAGGATACGCTCCTTCAATAGCAAAGCGGACTTGTTTCCATTCCTTGGCTTGCGCAAAACCTGAAAGTGCTGTCGCCGCCAATGTTGCGGCTAGTAACCACTTTTTCATATCCATACTCCTGTGATTTCGGTGTTTTTGTGTTGTGTTTAAGTGAGTGCTTAAAAGCACTTCGTTTAGTAAATTGATGAGATAAATTGTTGTAGTCGTTCTGACTCAGGATTAGTAAACAGTTGAGCCGGATCCCCTTGCTCTTCTACTAAGCCTTGATGTAAAAACATTACGTGATTTGATACGTCGCGGGCGAACGCCATTTCGTGCGTTACCACCAGCATAGTGCGACCTTCGTCGGCAAGATCGCGCATAACGCCAAGTACTTCACCCACTAATTCTGGGTCAAGTGCTGAGGTAGGTTCGTCAAATAGCATGACTTCAGGGTCGACCGCTAACGCGCGAGCAATTGCCGCTCGTTGTTGTTGCCCACCCGAGAGGTGACCTGGGTAATAGTCTTTTCTTTCGTACAGCCCTACTTTTTGTAAAAGCTGTTTTGCTTTTTCAATCGCTTGCGCTTTAGGGACACCTAAAACGTGTACCGGTGCTTCAATGACATTTTCAAGAACAGTTAAGTGCGACCAAAGATTAAACCCTTGGAATACCATCGCTAAACGTGAACGAATACGCTGAACTTGTTTTGCATTAGATGGGTAAGCTTCGCCAAGACGGTTGTTTTTCATCTCGATCAATTCGCCATTTACCCAAATCTCACCTTTAGTTGGTGTTTCGAGTAAATTAATGCAACGAAGAAAAGTACTTTTCCCTGAACCAGAGCTGCCAATTATAGAAATTACATCACCTTTGTGTGCTTCAAGTGAGATGCCTTTTAGCACGTCATTTTGTCCAAAAGTTTTATGCAGATTATTAATAGTAAGCGCGGATACATCCGTCATGCGCTGGGTTCTCCCTGTAATCCTAGTGTCAGCCTGTATTGATGAAAGAAAGGTATCATTTGCAAAACCGTTTAGCAATGACCTAACTCTGTGACATTTCGGGATATTTAGTCACAACTTATGCCTATATATCTATCTTGTATTATATAAGTCAGATAAATGTACTAATAACAGCAATTTACCCAACTACAAATGTAAATGAAAATAACCAAAAGTCACTAATTATTTACAATTTAGCAACTAAAAAGCACTTGTTTTACAGTTAACGCTGCTCGCATTTTTAAACGAACAAGTTATGGATCTGACCCGAAATTGATATGCAACAAAGAATAACTGAACACTCATTCCCTATAATCTGAGCCCACTGAGACTTTTGTAACAGTAGTTTTCAATAACTGATCAAGATCAATTGTTCAGGGGGGTAGCCTTGTTACACTCTGCCGACAAATTCAAATTTAATCAGTATTTTTCAAATTTTTGCTTAATTTATTTCCGATATTAACGTGCCACATCGCGATAAATATGCGAAATTAGCACGTCGCGGAATTACACGCGCAAAATATTTAACTACACTAGATTAATTTTTATCCAACACCTAACGAGGATTTTATGTCCGACGCTGCCAACAACAAGCAGTCTGATACTGAAGAAAAAAGCTATTCAGAACTGCATAAACCAGCCTCAGAATTCGCAACTCGATCTGACTATTTAGATCACGAACTTCAAATTATGAAGCCACGCCGCTTTGGTTTAAACCTTCCTGGCCGTGATTTTCGCTTCGAGCTGGAAGATTTAGTTCCAGCACTAGCAGGTACGATTGGCATCATTGCAATGTACTCTGCTGTTATGATGTCTTGGGCTGATGGCCTAACACAAGCATGGGATCACGTTCATTTAGGCAAAGAGTTTGCCATTGAAGTTGCGCGTGTTGAAATGCTAATTCCTGCCCTTCTATTTTGTGTTCTTGCTTCTGGGTTTGTGAATCCACGTGCCAACTTGGCCGGTAACCACGGTCCAATGATTCCATTGATTGGTTCTATCGCACTAGCAGGTGCTCACCCACTAGCATTGGCAATCTTAATTGGTGTGTTCGGTCTTATTCTGAGCTTCCTTAAAGGGGGTTCCAAACTGGTCAACTTGACCTCGGAAGGTACCGCTGGCGGCTTGTTAATGTTCCTCGGCTTCTCCGGAACCATGAGTCAGATTGGTGATATCCAATCTTGGGCTGTAGGTCTTGAGTCAGCAAACGTTGCTGCGGGTAGCCTTGGTTATGTTGGTTTAGTGGTACTGGGCATCAACATTGCTATTTATGCATACCTTGCAAAAATTGGCATGCGTTGGTTGGCGATTCCGGTTTGTGCTATTGCAGGTCTTATCATTGCGCTTGGTCTAGGTGCAGGCTTCGACTTAACCTTCGAAACACACATGGGTCTACCAAATCTAAACCCTGTTTACTGGTGGGGCAGCACTGAGCAAGGTTGGCAGTTAGGTCTACCTAACGTAGAACACTTTATTGCATCACTACCGTTTGCAATTCTAGCGGTTGCTATGTGGTCTCCTGATTTCCTAGGTCACCGTATCTTCCAAGAATTAAACTATCCGAAGAAAACTGAAAAAGTACTTATGGACGTTGATGACACTATGACTATGTGTTCTATCCGTCAGATGGTTGGTACTGCTGTTGGTGGTGGTAACATCACTTCTTCTTGGGGTACATACATGATTCCTGCGGCTATCGCAAAACGCCCTATCCCAGGTGGTGCAATCCTACTTGGTCTAATGTGTATTGTGGTTGCAATCCTAGGTTTCCCTATGGATATCGCAGTATGGCCTCCTGTAATGCGTATCGCTCTGCTAGTAGGTGTATTCCTACCGCTACTTGAAGCGGGTATGCAAATGGTTCGTGAAACAAAAGATTCACAAGCTGCAGGTATCTGTATCTTTGCTGCTATCGTAACGAACCCTGTTCTTGCATGGGCACTAACGATGTTCCTTGATAACAATGGCCTAATTGGTGATAAAGAGCGTGCTGCACGCCTATCATTCCTTGATAAGATCATCATTCCAGTGAGTGTATTTGTTATCTGTCTAGTAGCAATGCTGGCAGTAGGTATGCTTGAACCTCAGTACGGTTTAAAAGCGTTCCTATAATTGATATTGAGGGTAGTGTTTAAGCACTACCCTTTTTTTTACTTTGAAATTTGATTACTGTTCTAAACTTAGCTAAATATCATTGAGCCTTTTTGGAAAATGATCAGATTTTGGTTACAAAGATTTCAAAAAAACCCTTTTATTAATTTAGTTTAAAACTTATAATTATTTTTGAGGGATATAAGTAACAATATGAATAAGCATTAATTGATAGTGAACTTATTCACATTGTTATTAATCTTAAGTGTGCTGTGTCAACGATGACACTTAGCTAGCCAATTTTGGATAGTGGGACGGCACGTATTTTTGCTACTAATAAGGTAGGTACATCATGGCAGAGCAATTTGCTAAAGCTTGGGAAGGTTTCGCTGAAGGTAACTGGCAAACCGAAGTTAACGTTCGTGAATTCATTCAAAAGAACTACACCCCGTTTGAAGGCGACGAGTCTTTTCTTGTAACTGAAGGTACTGAAGCAACTAATACGCTTTGGGCTAAAGTTATGGAAGGCATCAAGCAAGAGAACAGCACCCACGCTCCTGTAGATTTCGATACTTCTGTTATCTCTACCATCACGTCTCATGACGCTGGTTACATCAACAAAGATCTTGAAACAATCGTTGGTCTTCAAACTGAAGCTCCTCTTAAGCGTGCTCTAATCCCGAACGGCGGTATCCGCATGATCGAGGGTTCTTGTAAAGCTTACGATCGCGTTCTAGATCCTGAAGTTAAAAAAATCTACAGTGAATACCGTAAAACACACAATGCTGGTGTTTTCGATATCTACACTCCTTCAATCCTAGCTTGTCGTAAATCAGGTGTTCTAACTGGTCTTCCAGATGCTTACGGCCGTGGTCGTATCATTGGTGACTACCGTCGTATTGCTCTATACGGTATGGACTTCCTAATGAAGGACAAAAAAGCTCAATTCACTTCTCTTCAAGAGAAAATGGAAAAGGGCGAAGACCTTCAAATGACTATGCAACTTCGTGAAGAACTTGCAGAGCAACATCGTGCTCTTGGTCAAATCAAAGAAATGGCAGCGTCTTACGGCTTCGATATCTCTGAGCCTGCACAAACTGCACAAGAAGCAATCCAATGGACTTACTTCGGTTACCTAGCAGCTGTTAAATCTCAAAACGGCGCGGCTATGTCTCTTGGTCGTACTTCTTCTTTCCTTGATATCTACGTTGAACGTGACATTGCTGCTGGCAAAATCACTGAAGAACAAGCTCAAGAAATGATTGACCACTTCGTAATGAAGCTACGTATGGTTCGTTTCCTACGTACTCCTGAATACGATGAATTGTTCTCTGGTGACCCAATCTGGGCAACAGAATCAATGGGTGGTATGGGTCTTGACGGACGTACACTAGTTACACGTACTAACTTCCGTTTCCTAAACAGCCTATACACTATGGGTCCTTCTCCAGAGCCAAACATCACTGTTCTTTGGTCTGAGCAACTACCTGACGGCTTCAAACGTTTCTGTGCTAAAGTATCTATCGATACTTCTTCTATCCAGTACGAAAACGATGACCTAATGCGTCCTGACCTTGAGTCTGATGACTACGCAATCGCTTGTTGTGTATCTCCAATGGTTGTTGGTAAGCAAATGCAGTTCTTCGGCGCTCGTGCTAACCTTGCTAAAACTATGCTTTACACTATCAACGGTGGTATCGATGAGAAGTCTAAAGCTCAAGTTGGCCCAGAAATGCCTAAAATCACTGAAGAAGTTCTAGACTACGATGACCTAATGGATCGTATGGACCACTTCATGGATTGGTTGGCTACACAATACGTGACTGCTCTAAACGCAATTCACTACTCACATGACAAATACAGCTATGAAGCAGCTCTTATGGCTCTTCATGACCGTGACGTTAAACGTACTATGGCATGTGGTATCGCAGGTCTTTCTGTTGCAGCTGACTCACTATCAGCAATCAAATACGCTACAGTTAAACCAGTTCGTGACGAAAATGGCGTAGCTATCGACTTCGAAATCGAAGGCGACTACCCTAAATTTGGTAACAACGATGCACGCGTTGATGACATCGCATGTGAACTTGTTACTACATTCATGAACAAAATCCGTAAGCTTAACACTTACCGTGATGCTATCCCTACTCAGTCTATTCTTACTATCACTTCAAACGTGGTATACGGTAAGAAAACTGGTAACACTCCAGATGGTCGTCAAGCAGGTGCTCCTTTTGCTCCTGGTGCTAACCCAATGCACGGTCGTGACGAGAAAGGTGCTGTAGCGTCTCTAACTTCAGTTGGTAAACTACCATTTGCTGATGCACAAGACGGTATCTCTTACACTTTCTCTATCGTTCCTAACGCTCTAGGTAAAGAAGAAAGCAGCCAACGTGCTAACCTTGCTGGTCTAATGGATGGTTACTTCCACCATGAAACTGCTGTTGAAGGTGGTCAACACCTTAACGTTAACGTTCTTAACCGCGAAACTCTACAAGACGCAGTTAAGCACCCAGAGAAATACCCTCAGCTAACTATCCGTGTATCGGGTTACGCTGTACGTTTTAACTCTCTAACAGCTGAACAACAAGCAGACGTTATCGCTCGTACATTTACTGAGTCTATGTAAGTTTAATTACTTCATAAACTAAGTACTGCTAATATTGAAACCTCGCTTCGGCGAGGTTTTTTTTGTTTAGACCATACTGAAATAGGTATGCCAAGATGTATCATTCCGCTTCATATTTCCTCTACTATCCCCTCCACTCTTTCTGCTTACTTTTATTTACAAAATCCTCTTAAAAACTGCACAAAAACAAAGATTTAGACCTATGCTTAATATTGATGACAGTAAAAATTATTTGCTTAATTCACTGCTAAAAATGACAGAACAAAAATAGTTTTATCAAAATTGGTATTAGCAACCTACGGACGTGCTCCGATGAAGTTGCTACAACAGGATGTTGATATAGATACGGAGTAATATGACCAATTTTTCACCCATAGCGCATTGGGTTATCCCTACCCTGATAGTGATAACGCCCCAGTTAAGCGCTGCAAAACCAAATTCATCGATCAATTTAGGCATTGATAACGACGGGATTGTGACCACAGACCAAGACTACACCAATGGTTTATTTTTGACTTATTCCGATTATTTTGAAATTCAACCCGGTAGTCTGTTTGATTCATTACCCGGAAATCAATTTAGCGCCACTGCAAATGACCATCGTCTCCATAAATACAATATTAAAGTGGGGCAAAAGATGTGGACCCCCGAAGATATTGAAAATCCGAATCCGATAGCTGATGAAAGACCATACGCCGGCTTGTTATACCTATCGTCAACTCTGTATTCCATCGCACCTTCTGCCATCAACAGCTATAGCGTAATGCTAGGCACAGTTGGGCCAAATGCCTATGCTGAAGAGTCGCAGAAATACGTACACAGCCTGATAAAATCAGCGGATCCTAAAGGGTGGGACAATCAGATCAGCAATCAAGTGGTGTTTAACCTTGGCTACAATAGAATGGATAAATGGTACCAATCTGATTTGAGCGGCGCTACAACGCACGAAATCAGTACCCCTACTCGCCTGCTCGTTGGTAACTATCGCAGTGAGTTAGCCACAGGATTGATGTGGCGCTGGGGAACGGAGCTTAATCAAAGCTTTGGTAGTGCGCGAATCAGCAATGAATCCACCCTAGATCCCAGTCTTATTGTGCATGGTAATACTGGATGGTATCTCTTTAGCGGCATAGAAGGACGAGTGCGTTTCAATGACATCACCATTGATGGCGACCGTCCTGATGACGGAATTACCGCCGACGAAGTAGAACATCTTCAAGGGACAGCGACTATCGGAATCACCGGATATTATCAAGGATGGGGTGCGAGTTTAGCGATCTCGAGCAAAAGTAGTGACTATAAAGAGGACCCAAAGTCCTTACATACTAACGGGTCTTTAGCCTTTTTCTGGCTATTTTAGTTTCGAGTCGCTGTAAAATTGTACAGACCCTACAATTAGAAAGCCTTTATCTGAACTCTAGTCTAGGTTATACCTCATGTTTGTAATACACTTATCCCAGTCTTAAACGTTAGAATTGAGAGCGTCTATGAAAGGTAAAATTCACTCATTCGAGTCATGTGGAACAGTTGATGGTCCTGGGATCCGTTTTATCGTATTCCTACAAGGTTGTATGATGCGCTGTATGTACTGCCACAACCGTGACACATGGGATACTCATGGTGGCAAAGAAGTTTCTGTTGAGGAACTCATTACAGAAGCTAAGTCTTATCGTCACTTTATGAATGCATCGGGTGGTGGTATTACCTGCTCTGGTGGCGAAGCTATGCTACAACCTGAGTTTGTACGTGATTTATTCCGCGCAGCTCATGTTGAAGGTATCCACACTTGTCTAGATACTAATGGTTACGTTCGTAAGCACACAGAGCTCATTGACGAAGTATTAGAAGCCACTGACTTAGTCATGCTGGATATTAAACATATGAAGGACGAGATCCACCAAGATTTCATCGGTGTATCAAACAGACGTACTCTTGATTTTGCACGTTACCTACATAAAATTGGAAAGAAAACATGGATTCGTTATGTTGTCGTTCCTGGCTATACCGATGATATGGAAGCTGTGCACATGCTAGGCGACTTTATCAAAGATATGGATAACATTGAGAAAGTAGAACTTCTGCCGTACCACAAGCTTGGTGCGCACAAATGGGAAGCTCTTGGTTATGACTACCCATTAGAGGGTACTGAACCACCTTCAAAAGAAACAATGGATGAGATTGTCAGCGTTCTAGAACAATATACCGACATAGTTAAATATTAATCTTGCTCCTATCCAGCAAGCCGATTGTTAAAGCCCCGGTTTTTGAAGATTAGGTTTTTGAAGATCAGGTTTTAATTTAGGTTTGTTGGTTAGATTAAGGCAAATATCAAAGATATAAAGGAAACTATTTATGGAAATGACCAACGCACAGCGTTTGATCCTTTCGAACCAATACTACTTGATGTCAAAGCTTTCACCTGAAAACCAAGACAAGTACGAGCGTCTACAAACTATCGTAGAACGTGGTTATGGCTTACAAATGCGCGAACTAGACAAAGACTTTGGCTCTATCAGCGAAAGTGGCTGTCGTGATGTTATTGACATCATGGAGATGTACCACGCAATGCAAGAGTCTTTCAACATGCTGCAAGCGTCTGAACAAGCTAACGTTGATAAACGTCGCCTAATGTTCTTAGGCTTTGATATTGCAACAGAAGCAAGCCTTGTGAACTATGTACGCTTCCTAACTGACTCTGAAGGCCTATACCCTCAGTTCGATAAAGCGAACCACCATTTCAACAGCCAAATGCCTATGTTAGAAAA
This sequence comes from Vibrio neonatus, assembly GCF_024346975.1. Lineage (NCBI taxonomy): Bacteria > Pseudomonadati > Pseudomonadota > Gammaproteobacteria > Vibrionales > Vibrionaceae > Vibrio > Vibrio neonatus. The sequence continues at coordinate 1,079,968 of NZ_AP024885.1, read as the reverse complement.
ATACCTCCGTATGCTAACAACATGGCGTAACTGTCCTCGTCAATACCACCTATGTGCCACTGAAATCACTCAGATTTTTAACGCATAAAGATCTAGATATGGGGGTTCTGTTAACTAGGATGTTCCTTGGCAGAACCCACTATCTTAAAAGGTATACACAAGTCCGAGATTAACATTAAAAGAGTCCGTGCTATCCAGTAACGGACTCTTTTCTAAATCCCCTTCCAAATTGGTATAACGCACCCCCGCCGTCCCCATAATACGCTCGCTAAACTTAAACAAGCCACTCAAACCTAAGAAGAACTGTCCATCACCATCTGGTGCGAAAGCATCCAAACCTGCAATTCGATCCGCTTCTTGCTGCGACACGCCGTACAAGTGATTATTTAATTTAGAGGAGTTCCACGAATAACCCACTGACGGGCTCAACATCCAGCGTGGTCCTCGAAAAGGAATTCTATACACGGTTTCCGCGTACAATCCATTATGAACACCAAGAATATCACCGGCCAAAGTCACTTCAATCTGACCAATAGCGCGATTGGAATATTGATAACTAACACCACTTAACACGGTACTTTTCCTTTTATCTACTTGGCTAATAATGGGGTCATCAGAATCAGACGGTTGCAGTGTTCTTGGATCATAGGCAAGACGAAACACTAGATTGTGCGGTGAGCGTCGCTCCCAGACTCTATAGCCGGCTGTAAAGCCTCTCAAATACAGATGTTCGCCTTCATACCCAATAACCGGGATCACGACTTTATTTGACGGCGTGTCTTTGTATACCACCGGAGAGTAAGATGCGCCAACCCCTAAAGACCAAGTAGCCATTGCAACACCTGGGGTGAACAAAGCCGGTGTGAACACAGCCAGCCATGTCGATAACTTCAACCAATTCACTCGCATTTCCTTCTGCTTTTTCGTTGTACATCAACCATGAATGATTACATTACCATACACATTTACAATTGGTTATTTTATTCCGGACAAACAAAAAGTTTTTATATTTCAAGCAAATCTCTTTTTCATGACTAATCTTATTAATGGGGTAAGCGTATTGATTGACGTGAGTCTTATAACAGTTTAAAGGGGATTTTTGTTATGAGTATTTTTGAGCATTTTCAGCACAGATACGAAGCTGCAAAGGAAGAAGAGCTATCCATTCAAGAGTTTTTATCTTTATGCCGTGAAGATAAAATGGCGTACGCCAACTCCGCTGAACGTCTTTTGCATGCCATTGGCACACCCGAACTGGTTGATACCGCGCTCGATCCGCACCTGAGCCGCATTTTCTCCAACCGTGTTATTGCTCGTTACGATACTTTTAAAGACTTCTATGGCATGGAAGATGCCATAGAACAAATCGTCTCTTATCTTAAACATGCCGCGCAAGGCTTAGAAGAAAGAAAGCAAATCCTTTATCTACTTGGCCCTGTTGGCGGTGGTAAATCCTCAATTGCGGAAAAACTCAAAGCATTAATGCAGCAGCAACCTATCTATGTGCTGTCGGCGAATGGTGAGCGTAGTCCTGTTAATGATCATCCATTCTGCCTGTTTGATCCCACCGAAGATGCCGAGGTTTTACGTAGTGAATATGGCATAGATAAACGTTACCTACGCTCAATCATGTCTCCGTGGGCGGCTAAACGCCTGCACGAATTTGGTGGTGATATTGCCAAATTTAAAGTGATTAAACTGCGCCCTTCAATTTTAGATCAAACCGGTATTGCTAAGACTGAACCGGGGGATGAAAACAACCAAGATATTTCTTCCCTGGTCGGTAAAGTGGATATCCGTAAACTGGAACACTACTCACAAGACGACCCGGATGCTTACAGTTACTCTGGCGCATTATGTAAAGCCAACCAAGGTTTGATGGAATTTGTAGAGATGTTCAAAGCGCCAATCAAGGTGTTGCATCCTTTGCTGACCGCCACTCAAGAAGGCAACTTTAACGGCACAGAGGGGCTCTCTGCCCTGCCCTTTGACGGCATGATTTTAGCGCACTCCAATGAATCGGAGTGGCAGACTTTCCGCAACAATAAAAATAACGAAGCCTTTTTAGATAGGGTGTACATCGTAAAAGTTCCGTATTGTCTTCGCGTATCAGAAGAAGTCAAAATCTACGACAAGCTATTAGAAAACAGTGAGTTATCTAACGCACCTTGCGCGCCAAGCACCTTGGACATGTTGGCGCAATTTAGCATTCTGTCGCGTTTAAAAGAGCCAGAAAACTCATCTATTTTCAGTAAAATGCGTGTCTATGACGGTGAAACGCTCAAAGATACCGACCCGAAAGCGAAAAGCCATCAAGAATATAAAGACTTTGCCGGCATGGACGAAGGCATGTCAGGCCTGTCGACTCGTTTTGCCTTTAAGATCCTATCGCGCGTGTTTAACTTTGATCAAACCGAAGTGGCTGCTAACCCAGTACATCTCTTTTATGTGATTGAGCAACAAGTAGAGCGTGAGCAATTCCCTGCTGAGCAAGCGGAGCGCTACCTAGAGTTTCTTAAAGGCTTCTTAGTGCCTCGTTATGTCGAGTTTATCGGCAAAGAAATTCAAACGGCCTATTTGGAGTCTTACTCAGAGTACGGGCAAAACATCTTTGACCGTTATGTCACTTATGCTGATTTTTGGATTCAAGATCAAGAATATCGCGATCCTGAAACCGGCCAATTGTTTGATCGCGCTTCACTGAACGGCGAATTGGAAAAAATCGAGAAAACTGCAGGTATCAGTAACCCTAAAGACTTTCGTAACGAAATCGTCAACTTTGTACTGCGTGCTCGAGCAAACAATGGCGGCACGAATCCGCTCTGGACCAGTTACGAAAAGCTTCGCACTGTGATTGAGAAGAAAATGTTCTCCAATACCGAAGAGCTACTACCCGTCATTTCATTTAATGCGAAAACATCCACCGACGATCAGAAAAAGCACGACGACTTTGTCGCCAGAATGATGGAGAAAGGCTATACCGAGAAACAAGTGCGCTTACTCTCAGAATGGTATCTACGAGTCCGTAAATCATCATAATCGTAAGCGATCAACCTGCGCTGCTATGCCATTAATAGTCCAGCATTTGGCATAACAGCACAGGTAAGAACCACAGCAACTTGCTGTAGTTTAGGGATGCTCGTCGCTCTTAGGATCACGAGCAATGCCCTAACCGGAGTGATAGGGGTAGCGCATGGCTCAATTTATTGACCGAAGACTGAATGGCAAAAATAAAAGCACTGTTAATCGACAGCGCTTTATTCGTCGCCATAAACAAAAGATAAAAGAAGCGGTGTCTGATGCGGTAAATCGTCGTTCAATCACAGATACCGAAAGCGGTGAGGACATCACTCTACCGAAAAGTGACATCACTGAACCGGCTTTTCATCAGGGGCAAGGTGGGCTAAGAGAAAAAGTCCATCCTGGTAATGACCAATTTGTTCGCGGTGATAAAGTTGAACGCCCGCCCAGTGGTGGCGGAGGCGGCGGTTCAGGGCAAGGTGATGCCAGTGACGATGGTGAAGGCAAAGACGAATTCATCTTTCAAATTTCCAAAGACGAATATCTCGACATCTTATTTGAAGATCTTGCGCTTCCCAATCTGCAAAAAAAACAAGTCAATCGCATCACCGAGTGGAAAACTCATCGTGCGGGCTATCAAACCGCGGGGATTCCATCCAATATTTCGGTCATTCGCTCCTTAAGGCAATCTCTCGCAAGACGCACCGCAATGTCTGCCGGCAAGAAGCGTTTACTAAACGAACTTGAACAAGAGTTGGCAGAGTTAAAAGACAATGAACCGGCCAAGCCTCTAGAAGAGAAAGACATTAAGGCACAAATCGAAGAGCTGCGCCAAAACCTTAAACGAGTACCTTTTATTGATACCTTCGATTTAAGATACAAAAACTACGAAAAGCGCCCTATCCCTTCCAGCCAAGCAGTTATTTTCTGTTTGATGGATGTATCAGGCTCAATGGATCAAGCCACCAAAGACATCGCCAAACGCTTTTATGTATTGCTGTATATGTTCTTAAATCGCACTTATGAAAACGTGGAAGTGGTGTTTATTCGTCACCACACACAGGCAAAAGAGGTGGATGAACAGGAGTTTTTCTACTCACAAGAAACCGGCGGCACAATTGTCTCTAGCGCCTTAAAATTAATGAACGACATCGTCAAAGAGCGTTACCCCACCAATCAATGGAACATCTATGCCGCGCAAGCATCAGATGGTGATAACTGGGCCGATGATTCTCCGCGATGCAAAAAAATCCTGACCGAAGATTTACTGCCTATTTGTCAGTATTACTCATATATAGAAATCACGCGCAGGAGTCACCAATCTTTGTGGCACGAATACGAAAAACTCGAACGTGAATATGAAAATTTTGCGATGAAGAATATTCGAACGGTAGAAGACATCTTCCCTGTATTTAGAGAGCTGTTTCAACAAGAACACAGTTAAGGGAATACAAGTAAGGATACGTTATGTCAGCTGAAACCCAAACTAAAACACTCCCTGATGGACCGGACTGGACGTTCAGTTTATTAGAAGAATACCACCAGCAAATTAAACGTGTGGCGAAACACTATCGCCTTGATACTTATCCCAATCAAATTGAAGTTATCACCGCAGAGCAGATGATGGATGCCTATTCCAGTATTGGCATGCCTATCAACTATCACCACTGGTCATTTGGCAAAAAATTCATTCAAACTGAACAAAACTATAAGCATGGACAAATGGGGCTTGCCTATGAAATCGTCATCAACTCAGACCCTTGTATTGCCTATTTGATGGAAGAAAATACCGTCACTATGCAAGCGCTAGTCATGGCGCACGCCAGCTATGGTCACAATTCATTCTTTAAAGGCAATTATCTATTCAAAACTTGGACGGACGCCAATTCCATCATTGATTACCTTATCTTTGCCCGTAATTACATTAGCCAATGTGAAGAAAAACATGGCGTAGATGAGGTCGAGAACTTACTAGATTCCTGCCATGCTCTGATGAACTACGGCGTAGACAGATACAAGCGACCTGAAAAAATATCCATTGCCGAAGAAACTATTCGCCAACAAGAGCGTGAGCAATATCTGCAATCTCAAGTGAATGAGCTGTGGCGCACCGTTCCACAAAACAGTGAACATGCTAGCAGCCAGAAAAAGCGTTTTCCTGCAGAGCCACAAGAGAATATTTTGTACTTTATTGAGAAACACGCCCCTCTTTTGGAATCATGGCAACGGGAAATCGTACGCATCGTGCGTAAAGTCAGCCAATATTTTTATCCACAAAAACAAACTCAAGTAATGAACGAAGGCTGGGCAACATTTTGGCACTACACCATTCTCAATCATCTTTATGACGAGGGCGTCGTATCGGATAAGTTTATGCTTGAGTTTCTGCACAGCCACACTAGCGTTGTGGCGCAGCCCGCCTACAATAGCCCTTACTTTAGTGGCATTAACCCTTATGCTTTGGGTTTTGCTATGTTTCAAGACATCCGCCGCATCTGTGAACACCCCACCGATGAAGACCGAGAGTGGTTCCCAGACCTAGCAGGCAGTGACTGGCTACCTGCGGTGCACTTTGCAATGCAGAACTTCAAAGATGAGAGTTTTATCAGTCAATATTTATCACCCAAGCTGATTCGAGAGTTTAAGCTGTTTGCAGTCAAAGATGATGACCGAAAGAACTACATCGAAATTGACGCCATTCATGATGAGAGTGGTTATAAAGAAATAAGAGAGAAACTGGCTGCTCAATATAATCTCAGCAACTTAGAGCCTAATATCCAAGTATGGAACGTGGATGTGAGAGGCGATCGCTCTCTCACCTTGCAACATATCCCTCACCAGCGGATACCACTTGATAAAAGCTATGATGATGTCCTTAAACACCTTTACCGACTTTGGGGCTTTGACGTGATTTTAGAAGAGCTTAAAGAGTCAGGACATAGAGACATTCTGGCAAGTTGCCCGCAACGCAGTAATTTGGGTACCAATATTTAATCGTAATCATCACCACATCATCATCACAAATAGTAAGGGAAGCCAAAATGGCTTCCCTTACTCATTACGTTTATCACTTAATCTTTATCATTTAGTTTGGTTTAAAAAGGCTCTAACCGCTTCTAAATCTTCTAAAGTATCAACGCCCGGTGGCGGTGTTTGTTTTGCTAGCGCAACATGGATTTTTTCGCCATACCACAGCACTCGCAATTGCTCTAGGCTTTCAATTTTCTCAAGCGCCGTTGGTGCCCAATTAATGTAACGATTGATAAAGCCTGCACGATACGCATAAATACCTATGTGTCTCATCAGTGGCTGTTTTAGCACTGATTTATCATTGGCAAACTGATCGCGATCCCAAGGGATGCTGGCGCGACTAAAGTACAAAGCATAGCCTTGTTGATCTGTCACCACTTTAACCGCGTTAGGGTTAAAGGCTTCCTCGGCATCTTCAATAGCAACGCCCAAGGTGGCCATTGGCGCTGTAGAGGCTGCCAAGTTATCCGCAACTTGCGCCACAACCGATGGCGGAATTAACGGCTCATCACCTTGTACATTGACCACGATTTGATCATCGGCAATGCCCATTTTCTCGACCACTTCCGCTAAACGCTCAGTGCCAGACTCATGGCTAGGCGAAGTCATGCAAACTTGACCACCAAAGCCTTTAACCACCTCGGCAACACGCTCATCGTCTGTCGCCACAATCACTTGCTCCGCGCCTGACTGAATCGCTTGTTGATAAACATGCTCAATCATAGGTTTACCACAGATATCTGCTAGCGGCTTACCCGGCAGACGAGTGGATTGGTAACGCGCAGGAATGATGACAGTGAAAGCCATTTTAACGTCCCTCATCCATAGACATAGTGCGAGCCTCTGGCTCAAGAAGCACCGGAATCCCCTCTTTGATAGGGTAAGCTAATCGATCTAATTTACACACTAGCTCGTTCTTGTCTTTATCAAAAGTCAGCTTCCCTTTGCACACTGGGCAGGCAACGATCTCTAACAATCTATGATCCATATTCCTTTAATACCTCTTGAATTTTATTCATTATTTTTTGGCGATTTTCATCGCTAATTTGCGCGGATACGGGTAAATACCACCAATTATCATCGGCAAATTCGCGGCATTTCACCGCATCTTTTTCGGTCATTATCAATTGTTCACCATCGGCCAACAATGATACTAAATCTGGTTTTAATAAGGCTTTGTGATCGGCAAATCCAGTACACTTATTTAACTGTGCGTGCAATGTATTCAACGTATCAAAAAATCGTGGTGGATGACCAATACCGGCAATTGCACTTAGCGGGCCTAATTCGGCTACCGACTTTTGCTTACCAGTCACCAAATTCACAGCCAACGACGGTTGCAGGGCCATCGCAATTTCATTGGCTTTGGCTTCGCCGCCGTTCGTAATCAAAAAATCCACTTCGTTAAGACGCTGCATACCTTCACGCAAAGGGCCTAAAGGAATCAGGCTTTGATTACCAAAGCGGCGCTTACCATCAATAACGATAAACTCAATATCTCGCTGTAAGGCGTAGTGCTGTAAACCATCATCGGTAACCACTATATCCACATTGTATTGCAACAAGTGTTGTACCGCGTGAGATCGTATTGGATCAACAGCAACCACAGCGCCAGTACGCTGAGCAATGAGCTTAGGTTCATCGCCACAATATTGAGTCGGAGTATCATGCTTCACAAGTAGTGGATAACAAGGTGCTTTAGCGCCATATCCGCGTGATACTACGCCAACTTTCAGCCCTAATGCTTGCAAGCTCTCCACCAGCCACACCACAACCGGCGTTTTACCATTGCCACCTGCGGTAATATTACCCACTACCACTACCGGCACAGGTGCTTTATAGCTTGGCTTTTTACCTTGTAAATACGCCTGTTTGCGACTTTGGCTAATCCAAGCAAACAGCTTGCTCAATGGCCACAGCAGTGGCCAAAATAACCAACGTAACGGATTGCGACTAAACCATAATACGTGTATCAAGTTCTAGTCACCAAACTGGATTTTATGAAGTTGTGCGTACGCTTCACCCAAAGCAAGTAGCTCGGCATGCGTACCACGTTCAATAATTTCACCATCGTCGACCACTAGAATTTCATCTGCGTTTTCAATGGTGGACAGTCTGTGGGCAATCACCAGTACCGTTTTATCTTTTTGTAGCTCATCTAGGGCTGATTGAATTGCTCGTTCAGACTCAGTATCTAACGCCGAAGTCGCCTCATCCAAGATAAGTACAGGCGCATCACGTAGCAGTGCACGCGCAATAGCCACACGTTGGCGTTGACCGCCAGACAGACTGGCACCGTTTTCGCCAATCATAGTATCTAAACCATCGGGCATGTTCTTGGTAAACTCTAATGCGTGCGCCAACTTAGCGGCGTGCTCAATTTGCTCTCGGGTATATTCACCCTCAGCGGCGTAGGCAATATTGTTAGCAATGGTGTCGTTAAATAGATGCACATTTTGCGAAACCAAACCAAACTGCTCACGTAGATTAGTCAGTTTATACTGATTGATGTTCTCGCCATCTAAACAAATCTCACCATCATCTACCTCATAAAAACGGGTAAACAGGTTAGCAATGGTACTCTTACCTGAGCCCGAGCGCCCAACCAAGGCAACAGTTTTGCCTTGCGGAATGGTAAAGCTGACATGCGACAAGGCGGCTTTTTCTTTTCCTTGATAGCTAAAGGTCACATCTTTCACTTCAACCAGACCATTAGCACGTTCAATCTCTATGCTACCGGTGTCTTGTTCAGTTTTTAAATCCATCAATGAGAATAGCGTTTGTGCCGCCGCCATACCTCTTTGGAATTCAGAAGTCACATTGGTCAAAGATTTAAGCGGTCTCATCATGCCAAACATGGCGGTAAAGATAACCGTAAAGGCACCTGGAGTCAGATCGGCTCGTACTTGATCAAAACTGGCAAGGTATAACACCGTCACCAAAGCAAAAGAAGCAATCAACTGCACGATAGGGTTGGCCGCCGCTTGCGCTGTCACCATTTTCATCGATTGTTGACGCATTTTATTGCTGACTTGGTCAAAACGTTCTTCTTCTATTTTTTGACCGCCGTAGCTAAGAACGACTTTATGCCCTTTTAGCATTTGCTCCGCTGATGAGGTTACGCTCCCCATTGCAGTTTGCATGTTTTTACTAATTTTGCGAAAGCGCTTTGATACCACACGAATAGCAAACGCCACTAGCGGTGCCACTACCAATAAAACCAAAGACAACTGCCAGCTGTTCCAAAACATCAGAACCAGCAAGCCAATAATGCTAGCGCCTTCACGTACTAGGCTCACCAAAGCTTTACTGGTTGCGGCTGCCACTTGCTCACTGTCGTAGGTAATACGAGACAATAAGCCACCGGTAGATTCACGGTCAAAGAATGGCACAGGCATGTGCATGAAATGGTTGAATATGGCGCGTCGCATTAACATGACAACGTTGCCGGATACCCAACTCAAACAATAGGTAGAAATAAAGCCCGACAGGCCACGAATAATGATCATGCCAAAGATAATAAATGGCAGGATTTTTAAGAAATTCGATTCAATATCACCAAAGCCTTCATCCAATAATGGCTTTAATAAAGAGATCATATAAGTATCAGCTGCCGCATTCACAATCAGTGCTATTGCAGCAACCACGAGCCCTAGTTTATATAAACGAACGTACTTCCACAGTCGTTTAAAGGTTTTCCATGTCGACTCGTCATCAAGTTGTGTCATAAGAATTGCTTTATTTTTTATTCAGTTAATTACTATTCTACTCTGTTACGCAAAATCTGCCTATACCAAGCATCAGTTTGTCGGTGACGTATTGTACTAACCTGTACTTTTTTACTCAAAAATTGCACAGTGACCTGCCCATGAGTCCCAGTTTCAAACCACTTAGTTGCGAAACGTTTATATCTATCGACCACTTTTTGACTAGGAAGTGACCAGCGACCTTGCTTGGCAACCGATACTATGGCGACATCTGCACCAACCTGCTCAATAAATGACGTGGTTGACGAGGTATTGCTACCATGATGAGGCACTATCATCACCTCAGATTGTAAATCTGAGTATGCTAAATGATATTCCGCGACCGCGTCGATATCCCCCGTTAATAGCAGTGAATGTTGCCCATCAGATACACGAATCACACAAGAATGAGGATTAAATGCCCGAGAAACCGACTTTGGCGGCCACACCATGGCAAAGCTTAAACCTTGCCACCACCAAAACTGCCCACGTACGCAAGGCACTGCGCGACTATCGCGTTGCGGGCTAAATACTAAAGGGGGTGAAAACTGCTGGATAATATCTTCCATACCCCCTTGATGATCGTTATCCCAATGACTGATAAATAGTGCATCTAAACTGACGCCGCGACGCATCAAAATCGGTGTAATAATAGACTCCGCAATGCTGCCCTCTTCCCAACCACTTCCGGTATCGTAAAGTAATGCTCGCCCATCCGATTCAATTAATATGGCAAGCCCATGCCCAACATCTAATACATCCACTTGCCAATGAGGTTTATTCACAGACGACATGAAAGGAGCGTAATTAACCGCCATAACCCCCAGCACAATGCACAAAGCCAAACTTCTCAGCACGCCTCTTAAACACGCGCCACTAAAGAGCGTCAACATACATAGAATTTGTACGCTAGAGGCTTGAATCCATAATAGTGAATAAGGCTGAGCCAGCAAGACCCAATATTGTAAAAGGTTAAGCCCTTTATCGGCTAAAGCAAATAACGCAGAGCCAAGCCAGATTGAAAACGCATTGCCGATAATGCCGGCCAGCAATAAAGGCACAACATAAAAAGAAACTAAAGGTATGGCGACCGCATTAAATAAAAAGGATAACCAAGCTACGCCGCCTAACGCCAGCGCAGAAATCGGCGCAAGACCTAAACTCAAATACAGCTGTACCCGCAGCCAGATACCTAACTTACGCTGGGTATTTGTCTCTTTATTTCGCTCATCAAGCGATACCTCACTTGCTGGCACTATATGATCAAGAGCAAGTAAAATGAGCGCAACCGCGCCAACACTTAACCACAAACTACTCGACACCGCGGACATTGGAGAGATCATCAACACAATTGCCAACGTCAGCCACAATACCCGCCAACGACTTATGCGTATGCCAAGCAAGAGCATCAATGAGGCAATCACACACATAATAAGAGCGCGCTGGGTAGGCAAGCTAAATCCTGCGAGCCAAGCATAAAAACACGCCACTGCCACTGCGCTAAACAACGGTAGCCATATCAATTTAGGCAGGCCAATACGCAAAATATGCCCAATCCACCAGCCCACCATATACGCAAGCCCAATATGCAATCCCGAAATCGCAATCAGATGGGCAAGCCCAGTCTGCTTTAAGTTATACCACTGCTGTTTATCGATAAGTGAACGCTCACCAAACAGCAAAGCCAGCATTAAGGGTTGTGACTTAAAATCCAAGGTTTGTCGGTAAATATCGGCAAACCATTTCCCTCTAAGATCAGGTGCTGAAATCCGTTGTAACACCTTAGTGACTTTGGCTTGCGCTAACACTCGCTGTGAAAAATAATATCGCTGCGCATCAAAGCCCGCTTCGTTTAATACCCCATGTATCGGCTTGATGTCGACAGATACCCGCCATATCTCACCAAGTTGCATTTGTGACGCCTGTTCAACGGGCACTTTTAACAACACTTTCCCGCTAAAATCTGCATCACATGCATAAATTTTTAATATGTTAACTACTGAATTTGCAAAATAAAGATTTGATCTAAGCGTGCTGTCTATCTGAATATCTATGGTAAGATTCTCAGTACAATCGAACAACGTATTGGCGTCTCGTACAAAAGCATAACTCTGTACTAGACTAATCACTGATGCCAACAAAATGCCCAGAGCTCCTCTGTACATTTTGACTCGGCAACAGAGCAATATCGTTGCAAGTATTGGAACAAGCCAAGCTAACTCATAAAGAGTGTGCCAGTGCATTGCCGCGACAATCGTCGCTGAAAATGAAATTAGATTCCAGTTACCTAGTAAGAGAGCCATTTTCCCTTATGCCTAGAAAATTTATTCAACGCTTCATGCCAGACCATGAACTGATTAAACGTCAAAAAGCGCTTAGGATATTTGGAAATGTTCTCTATAACCCTAACTTATGGGTTTTGAATCGCCGTTCAGCATCTGGTGCATTTGCTGTCGGGCTATTCATGTGCTTTGTACCACTTCCAAGCCAAATGATTATGGCTGCAGGGTTGGCCATCGCATTTGGAGTGAACCTTCCGTTATCTGTCGCATTAGTGTGGATCAGTAACCCTATTACCATGCCGATTATGTTTTATCTGGCATACAAGTTAGGGGCATGGGTGATGCAATTGCCAACCCAATCGTTCCACTTTGAACTTTCATGGGACTACCTAATTTCACAAATGTCGACCATAGGTCCTCCATTTTTGCTCGGTTGCGCCATTTGTTCTGTGGTACTTTCTATTACCGGATACTTTGGTATTCGCGCCCTTTGGCGATACTCTGTGGTTCGCAGTTGGCAAAAAAGAAAACTAAAGCTGAATCTTTTTGCTAAATAATCAAAACAGAGCCACTGTTAAAAAATAGACATAAAAAAAGCGTTGCTTACTCAGCAACGCTTTTTTAGTTCTTTATTCATACCAAATGTAACATGGGCATGACTTATACCCTCTATTTCGCGCTCAAAACGCTAGCAGGATTCAGCTGACTTGCTTTACTCGCTGGATACCAAGTGGCTAACAAACTCAATATAATTGCGGTACCTGATACTAGCAATACATCCATAGGGTTTACTTGAGAAGGTAAGAAGTTCACAAAATACACATCGCCAGATAAGAACTTATGTCCAATAATTTTCTCTATGATCTGCACAATGGAAGTCAGATTTAACGCCACTAATAGGCCTAACGCACTGCCTGCTACTGAGCCTAACACGCCAGATAACACGCCCTGCCACATAAAAATGGCTTTAATCAGCGAGTCTTGCGCGCCCATAGTACGCAAAATAGCCACCTCTGCGGCGCGATCTTTTACCGCCATCATCAGCGTAGACACAATATTAAAGCAAGCCACACCAATCACCAGTACCATCACCAAGTACATAATAGTGCGCACCATCTGAATATCGCGGTAAATAAAGCCAAACTCTTGTTTCCAGCTATTGATATACACATAAACAGGTAAGCGATTACCAATCGAGCGCATTAAATTTGACGCATTAAACACATCGGTGGTTTTCACCGAAATGCCCGTTACACTATCGCCCATCGCCAGATACGACTGCGCATCTTGCAGCGGAATCAACGCCAATCCATGATCAAGCTGTCCACCTAAAGCAAAAATGCCACTCACCTTTAACCGAACTCGCTTAGGAGCTTGCGTGCGACCATTTTTTGCCGCCACTGGAATCATTAACGAGATACCATCACCCACAGCCACGTCCAATTGCTTAGCAATGCCCTGTCCGAGTATTACCTGATTTGAGCCAGCCGTAAAATGTTGCCACGCATCCCCTTGTATAAATTGTGATAATTTGGTCACTTGGCTTTCAAGTTTCGGGTCAACGCCTCTCACCTGTAGCGCTTTTAAATGCTTACCTTTCTCAGCAAGAGCAGTAAAAGTGACAAAAGGGGCAGCGGCTTGCGCTTGTGGCTGTTTTTCAATCAACTGCACTAACTGCGGCCAATCGGCTAACGGTTTATTCACCGAAGTGAAATCGCCATGTGGGACCACTGACAAAACGCGATTTTCTAACTCGCGCTCAAAACCATTCATCGCCGACAAGCCAATAATAATCACCGCAACGCCAACCATGATGCCTAGCGTGGAAGACAAAGAGATAAAGGAAACCATCTTATTACGCTGCTTAGCCCGACTAAAACGACCACCAATAAAAAGCGATAAGGAGTTAATCACTCGACGACCTCTTCATTTACTTGCACCAACAGCCCATCTTTCATGTGCATTTGTCTGTCCATTTTCTCAGCCAGCTCACTGTCGTGAGTAACCACCAAAAACGCAGTGCCTGATTTCTGATTAAGCTCGCGCATTAAGTCATAGATGCCTAATGCGGTAGTGTGGTCAAGGTTGCCTGTGGGTTCATCGGCAAGTACTAGCGACGGCTTATTCACCAAGGCCCTCGCGATAGCTACCCTTTGTCTTTCACCACCAGAGAGCTCTGATGGTCGATGTTCAAGGCGGTGTTCTAAACCGACTCGGGTTAACAACTCGCGCGCCGCTTGCTTGGCTTTATGTGGTTTTTCACCACCAATTAGCAGAGGCATTGCCACATTTTCTAGCGCCGAGAAATCCGCTAACAAATGGTGGAACTGATACACAAAACCAAGATGTTGATTACGCAATTTGGCTTGTTGGTTACTGCTTAATTTCCCTAAATCTTGACCGTTAAAATGCACATCACCAACGGTGGCATCATCCAACGCACCTAAAATATGCAGTAAGGTACTTTTACCTGAGCCGGAACTGCCAACAATAGAGACCAATTCGTTGTGGGCAATGGTAAAACTCACTCCACGCAGAACTTGAGTATCAACATTCCCTTCAAGGTAGGTTTTTTGTACGTTGTGGCACTCTAATAAATTGTGACACTCTAATAAATTACTCATATCTTAACGCCTCAGCGGGTTTAACCGATGCAGCTCGGTAGGAAGGATAAAGGGTAGCAACGACGCTCAAGCAAACCGCTAGGCCCACCACTAATAGTACTTGTTGATATTCAATTAAAATTGGCAGTTGCCCGCCATAGGTATACAAAGACACGCCAAGCGCTTGCAAAATACTGTTTAAATTACTGGCCAAAACTACGCCAAGTATTCCGCCAAACACCGCGCCGACAACACCACTGCTTGCTCCTTGCACCACAAAAATGCCCATGACTTGCTGCTTGGTCATACCTTGAGTTTTCAAGATAGCCACTTCAGCTTGTTTTTCCATCACGACCATGATCAGCGCCGAAATAATATTAAAGGCCGCCACACCCACAATAAGCCCTAACATTAGGCCCATCATGCTTTTTTCCATTTTTACCGCTTGAAATAGCTCGCCTCGTTGAGCTCGCCAATCTTGCCATGTCCAACTCTCATCCAATGGCATAGTCGCGAGCTGACTTACCGCGAAAGGATCGTCCAAATATAGACGCCAACCACTCATCTGCTTGCTGTTCATTTTTAGCAAACGCCCCGCATCTTCGATATTGGCCACCATTAACTGACCATCCACATCCGAACCGGTATTGAAAATGCCCGATACAGTAAAGTTTCGTTGACTCGGAATGCGGCCTATCGGTGAATATTGGCTGGTGCTAGTGACCATCAAGCGCACTTTATCGCCCTGTGCCACTTTCAGAGTGCGCGCCAAAGAGTGCCCAATCAACAAGTGATATTTACCCTGTTCAAGGGAATCAACACTGCCCGACAACATAAACTGGCGCAGCGGTTCATCACGGCTACCTTCAATGCCAACCAACTGCCCAGCGGCAAGATGATCAGGGCTTTGCAATACCGCTTCGCTAGACACCACAGGCACACTTTTAACTAGGTGCGGTAAATTGGCAATAAACTCGGGAGGCTGCTCAGTGCGCACGGTTTTACCGGATACGTCACTGACAATAGCTTGAGGAAGAACGCCTAAAATACGCCCTTTTAACTGCCCTTCAAAACCATTCATCACCGACAATACAGTAATCAAAGATAATACGCCGATAGTAATACCTGCGGTCGACATATAGGACACAAACCGACTAAATCGATCTCCTGAGCGTCCTCTCAAATAGCGCAAGCCAACATAAAGTGAAATGGGTCGAAACATAACCAACCGAATAATAATTACAGTGCCATTAATGTAACCACTAATTAGGGCTTCGAGTAGTGTTTGATTCTATTTTTAAGCAGAATCATTCACAAAACGTCAATAATTGACCAATCACGCCACAATTCCGCCTTTTTTCATCAGTTATTAATAGATAAACGCCCTAGGGTTTACGATAATCAGGTACATTACTACGCAGATCATTTTATCTTGGAATCTCACTGTCTTATGGATAACCACTCGCTTTTTGCTTTACCTATAGCGTCCACTTCGGGCGATAGAAAACAGCTAGGTAACCTACAAGGTGCATCACTGTCTATTGCTGTGGCGCAACTCGCCAAACAGCATCAAAATCCGATACTATTAATCGTCAGTGATCCACAAACAGCAATAAAGCTACAAATGGAATTGGAGCAATTTAGCCCTGTTCCTATCTCGGTATTTCCAGATTGGGAAACCTTACCCTACGACAACTTTTCTCCGCACCAAGATATTATCTCTGATCGCATTGCAACCTTGTATCAACTGCCAACGTTAAGCCAAGGCATTGTGATTGTGCCAATCAGCACACTATTGCAAAGACAATCTCCGCGAGAGTTTTTACTGCAACATACCTTGATGGTAAAAACCGGTGATTTGTTCTCGTTAGATAAGCTCAGGTTACAGCTAGAAAAATCCGGCTATCGCAACGTTGACCAAGTATTTGGTCCGGGGGAATACGCCAGTCGCGGTTCTATTTTAGATTTATTCCCTATGGGCAGTAGCGACCCATTCCGCGTAGACTTTTTCGATGATGAAATAGACACCATTCGCACTTTTGATCCTGAAAATCAGCGTTCTATCTCTGATGTCCAAGAGATCAGACTGCTACCTGCGCATGAATTTCCAACCGATAACGAAGCCATTGAAGATTTTCGTATCCGCTGGAGACAAAAATTTGATGCACGCCGCGAACCAGAATCTGTCTATATGCAGGTCTCTAAAGGCACTTGGCCTGCGGGCATAGAATACTGGCAACCGCTGTTCTTTGATCATACCGAAACCTTATTTGATTACCTGCCACAGCACGCGCTGCTGTTATCTGTGGGGGATATCGAGTCGGCTATCGATACTTTCCTTACTGATGTGGATTATCGCTACGATCAGCGCAAAATTGACCCTTTGCGCCCGCTACTTGAACCTGCCGAATTGTGGATGAAAAAAGACGAACTGTTCGCCTCCATCAAGCAATGGCCGCAAGTTAAACTAAATAAAGAGGCCATTGACCAAAAGGCAGGCCGAGTCAATTTACACATTGAGGCATTGCCAGCACTGGCAGCGGCTCCGCAAACTAAAGAGCCGATGTCGGCCTTGCGACAATTTAGCGAAAGCTATGCAGGTAAAGTGGTATTCTCGGTTGAATCTGAAGGTCGCCGCGAAGCATTAATCGAATTATTAGCACCCGTTAAAATATTACCCAAAGCAGTAGCAAATTTAGACCAAGCTCTCGCCAGTAAAGATAAGTTCAACCTCATCTTAGGCTCATCAGAGCACGGCTTTATCCACCATGCGCCCGATTTTGCTTTAGTGTGTGAAAGCGACCTACTAGGCGATCGCGTTATACAGCGACGTAAAAAAGACAAACGAACCGTCAACAGCGATACCGTAATTCGCCACTTAGCCGAGCTTAAGCCTGGGCAACCTGTCGTGCATTTAGATCACGGCATCGGTCGTTACTTAGGGTTGCAAACACTTGAAGCCGGTGGCATCACCACAGAATACGTGACCCTTGAATACCTCAATGAATCCAAACTATATGTGCCGGTATCATCGCTTAACCTCATTAGCCGTTACTCAGGCGGCGCTGAAGAAAGCGCGCCACTGCATAAATTAGGCAGTGAGTCATGGACTAAAGCTCGCCATAAAGCAGCGGAGAAAGTGCGCGATGTGGCCGCTGAATTGCTCGATGTGTATGCCAAGCGCGAAATTAAGCCCGGTCATCAATTTAAGCTCGACCGCGAGCAGTACGCACAATTTAAAGCAGGTTTCCCATTTGAAGAGACCGATGATCAAAACCAAGCCATCAATGCGGTGCTCTCTGACATGTGTCAAGCCAAAGCTATGGACCGTTTGGTGTGTGGTGACGTAGGTTTTGGTAAAACCGAAGTGGCATTACGCGCCGCCTTTGTTTGTACCGATAACGCCAAACAAGTGGCGGTGTTAGTGCCGACTACCCTTCTTGCTCAGCAGCATTTTGAAAACTTTAGAGACCGTTTTGCCAATCTGCCGATTCGCGTTGAAGTGCTCTCACGCTTTAAAAGCGCCAAAGAGCAAAAACAGATTTTGGCCGATGTTGCCGATGGCAAAGTCGATATTATTGTCGGCACGCATAAACTGCTACAAGACGACATTAAGTTTGCCGATTTAGGTTTGTTAATTGTCGATGAAGAGCACAGATTCGGCGTACGACAAAAAGAGAAAATGAAAGCGATGCGCGCTGACGTCGATATTTTGACTCTGACTGCAACGCCAATCCCACGTACACTAAATATGGCAATGAGTGGCATGCGCGATTTATCCATCATTGCGACGCCACCGGCTAGACGACTAGCGATAAAAACCTTTGTCCGTCAAAGTGATGATGCCATTGTGCGTGAAGCGATTTTACGTGAAATCATGCGTGGTGGTCAGGTGTACTTCCTGCACAACCAAGTCGATACCATACACAAAGTGGCCGAAGATTTGGCTAAATTAGTCCCAGAAGCGCGTATCACCACCGCTCACGGACAAATGCGAGAGCGTGAACTTGAAGCTGTGATGAATGATTTCTATCACCAACGCTTTAATTTGCTAGTGTGTACCACCATTATTGAAACGGGCATTGACGTACCGACCGCCAATACCATCATCATGAACCGCGCTGATAACCTCGGTTTAGCCCAGCTTCACCAGTTGCGCGGTCGCGTGGGTCGCTCGCACCACCAAGCCTACGCTTATTTACTCACGCCTCACCCGAAAGCCATTTCTAAAGATGCAGCCAAACGCCTTGAAGCAATTGCTTCACTTGAAGATTTGGGAGCAGGCTTTACTTTAGCCACGCACGATCTGGAAATTCGCGGCGCAGGTGAATTGCTCGGTGATGAACAAAGCGGTCAAATCCATACCATAGGTTTCACCTTGTACATGGAAATGCTTGAGCAAGCTGTTGAGGCACTAAAAGAAGGCAAAGAGCCTTCCCTTGATGATCTTCTGCGCGAACAAACCGAAGTGGAACTGCGCCTTCCTGCTTTACTGCCGGATGATTATATTCCTGACATCAGCACTCGCTTGTCTTTGTATAAGCGTATCGCCAGTGTCAGCGATGATCGTCAGCTAAGCGAAATGAAAGTTGAGCTCATCGATCGCTTTGGGCCACTGCCTGACGCGACAAAAAACTTACTGCAAGTGGCACAAATCAGACTGGCCGCTGCCGCCATTAAAGTCGATAAAGTCGAAGCGCATGATAAAGGCGGTTTCATTGAGTTTTATCCTGACGCGGACATTAACCCTATGTACTTGGTTAAACTGCTACAAAGTCAGCCCAACAAATTTGCCATGGATGGGCCAACGAAAATTAAGTTCATGCACAGTTTAGTTGACCGCCGTGACCGTATCTCTTATGTGACTGACTTAATAGAAGAGTTTGCTAAAAATAGAGTCGCATAAACAACCACTTGCAGTAGCATTAAAATGATATCTGCTATACTGCGTAAATCTAAGGAATATTGCTCTTTCATGATAGTTTTACTCATAGTAATCTTGTCATATTCACAGCGATAACCTTTAAGTATTCATAAAGATAAACGGCCTTTGATAGCCATGGAGCCAGAATGAAAAAAATTATTCCTCTATTGATGATGCTTTTGCTGATTCCTAACTTAGCACAAGCTCAAAAGAGAGAATTTGATGTTGAAGTCTTGATTTTCAAGCGTTCAATTGATCCAGAAACAACCGTAGAATCATGGCCAAATGAGCTGACTCAAATCGACTTACAAGGTAGCGCACCTTTTAGTGATGCCAATTACAGACATAAAAAAGGCGTACAAATGCTTTCTTATGATCACTATGAGTTGCTAAAAGAGCGTGATGTGCTGAAAAGTCACGCCGGATTTGAGGTCTTGTTCCATAAAGCATGGCGTCAAGGTGATCACGGCAAAGCCAGTGCTCCGGTATTTCATGTACAGGCGGGTAAAAACTACGCTAATACCTTCAACGCAGACGGCTCTCAAATCGATGGCGATCACCCAAGAGTGGACATGCACACCCCGCTGTATGAGCTAGACGGTAAACTGCAAGTTTATGTGCAGCACTACCTGTTCCTAGAAACACAGCTTGATTTGCATGCGCCAAGTGTTCGCAGTATCACCTTTACTGAGAAAACACCCGATCAACTAAAAGACAGTGAAAACTTTTCCGTATTAGCGGATACAGAAACCGCAGATACTAATGTTCAAGCCGGTAATCTAGAACAAGTATCACCGAAGAAAGTCGAAGAGACCTTCTTAAAAAGCTATCGTATGGATCAGAAACGTCGCATGCGCAGTGGCGAAACCCACTATTTGGATAACCCTCTGATGGGGATGATTATTCAGGTGAGACGCGTAGAACAATAATCCATTATATCCTGTCGTATAATGCAAAAATGGCTTCCTATTTAGGAAGCCATTTTTAATGCAAAGCCATAATCTATAAATCAAATCCGTACAGCTTAGCGGGGTTATTCACCAGTATTTGCTCAACTAGTTGTTCGCTTGTCGCTTGCTCTGCCAATAAATCCAGCATACTCACATCATTGGGCATTTCTCGTTTGTTGATGTATTCACTCGGATGCGGCCAATCTGAACCCCACAAAATGCGAGTCGCTCGCGCCTCCACCAGAGCTTTACCAATAGCGATGTTATCACTATAGTGCGGCGCACCAATGATTGAGTCTTGGTATGCCGAAGATATTTTTACCCAAGCTCTATCTTGTTGCATTAAATTACTCATTATCTCAAAAGCAGGATGCAAAATACCTTGCTCCGCGGGCAGTTGCCCTCGATGATCAAACACAATTTGGCACGGTAAGCTTTCTAGCACGGATTTAAATTCAACAATGAGATCGGCTTTGATCCAAAAGCAAATATGCCAGCCCCACAAGGCTAATGTTTTGGCGCATTGACGAATAAAATTCTCATCAAAATCGTCACTACAGGACACCGCAAAACGAATCCCCCGCACTCCCAATCGATGCATAAACTGCAACTCTTCGCGACTGGGCAAAGTAGCAATCGCAATCACCGCCCTTGCGCTACTGCCCATATGCGTGAGCGCATCTAGAGTACAGCGGTTGTCATAGCCATAAGCAGAAGGCGTAACAATAACGTTTCTATCAAAGCCAAAGCGCTTTTTCAGCATTCTATAACACGCTACTGTCGCAGGAGGCATATTGCTGGTATCACTTTTGCGATACTCAAACTTTACTGGATCAAAAATATGATGGTGAGCATCACATGCTCCGGCGGGAATAGACAATTGCGGAAGGTTTCTTCCTGTTGAATAAGGCACTTGCGCAGGGATGGTATGCGTCATTACTTAGAATACTCCAGTTTGCTAGATCCATCGTTAACTATACGAATATGTATAGTTCAATTTTAAACGATTGGCTGTAAATTACTGATTTTATTCTTAGTAATTAAGGCTTGGAGATAAGGTAAAAAGGACGTGTCATAAAAAAGAGGAGCACAAAGCTCCTCTCCTATCATTGATGCTGATGTTAATAAAACAATCTGATGCTTAGTGCAGTTTTAGGTTTGGACGTAGTGCTCGGTTAATACGTCCTACTAGCATCATTAACGCAGTTTTAAACATGCCGTGTAGCGCCATCTGGTGCATGCGGTACAATGAAATATACACCACGCGAGCAATGCGGCCTTCAACCATCATAGAGCCTTTAGTCAGGTTACCCATCAAGCTACCTACGGTTGAGAAATTACTTAACGAAACCAAAGAGCCGTGGTCTTTATATTCATAAGCAGACAATGTTTTATTGTTCATCATAGCTAAGATATTTTTAAAGGCATGGCTCGACATTTGGTGCGCTGCTTGTGCGCGAGGCGGTACAAACTTACCGTCTTTTTGCGTGCATTGCGCCAAATCACCAATCACAAAAATATGATCATCACGCGTGGTTTGTAGCGTATCTTTAACCACTAACTGATTGATACGGTTAGTTTCTAAACCGGCAATATCTTTGATAAAGTCAGGCGCTTTAATGCCTGCCGCCCACACCATGATTTGTGCTGGGATCTTCTCGCCATCTTTGGTTGTTAAGCCAGTTTCATCGGCTAATGTCACCATAGTCGCGGTGCGTACATTAACGCCAAGCTTAGTCAGTTCGTGATGAGCTGATTGTGAAATGCGAGGTGGTAAAGCCGGTAGAATGCGCTCCCCTGCTTCCACAAGGCTGACATTCAATTTGCTTGAATCTAGGTCACCAAAACCGTAGTTACGCAGCTCTTTGATAGCATTGTGCAGTTCAGCAGATAGCTCAACTCCAGTTGCGCCTGCGCCTACAATCGCGATATCAACCTGACCTTCACCAGAGTGTGCGTGCAGTTTTAAAAACTGGTTGTTCATCTCTTCGCGGAAACGGTGCGCTTGCTCTGGGCTATCAAGGAAAATACAGTTATCACGAACGCCTGGAGTATTAAAATCGTTTGAAGTAGAACCGATTGCCATCACTAAATAGTCGTATTCTAACTCGCGCTGTGGAATCAACAGTTCACCAGCAGCGTCTTTTAACTCTTCTAAAATGATCACCTTACGTTCACGATCAATGTCGCTCAGGCTACCCATTTGGAATTCAAAACCGTGGTTTTTAGCGTGTGCGCGATAGCTAAGTGCATCCACACCTGCATCTAGAGAACCTGTTGCGACTTCGTGCAGTAGCGGTTTCCATAAGTGACTCGCTTTGCGATCAACCAGTGTGACACTGTGGTTCTGGTTGCGTCTGAACTTACGCCCCATTTTAGTTGCGAGCTCTAGTCCACCGGCGCCGCCGCCTACAATAATAATTCGTGCCATTTCAACACTCCTTGATTCAAATAATAAATTTTTTGTTGCAAGACCGCTTACGCCATCTTGTGAGAATTTAGTGAGTATCGAAAACTCTTATTGTTCACGTTCTAAGTTTCTTGGGGCGAATTTACTTCGCCTCTCATTTTTCTTTGATCTAAATCAATTTATTAACCGCATTATATCCAAATCGTCTTACTGAGCAACCGACAATAGCGAAATAACCTTAATTAAATTGCTGATATTGAAAAGATAGTGGCAGTATAGGCAAAAAAAAACCTGCTCGAGGCAGGTTTTAGAGGATAATTTGGTTAAAAATCAACTTACTGAACAGACTACTCAGCGTTTTTAAATGCTTTTATGCTTTGTAAGTGCTGCGAAATCTTCTTAAATTTATGCGGTTCGTGTTCATCCCAAACGATTTGATAATAGTCTTCAAGTGTTTCTGCCGTGACTTGATTATCATGCACATCGTCATTTCGAGACAAAATCACCATACAGCGGTCTTTGTTTTTGATACGGTACTGTTCTACGCATTTAGTTGCAATATCGACATACTCTTCCGGTCGGTCGATTCGCCCTTGCATTGTCAATTCAGGATGAAGATTAGGGTTGAAGATCACCTGTTTAATGCCACAGAGAAATCCGATACGCTCCGACCAAAAGCCGCCTAAGCCGACGCCACAGATTATCGGGTTTGGATCATTTGAACACTCAATCGCTCTATGGACTTCTTTTAGAAGATGCGCCATATCGTGCTTAGGGTGTAAGGTGCTGTAGTTAATAAAACGTACATCTTCATCAATGAATTGAAGCTGCATCACCTTCTCGTGGTTACCAGGGCTAGTCGAATCAAAGCCGTGAAGATAGATAATCATGGAACTTTCCTTGTAAATACTGGCAGCCAGTAGTTGAGACTTTTTGTTGCTGCCTAGAATCGTTACTACTCATTTAAATTTAACACGTATTTGAGCAATAAGAAGTTTTCCCGCAATATTTGTGGTCAGCTTTTGTTGAGCCACATCAAGTAATGAATAAAATGTTGCGCCTTATCCAAGCCTATTTAGCTTCTATTAAAAAGGCCAGTAACGACTGGCCTTTTATCTATAGACTAAAATTACAGTCCTAGCAGACTTTTAGACTGTTGTTTACGAATCTCGGTTTCATCAGCCCACTCAAGTAAGCCTGTTTTAAGATCCATAAGACGCATGGTCATTTTGTAGTACACATCTTTATCACTACCGTCTTCTTTAACGATGCTTGATAGGTTGCCGTACAACATGTATTGCGCGCCCACCATGTTACCAAACTGAATCGCGCTGCTTTGGTCAACTAGCTCATCATTGTTTTGGAAGTTAAGCTGTTTGCGTACAGACTCAACACGGTCCATATCAACAAAACGGAACTTACCTGAATTTAGCATCTTAGTGCTCACAGAATCGGTAATAGACTCTGTATCAATGTGTTCGCTAGTTTTGTTTTTAATACGCTCAACAAAAACAATCGGACGCTGATTTTGGGTGATTGCACCTACAGAGCCAGAGCTAAGCATGCTATCTACCATTTCCGCTGCAATTTTTTGCAGATCCGTAGAACCGAAATCAACTGTTGTTGTTTCTACAGCTTGCGCATCACCGTAGTTCACTTTATTTGAACAGCCACCTAAAATGACAGCTAAGCCCAGTAACGCAATTACACTTTTTTTCATTTTATTTCCTTAGTTGTCCGACTCTCGGATTTGAACTCTAAATTGAGTGCCTTCTGGGTTGATTGAAACTTCAGAGAATGTTCTCGTTTCAAGCCCGCGCACAATATCTTGTCGCCATGCCGACGGTTTCGCATTCACTTCCAACCCACTGTCATCGTACCAATAGAATCGGTATTGAATGCGTAGATCGCCTTTGTAAT
Source organism: Vibrio neonatus (assembly GCF_024346975.1). Taxonomy (NCBI): domain Bacteria; kingdom Pseudomonadati; phylum Pseudomonadota; class Gammaproteobacteria; order Vibrionales; family Vibrionaceae; genus Vibrio; species Vibrio neonatus. Next base: position 1,055,082 of record NZ_AP024885.1, on the reverse strand, counting down.
GGCTACTTACCGTCACCACGCCTCGGGTTCGGCCTTCTTTTTCTACCGTTGCAATATCATCAACGATCAAACGGCTACCCAAAACATTGTCACCAAAAAGCACTTTTTGGCTTTTACCGTCTATTCCTAAGCCTGCTGTATTTTGAGAACAACCAGCTATCGCCACCAATGTGACTAGGAGTAACGCCAGTTTTTTCATTATTCTATCGCTCCCAATTGTTTATGCCATATTGTCACGCTGCTTCCTTGTCTAGAAAGCCATACTAAAGTGGTTTCTCCATCTCGGACATCAAACGGATATACCTTTGAACCCGCCACTAATTCGTGAGTGCCTGCCTCAAGTGTAGCACCTGAACTGTAGACCTTTTCAGGAAGCGACTGCCAACTGCGGGTATCGGCTTGTTCCGTTAACGTATTCAGCACACTAAACAATATGCTGCCTACATCATTACCTTTAGTGGTCTCTTTACGCACCAGATCTTTTGTTACGACCCGTAAAACTTGTCGTAGTAAAATACTCGGCATTTTTTCAGTCAGTTGGTTACTTGCCATTAAATTGACGTCCACCAGCTCATCACCACTGATACCTCGACCATCAAGTTGCAATGCGCCAAAGCGTTGCGCCTCGTTGTCGTGATAATAAGGAAGTGACACTGAATATAAAGCTAAGTCGCCACGACTGTCATTGACCGGAATGGTCAATTGCCAATCATCCATCGCTTTTACTACGCCACGCTCATCAATAATGATGACTCGACCTTCACCTTTTGGCAAAGGCTTATAAGGGCCATATTGTTTGGTCAGTAACGCTAAATCTTGACGCATACCAAGTAACGTTGCCACACGCAATGTACCGTCGATAACCTGTTTGTTATCGGGTGCTACCGCTAAGGCGCGTCGATAATCCACATAAGCACTGTTAGGATCGCCTTGCGTCTCGTAAAGTAGCGCCGACAAATACAATAGATAACCGTTTTGCACCGCTTTTAACTTATCTCCTGCATCAGGATAGCGCGACAATACGCTACCAAGATTAGGACTTAGACCGCTTTTACGCATGTCAGTTTCAGCGGATTTCAATTCTGCTTCTCTGGCTTTACGGGCACGCTCTTGCACTTGGTTAGCGCGGCGCATTTCAACTAACGCCCCTTCTAAACTATTAATTTTAATGTAGTTCAGACCAAGATAAAGGTGTAAAAAGCCCAATTCATAGTCAGCTGGTTGATACGCAGTGAGGTTATCATTTACCGCTAATGCACCCGCACTCGTGGCTGTCTCACTGACTGAGATAAGCGGTTGATCTTGCCACTTACGCACTGCTTTATCACTGAGTTCAAAAGAGGTTTTACTGGCAGGATACGCTGAGGCAAGGAAATTAACGCGCCCTTTTTCCATATTATCTAGGATATCGCCCGCTTGATAATCCGGTAGCTTTTGCTGAGCTTCGACGTAATTACCTTGCTTAACTTCTTGATAAACAGGTTTATTTTGTGCAGTGTAAGTGCTAAACAGATTACCTGCTGATAGCGAAGAACAGGCGGTAATCACCACACTGCCCATCACTACCAATGCCATACGGCACGTTTTATTGACTGATAACATTAATCGACCAGCATTGGACCTAGCGGCTTTCCACCCACAAGGTGCATATGAATATGGTAAACCTCCTGTCCACCAAAAGAATTACAATTGACGATCAAGCGATAGCCGTCTTCTGCAATGCCTTCTTCTTTCGCCAGTTTAGCCGCTACAGTAAAAAGACGACCTAAGGCACGTTCATCGGCTTCGGTAGCATCATTAACCGTAGGGATAACATGATTTGGAATAATTAGGATATGTGATGGAGCTCGAGGGTTGATATCGCGAAATGCAGTCACAAGATCATCTTGATAAACAAGGTCCGTTTCTATCTCTTGACGTATGATTTTACTAAAAATAGTTTCTTCAGCCATGGTTTACTCTGGTCTGTTTTATAGATAGTTAAAGATTGCATCATGACCTGCACAAATGCAACGTTCTAAATGCTTAAAAATAAAGAATGTAATTTTAAAAATGAAAACTAATATTAGTTCAAACAACCACAATTTTTAGACGCCCGCCTCATCTTTAAGAGATAAGATATCAAGCGCATTCGTATCTACGAACTCTAAAAGTGAACAAGAAGGACACTGTATGCCAATTCAACTTGGTATTATCGATAAAGATCCGATCAGACTCGTTACCCCTTTACTCGATGATAGAGCTTCATGTCGCCACAGTATATTTATCGGCGACTCAACACAAAAACCTATGTTCGATAAGCTCAGCATAGTACTTGATATGCGAGGCATCAAAAGCGAATTTTTTGAAATCTCAAATGTTTCAGATACAGCGATAATCAAAAGAGAAATCACCCAGTTAGCTGAACGTCTTGTTGTGACAGGTGAAGAAATTAAACTTAATGCCAGCTGTGGGCTTCGCCACCGTTTACTCTCAGTTTATGAAGTTGTACGCAGCTACAAATGGCCAATTTTTGTGGTTGAACCTAACAGCGATAGATTAAGTTGGTTGTATCCAAATAGCCTGCAAGACGTACAAGTTCAAGACCGCATCACCATTGCCGATTATCTCACTATCTTTGGTGCTCAAGCACAATTCCCAAATCCTGACGAAGCGATTCAAATTGACAGCTCGTTATTAAAAATCTGTGAAAAATGGGCTAGCCACGCGCTTGAATTAGGCCCAGGTCTTGCCACCTTAAACTTCTTAGCCACTACTTGTCGTAAAGAACAAAAACTCGATGTTGCCCTGTCTGAAAAACAGCAAGGCTACCGAGAGCTGAATATTTTGCTACAAGATTTGGTGGATGCAGAACTGGCAACCTACCATGACGGCATCTTAGTGTTTCGCTCAGAGCAAGCTCGCCGCTTCTCCAATGGCGAATGGCTTGAATCTTACGTGCACACCCAAATCAAGTCGGTAGAAAAAGAGCTTAGCACCATTCAAGATTGTTCTTTGAACGTACAAGTGACACGTAAAATTGGTGAAAAAGAAGTGCGAAATGAGCTTGATGTTGCCACTGTGGTGAACAACAAACTGCACATCATTGAGTGTAAAACCAAAGGCATGCGTGACGATGGCGACGATACTCTGTACAAACTAGAATCTCTTCGCGACTTACTTGGTGGATTGCAAGCAAGAGCCATGCTGGTAAGCTTTAGACCGCTACGTTACAACGATATCACTCGCGCAATGGATTTAGGGCTGGGATTGATTGGCCCTGAAGAGCTGAAAGATTTGAAACGACACTTGAAAGAGTGGTTGATTCAAGCTGGCGGCATCGACGTTATTTAAACAATAACTTTATTGACCAACTGAGTTATTCAAAACCCCATAAATAAAAACCCCAGCTTAATCTTAAGCTGGGGTTTTTTAATGATTCAATACTGATCTTACTGGCTCAAAACACGTCGCGCCGCTTCAATAACCGTGCGGATAGACAAAGCTTCAATTTCTTTCATTTTGCTTTGCTCTGGGATTTCTTGTTGCGTACGGTTAATGATCACACCTGCAACACAGCCCGCACGCAAGCCAGAGCTGGCACACATGGTTAATAAAGTGGCTGATTCCATTTCAAAATTAAGCACGCCCATATCTTGCCATTCCTGCATGGAACCTTGGAATCGCTTCACGACACGTCCGCTAAAGGTATCGTAACGCTCTTGGCCTGGATAAAAAGTATCACTCGATGCGGTTACCCCAGTATGGACGGTGGCATTTTCACTTACCGCCGCTTCTTTCATGGCTAACGCGATATTAAAATCAGACACAGCGGGAAACTCCATAGGCGCAAAGTGCAAACTGGCACCATCTAAACGCACCGATGCTGTGGTTACTATCATATCGCCGACATTCACATCAGGCTGAATCGCCCCTGTGGTGCCTACGCGCAAAAAGGTGTCCACGCCAAGCTGGGCTAATTCTTCAACTGCAATAGAGGTAGACGGACCGCCGATACCCGTTGAGCACACCACAACCTTATGACCGGCAAGCTCAGCCAAATACACTGTGTATTCTCGATGACTGGCAAGAAATAGAGGATTTTGCATACCTTCAGCAATACGCTTCACACGATCAGGGTCGCCGGGAATAATCGCCAATGTTGCGCCCTGCAGGTCATGCTTGTTTACGCCAAGATGAAATACGTTTTGTTCAGTTGTCATGAAAATATCCTTCTTATGCCATCACAGTTTAAGGGTCACTCTGGAGTCATTTACTGTAAATAAAGTCACTCTAGCCTATCGTGATTAGACTCACAGGTTTTATCTTGTAAAACTCACCAGTTTCAAGGTTAAACGATTGCCGTCACACTTAGTGCCATTTTATTCGCAAATAACCAACAAACAAAAGCCTCGAACAAGTCGAGGCTAGCATCGCGTTACTTTAGCAAATACGCCGTGTTATCGAGTCAAAAGCGTTAGATCGGGTTTTTAAAGCACGCATCAATAGATGCACCCACCGCCCGCAATACATCACTGCGGGAAATGATGCCCACCAGTTTACCATTATCAATCACCGGATAAACTTTAGGTTTACCTACTTTCATCATATCCGCTAGAGCAATAATAGAAGTATCTGGCGAAACCGACAGCACCTCTTTGTACATACAATCACTGACAATGTGCGTATCTTGACAGTGGTAACTCACTTTAATCAGTTTATCGAGCAAATCTTGCTCTGATAAAAAACCGACCACTTGCTCATTACTATCAATCACTGGCCCACCCAAATGAGCAGAATTTAATACTTTTTTTAATGCGACCGATAACGACATATCAGGGGTAAAGGTCACCGATTGATGGTCCATATAATCTTTAACTTTTAATGGCTGCATACTGTACTCCTTAACAAGTGGATGCCACGCTATGTTCTAAGTGTCGACCATATTTACGAAATTACTAAATTGTTTTTCTCTATTTCACCAATCAGATATTCCAATCAATAGTCCTATGGCCCATTATCATTGATATTTCCTAAGCCAATTTGCCAAAAAATAGCAACAAATTCTGTTATAGCTTCAGGAGAATCGCTCCTCAATTCAATGTGTACTCTCTCTTTGTACGCTTTGGCCACAGATAAAGACGTATTTAACGTTTTATCTGGTCATTTTTGACTAAATAAATCTCAAAGCCACTGTTTTTTAACGAAAAATCGACTACTTTTTAATGAAGCAAACGGATTTGTTTTGGTTATGACAAGAACTTCACTCTCTATATTGGGTTTCCTTATTAGCGCTATTTGGGCTTTGCCTAGTAGCGCCGATGAGGCGTTGCTTGCCTCTGAGTCCCCCTCTTCCGAATTATCTGAGCAAGAATCTGCTCGATGGTGGGTTGAAATCCCTATGGATTCCTCTCGGTTTGATTGGATTGTAGTAAACAAAGGGGAAGTATTAGGCGGCGATATTATAGCGATGTACGACGAGCGCGTAGAGTTTGATAGTGATGAAGTGGGTATCCATAAAATCAAAATGTCTGACATTCGAGAATTGCGCACTAAGCACATCATGCAAGTGCGTTTTCTCAGTGGCGCGATTATTGAAGGTCACATCGTAATTGATGAAAAAAGTGTCTATGTGCGAGAGCAACCGGCCATTACTTACCCTAGAGAAAATATTCTTTCCATCACCCCTTCAATTAAAAGTGGTGACAGTTTATGGATAGGTGAAATCAGTGCCGGACTTAACTTTAAGTCAGGCAATACCGAGAGCTTTGATTATTACGCCAGCGCTGACCTGCGCTACTTAATCACCACAGGTCGCTTTCAGGTGACCTACCATGGCGTCTATGAAGAAGTGCGCGACGCCAATACAGAGCAAACCATTACCACCGAAGATAACCATAGATTTACCGCCAAATACGACTATTTTTATTCACATAAGCTCTACTTTACTCTGCCTAGTTACGATTTGATTTTAGATGAATTTCGTAACATCAAATATCAAACCTCTATCGGGGTGGCTGCAGGCTATGAAGTGATCGATATTAAAGGCATGGATCTTGAAGTGTATATGGGGCCGAGCATTCAAAGGACGCAATTTATCAATGTTGAGCCTGGCGAAGAGCAAAACGTACTCTCTCCTGCTCTAGCCTTCGGTTTGGATTTTGAATATGACATCACCTCGGATATTGAATACGTATTTATCTATGACGCCAAAGTTGTTAACGAACAAAGTGGTCAATTTATTCAACGCCTTGAATCAGGCTTTGATATCGAGCTTATTAACGATTTTGATTTAGCACTTATCGCCGTTATCAATAACACCGCCAACCCAATTGCCAACGAAGACGGTGTGCAGCCACAATCGACCGATATTTTGTTTACCGTTGGCATCGAATACGAATTTTAAATCAAAGAGTGACTCTCTTTGATAAGCAACAAACCAATTTAAACTTACCTAAAATGGATTTATGAGGTAATCATGACACACCAGAAAACCGAAACGGACAACGAAGAGCCAATTGAAAATAGCCCACCAACCGAGGTGGAAAAACAAGACAGCAGTGCGGATAACAGCAAAAATGACCCCGTAGAGCCCGCTACTACAGAACCTCACGATCCAGTGAGAAAGCTCACTCGTTACGTATTTACTCTGGTGGCACTGATCTTTACTTGGTACCTATTTGCCGACAGACATACGCCATGGACTGACCAAGCTCGCGTGCAAGCCTATGTGATCCCGATTGCCGCTCAAGTCCCCGGCAGAATATTGGATGTCAATGTAGCTCAAGACCAAATTGTGCAGCGAGGTGCATCCCTATTTGAAATTGACCCTTCTGACTATGAGTTAAATGTGGAACTGGCTCAATCGGAAGTGGAAATTGCCGGACAAGAAATTGGCGCAGGTATGGCGAATGTGGTCACCGCTCAAGCCAGTTTAGTGGAAGCGCAAACCAACCTAGAACACGTCAACGTGCAGAGCGCGCGCGTATTTGAGCTAGAACAGCGTAAGCTCTATTCAAAATCTGATGGGGATAAGGCGCGCGCCGCCATCAAGCAAGCTAAAGCGCAGTTGCGAATTGCAGAAGCCAACCTAGATAAAGCCAAACAATCGCTCGGAGCTGAGGGTGAAGCCAACCCAAGAGTCAGAACGGCTATGGCGAAGTTAAGGCAGGCACAACTTGATCTTAGCCGCACCGAAATTTTTGCCCCTACCACAGGTGGCATTACCAATTTACAAATTGATGTTGGGCATTACGCCAAAGCAGGCTCACCTATCATGACTTTTGTTGATGCCGATGACATATGGATTGAAGCCAACCTCAAAGAAAATAACTTAGCGAATCTCAACATCGGCGATCCGGTCGATATCTCACTGGATATTACTCCGGGGAAAATCTACAAAGGCAGTGTGCGCAGTATTGGCTTTGCCGTTGCCAGTGGCTCAAATGATGCCATTGGCGGTTTGGTTTCCGTCAAATCCACCTCTGGCTGGCTAAGAGATCCACAGCGTTTCCCTGTCACTATTTCCTTTGAAGAAGAGATCCCACAAGGGTTACGTCGCGTAGGAGGACAAGCCGATGTGCAGTTTTATACCAGTGATAATCTACTGCTCAACGGCATTGCGAAAGGGTACATCAACCTAATTAGCTGGCTGTCGTATGTTTACTAACAGCGCGTTTCTAACCCTCAAACATAATCCAGCGATGGTGCGGCAATTGCGCTTTGCGGTAGGGGTTGCCGCCTCTGCCACCCTTGCCTACACCTTTAACTGGCCATTGGCATTTTTGTTCCCCATATTTACCACCCTATTGCTGTCTATGCCTTTGCCTCAAATGACGCCGACAGCTTTGGTCAATGCCCTGTTTAATACCGTTAAAGGCTTTTGTTTCGGTTTGCTATTTTCAGTTCTACTGATCAAATTTCCGATTATCTTTTTACTGCTGCTGTTTATTTCGCTGTTTTATATTTATTACTATCTAAACCGCGGCGGTTCATTTTGGCTAACGTTAATGCTGATGTTATCCATGCTCATACTGCCCATGCTCAGCACCATGTCAGAAGGTCTGGCGATCGGTTTTTCATTGGGGTTTGTCGCCTCAGCATGGGCGGCCATTTTGTTTGTTTTCAGCATACATTATGTATTGCCTGACCCCGATAAAGCGCCGTTTCCGCCACCAGCAAAAGTCAACAATAGTTACGTGCCTATCGCCGCCAAACTGGCACTGAAAAGCACCTTAGTAGCCTTTCCTATTGCAGCGTTTTGTATTTCGTTTGCTCGTACAGATTTACTGCTCACTATGGTGTTTGCCGCCATGTTTACCATGAAACCAGAGCTCAGCGCAGGTAAAGAAGCGGGAAGGAACTCCTTAATTTCGACAATATTAGGCGGGGTTGTGGCCTTAGTCTTTTATTGGGCGTTAGTGGCAGTGCCTTTATTTATGTTCTTTATCTTGTTGATGTTTGGCATTGCGCTATTCATGGGCATGAATATCTTTTCGGCAAACCCGCGAGGTCAATATTACGGCTCAGCAATGACCTGCATTATCGTGTTGATTAATGGCAATATGGGGGCGGATTCTGACTTTATGAGCGCCTTAGTATCAAGGATTCTATTTATCTCATTAGCCATACTGTATATCGTGGTTGCGCTGCGGGTACTCGATAATTTTTGGTTTAAGCAAAAGCAATAAACCTTCGGTAGAACAACAGCAACACACAAAAAGGATTTGCCTGTTGCTGTTCTATTAGCCTTCTTATTACTCTTTATATTATTATTTTTACTACTCTTTTACTAAAGAAAAGCTCAATACAGAGCGTTATTGATAAGGCGCTTCTACTACTACCTTAACTTGCTCATTGTTGGTAAGACGCTGATTTTCATCCAGTGCGTTCATCACCGCCAATAGTTCAATAGAGCGTTTACTGTGATTTTCAGCCAATAGCGCCTCTAAGGTTTGCCCCTCTTTTGCCTTAACTACTTTCAGCTCGAGTTGTGTCATAGAAGCTAGCTCTTGCTTAGTTATAGGGCGAAAAGAGTGCGCGCTATTATCGGCTGATTTTTTCTTATCCTCACTGGCGATAGTCACTATCTGATAGGTATCGACACCTAAGTTAACCCAACCTCGAGTCATATAACTTTTTTGATCTTTTTTATCATTAGTCAAGGTTACGCTGTAGATAGAGTCTCCCCAATCTAACGGTTGCTCATCAATACTAAGCTCCATTTGGTAGCGTCGTTTCAGCTCATTTTGAAAACGTATCGCATGTTCTTTGGCGCTAAACTCATTGGACGCAAGGCTTAACACCACAGCTGCATCTTGTTCTTTATCGACTGCAGCCACAATAGAAGCTTGATTTAACGTCGTCCATTGCTCAGGGAAATCAATAGCAAACTTCAAATCGGGTTGTAAAAACAGTTGCTCACGAAACACACCTTTACTCGGGTTTTGCCCCACTAATAATCCATCAATTTGCGAGACAAAATCTTTGTGAATTGGCGAGATTTGCGCAACGGTTAGCTTTTTAGCTTCTTTGTTTACATCCGCTATACGATCGGGCGTGTACGGGTGAGAATCAAAATAACTGCGCTCTGAGGCTTTTTTCGTTTGTATCTCTACCGTTCGGTTTAAGCGCTCTAAGATACTGTTCATCGCTAACGGTTCATAGCCCGCTTTTGCCGCTAAATCTATACCTAATCTATCGGCGTCACTTTCATGACTGCGACTGTAGCCTGCCATCAACAAATGATTGCCTGCTGAAATAGGAGCATTGATCAGATTACCTAAATCTTCATTGATAACGCCACCAACAATATTGCCCGGCAGTTCCACAATGCCCGGTAAGATCCCAGATTTCATCTGCTTCACGCCATGACGTTCGGTGACATGGATAATTTCATGCGCCATTACACAGGCCAGTTCATCTTCACTATTAACTAGGCTAAGTAAGCCGCGAGAGACAAAGATATAACCGCCCGGCAACGCAAATGCATTTGGCGTAGCGTCATCGACAATTTTAAAATGAAATTCAAACTCAGGATTGTCGATGTGACTGACCAAGCGCGCACCAATTTGTTGTACGTAGGCTTCCATTTTATGTTTGTCGTAAGTACCCATTTGCACTTCTACTAGCGCCGCATTTTCAGCGCCAATCTTTTTATCGTAATCAGTGCTCACACTACAGGCGGTCAAACCTAAACTGATTACCAATAACAGACCGTTTCGCAGGGTATTTTTTGTTCTATCGCTTTTCATATCATCCTTGACTTAAAACTTATCGCATATGCATCAATGATAACAAAACTACAGCTTTCAAATAGTTAATCAACGCACTATTTTCCCAAGTCAGCTTTAAATGCCATCAAATCGCACAAATAAACGACCGTAATGATAAAAAGATCTAACAATTCATAGGCGCGTGTTGACTCACACTGCGCAAATTCCTAGCCTAAAAGAAACACCTATTGAGATTTATCATGACCGACTCTAACCAAGATATATTTAATGCTGATTTGTGGGACCTTGTACCCGGCTTTGACTTTGAAGATATTACCTACCATAGAAGCAAAACTCAGGGAACGGTGCGTATCGCTTTTGACCGTCCTGACTGTTTAAATGCTTTTCGTCCCCGCACTGTCGATGAACTGTATACCGCTTTGGATCATGCTCGTCAGTGGTCAGATGTAGGTTGTGTTTTATTAACAGGTAACGGCCCATCGAAAAAAGGCCAATGGTCGTTTTCGTCCGGTGGCGATCAGCGTATTCGCGGTAAAGATGGTTACAAATACGAAGGTGATGGTGAAAACGTTGCCGATGTGGCGCGTATGGGACGTTTGCATATTCTAGAAGTGCAACGCTTGATTCGCTTTATGCCTAAGGTGGTGATTGCGGTTGTACCGGGTTGGGCAGTAGGTGGCGGTCACAGCTTACACGTTGTTTGTGATTTGACTCTAGCCTCAAAAGAACATGCCGTCTTTAAACAAACCGACCCTGATGTTGCTTCCTTTGATTCAGGCTACGGCTCAGCATATTTAGCAAAAATGATAGGTCAAAAACGTGCCCGTGAGATTTTCTTCTGTGGCTTTGATTACACAGCCCAAGAAGCATTTGAAATGGGCATGGTTAACAAGGTAATAGAGCACGCTGATTTAGAAACCGAAGCTCTGCGCTGGGCAAAAGAGATCAATAGCAAATCGCCAACAGCGATGCGTATGCTCAAGTACGGCTTTAACCTTCCTGATGATGGTTTGGTTGGACAACAACTGTTTGCCGGTGAAGCGACTCGCCTAGCTTATGGCACTGACGAAGCGCAAGAAGGTCGTGATGCGTTCTTAGAAAAGCGTGCTAAAGACTTTACTAAGTTCCCTTGGCACTACTAAACAAAAACTAAGTCAGCAAAGGCACCAGTAATTAAACAAATGAAGAGAGAAGATTAACTAAATTTAATCTTCTCTCCATCTTGAGTTTACCTTGCCAAGTTATAGTGGTTACATCTTGATAAACATGGAAATCACCCAATGAAACTGACACTACCTACCATCGGACTATTGAGCGCAATTCTTGCCACTATGCCAATCGCTCACGCCAACGATCAACAAGATGCGGCAATTGGCCTAATGGCAATCAATTCAGGTTCTGCCACTATCACCACCCTTGCACCTCAAGTACGTACTATCTCTACGGGCGTCATCACGGAAATAGAGCTTGATGACTACAAAGACACACAAATCGCGTATAAATTTAAAATTATCGATAACGCTGCAGGCCAAGAGCATAAACTGACTTACGCCATTAGTGATGGCAGTTTACTGCGTCAAAAATCTAAAAGACTGAGCACGTTGGGCTTTAGTCATTTAGATAAAGAAGATCGCCTTGCTATCGAACAAGTTGAAAAAGCGCAGTTTGATATAGTGAAAAAGCTGATTGAGCTTGAAACTAAATATTCAGCAAAAACGTTAGAAGCGGAACTGGAAAGCAAAAAAGGCATCGTATTTTACGAAATCGAACTGGCAAGTAGCGAGCGCGGCATGCAAAAACTGCTGATTAACGTCGCCACTGGAGAAGAAATCCCTGTGATGCACCGTCAAAGTCATAAATAAGGTAAACCACTAAGTGAAAGTACTGGTCATAGAGGATGACAAAGAGACCCGTGAGTATCTTTGTCAGTCCCTTAAGCAACAAGCTTGGGAAGTCGATAGCGCCGATAATGGCCAAGATGGCTTATTTTTAGCTCTAGAGGGTGATTATCAGGTCATTATCTTAGATCGCATGCTACCTGCCTTGGATGGATTGACCGTACTTTCAACACTTCGAGCAGCCAATAACGCGGCGCGAGTGCTGATACTCAGCGCGCTAGATAGTGTTGATGAGCGCGTGAAAGGGCTAAAACACGGTGGTGATGATTATCTAACTAAGCCCTTTGCACTTGCCGAGTTGATTGCTCGCGTGGAGATATTAGCCAGTCGCACAACCTCGAGCAGTACAGCGGTGCAAAGCCAATTGCGTAATGGGCATATTCAGCTTGATCTGTTGTCACATGAAGTGCAGGTCGACTCGAAAAAAGTCTTACTGCAAGCCAAAGAATTTAAACTACTGCGTTATCTTGTGGAGCATGCCGGACAAGTGGTCACTCGCTCACTGTTATTTGAAGCGGTTTGGGATTACAACTTTGATCCACAAACTAACGTTATAGATGTGCACATTGCTAGGCTGAGAAAAAAACTGGAAACAGAAGGTCAGCCCAACTTAATTGAAACTGTGCGCGGCGCAGGCTATCGAATGGTTAAAGTAGCATGAATTCTCTGCTTGATAAAAGCAAACAGCAACTCATCGGTTTATGGCGTCGCCACTCATTATGGCGGCTTTCGCTATCCATTGCCGCCATACTCTGGCTTGCCGTTGCCATTGCTCTGTTCACTATTTATCAATTAAGCATTCAGCCATTAATTCAATCTCGCCAGCAAATTTTATTGCAACATGCCCAGCAGTTGCAAAGCGCCAGCGAAACAAACGCCACCAATGCACTGCCACATATTCTAGATGACACACTTTACAGCCCGCAAGGCATCATTACCGTATTGCGCAGTGATAGCGGACAACTCTACGGCTCACTAAATCACTTTCCTAGTTCATTACCGCAATGCCCTAAACTTGCCCCCTTCCCTGTAATCAGGGGCCACGGCAGTAACATCGTATTATTAGAAGGCTGTCAGTTTAAAATTAAAGGCTACTCAGTATTAGTGGCAACTGACAGTGAGTATCTATGGCAAGTGCAAGATAACTTTGAAAATGCCGCTATTGTGGTGCTTATCTGCGCCTTTTTCATCGCCCTGCTCCCTAGTTGGATCATACGCCGAAGACTGAAACTACAACTATCTGGCATACACTCTGTGGTATCACAAATTGAGCAAGGCCATTTCAATGGGCGTATCCATACTAATAACTCGCATGATGAGTGGGACAACATTGCGCACTATATCAACGCTATGTTGGATAAAATAGAATCCTCTATTACCCAGATCCAAAGCGTTACTGATGCTATCGCTCACGATTTGCGTACGCCTTTAACGCGAATTAAAAATCGCATTGCTAGCTTCCAATCACAACAGCATCCTTTACCCCAAGAGCAAATACAGCAGTTGCAAGACGACTTTGACCGATTACTGCAAACCTTTAATGCCATGCTAGAACTGAGCAAATTAGAATCTGGCAACGACATCAGCCGTTTTGTGGATGTCGACCTATCGCATATCATCACCGATGCAATCGACTTAGTAGAGCCTCAATTTGAAGACAAACAACAGTCGCTGACAACACAACTTGAAAACGTGTCCTTCAAAGGTGAGCCTTCACTGCTGTTTCGCTTGGTGTACAACCTGCTGGATAACGCGCACAAATATTGCCCAGAACACACATCCGTAAGGCTGTATCTTACCCAAGATGCTTTGGTTATCGAAGATGATGGGCCTGGAGTCAGTGCCGAACAACAGCAAAAGATTTTTCAACGTTTGTATCGCGCCGATAAATCTCGCACCACGCCAGGTTTTGGCCTTGGCTTGCCATTAGTGGCGGTTGTTGCACAACTGCACGGCATGCAAATTGAGGTTCAGTTTACTCATCCACAACAAGCAACAGGTTTTAAAATCGTCTTACACCTTGCAAGCACAAAAGTGTGAGTCAAAGCTAAGTAAAATTGCTATACTTGCGCGCTGAACCACTGTTTTATAATCATTATTTTAAAAGCACAGTTTTGTAGGCATTGTTTTTGTAGACATTGTTTTTGTAGACACTGTTTGAAAACGACCGTCTCAGGACTATGGCTTCAATTATCGGTTCAACTTCATTTTCGGCGCGACACTAATCTGTGCACACCGTATTGGCTATCGAATACCCATCACAGTCATCACCACTATGGGTATAACACCAAACCGGACATTCATGACTCAAGCATTTCGAAAGAAGCCCATCTTACTGGCATGTATCATCATTAGTATTGGTCAGTTGAGTATGGGACTGGTCTATCCTTCACTGCCATGGATTGCCAAAGATTTCTCTATCTCTCTAGACCAAGCACAGCTACTGGTGAGCGTCTATTTACTTGGCTTTGGCCCCTCTCAATTCATTTATGGCCCATTGTCCGATGCATTAGGTCGGAAGAAGATTTTACTCAGTGGCTTAGTGATCGCTATGCTCGGCTTGTTATCTATTATCTTCTTATCCAATTCCTTTCATAGCATGGTACTAGGGCGTTTTATACAAGGGATTGGTACAGGCTGCTGCGCCGTATTAGCACGCGCTTCTACCCGAGACAGTTACACAGGCAAGCAACTGCCAACCGCCCTTTCTTATATTGCAATGGCCGCTTCTTTCACCCCGCTAGCCGCGCCTGTTATTGGTGGTTTTATTAACCACTATTTAGGTTGGGGAATGGTCTTTATCTCATTGCTCGGTTACGTCGCTTTTGCTTGGTTAGTATTACTGGTTGGCTTTAAAGAAACCATGCACGACAAGAAAAAGATCCCGTCACCGCGCACCATGTTTCATCAATATTCTGAGTTACTAAAATCGCGGTATTTTGTCAGTTTTGCTAGCGTGTCTTGGCTGAATTTTAGTTTGATTGTCACAACCACCTCTTTAATGCCGTTTATCATGCAAAACCAAATCGGCATGACATCTGACCAATACGCATTATGGGCCATTATTCCTACCGCAGGTTTGTTGCTTGGCTCATCACTGAGTAACCGACTTCGCCCTAAAATTGGCATTCACAGCACCTTGAAACTGGCGCCGTTTATTCAAATTGTCGGCGCTATTTGGCTAATTCTATGCCCAGTACAACCGTTATGGTTGATGATCGGTCAGTTTTTTATGGTATTAGGTAATGGTTTTTCGATGCCTTGTGCACAAGCTATGGTCATGGAGCCTTATAGCAAACGCGCCGGTGCCGCAGCCGCAATGCAAGGTGGCGGGCAAATGGTAGTGTCATCGATTGTCAGTATGATTTTAATGGCGATGGGGCTTCGCCATGTATGGCAATTAGGCTGCGTGATTATTGTGTTTGCACTTATTACCTACAGCAATATTCATCGAGGATTTAAAGCGAAAGCATCTAGCGTAGAGCAGTTATAAGCATAACTGCTCTCTTAAGCAGGATGACTGAGATGGGATTACAGGTATTCAAACACTACAGGCACAATAGAAAGCACTAGCAATATCGCCATACAAACATTGAATACTTTTTGATGCTTTGGATCAGAAAGAAAAAGCCGAATTTTTGTGCCAAATACTAGCCACATCCCTACGCAAGGGAAAGCCACCAATAAAAACAGCCCTGCAATTAAACCCACCTGACTGTAGATATTCATTGAATCACTAGTAAAAGCGGCAACAGCTCCGGTTCCCATAATCCACGCTTTTGGGTTCACCCACTGAAAAAGGGCCCCTTGCAAGAAAGTAAAAGGTTTGGCCTTTTCGCCAGAGAGAGAATCCGTTTCTGCCGATGCAATCTTCCACGCAAGATAGAGCAAATAGACGATGCCCAACACCTTGATTATGTCGTGCAGAGTTGGAAACCACTGAAACAGTGAACCTAACCCAAGCCCAATTGCTACCACCATAGTCGGAAAGCCAATGCAGATCCCCATAAAATGAGGAAGACTGCGTTTAACGCCATAGTTCATGCCCGAGGTCATCATCATGATGTTATTCGGGCCGGGTGTAATTGTGCTTGAGAAAGCGAACAATAAAATTGCAGTGAAAAGTTCCATTCAGTTTCCAGAGTTAAAGCAAGAATCGTAACACTACACGTCGTAAGTTAATGCGTCGTTAGTCTTTATTTGCAGAGTATACGCCTTGTAGGTACTCATCTTTTTCTTGCCAGACACTGTTTAACCAACGATGGAAGCCTCTTTTGAAGGTCTTATCATTAAAGTAGTCACCACTCAAGTTTTCATCTATTTCATGGAGCTTGATTTTGACCACAACTTTGGTCATGCGCCCTTTTAACAGATCATCAAATGGATTTTCACGGTTTTCTGGGTATGCCAAAGTCACGTCAACCACACCATTGAGCAACTCATTCATTGCGTTTAAGGTAAAGGCGACACCACCCGTTTTTGGTTTCAGCAGGTGTTGATACGGCGTTTTAGCGGTTGCCATTTTTTCTTGGCTAGCACGTGTACCTTCAGCAAAGCTGATCATAGTAGTCGGAACACGTCGAAACTTTTCACAAGCTTTATTGATAGCATCAAAATCATCATTTCGACGCTCAGGATGACGAACCAAATATTCATGCGAATGACGACGCATGAAAGGCATATCTAGCCCCCAACACGCTAAGCCTACAAACGGCACGTATAAAAGACTATGCTTCAATAAGAATTTCCCCATTGGGATTTTGTCTTTCATTACCGATGACAAAATCACAATGTCAGCCCAACTTAAATGATTGGAAATCAATAGATACCATTGATCTTTAGACAGGTTTTCACCACCTTCTATTTGCCAATCAATCTTGTTGTTCACATTCAGCAACCACAAATTAAGGGTTGCCCACAACCACATTTGTTTGTTCGCCAATTTACTCATGGCGACTTTCACTCCCATAAATGGCAAAACAAATTTGATAATTGCCAAAATACTAACCACAAATGAAGTGAAGGCCGTGTTTAACATGACCAGAAAAACATTCATGATCATCTGTATATTTTTAAGCATTACTAAGTCCCTAGCTTGTGATGGCGTAATCATATATCAGAATCGTGAGCAGATTAATCTCAAAAGTGTATTTTCTCGAACGAATATTAAGTTACTGCACACTTAGCGAACAAACATTGATATTTATATAGAATTTTTCAATGTCGCTTGCTCGTTGTTCAGCCAATTACGCTGTGATTGGTGTTCATTTGTCGGGTCATATCAACAAATGCTTGTATGTGGTCACACTCTTTATCGGCCACGCGAACGCAAGCATACAAGTGACGGCGGATCCCCTCCCCTAAAGGACGAGTTGCAATCAGTTCTTGATTTTCGAAAGTACGCACAGCCCATTCCGGTAGCGCTGCAACCCCAAAGCCGCCCGATACCATTTGCAATAAGGTGGAGGTGTTATCCACTTTTTTCCACTTTAACGGCTCACAATTATTCGGTTTCAAGAATAAGTTGTAAACATCCATACGTCGTTTATCCACTGGGTAAGTGATCAACACTTGCGAGGTAAGATCGCTTGGGCTGATACTTGGCAAAGCCACCAGCGGGTGATCATTGCTCATGACCAACTGCAATTCGTAGCCAAATAGCGGTAAAAAGTGCAAATCCCCTCTCGATTCAACATCGGAGGTGATCATGACATCAATCTCACCGGCCAATAATCGCTCAAGTGGATGTTGATGAAAGCCCGATTCTAAGTCTACATCCAACGCGGTAAATGATTTTTGAAATTGTTTAATAGTAGGCAGTAGCCACTGAAAGCAG
Organism: Vibrio neonatus; assembly: GCF_024346975.1. Classification (NCBI taxonomy): domain Bacteria; kingdom Pseudomonadati; phylum Pseudomonadota; class Gammaproteobacteria; order Vibrionales; family Vibrionaceae; genus Vibrio; species Vibrio neonatus. The sequence goes on along the minus strand of NZ_AP024885.1, from coordinate 1,037,134 downwards.
CTATGACAATCTATAGCCAACGTGAAACGAGAGCTCAGTTCTTGTTGATTAAGCTGTTTCTCTGCGGCGGCAATTTGAGGCAATACGCTATTGGCGAGAGTAATCACCACTTGCCCTTGCGAGGTAAACTTGATTGGTTTGGTCTTGCGATAAAACAGTTGCGCACCAATACGCACTTCCAGCTCTTTAAGCTGATGAGAGATAGCGGATTGAGTGATATGTAGATTTTCAGCGCACGCGGCAATAGAGCCAAACTTGGCTAATCCTTGAATGGTTCTTAAATGTTTTAGCTCTAACATCATCTATCCTAGTGATCTATAACGTTATTAACATACAGTGCCCGCACGAACATGTAAACGTCTAGATGGCTAAAGTAATATTTCACTAGTGCCACACTGTAGAAAATAGTAATCGAAAAGATATCTAGAAGGGCGTTAAAAGAGTTATACCAATCACACTAAGTAAGTGATCAGAGCTAGCGCAGGAAAAATGCTCGAGGACAAGGCAGAATTTTTCGATAAGTAGTTATTCTACAATCAAAAATTCTAACGCCGTTATCGAACATTTTAATAAGCTAGAATGACCAGTTATTTAGTACGATTGGTATTAATACTAAAAGAGGCGCGACGCCTCTTTTAATTCACTGGCGTTTAGTTTGTGATAACGACTAATGGATTAATGTTGAATAAACAACTATTGAACACCATCCAACTAGAGCACTAAAAAACAACAGAAATTTTGGCAACGTCCTTGCGTTCTCTCTGCGTTGTTCTTCGGTCATATTGGCATTGTGACGTGCCATCAAACACTTTGCTAATTTCATACTACTTCTCCCTATCAGCAATAGACTCAAATCACACTAAACACCATACCTATAGCGCTATGAAAGCGCACGCACAAAATTCACGTTCAGTGAGCAAAGTCAGACTCTAACAGCACAAAATTTAAGCCCGTTAAAAATTATCGTTGACACACTTACTGATGCATATTCGAGCAAGATGAAAAAAAACTTCTTTTATTAATAAAAAGTTCATAACTTGCATCTTTCTGTAATTCAAAAAGAAACAGCAATAAGTCACGTAAAATACAATTTGGTGAATTTTTCGCCTCTTGAACATAGCCAAGGTTTGAACTATTCATTAATTGAATGTTTTTTAACCAAAATGAGTATCATTTGATAACAGTAAAGGTGCTTTATTCACCTTAATGTTGAAATTTATGATCGCGCGAGAGCACACTATGGAGAATCAATCGTGTCCCTTTATCAAGGAGTAAGAAAACAAACCAAACAAGCTGGTATCGCATTAATAGAATTTGCTATCGTTGCCACCCTGCTGTTCGCTTTACTGTTTACTATCGTCGATTTCGCCCTTTATGGATATGTGAAATTAACCATGCAGCATGCAGTCCGTGAGGGCGCCCGCTACGCAATAACTGGACGAACTGACTTGGATCCGGATGAAGATGAAGACGGCAACCAAGAGCGTGGCAAAGCCATTTTACAAAAAATAGACCTTTCCTCAAACGGCCTTTTATCTAAGGTTGTCACCAATAACGGTATCAAAGTCAGCTCTAACGGCAGCTACATCAATGATGGAACCTTTGGTGCCTCTGGTGACGCCATTGTTCTTGAGATTGACTGTGAATGGCCAACATTCAGTCCCATCATTTACCCACTACTCAGTGACGGGAAATACAAATTTGTCGTCAAGACCGCAATGAAAAACGAAGCATTTTAATGAGGGAATGATAATGAACAAGAGACTCTCCCATCGAAAAAATCTCGGACTCGCATCCGTTGAAATGACTTTCATTGTGCCTATCTTGCTGATCATTATGATGGGCGTCTTTGAGCTCACTCAGGTCATTCAAGCCAACAACATTATCATCAGTATTAGCCGTGAAGGGGCCAATCTAATTTCTCGTAACAGCTCGCAAACTCCCGAGCAGGTAATGGACACCATTGCCTCCACATCTGATCCTTTAGACTTAAATCAAGATGGCATCATTTACATAAACTTAGTGGTTGGTAGAGAAGATAACAATGGTAACCCTCTTGATCCGGTACTAAACCAGCAGTATCGCTGGGGTGATTTTGGCTATACCGCAAGCAGTTCAACTTGGAGTGGCTGCACGCAATGGACTGGCGATGATAACGGGATTTGCGATATGGACTCTGATCCCGTGCTGACCAATTTTCCCTTACAGCTAGACAGTGGTGAATCGGTATACGTTGTCGAAGTCATGTACCGTTATTCGCCAATTTCGACTCTTATCTTTGATAGCGATTTTACTATCAAGGAAATTACCTATTTATAAGGAGTCATTATGGATAAGACTCGCTCAAACCGACCCACAACGTACCTACAAGCAAATAAATACCAGCAAGGACTAGCGGTATTACTTACTGTAGTGGCACTCCCTTTTTTACTGATCATGGCAGGGTTAGCCATTGATTCAGGCAGAGCCTATAGCATGCAAGCTAAGTTATTTGCCGCCGTTGACGCCGCAGGTATCGCGGCAGCCAGAGCCGTTTCATCTGGCGCAAGTCAAACAATAAGAGAGGCCAATGCAATGGCTGCGGCTCAAAAATATTTTGACGTGAATATTTCGCAAGCATTGCAAAGCAGTAATCCATCTCTATCAACGCCAACATTTACCTATGATGATGAAGGCAATATTTCAATATCCCTTAACGCTAGCGCCGATATGCCCACCTCATTCATCCGCCTGTTAGGCTTTGATAACTGGCCTATTGGCGTTGAAGCACAAACCATTCGCCGCCCTGTTGATATCTCACTGGTTATTGATAACTCGGGATCACTTAGCGACGTATTTGATGTTGTTCAGCAACGTTCTAAAGACTTTTTAAGTAACTTTAACCCCGAATTTGATCGAGTAGCGGTCACCCAATACGGTTATGGGGCAAATGCCGTTGTGCCTTTCAATACAGTTCAGCGCAACTATAGCAGTAGCGATGTAGAACAAAAAATTGATGCCATGACCTACAGCACTAGTGGCAGCAACCATTACACCAATACCGCCGAAGGTTTCTATCAAGGTTACGCAGAGTTTGACAGTAACGATAGCTTATCGGCTAATCTGAAAGTGATTGTGATATTCACCGATGGTGCACCCAATACATTTACTTCCAACTTTGTCGTCGATAATAACAATACTTATCTTGCCGCTATATCAACCACCGGTAGCGAAGCAAGAGGTTTGTGGGCTCCAAACAAAATGCGTGAACGCATGTCTTATGTTTTACAAAACGGCACCACCATGAGTTCCAATAATGATAGCGATGGTGACGATATATATAAATATGTCAGCATCTCGAACACTGACAACTATCAAGGCTTTTCTTTGCTTGGCGGACCGAGAGCAGGCAACACGACTTACACCTATTCGGGCGACTCCGATGATAAGGAAGATTTTAAAGACGTGATGCGTCATATATCGCGAGATCTTCCCGAAAAAATGGCCTATCAAGCCAGAGAAGATGGGGTGTATGTATTTACTCTTGGTCTTGGGGATGCGCTGTTAGATGATATGGGACACGGTACTGGTGAAGATATGCTCTATCGAATGGCTAATGATCCCAGCATGCAAGGAAGAGCGGCCACCGCTGACGAGTTCCAAGCAGATCAAAAACAAGGTTTATATTGCTTTGCGCAAAATGAAAACGATCTCGGGCCCTGCTTTGATAAAATGCTAGATGTCATTATTAGGCTTACGTTGTAACTATACTTCGAACACAATCAAAGCGTTTAGAAAAATTAAGGTGTGCTGTACTTATGTATAGCACACTATTGATCCTGCCCATTTACCTATAATACACGTTAAAATTCACGGCTAACCACACTGCTAAATCTACACCTTAAATATGACAAATAAGTTTTATGATTTCTATCTGTAACTAGACGCCCATTGTAGTGACAATGCAGTTTAGAAATAAAACTTAATGAGTTTTTAACAAGGATGTTTATGTTTGCGAGTATGGCGATTGTATCCAAGGAAGGGATTGATATTGCGCTTATTATCACTCTGCTTTTACTGAGTACCAAATCAATTATTGGTGCAAAAAAATGGCTCTTTTCTGGCTGTATGATTGGCATTGCCACCGCCATCTTACTCGCCACTTTTGCACTTTCAAATATTTGGCTTGCGACCATATTCCAATCCAAATTAACTCAAGCGCTACTGCTTATTTTATCCAGTGGCCTGATAGGCTCAACGATTATTGCTATCCAGTCAAAGCCTTACCCTACGAATAACCAAGCCAATACAATCAAGCCTTTGAAAGGCTATTGCACTCTAGTGGCCTTACTATTAATCGCGATATCCACCATACTGCTTAACGGATTCAGCGTAGCGTTTTTCCTGCTTAACTTAGTGCATCAGTCCGATATTACGCACGCCTCTATCATCATAGGTAGTGTATTAGGTATTGTGCAGACTATCGTGATAGGAGCCATCGCATATGCCGCTTTGCTCCTGATTGATGCCAACATAGTCGTTGATATTTTTCCTATACTGATGAGCTTTCTAACCGCCGGCATCGCCGCACATGCTGTAGCAAAATTAACCAGCATCAACGTCCTGCCGTCAATTATCCCACAAGTTTGGAACACCACCCCTTACTTTGATCACCACAGCAATTGGCTAGCATTAATCATGCACGTTATTTTGGGTTATACCGAAAAACCCAGCTTAATGCAGTTGATTGTGTATATTAGCACCTTACTTTTCCTATTCAGCATTCGCAACGTTAAGTTCAACACCAAAGATACGAATCCCGATCGTAGTCATTAAGGTTTAATGCAAACAAATAACGGAAATTATCATTGCCGAGTAGGACATTGACAAGGCCTTGCACAATGCTACGATTCCTCGTTTTTTAATTACCGAAGACCAAGAATATGAAAAAGTTAATAGCAATAATGAGCTTAATGATCGGCTTCTACGCGCAAGCGGCCAGTGAAACAAATACGACTTGGCACGAATACAAAGCAATATCACTTCCCGCAGTCACTCAAAGCCAATTAAACACAAAACTGAAGCTGTTAGAACTTGTGTCTTTACGTCAATGGAACATTGTTAATCAAACTTCAGATTCTTTCGAAATGTCGCTAAACAAATGTAATCTAAAGATTACATTTACAGATGAAGTGATAACAATTAATCAAGATAATCATAACCAAGCACCTGTGTATAATGGACAAGCCAAAAGACCGTTATGCAGTAGAAATTGGTTATCCAACGTAGCCAAAGATATCAATACAACGCTTAATATTATGTCGATTCAACAACAAGCGATAAACCTCGAAAACGCTAATAGTACAGCAGTAAAGTAAATCAAATCACACGTAGCAAGGTTCAAGGATTAACCTTGCTATTAATTACGCCAGACGCTAAACATCCTCGCTCGCCTTTGAATAGGTAAACCATTGATAAAAAACACGATTACCTTACTTCAAAACGATTGCTCCTGCGCAATATGCAACTACACTAAAGTAGTCTATCTATTATTGAGCACTCACCAATGGGCATTAAAAACAACAAAATCACCACCCTTTCATCAGTCCTATTATTGGCAACAGGCTGCTCTCCGTCATCTGACGTAGTGGCGAGTAGCAAGATTAGTGATTACAAAGGTTCAGCCAGTATTACCCAAGGGCTAGCAAAAACCATCAAAGCGAATCTTTTTAATTGTGACAATGGCAGAAGCCGTGTTGCAGGTGTTGGTGAAATTACCGATGCTGATGGGAAAGTTTGGACTGTACCAGCCAAAAACCATTTTACTAATGCAACAAAAGCGGTCGATCTTTATGATCAGTGCGCCAACATCACCCCTCGAAGTATCGCCAACGTTGATCAAGACTCAGTACCTGTTGCAGTTGTTGACCCTGACGGAGAAGAAATTACTGGCTATATTTTTGCGGACAACTACTTTGAGCTATACATAAATGGACAACTGATCGCCGTCGATTCCGTGCCTTTCACGCCTTTTAACTCCAGTATTGTGAAATTTAAAGTCAGTAAACCTTATACAATTGCCGTGAAAGTGATTGATTGGGAAGAAAACTTAGGTGTAGGTACAGAATATAGTAGAGGAACGGCGCATCACCCCGGCGACGGCGGCTTCATCGCAAGCTTTAGTGATGGAACAGTGACCAACTCTAACTGGCAAGCCCAAACATTTTATACCGCACCTATCTATGATTTAACCTGTTTAAATGAAGTTGATGGCAAACGCCTATCGAATACCTGCACCACAAAAGGCTCCAATAATGGCGAAAACGCCTACGCCGCCCACTGGGAAACACCAAGTAATTGGATGAATAAAGAGTTTGATTCAGCTTCATGGCCTAAAGCCACCCTCTATACAGAAGATGAAATTGGCGTAAATAATAAAAGATCCTACATGAACTTCATTGAAAAATTCAGCGGCGCAGGAGCGCACTTTATCTGGTCAACGAATGTGGTTTTGGATAATGAAGTGTTGCTGAGGTATGAGGTGAAGTAAATACTTCTTTGGATTAACACTTTATTGGGGTATTCGTATATGAATACCCCCAAGCCTAAATGCGAATTGGCTACAGCAGAAGAAAATAGCCAATTACTGTTCCAAATTATGGATAGGCGACCATTTGTTCTTCGCTGGTATCATTAGATTGCGTGATAATATCAGCGACAAATTGGGCTTTTGAGCCAAGGATTATTTGTAAGCCAGTAGAACCAACTCGTATAACACCCATAGCTCCAAGAGATTTAATAGCCTCATCATCAACAACTGTTAAGTCTTTCAACTCTAAACGTAGTCTTGTAATACATGCACCAATATTGGTGATATTTGACTTTCCACCAATCAAAGGAATAAGCTCTCTAGCTAATTCTTCGTTTGTAATATTAACGGCTTGCACTTCATTGTCATCTCTACCAACAGTTTTGAAGTTAAATTTGCGAATGGCGAAACGGAAAACACTATAGTATATCGTCGCCATCACCGTTCCCCAAGCAATGACATAAATCCAGTTTGTATTAAACCCATCCATTGATGGCAATATTCCAAATGAGATAAAGTCAATCACTCCAGCTGAGAACGTCTTACCAATATGCACTTCTAACGCATATGTAACCGCATAAGATACACCAGCCATAATCGCTGAGAATACGTAAAGTAACGGAGCAACAAAAATGAAAGCGAATTCAACCGGCTCAGTGATCCCTGTTACAAATGATGTTAGAGCAGCTGATCCTAAAATACCGGCTGCAATCTTCTTATTTTTGTCATTGGCTTCGTGGTACATTGCCAAACACGCAGCAGGAAAAGCGAACATATAGATAGCAAAGTTACCAGATAGAAACTTCCCAGCAGATTGATACTCTTCAGTAGAGAAGTTTCGAACACCGTCCTCAAGCATTTTGAACCAAATCGTATGATCACCATTTACAATAGCACCTGATGCAGAAGTATATTCACCAAAAGAGAACCAGTAAGGGCTATAAAAGATATGATGAAGACCAACAGGGATTAATGCTCTCTCCATAAAGCCATAAATGAAAGTAGAGACATACATATTACCGCCATTGGCCATATGAGAAAGAGCATCAATTCCCGACTGTATATAAGACCAAATATGAGGTAAAACAAGACCTATTAAGAAAGCAGCAAAAGCCGTAACGATAGGAACAAACCGCTTACCAGCAAAAAATCCTAGGAAATCTGGTAGCTTGGTATTGAAGAATTTTTGATACATTACTGCAGCAAGAACACCCGCAATCAGACCTCCAAATACTCCCGTTTGCAGCGATGGAATACCCATTACCATCGCATATTTACCACCAGCCATAGCCATTTCCGGGGTAATTCCCAAAAATGTACCCATTGTTGCATTCATTACCAACATAGCAACAATAGCAGCTAGTGCTGCAATTCCTGATTCTTTAGTTAAACCAACGGCAGCACCTACGGCAAATAGTAACGATAAATTGTCAAATATAATCCCACCCGCTCTCATCATAAGGGGTAGATCAAACTTGGCACCAAATGCGAGCAATAGACCTGCAGCAGGAAGTATCGATATTGGGAGCATCAAGGCTTTCCCAATAGAAGAGAGGCGGGATAATGCACTCTTAAGGTTGTTGAACATAGTTATAATCCTTTTTAATTTCACGTTTAATCAAAGGTAAAATAGCACTACAAATTATGTTCAAGGTTACATTTAGCTATCAGTTTGTAAGTTATTCACTTACAAACTGATAGCTGATAGCTGATAGCTGATAGAAAGTATTATCCAAAGTTAAAATTCTGACCTAATGTAGTCTCTTCACTCGAATACTTAATAAGCGATGAATGACCTTTTGAGTGTCGATTGATTCGTCAAGAAAGTACCGATATACCTCATTAGCTACTGCATTTTGAATTACCGGGTCAACAGCCATTGAATCTACAATACTAGGCACAATAGCATTATCTCTTTTTGCTTGATGGTAGTCTGAATAGGATTTTTTCTGGCATTCTGAGAAATCATCAATTGATATATTATGCTGGGCAGGAATGCTACCCTTTCTTTTGTTCATTTCTTTTATAAATAAAGGAGAAGATATTTTTTCTAATATACTCTCTGGGAACTTTTCTTTTTCTGAGAATTTCTTAAAGAAAACCAAGCTATCAGAGTTATAAATAAAACCTGGTTTTATTGAAGGAAAGGGCATGCACAAAATGTGTTCTGGAATATCAATTTTATTATTTAACATTTCACCTAGAGCCCAGTCTCCCGTAAACTGAAAAGCTCTATCACCACGAATTAAAGCCGCTACACCTTCATCCCATGTCATAGTAGGTAATGAGGAGGAATTTATTTTGCTAATTTCCCTAAAACGTTTAAATACAAGTTCTGTTGTTTCGCTTCCAAGAAAATTCTCATCACGATCTACAAATGCTTTCATGTAATAATCTGGTCCACCAACACCAAACGCAATATTTTCGAACAATTGAACTATTTGCCATTGATCATTACCTAAAGCAATTGGTTCTACTCCTGAACTTTTTAAAGTATTTAAGACATTAATTAATGAATCCCAATTATGTGGAACGTCTAGATCAAATTTGGTTAATACTTCATTATTAATCCACATCCAGTTTAACCGATGAATATTTAATGGAATCGCTACATACTTCCCACCATATTTATTAATACTTTTTATATCATCATATAGAAATCTATCCCATGTGTTTATTTCTGCAATATCATCTAATTCCAATAGAAAGCCTAAAGCAGCCCAAGAAGAAATAGCAGGGCCCTCCATCAAAGCCATGTCGGGTGGATTACCTGCAATAGCTCTAAATTGCAATGTGCTTTTCGCTACTCTTCCACCTCCGCCGACTATCGGGTCACTTTTAATAACGTATTGAGAATCATCAAATCTGTCTTCGATTACAGATAGTGCTGATAATTCACCTTTTGAGGTCCACCAATGTAAAAACTCAATTTCTTCTGAAAAAGCACTACTTGATAAAAATAATAGAAATCCAATTAATTTATTCATCGTTATTTCACACTTTCCAACGTAATTTTAACAATCAACCCTTCGTCTTTTGAGTTAGACAAGATAATGTCTCCACCGTGGTTACGCGCTATATTTCTAGCAATGGAAAGACCTAAACCACTGCCATCAACAGACAATGGATCTAAGCGACTATAGGGTTTAAATACTTCTTCAAACTTATCTGTTGGTATTCCTTCGCCATAGTCACGTATAGTAATAGAAGCAAGTTTATTCTTAATTACAACTGAAACGTCCACTTTGTTTCCATATTTAACGCCATTTTCAATTATATTTGATATACATCGTTTTATTGCCAATGGTTTCCCGAAAATTTCGACATTATTATTGTATTCTATATAAACCTTGCGCCCATTTTGATTATGTATTTCAGAACATAAAGTAATGACATCGATTATATCGACCCACTCTAACTCTTCATGTATACCTTCGTCTTTTAAACACTGTAATGCTCCATTCAACATAAGCTCCATATCTTTGAGTAACTTTTCAAATCTTCCGCGAGTTTTTTCATCTGGTAACATTTCAGTTCTGAGCTTTAAACAGGCTAATGGTGTTTTAATATCGTGAGATACGGCATTAAAGAATAGCTCCCTATCTCTCAAATAAGATTTAATTCTATAATTCATTTTATTGAACGCATGAATAGCAGCACGTGTTTCAATGCTTCCCTCCTCCTTGATCTGCTCAACCTCTAATTGCGCACTCATTAAAGATGCTGATTTAGCTAAAGAGCGGAAAGGACGAATTTCTTTTTGCGTTACAATATAAGAAACAAATGACAAAAGGATCGTGACTATCAATAAAAACAACAATTGCTTACTTTCAATAATGACATTTGTGAGAGAACTAAAAGATAAGGGCAAAACAGTAGCCATATACAACCAATGGCCATCGTCTAATTTCTTTTGAATTACAACTATAGGTAAATCAAGCTCCCCCAATACTAAAGTGTAATCTCTCCATAGGGCTGGAAGATCGTCTATTTTCATTTTTGAGTCAAAAACAACTAAGTCTTCTCTCTTAGTGATAACTACCGATGTATCACTTTGATGGTTCAATTTGTCATATAAAAGAGCGGTTGAATGGGATTCAATATTTTGGACTATTGAATAGTCTTCTAGTGGCTTAATATCGATATAGTGATTATTCACGGATATAAAAAATCGCGTCCCACCAATATTTCTCAATTGTTCAAGAACCAAGTGTCTGTAGTTTAATGGTAAATCTACAAAGTAATTTATTGTATCGGCGGCTGATAGAGTTATGGCAGACATGGCACTCCATGCCGATTCTTTTTTGGAGTTAGAAGTACTTGTATACCATATAGTACCAACAAAAAATTCTGCCAGTAGAATAACAGCAAGCATCGAAAAGGTAATGCGGAATACCATTGATTGGAAATGAAGTTTAGCAAACATTGAGACGCTAAAACTCCATCTGTTCAGAAACAAACATATAGCCCTGATTTCGCAAGCTCATAATGACACTTCTATCGTGGTCACCTATCTGTTTTCTTAGGCGACTTACCTGAACATCGATGCCTCTTTCAAGTGGTTCAGCATTACGCCCCCATAGAGCTTGTGCAATGTCATCCCGAGTGAGAAGTTTATTCGGAGAGCTCAACATTAAAGTTAAAAGATTAAAATCAGAACCAGAAAGAACAACAATTTCATCATTAGTACCGACTAAATTTCGTTTTAAGGTATCAAACTTCCAATCCATAAACTGAATATAACGTGAGGTTTGTTTATTCGTATAACTTGAACGTCTAAGTAACGCTTTTATTCGCGCTAGTAACTCTCTGGGGTTAAATGACTTAGTAATGTAATCGTCCGCACCTATTTCTAACCCTGCAATGCGATCCGCATCATCGGTAACTGCTGTTAGCATAATGATGGGAACTTGCGATGAATGTCTTAGTTTCTGGCAAAGGGTTAAACCATCATCACCAGGTAACATGATATCGAGAATGATTAGATCAGGAGATACCGTCTCTAAAACTTGCCACATCTGACCACCATGGAGTGCCGTCACAACATTGAAATTTGCAACTTCTAGATATTCACTCAGTGCATCAAGAACTTCTTGACTATCATCAACGATTAAAACAGTTCGCTTGTCCAAGTAAATACCTCATCTCATAATATCTATCTGATACTTAAGATTTTACCTGTTCGGATTTGTCTCGTATTAAGCAACAGCTTGAATTGTGATACTGAACTTAAAAACTGACAATTTTTAAGAGAGCCCGACTTTCAAATACTTGTTGTCCTTATTTCATTTGAGCACTCTCTAGTTTAGATATATGGCACGATTACGCTTAATCTGGGATATATTGCAAATTAAAAAAGGTAAGCGAGTCAGTGAATTTCAATAATAGAGAAATAGCATCTGGCCCGGCCTAGCTTCAGCAAAAAAATGAATACAAAAGAACTCCACCAAATATCATGCCTCTGATTAAATTCTCCCACATCACCGTGAAGAAAAAACAATATCCCCATAATAAGCTTCAGCATGTCCACCACTATTATCCGTATCAGTCATAATCGCCACCATATCGATATAGCGGTAGCTTTTCTGGTTGGCACTCTTGCTACCTTTGTCACCAAATGCAGCCATTAAATCCTGATAGATATTTCGTTTCTGTTGATACCACTTACCTATGTTTGAGCTTTTGTCTTGCAGTGACAACATTTTTACATTGCTACCCGCGAAGGGGTTGTCCCAAATCTGACCTTTTTCTTGGGCGCTTGACCATATATAGCTGATGGATTTAGTGCTCCAGAACATCATTCCGCCATCGATGACGATATATATTCTAGCGGCAAAATCATCGCCTTCTTTTTTAGTTTCATCTACCTCAGATAACGGAGTTTTGATTGCCCAAGACCAGTTCATAAAAGGGGTAGCCAATAAATCGATTCGTTTTTTTAGTATTAATCCTGAAGCTGAATTGTGGCTACTGGCGAAAACCGCTGGCTGAGCCAGATACTCAGTGACATCGTAACGCGTAGTATCAGACAGGATTTTAGTCTGCCAGTTTTGCATGCCATTATTGGCGATATCGGTAAGGTTAATAGAGTCGCCAGCTAACGAATTGCTACTAAGAATAAAACTGAGCAATAACGTACCCTGCATATAGCGCTTATATCTGTTCATTAATTAACCTTGGGATTCACAATAAAATATGGCGTTTTTACATTGTCTTGAGTAAACAAATAGTATTCATCATGGTGAAATAACGTCTATTTAACATAGCACTTTATTTACGCTGAACCTTGCTATGCGTTGATAAATTGAGGGTTGTGAGCTGTTTAAAAAAAATGAAAGGTGTTTTTGAAAAAACTGACTCACCCTAATTTTGCCTGTATACTTTAGCCAAAATAATATCAATACAAGGACTAGGATGGACAAATCCACTCGACCTGAAGCCGTATCATCGGTTCTAAAGGTGTTTAGCATTTTACAAGCATTGGCCGAGCAAAAAGACATTAGTGTTTCTGAATTATCTCAACGCTTAATGATGTCCAAGGCAACTACCTATCGATTTTTACAAACCATGAAAACGTTGGGCTTTGTCTCTCAAGAAGATGAAACAGAAAAATACGCACTCACACTCAAGTTATTCGAATTGGGTGCAAAAGCCTTAGAGTACGTGGATCTTATTGATATTGCAGATAAAGAAATGCAAGAAATCACCCGCCTAACCAACGAGACTGTCCATTTAGGCGCTCTAGATGAAGGCGCGATTATTTATCTGCATAAAATTGATTCTAGCTATAACTTACGTATGCACTCTCGTGTAGGTAGACGTAACCCTCTTTACAGCACAGCCATTGGCAAGGTTCTTCTAGCGGGTAAATCCGACGAAGAAGCAATAGCGGTTTTGCAGGGCGTCGAATTTGTTCAGCATACTGAAAAAACGCATCAAAACATTCAGCAGCTCATGCAGGAAATAGAACAAGTTCGAGTGCAGCACTTTGGTGAAGACAACGAAGAACAAGAACCAGGTCTACGTTGTATTGCGGCTCCTATCTATGATCGCTTTGGCAATACCATTGCCGCGGTATCAGTATCATTCCCGACCGTGCGCTTTGATATAGAGCGTAAACCTCAGTACGTAGCCATGCTACAAACAGCAGGTAAGCGTATTTCTGAACAGTTGGGTTATCACGACTATCCAAGCATCACGACTCAAGAATAGAAGCGCAATAAACCGTTTATACTCATCACAAAAACCCAGAGTCATTGCAACTCTGGGTTTTTATACGATACAGTTACTCTCCTGCTAGCACATCTCTTGCGCCACTTTCTTCACCACTTTCACCGCAGCGACCTTAAACTCAGGAATTTTCGAGTGCGGATCTTTGGCGGTATTCGTCAGCCGGTTTACTGGTGATTCGACAAAGTGGAATGGAATAAACACCACCCCTTGTTGCATTCGCTTAGTCACAAACGCCGCAATATCAATTTCACCTCGGCGAGTTGAGACCGTAAGCATATCACCATTGCCAATATCGAGTGCTTCGGCATCAGCGACACTGATCATAGCTCTTGGGCCCGCAAGCTTATCTAAGCCTTTGGTTTTACGAGTCATAGTGCCGGTATGGAACTGCTCTAAAATGCGCCCTGTGGTCAGAATTAACGGATATTCCTCATCAGGAAGCTCCGCTGCATAACGAAACGGAATTGCCTCCATCTGCCCTCGCCCACGTATAAATTGCTCTTTATGCATGATGCGAGTGCCTTGCGGATTATTTTTGTTACTTGGCCAGTGTTTGCCATTGGCGGGTATCGCATCCCAGCCGAGCCCTGCATATTGCGGGGTCACTCGCGTGATCTCATAGGTGATATCACTGACACTTTGATAATTCCAACCGCCGCCCATAGCGTTAGCGATTTTTTGGATAATCACCCAATCTTCTAATGCTTCACCCGGCGGATTGACCACAGGATTTAATCGCTGTACGCGGCGTTCAGTATTGGTGAAATGACCTGATTTTTCGGCGAAAGAACACGATGGTAATACCACATCGGCGTACTCAGCGGTTTCTGTGAGGAAAATATCTTGCACCACTAAGAAATCTAATGACTCAAGCCCTGCTAATACGTGAGTTTGGTCTGGGTCGCTCAGCGCAGGGTTTTCACCCATCACATACAAACCGCGCACTTCACGTTTGCACGCTGCATCAATAATTTCGGTTAGGGTTAAACCGGCTTCATTGGGCAGATCAGGCGCGTTCCATTCCATCGCAAACTTTTGATGTATCAGTGGGTTATACACCTTTTGATAACCAGGGAAGTTATTTGGCAACGCCCCCATATCACAAGCCCCCTGCACATTGGATTGACCACGTAGCGGGTTAATACCGCCACCTTCAATGCCAATGTTGCCACACAGCAATTGCAGGTTGGCAATAGAACGAACATTGTCATGCCCGGTCGTATGCTGGGTAATGCCCATAGCGTAATACACGGCAGTACGTTTCGCCGTTCCTATCATACGAGCCATGGCATAAATATCGCTGGCTTTAATGCCAGTGACCAACTCCACTTTATCTAGGGCGTAGCTTGGCGACATCACCTCTTGCAACAAGGTATCAAAGCCGTCTACACGCTCTTCGATATACGCCATGTCATGCCAGCCGTTTTTGATGATCTGTTGCATCACACCGTTTAACAACATCACATCCGTGCCCGGTCTTTGCGCTAGATACAGCTCGGCATGGTCAGCCAAAGCAATTTTCTTAGGATCAGCCACAATCAAACGTGCGCCTTTATGACGAATCGCTTGCTTGATATGTGAGGCAATTATTGGGTGCGCGGCCGTGGTATCAGAGCCAATCACAAAAATCACATCCGAATATTGAATACTCGGAATATCATTGGTCATTGCCCCGCTACCGAGTGAGGCTTCCAAACCGGTAACAGTTGAGGCGTGGCATAGGCGAGCACAGTGATCTACATTGTTGGTTCCAAGCTCTCGACGAACAAATTTTTGGAACGCATAGTTATCTTCATTGGTGGTTTTTGCCGAGGAGAATCCCGCTAACGCATTGCCGCCATAAGTCTGTTTAATAGTGCTAAATTTATTGGCAATTAACGCAATAGCCTCTTCCCATGACGCAGGTTGCAAGCGACCATCTTTACGAATCAAAGGCGTAGTTAAACGTGCATCACTGCCGACAAAATCAAAGCCAAATCGACCTTTAACGCACAGCATTCCTTCGTTGACTGGAGAGTTGCCGCCTTTCACATAGCGGATCTGATTGCTCTGCTCATCCACGTGCATGCTGACTTTGCACCCTACTCCGCAGTACGTACAAATGGTATCAACCACTTTTAATGTTTCGATGCGCCCTTGCGCTCTATCACGCGCATCCATAATTGCGCCAGTCGGACACACTTGCACGCACGCGCCACATTGAACGCAGTTTGAATCGCCCATCAGTGTTTGGTTATCACCAAAATTAGGACGACATTCAGGACGTGAAGCCGGACGGCCGCCCTTGTCGGTCATAAAGCTAAGTACGCCGTGCACCGCTTGGTCGCTACAGGCTTGCACACACTGCCCGCAACTGATGCAGCGGTTGGCATCAAAGACAATAAATTCTGAACTGCTATCGACACTGAATTTTTGGCGAGTATCACGAGTGCGAACCGCTTGCCAATCTGAATCTGATTTGATTTCTATCGCGTCGTCAAATGATTGCAACGCGCCATATTCGGTGGAGTAATCACGAAGGTCGCATTCTGTATTTGCCTGACAGCCACACTCCAAACAGCGCGCCGCCTCTGCCATTGCTTCGCGATTATCAAAGCCTAATTCAACTTCAGCAAAGCTTTGCTCTCGCTGCTCACTGGTGAGCTCAGGCATTATCGAGCGCGCCACTTTTTGGATATTTTGAAAATGCAGTGAATCCACTTGGCGCAAGTTTTTACCTTTACGCGAGTTAAATGGCGTCACTGGAATGTTGTGCATATCACCGTCAAAAAAACGGTCAATGGCTTGCGCTACAATGCGACCATCAGCCACCGCTTCCACCGCTGTTGCAGGGCCGCGACGAAAATCACCAATGCTGAAAATATTGCCCGTACCGCTATGTAATGTTTTAGGATCCACCTCGGCGGTATTCCAGCGGGTAAGAGGAAGCTCTAGGCTTTCATCGTCCATAAAACTGAGGTCGGGTTTTTGCGATACCGCGGCAATCACAGTATCAAACGCTTCGGTAAAAAACTCCCCCGTTGACTGCGGAGAGCGGCGACCGGATGCATCCGCTGGCCCAAGCGCCATTTTTTCCAGTACGATGGCATTAACATGCCCCACTTCATCGGCAAGGTTTTGCGAAGGATTGGTCAAGAAATGAAACTTCACCCCTTCATGCTCTGCCTCTTCAATTTCATAATCTTCCGCTGGCATTTCGGCGCGAGTACGGCGGTAAATCAACGTAGTGTCTGCGCCATCGCGAACCGCTGTGCGCGCGCAATCAATGGCGGTATTGCCCCCACCGATCACCGCCACTTTTTTACCGGTCACATACTGCTTGTCAGTCACATAATCTTTTAGGTAATCAACGCCCAAGTAACAACCGTTTAAATCGCTACCGGTGTAATTCATTTCTACTGCTTTAGATGCGCCAACAGCCAAACACACGGCATCAAAATCGGCGCTGAGCGAAGACAAAGTAAAATCTCGACCGAGCTTTTTATCACACTCTATCGACATGCCATTGCGACACATCAGCTCAATTTCTTTGTCTAAGATATCTTTAGGTAAGCGATATTCAGGAATGCCGTAACGTAACCAGCCACCCGCGTGAGGCATAGATTCAAATACGCTAACCTGATAACCCTCATTGGAGAGATAATACCCTGCGGTCAATCCGCCCGGACCGGCACCGACAATCGCAATACGCTTATTACGATCTGGTTTTTTTGGCGCAATGTACGCTTGCTGAGCTTCAAGATCGGCATCTGCGGCATGGCGTTTCAATTGACGAATAGCAATAGAGTCATCCACTAAGCCACGGCGACATTCAGTTTCACAAAAAGCAGGACACACACGGCCAATCGACAAAGGCATTGGCAACGTACGTTTAATCACTTCAATGGCTTTTTGATGATCGTTTTGCGCGATGTGGTGCAGATAAGATTGAATATCCACCCCTGCCGGGCAAGCTGTTTTGCAAGGCGCTTCACAGTCAGCATAGTGATCGGTCATGATTCGATTGAGCGCATCGCGGCGATGTTGGCTAAGCTGAGAAGATTGGGTAACTACGTTCAAGCCACTGTAAACTTCAAGTTCACAGGCGCGCTTCATACCGCCACTTTCCACTTCAACCACACACAAGTCACAAGGGACTTTTTCACCACTTTTGTTCGCACCGCAAAGCGAAGGGATCTCTACCCCGCATACATTGGCGGCTTCAAGCAGTGTAAGCCCTTTTTCAACGACTCGATATTTTCCATCAATGACAATTTGAACCATGCCAGACTCCGTAAGTACTCACCTATTTACAGGCTTCTTATTATTAACACAGAGGTAACTTTATTGCTGTGCAGGGTTACTCTATTCCATAATATTACTACGGGAATTAACTAAATGGTGATTTGTAGTACAAATAAGTGACTGGTAAGAGGATCTAGTTGAATATTGAAAAAAGAAAAGAGCCAGCAAATGCTAGCTCTTTATTAGATTTTATTTTGCTTAATAAAGGTTACGCAAGCTTGGCACGTAAGCGTTTAGTGGCTTCCACTAGGTGCTTAAGTGACTCTTCTGTTTCGCTCCAGTTACGTGTTTTTAGTCCGCAATCAGGGTTTACCCACAAGCGTTCTACTGGGATGCGAGTAGCCGCTTTTTCAATCAATTGCTCAATCCATTCCACTTCTGGCACGTTTGGTGAGTGAATATCGTACACACCTGGGCCAATTTCATTTGGATAGTTGAACTCTTCAAACGCGTTCAATAGCTCCATGTTTGAACGAGAAGTTTCGATGGTGATTACGTCTGCATCAAGGGCTGCCACTGAATCAATGATCTCATTAAACTCGCTGTAACACATGTGCGTATGAATCTGAGTTTCTGGTTTGGCGCTAGCAGCTGACACTTTAAATGCGTTTACGGCCCAGTCCAGATAATGCTGATGATCGCGCGCTTTTAATGGCAGTCCTTCACGAATTGCTGGCTCATCAATTTGGATAATATTGATGCCTGCTGCTTCCAAATCAGACACTTCATCTTGCAGAGCAAAGGCCAATTGGTTAGTGATGGTTTCTCTTGAAATATCTTCACGAGGGAAAGTCCAGCACAAGATAGTAACAGGGCCTGTTAGCATACCTTTCATTGGCTTATCAGTTAGCGACTGTGCGTAAGTCGTCCAATCAACAGTAATTGGATGTTCACGTTCAATATCCGCCACAACGATAGCAGGCTTAACACAGCGTGAGCCGTAGCTTTGCACCCAACCAAATTGCGTAGTTTGGAAACCCGCTAGGTTCTCGGCAAAGTATTCCACCATGTCATTACGCTCAGCTTCGCCGTGCACTAGCACATCTAGGCCAATTTTTTCTTGGCGTTCAACCGTATCTTTAATAAAGCCTTGGATAATTTCAGTGTATTGCGTAGTAGAAATGTCACCACGTTTATAAGCGGCGCGTGTTTTTCTCACATCACTGGTTTGTGGGAACGAACCAATGGTGGTGGTTGGTAATAGGGGAAGTTTTAACACTTCTTTTTGATGGTGAGCACGCTCAGGGTACGCCGCGCTACGCTCAGCATCTTTTGCAGTAAGACCGGCAATGCGGCGCTGTACAGATTCTTTATTTACTGACGTTGATTTGCTGCGCTCAATAATCGGTTGGCTGTATTGCTCACAATAAGCAATCGCTTGTGCGTCGCCTTCTAGCGCTTTAGCAAGCCAGTTCACTTCCGCCACTTTTTGTTTAGCAAACGCAAACCAATCTTTGGTTTCGGTAGACAATTTAGTTTCGAGATCCAAATCAACTGGGCTGTGCAGCAGTGAACAAGAGGTTGCCACCCATAGGCGATCGCCTAGTTTTGCTTTTGCATCTTGTAGCGCCGCCAGTTTTTCAACTAGATTCGCACGCCATACGTTACGGCCATTGATCGTACCAGCAGATAACACCCATTGCGCTGGCAGTGCATCAACTACAGTTGACAGTTGCTCTGGCGAGCTTGCGATATCGATGTGCAAACCATCCACATTAAGCTTAGTAATGGTCGGCAATACATCAGTGATAGAGTCAAAGTACGTGGTCAGTAGCAATTTAACGTTTGTTTGCAGTGTTTGATACGCGCCTTTAAAGCTATCTAACCATTTTGCGTCAAGCTCAAGGGCTAAGATAGGCTCATCAATTTGCACCCACTCTACGTTGAGCTGTTCAAGTTTTGCAAAAATCGCTTGATACGCTTCTAATAGTTTCGGCAGTAGGGTTAAACGGTCAAAGCCTTCTTCGACTTCTTTACCTAGGTAAAGGTAGCTCAGTGGGCCTAATAGTACTGGCTTAACGGTGTGGCCCTGTGCTTGCGCTTCGCTGATTTCATCAAAAAGTTGTGTCCAGCTTAGTTCGAAAGTATCGGCAGAAGAAAACTCTGGTACAAGGTAGTGATAGTTAGTGTTGAACCACTTAGTCATGTCAGAAGCCGCATGACCTGCACAACCACAGGTTGATTGAGATTGACCGCGACCGATACGAAATAGCGTATCAAGATCCGGCGTGCCATTTTGATGACGTTTTGGCACATGACCCAGTAGAAGGCTGGTTCCTAGCACATGGTCATACCATGCAAAATCACCTGCTGTAGCAAATGACAGTTGATTATCTTGTTGAAGCGTCCAGTTTTTTTGTCGAATCTCAGAAGCAACTTGGCGAAGTTCGTTGACGTCTGATTCGCCTTTCCAATATTTCTCTAGCGCAAATTTCAGTTCGCGTTTTTCGCCCACTCGTGGATAACCTAGAATATGTGTCGTTGTCATGATAATGCTCCCTATAAATTCGTTAAGATGTCCAGACGTCTAAAATATCTCTTGAATAGGGTTTTGATACAACATCGATTTACTCATATAGAGCATGAAGAAATTTCAGTATGGTTTATTGGGTTGGTGCAATAGATTGATATTTATATGGGGAAAAAGCTGAAAAAGACAGAATCAAAAAATCGATGTAAATTCCTATATTTTCGGTAATTTATTGTGGCTTGAATGAAAGTTAGGCAAGCAGAAAAAGGCATAAACCTGTTATTCTATTCATCAATTTAAGCTAAGTAGGCGAAATATATGGCAGGGATTCGAGTTTCAGGAAAGTCACAAGTCACAATTATTGGTGGAAGTCTTGGTCGTAATGGTGGCGGTGGATTGATTATTGATGGTGGATCAACAGTAGATGTTCGAGGTGGTACTAAAATACGTGAGAACTATGGTGATGGCATAACCGTATCAGGTGATGGTTCAACTGTAACTATCGAAAGCGCTGATATTTCAAACAACGGACTTGAACAAGCATATGGAATCCTAGGTGTTGATTGTACAC
The DNA here is from genome assembly GCF_024346975.1 of Vibrio neonatus. Lineage (NCBI taxonomy): Bacteria > Pseudomonadati > Pseudomonadota > Gammaproteobacteria > Vibrionales > Vibrionaceae > Vibrio > Vibrio neonatus. The sequence goes on along the minus strand of NZ_AP024885.1, from coordinate 1,016,008 downwards.
ATATTACTGAAGAACAATTGGAAGCATTAATCAACAAAGTAATCTCAACACATAAATGTGATAGCTCAGGCAATTCTGTTGCTGAGGATGTATTGAATTGGGCAAACAACACGGCAATTTTTACCACAATTGCAGGTTCAGACCCTCTTATCGCGGCTATATCAGCCGTTGCCTCCTATGGGATTTCAGAGCTTAAAGCCCTGAAAGAAAAATTGATTTCGAGCCACCCATAACTATAACAAATTACTTGAATGCATTAGCTAACCTTTAGCATTTTTGATTTAGACGTTATGGTGGCGTTGATCTATGTTGTGGTGATTACCTTTACTATAGAAAGGTATTAGTTACTTAAAGGCTAGATTCAACTAGCCCAAGCTTGCTCGAATATCAGATATTGTGATGAACAACTTGTTGTCAGCATCTTGAAATGGTGTAAATCCATAGCGTTCATAAAACTGGGTTGCGCCATCTTTCGCGTCTACAATAACCACAGGAAAAGCGACACTATCGCTAGCGGCAAGTAATTTTCTTAGTGCATCGATCAAAAGCCACTCACCAAAACCTTTACTTTTGTATCGGTCATCAACTGCCAGTCGAGCAATTAAACCACCAGAAGACGATGGCTGATGTTTCTTCTGTAATTTGTCCGGCAATGCTTTTAAATCAATCGGTATCATGGTCAAAGTATAGAAACCAATAACATGAGTATTATCGTTTTCATCCTGCAACACAAAGGTGCGGGTATTGTCTTTTTTGGCTTGTTGGCTAGCCATTACTTTTAAGTAATTGTTTAAAGCCTCACTACCACAATTGAAGCGGTTTCTATTATGTTTAGCTTTATCTAGAAGTACTGTGTTCATCATTGAACTTTACTATCGTAACGCTCGGCCGCAGCTCTTAGGTTGCTGTTTATTGTCGCCGGTTTATCTAGTGCATCCATCAACAACATCGCATCAGCTTGGCTTAGCTTTAAAGCCTGTTCACGCTCGATAACTTGTTTAGCTTTCTCGACAGCCGCACTCAGTACAAATGAGTTTATACTAGACATACCAGCAATAGCCGCCGCCTTAGTCAGCAAATCTTGTGTATCGGCATCAACTCTAGCTGTGATCCGAGGCAATGTAGTCGCCATAATCTTTCTCCATTTGTGTCAGAGTGTCACACTGCATATTATGGTCTTAAAATGTACAACAAGCAATTCTTGTGTCATTTTGGCACACAACTAAGCAATTTAAACAGATTTGTAACGCTCGACATTTTTGGTTTGAATTAGCTTTTGTCACTGTATGGCTGTCATCTTTGCCAAGAAAAACCGAACAACGACTTGCCAAAGGCTTACTGATACAACAGTTAACCTCCTAAAGAGGAAAGTTAAAAAGCGCAAACAGCCTATGACCCTTTGCGCTTTTATTCATCTATTATCGTTGATTTTGCTTAAAGCAGATTTGTCACATCCACCCAACGATCATTCTTACGAATCAAATCAATAATCAGCTGATAACGACAGCCGTCTTCGAAGGTTTGATACGGTTCAACTTCAATGCCGCTGACATCTTTTACCAATTGCGTGGCTAAGTGTGTCCAGCTTCGCTGAGTTTCACATTCGATATTGGGTAATTGCTGATCAATGGCGCTAGGCAATGCCACTTCTTGCCACTCGCCATCTTTAAATAGATATAAAGGGCCACTGCCGTAATGGCCTTTAATATAAATAGAGCCTTTACTGCCATGAAACACAATGTGGTCTTCATTAAAGCGCGGAGTTAATCCGCCGTGCTTAAACAGTACCGATACTGGATTCGCAGTAGGAATGCGGCTTTCCAATTGTGCCAATACCGTATATGACCATTCTACGTCACAATCGCGCCATTTCAGCTTGGGATCGTTGATATCTTTAGGGATGAAGTTGCGACGCTCCGTGAAGTTATGCACGCCTTCAACCACAGGGGCTTTTGGCATGTCGTTGCGCACTTCGCCGCTGATAGACAAGATGTTTTCGCCAATCACAGAAGTCACGATAGACAAGAGGTGCGTAAAGTTATTGTTTAAACGACCACCGCCCGCTTCAGAGCGATGAGACCAGCCAAACGGAATATGTCTATCAAGATTAAAGTGAGAAATACATTCTACTTCGGTCGGTTCGCCAATCGCGCCCTCGGCAACTAGTTGTTTAGCGTGCATAATTTCAGGCATGTAACGGAAACTCGATGCAAATGCAGTTTTCACGCCTTTGGCCTTGGCTAGCTGGTAAATTTCAAGCGCCGTTTCGCCGCTTTCGGTTAATGGCTTATCGCAGAAGATATGACAGCCACACTCAATTGCCTGTTTAATGGCTTCAACGTGTGCGCCGCCAGGAGTTGCAATTGATACAATATCAGGCTGACATTCTTGTAGGGCTTGCGCCCAATCAGTGCCAAAATAAGCAATGTCTAAATCTTGCGCCACTTTTGCCACAACGTGCTCAGTACGACCCACGATCCCGACCACTTCTGCGCCTGCATCACGAAACGCTTTCGCATGACCAATTCCGGCAAATCCAGTACCAAATACCAATACTTTTTGAGTCATTCTATTCTCCATTCATTCTTTATTATTCTGTTAACGCCTTTTTGTTGGTAGGCGTTATTTTAATGAGATTCGATGTTTAGCTTACCAGTGCCATAAAGTGCCATCTTCGAGGCGACTCACAGGTAAGTAAGAACGTTTGTATTCATATTTTGCAGCTTCTTGCTCATCAAACTCGACGCCTAGCCCTGGAGCATCGCTGACCAAAATCATGCCATTTTCAAGTTTCATATCGTGTTTGAAGATGGATTTACACTCTTCATTGCCAAAGCCAACAAACTCTTGAATGCCAAAATTATGCGTTGAGATATTAAGATGCATGTGCGCGGCAAAACAGATTGGTGATAGATCTGGCGCGCCATGTGGTGCGGTGCGCACGTTGTAAACGGCGGCAAAATCAGCAATCTTTTTCATTCCAGTAATGCCACCAGCGTGAGTCGCGGCGCAACGAATAAAGTCAATCCACTGATTTTGAATAAGATCTTTGCAATCCCAAATCGTATTGTAGGTTTCGCCAAGCGCCAGTGGCGTGGTGGTGTGATGACGGATCAGTTTATAATTTTCTTGGTTTTCAGCAATGGATGCATCTTCTAGGAACATCAAGTTATACGGTTCTAACATTTTGCCTAGTTTTGCTGATTCGATTGGCGTCAGACGACTGTGGGTATCATGCAAGAATTTGGCTTTGTTACCAAAACGTTCTTTGGCTTTAGCGAACAACTCAGGAACAAGATCAAAATATTTACTGGTAGACCAATCCTGCTCTGGAGGTAATGGGCGGTTGCCTTGCAGTTCAAAGTAATCTTTCTTATCACCAAGCACGCCATAAGTTTCCGATAATCCCGGAATAGCCGATTGCAAACGAACGGCGCTAAAGCCCTGTTCGATACATTGCGCGGCTTTATCTAAGGTGTCTTCAATGGTTTCACCATTGGCGTGTGCATACAAGGTTACGCCATCGCGGCATTTACCACCCAATAATTGATAAACAGGAAGCCCTGCTACCTTACCTTTAATGTCCCACAATGCCATATCAATAGCGGCAATAGCGGCCATAGTAATTGGGCCTCGACGCCAATACACGCCCATGTATAAGTATTGCCAAATGTCTTCAATGCGATGCGGGTCACGGCCAATTAAACAAGGTTTTACGTGTTCTTCAAGATAGGTCGCCACTGCCATTTCTCGCCCATTAACGGTGGCATCACCCAATCCATACACGCCTTCATCTGTGATTACTTTCACAGTGACAAAATTTCGACCTGGGTTGGTAACAAATACTTTAATGTCTTGGATAATCATCTTGAGTCTCTCATTAACCTGTAGTGCAAATTCATTGCTCTAGTAAATTTCTTAGTAATCCTGTTAAGTAAAACGATTTACTAAAACGATTTGGTAAATCGGTTTACTTGCTATCATCTAGATCTGAGGGTAGAATGTCAACTGTCTATTTTGATGTGGTTAACAGTTTAAAAATACAATATGAAGAAAATACGAATTGTCGATGTAGCGCAGCACGCTGGCGTTTCTAAAAGTACTGTCTCTCAGTATCTAAATGGACGCTTTGGGCATATGTCAGCGCAAACCAAAATCAAAATAGAGTCGGCAGTGAAAGAGCTCAACTATGTGCCCAACCCTATCGCCAGAAGTTTAAAAGTCGAAAAAACCAAGACTATTGGTGTGGTGGTGCGTGATATTACCGGCTTTAATACCAGCCGAGTAATGCGGGGCATTGATGACTATTGTAAAAAGCACAACTACAACGTGATGATTTATAACAGTGATTTTGATGCCAAGGCCGAAGAGCGCGCTTTACTGTCCCTGAAACAAATGTGCGTAGATGGCATTATCATGACTTCATCTGGCCTAAACTCTGCGCTAATTAATCAATTTATTGATAGCGGCATGCCAGTTGTGCAATTCCAACTAGAGTATCCTGACTGTCAAAGTCATATGGTGCTATCGGATTATCAAGAAGCCGCCTTTCAAGCCACTGAGCACTTGATCGAAATGGGTCACAAGCGTATCTGTTTTGTCGCGCAAGATTTCTCAGATAACCGCTCACGTCAGGCGCGCTATCAAGGATATCTAGATGCGCTCAATAAGCATGGCTTGGATGCTAGCCGTGATTTAATTTTATATTGGGATAGAGAGACGGGCTTTGAATATAGCCCTGTTGACGTATTGCAAGGGGCGCAAGCACCCAGTGCGTTTTTCACCCAACATTTGGCGATCACTGTTGATCTACTACAAGCCTTTAACGCTGCCAATATTGACGTTCCACAACAAGCCTCAATTATTGGGTTTGATGAAATCCCTATGGTCGAAATGTTCAAAGTACCCGTTTCGGTATTGCGTCAAGACGCTTACCAAATCGGTCTAGAAACCGCCAAGCTCACCATTGAATCCATATTAGGAAAACACCCGCAGTTTCAACGCACTATTGTGCCTTGTACTTTAATTAAACGAGACTCGGTTCAGCGACTCACGTAATACTGATTCTTGACAGCGACACCGGTAAAAGCTCAGTATTTGCTGAGCTTTTTTGTTCGCCTCTTGCATCCCCTGTCACAATCTCTTTAAATGGTCACCCTGTACATTTCAGCACGTGACATTATCAAGGGAGTTCACATGTACTTAGTTTTATACTGCCACAATATCGGCAAGACCGATTATTCGTTTTTTGAAACCGAAGATTTTGATAAAGACGACGGATACATAGTGCGTGGTAAATGGCCCAATGAGCAGGCATTTCGTGATTACTTGCCCAAAGAGTTTGCCGATTTAAACGACTATCATATTGTGGATTTAATTGCAGAAGGTCAGCACGCCGACAGCTATACCCAATCTGAATTGTTAGCAAAAGCCCAGGCTGTTATCTAATCATTATTACGCCGCCTTATTTAAGCCTTTCACCCTAGGAACCACAATGGCAGAGCTAAAAAGAGACATCACACTTATTGGTGGTATAGGACAAATGTCGACCACCTTGCTCGGAACTGGGCTATTTATGGTTCCGGCCATCGCCGCCAGTATTGCAGGGGAAAGCATGCTTTGGGCATGGTGGCTGCTGATCATTGCCGTGTGCCCTATCGCCTTTACCTTTGCCGCCCTTGGTAAACGTTATCCAAATGCGGGAGGCGCGTCTTATTTTGTGAAAAAGGCATTCGGTTCTCGGCTCGAAAAAGTCATTGCGCTGTTGTTTATTAGCGTTATCCCCGTCGGCGTTCCCGCAGCGATCACAATTGCCGGCGGTTTTGCACAACAATTTTTACCGCAAGCACTAGCAAAACCCATTATTGCTCAGCTACTTGTTGTGGTGCTGTTGATGGTAGTTAACTTCTCAGGAAGTAAAATCTCTAGTCAGTTTCAAACAGGGATTGCTATCGGCATTGCCGTATTAGTCGGGCTATTTTTATGGTTTGGAGATATCACTGCCACTGATGCTATACCCACAGCAGTCACTAGTAGCACTCACTTTAGTCACATTGGTAATGCCATTGCCGTGATGTTTTGGTGCTTTGTCGGCATTGAAGCCTTTGCGCACATGGGAGAGGAATTTAAACGCCCTGAGCGAGATTACCCGTTAGCCATTTTAATCGGCTGTTTGATTGCAGGTGCGGTGTATTATCTGTTTTCTACTGTGGTATTGAAGTATCACGCCTACGGCACTCAAGCGCTAAATACCACCTCTGTTCCCTATCTTGCCAACTTACTGTTTGGGCCTAAAGTCAGTTGGCTAATTAGCTTAACCGGCTTTTTAGCTTGCTTTGCCACCATCAATCTCTATACGCAAAGCCTATCACGCATGTTGTGGTCTTTAGCGCGCGAGTATCGCCCAGCCACTGCTATGACTCGTCTCTCGCCAAAGGGCGTACCAACAAAAGCAACAGCCATTGTCGGCATCACGCTTGCGCTATCTTGCGTGCTGGGTGATTTATCCAATATTGATGTCGAAGTATTCCTAACACTAGCAAACGGCATTTTTGTGGTGATTTACCTGTTCGCCATGCTAAGTGCAATTAAATTATTGACCGGACGAGGTCGCTATCTAGCCATACTTTCCACTGGACTGTGCGTACTGGTTTTATTCTCTATCGGAATCGCAATGAGTTACGCTCTTGGGCTATTGGTGCTTCTGTGGTTGTTTATGCCAGAGAGTAAGCCGAGAAATTAGCTAGTGATGCCATACTCGTTTGTTAACTTTCTAAAACTCGAAATCTAACCAATCATCATTGTCTATAGAATTGCTTTCACTTTTAGTACATTGACTGGGTTCAAGTAGATTTACAATCCTTTCACCTTGGTTCAAAAGGTGATCGTAAGTCATTATTGATAAACTCGTTAGCCTTGAATTCAAGCCATGTAGCGCTTTATGCTTTTCAGGAGACCAATCGTAAGAACGACCAATAACAATCGTTGCTCTTGGATGATATGCAACAATTTCGGGGTGATCCGCTAACCCTTTGGATGCAACATCATTAAAGACATCCATATACCTATGGCATTGACCAATTGCCTTAGAGACTTCAGAAGAAAAATAGAAATTCCGATGAGAACTATCGTAGTTTAAAACTTCCATATTTGGGCGCTTCAACTCGATGATATCCCGAAAACCACCAATGACATTGGATAACATCAAATCTAAATGATCATGAGGGGAGATAGCTCTAACATCGTCGTTAACAACGTATGCATTACCAAATGCCCAAGGATATTCCTCACACCATTTTTGGTATATCTTTTCATCGTTTTCTTGGTTGCTTAGATGGTTACGTAATTGATTAACTGCTGACTTCATGTCTTTTAGGCGGATAGAGCCTTTTAATGCATTTGCTAATTCATCAGATAGGTCTGTATTTTCCAGATGCTTAACGATTTCAGTTTGAGATAACACTGCTGTTAACGCATTTGCAACGGATTGAGGGTCATGCTCTGCTAATTGAGCTGTACCGTCATTGACACGAATTAGAAGAAAGTCACCCTCTGTTTCATCTTTAACCGCAACGTGAGATTTAATTGCTTCATATAGTTTGAGCAACGATCCTGCTTGTAATGACACAGACTTCTCATCTACGGGAAGCCACCCAAAAGGAGTTTTGTCTTTCTTGTACGTGATGATCTTTCCAGCAAGCTCTACGCCTTGAGATTTAGTTATATAGAATGGAACAAAGTCTATTCTTGAACGCGTGGTCTCATGGATCGTTACTGGATCACTGTACCCAACGTTTCCTGACTTTGCTTGCTTTTTACCAATTGAGCCTACTGCCAAATTTACCTCCAAACTCAAAAGAAGTTAACGTCGTGTTAACGGGCGAAAACGCATAACATTAAACTTAGCTTCAAGTTAATAATGCCAAGCGTTTTAGCCCCTGTTTAACACTTTGTTATGCGCCTGTACCAAACATATCAATGATTTCTAACTGTTGCTTTTCTTTTTCTCGTTTTTCAAGGTATTCTTGCCTTTCTTTTTCAAGCCTTTCTTTCTCAACTTCAGCGCATTCTTTGATGCTAGCTTTATCTAGATTTAGTAAACACTTTTCAAATGCCTCGATTGTCTCCACAGAGGGTATAACATCTTCCGTCGTCGGCTCGAGGCGACCATGCGCAGCCATATTTCTTAATCGACGAGCTTCGTTAAAACGTTCACTAAGTGAGTTTGGTACGACGACACCAAACTTTTCCCAACGCCCATTGACCAAGTCTATTGTTGAAGGACGACGACTGAGAAAATTTAAGCTTGTTTTCTCTGCAAATTCTTCGATTTCTTTTTCAATGTAAGTCCAAGCAGAAAGTAATGCACCCAATGGGTGTATTTTTGCTAAGTCTTTAAGTTTATCTAACTCTTGATCATTAGTTGGGTCATTTAGCTTATATTCAAGCAAATCCGATTCGTCAGCGAATTGATTGATAACTTCATCGTATTCCTGATCGTAATGAGTTTTCAGCACCTCTCGAAAAAAGCTCTCCGCGATATTCATATAGAAAATGCTAGTCAATTCGTTTGGTGAACCGAAGCGATGCTGTAGAGCATTTCTTTCATCTATCAAGAGCTCTATTTTATTCAGCAGAGGTAAGTGTATCGATTTATCTTGCAAGATCTTAAGGCAACCTTGAATAGTAATTGTTTCTTTGGGTCCTTTGTATATTGATTCACCAGCGTCAAGCACTAAGTCTTTTAAGACTAGTTCTACAGCATTTGCTAAATGCAAAATTAGCAATTTTCGATCTAATTCTTTCTTACCATTGTAGTGGGTTATAGAGTGACCAAGTAACTCCATAGCGCTCTGAAATAAAGGTGATTCTATCGCCAAATCCTATTCCTCTTAAATTACCATCCATCCTCTTGGGGCGCATAACGAATGATATAAATTCCCCCTACAGAGAATCTGCCACACTTATGTGATGCTTAAATGCATCGGAGGCACCATGTCTGATTATTCTTATTTCTGCGGTATCGACCTAGCTAAAAACCACTTTAGTCTTCATGCGGTAGACCAAAATGGTAAAGTCATACTTAATAAGTCGGCAACCCGCTCTAAACTACTGACTACAATAGCAAATATGTCACTCATGCGTATAGACGTTGAAGCGTGTGGTGGTGCACATTATTGGGTAAGAACACTCAATAAACTGGGACACGATACCCACATTATGGCCGTTAAATATATGGTCCCTTATCGAACTAAAGGAAAGAACGACCTGAATGATGCCGTTACTAAAAGAAGCAGTTCAGTGCTCTTCAACTCGCTTAATGCCCGTTAAATCTCCTGAGCAATAAGCTATATTATCAATGCATAGCATGAGAGAACATTGGTTGCACAGATAGCTCTACAGATATCGTCAGGATAGTTGAATAGGGGCTGTTTATAATGCCAAGCGTTAGGAATCAGCTTAAGGTTTTAGTTTTCTAGCAGGTTTGATTTTGCTTTCGTAAACTCAGAGTCAGTCAATACACCACGTTCATACAAGTCAGCTAGCGATTTTAAATCCGTGACTTTAGTTTTAGGATCAGCAGGTTTTGCATATTGGTATGTATATTCACAATTTACGTTCATAACTGCCGTAATTATATCCCGACCATGATCTACGATCGTAACGTCTTCCCAGCTTGGCTGACGCACAGATTGTCCAGTTTTAGTTACATAGTCTTGTGCTGCATCGTTAATTAGTTTCGTACACCCAATAAAGCCATCACGGCTACTTCTTACAAATTGATATTCACTATAATGACCAGCTACAGTAAAGCCAGTATCTGTTTGTCGAATACTGAACTCATCACCATCTTTAGTGTGTACAGGTTCACCGACATGACTAGGTTTCAACGAACAACCAACCAACAAACTAGCTAAAGAAAAACTTAACAAGTTACGCATGAAATACCTCCATTTAAATCATCTGATATACTTTACCATAGCCAATATTTAGAGCTGATAAAAAACCTAACTCTGTATAAAAATGCCAAGCGTTGTAGATCAACTAGAATGCTGATTAAGTGTACTTAACTTACATACCGTGTATTTTTGCTAGCTCTACGTTATTAAGTTTTTTGAGGAGTGTAGCGTATTAAATACATCGACTAAACATAGCAATACCAAGAGAGTAAAATTCCTCCAGAACTCAGCAACAACCATGAGCTAGTAGTTGTATCAATAGTTAATAGGTACGTAATATAATCAATAATACAACACTCAAACAAAAATAGTTCTCAACCTGTAAAGTAATTCTCCCACTAACACCCCTACTTAACTGTAAAGTTAAAACAGCGAACTTTAAACATATTGATAGCTGGTACTCCGCCATATCTCTATAGATTAAGCCCATATCTACTCGTGCATACCTAGCCCCTATCCATCTGGTATGTAGTAAATGTCTATCGCTCCATACTTAACAAAAATGGAGGGCTGAAGGCGATTTTAGCGTTGCTGCCATTCAGTGATGCAATTCCTGCATTAAATGCAAAAAGGGCAACGATCTTTAACCATCGTTGCCCTCTAGATTCTGAGTTTCGTTGTTGTCTAGCTTATATCACCAGAGTTAGAGCTGGTGCAATAAGCACTGTTGCCACGCCTGAAAACAGCATAATCAAACTGGCGATGGTACCCGCTTTGCTATGGATTCCGTAAGCGATAGCCGTGCCAGAACCGTGAGCTGAAGCCCCTAGGCCTGCTCCCTGACCATGACGGGAGCGTACTTTAAATAAACCTAGCATTGTCTCACCCACCACAATACCAACGATACCTGTCATTACCACAAAGATAGCCGTTAAGTCGGGTTTACCACCAATCTCTTTAGAAGCCACGACTGCAAACGGAGTGGTAATAGAACGTACCGCGAGGCTTTTTTGTAAAAGATCGGACAGGTGCATTGCTTTACTCAGCAATATAGTGCTCACCAAGGCAGCAATAACCGCAACAATCACGCCGGTAGTAATCGACAACCAATGGTTTCTAATTACCTTTTTATTTTCATAAACAGGGATAGCGAACGCTACCGTTGCAGGACCTAACATCCATACCAACCAATGTGATTCTTGAATGTAATCTGTGTAACTGATCCCTGAGATCAACAGCATAGCCACAATAAGTACCGGTACGGATACCAAAGGAATCAACCAAACTTGTTGAAAACGGCCATGCATTGCTTTTGTTAAATAGTAACCGGCTAGGGTAAACAACAAGCAAAAAATCGCGATATACATGTGCATTATCGATTACTCCTAATTTTTTTAAGCTCATATCGATAAACGGTATCCACGACAACCGCAGTGCTGGTTAATACAAATGCGGTACTGATGACGATAACTGCGCCGATTTTTAACCCTTGATGCTCAAACAGTGGGCCATAATTGACCACTGCAATTACCGCCGGAATAAAGAACAACAACATTTCTGCAATCAACCAGCTTGAACCGGCTTTTAACCACTGTACTTTCACCACATTACTAAACAGCAATGCTAACAATAAAAACATCCCAAATACGTTAGAAGGTAAAGGGATGTCAAAGTTGGTCACTAACCAACTAGAGAGTAGCCAGATCAGACATAACACAACAATTTGTCCTAATGTCACTCCAGCATACTTAAATTTTTCGATATTCATGTGAATTGCCAAACTATTTATTTCACGGACATTATTAATTATTGCCAATACGAACTCCAATGAATAATATAGATATAATTCATGCCAAAATGGAATACTTGTATGTCAATGAAGGCGCTTCAATACTTCACTACCCTAGTCAATTGCCGTAGCTTTACTAAAGCCTCAGAGCATCTATTTGTCACGCAACCGACAATTAGTAAGGCATTGAAATCATTAGAAACCAGCTACGGGCATGCCTTGATACACCGTAATGGTCGAGATATTGAATTAACTGAAGCGGGTGAAATTGTCTTCACTTATGCAGAATCGGTATTGTTTCAACAAAAAGAAATGCAAATTAGGCTCAATGATTTACACACCCTAAAATCGGGTAAAATCACCTTAGGTATTCCGCCAATGGTAGGGCATCTATATACCAACCTGATTCAAGAATTTTCTCGCCTATACCCAGACATAGAAGTCTCTATTGTAGAAAGTGGCAGTAGAAAGCTTGAAAGTGATGTTGTCGAAGGCAACATCGATATCTCGATAACCATGCTTACCCAAGAAGATTCTAGGTTCAATACTTGGCCGTTAGATACCCACTCCATCTTAGCGGTACTGCCCAAAACCGCTCAATGGCAAGGTATAAAGGTCATCGACATTATTGAGTTAAAAGATCTGCCCTTTTATATGTACAACTCAGAATTTGTGATTTCAGAAGTGATTACGCAAATGTGCGTAGAAATGGGCTTCACCCCAAGCATAGGAGTAAGAAGTAGCCAATGGGATTTTCTGGCAGCTATGGTCAAAAGTGGTATGGGGGTTAGCTTTATGCCAGAGCCTATTTGTCGACGTCTCAATCCTGATGACTATTACTTTATTCCCATCAAACAAAACATTCGCTGGGAGCTTGCTGCGATTTGGAGCAAAGAGCATTACGTATCAAAAGCCAGCAAAGCGATGCTCGATCTGATACAAAGCAATCAATGGAGTGTCACAGCATAACGCCAGATGATAACCTTAAATTATTATTTAAATAAAATATAATAATTTTTATTAATACCATCGCTTACATATACTTCTCCTATCAAAACAAAGCACGTCACAAAACGTGAAACGAGCATCAAGAGATAGGAACAGATTATGAAAATGAACCACGTAGGCATTATGGTTGGCGATATGGACCAAGCAGTTGAGTTTTATACTAAAGCACTTGGCCTAAAAATTGTCATGAACAACACCAAGGTGATTGAAGAGCGTGAAACTGCAATCGGTCGTATGTGTATCGCCGTATTTGGTGAAGGCTTTAAAGGCTTTAACATTGCCCACTTGGTGACTTCTGATGGTATCGGTGTAGAGATGTTTGAAATGAAAGAACGTCAACAACGCCATGAAGTTGATTTCTCTCGTCTAGGTATTTTCCACTTCTGCCTGCAAACTGATGATTTTGCAGGTGTTATAGAACGTACTGAGCAATACGGCGGTAAAGTACGTATGGATATTATGCGGTATCACCCAGAAGACGACAGCAAGCCTGCGCAAATGGTTTACCTAGAAGACCCGTTCGGTAATTTATTTGAGCTTTACTCGCATACGTACGAAGAAACATACGCGACAGATTACGAATAAGCTCAATATTCGCTATAGCGTGTTTAGGACAAAATATTCATTAAAAAAGAGGATAAGCCTGATCGGCCTATCCTCTTTTTTTGTCTATGCGATATGCGACTCATCCTGAACAGCATTGTCACTTGCAAGAGCACTAGTTAGAAAAACTAAAGCTCCTTACAATCGTCACACAAGCAATTCACTTCAAGCTGCTCACTGGCAAACACAAACCCAGCTTGCGCTACGTTTTCTCTTAACTCTTCAACCAAAGCAGAGCTAATGCTAATTTCTTTCACCTTGAAGCAGTTTGAACAAATCAGAAACTGTGACGCTTGGTGATTGTGATCGCAGGTAATGTGCATACAAGAGATGTATTTATTGGCAATTTGCAATCGATGCACTAAACCCTGCTCTTGTAAGAACTCCAAAATACGATAAACCGACATTGCTGACATACTTTCGCCGTACATCTCTTTATAGAGATCAACGATCTCATAAGCAGATAATGCTTTCTCTGATCCCGTTAAGCACAAAAGAATCTGTTTTCTCTTATTGGTTAGTTGACCACCATTCTGCTTACACTTGGCAGTTGCATGCTCAATAATCATTTTAGAGTAAGAAAGTTTTAAAATATCTGACATAGGTTTATTAGTATCACGTCTTTAGCAATGAAATAGCGTACCAGTTTACTGCAAAACACGACAAAATTCTGTCTGTTTACCCAAAAAACACGCTTTAAATTTCTCTCGACCTTCACATTATTTTAAGTTCAGTGCCTAGCCTAGTGGTGTAGCAAGTTACATCAGTGTTGCATTTTCGACCTTTTATCATCGCGTCGTGACTAAATATCCATCATTTTCGATGCCAAATAAGTACATCAAAATGCAATATATCCACAACTAAAACGCTCAACATCAAAATATTTCATCTTCAAGAAAGTAATATTACATATAAAATACGAGCATGATCACCCAATTATTCGCCTTTTAAACGTTTATTTCAAAACAATGACATTCTAAAAGTTAGCGGAGCATCACAATATTTAAAGATTATATAACGATAAATATTACAAGAATATCCACCGACCTCCTTTCACGATGCATTAACATTATTTAAAGCAAAAACACAAAATAGGCTTTTTATTTTAATAAATTAGAGGTTAATCGCCTTTTTATTTTGCAAAAATGATAAAACCAGCTATGCGCACCCTCTCACAAAACACATCAAATCCATTAAATTCAATCAATTAAATGAGATTAGCTCAAGAAAAACACGTAACAATCAAAAAGAAAAAATAGCTTTCAACCCATAAATTAACTTTATTTATAAGCCAAATAAGAGCCACTTATCAATATTTCCTATTAAGCATTAACACTTGATATTTAGAACAATAAAACAACACAAGTCACATTATTTATTTCTCAGCTAAATTTCTAACGAAAAATAAGTATTTACTGTTATTTAAACCCTGCATACACTGAATTCCAATTTCATTTCTTGAAATTTTAATGAGAATTCCCTCGAATTTGATTTTTTATAAAAGGATACTATGAATAATATACGATTAGCCGGTTTATCCACTGCCCTAATAACAGGGCTATGTTTAAACCCAATTACAATTGCAATGGCCAATGCCAGTGAGATCAACGGTGTTGATATCGGCACTTCGGCAACTGAGAGCCAGTGGTGGAGCACCTATTCCATTGACGTTCTTAACTCTAGTGGTGCAGATATTGATATGCGAGGTGCAACGTTAGAGTTTGTACTTCCAACCAGTGTCAGCAGCTTCCAGTTTTCGGGGACGGGCATTACCTACCCTACATGGGATTTAACAACTAGCCCTGCAGCCGATGGTGTGTTGCATCGCATTGAATTTTCTTTCGATGAAGGTTCTTGGATCAAAGACCACCTAACTGCCAACAACTCTTTCGCATTCTCTTTTGGCTATGACGGTACACTGGAAGACATTAGTGCTTTCGAAAGCTCAATTGTCTTTAGTAGCAAAGACGGTGACGTTACTCCACCACCACCTGTCGTTGAAGAGCCAGCAACAGTAGTGACTGGACTAAAAGGACAATACACTATTGTCGATAACGCCGTAGCTATTACATTCAATGTTGAAACGACCGCTGCAGTAGACGCTTACGCTAAGCTAGTACAAGGTGAGCAAGTACTTACTGAACTATCAAAAACGGTAGATGGCGCCTCTGATTTTGTTCTACAAAGTCAAAATGCCGTTGCAGGCAGTTACGAAGTTGTCATTGGTGGCACCTACGATAATGACGGTCAAGCGTTACCTATCGCAGAGCAACGTTTCGCTGTCAGCTTCATTGAAGCCGAAGAAGAAGCACCTGAAATTACACCAACGATTAGCGTTACTGGCTTAACCGATCAGTATGAGTTAATTGATTCTGCAGTTAATATCCCTCTAACTGTTGAAAGTAATACTGAAATTTTAGTAGAAGCTAAGCTAGTACAAGGTGCGCAAGAGTTAGTTAGCGTACAACAAATGGTTGATGGTTTCTTAGGTCTAACCCTAGAAGGCACTAACCTTGCTGAAGGCAGTTATGAAGTTGTTGTAAGCGGTACTTACAACGATGGCGAAACAAGCACTCCAGTAGCTGAGCAGCGCTTTGCTATTACTCTGCAAGACAAAGAAGAAGTTGCCCTTCCACCGCAAGTGAGCTTTACATCACCAAACAGTGGCAGCTTAATTAAAGTTAATCAAGCAGTACAAATCAGTGTTGATGCGTCTGCTGAGCACAACGACCTATCTAATGTTTCAATCACAGCCAATGGCACCACCATTTGTGAGTTTGACGCATTCTCTAGCAATAACTTTGCTTGTGATTGGACTCCGACCACTATCGGTAGCGTGAAACTAACCGCTATTGCAACTGACGAAGAAAACCTATCCAGCAGTAGCAACATTAATATCACTGTGATTGATGAAAATAACCTAGGCAACTTGTCTTGTGATATTTCTCAAGTTTACTACACAGATAGCCAAGGTGATGTTCGTGAGTGTATGGGGGATGACCACCCACGAAGAGTGGTCGGTTACTTTACATCATGGCGTAATGGTAGCAACGGATTCCCAACTTACTTAGTTAAGGACATTCCGTGGGATAAAATTACCCACATCAACTACGCATTTGCAGGTCTTGATTCTAATACGATTGAGTTTACCTTAGATGAAAGTGCTACTGAGATGGAATGGCCAGGCGTTGCGGGCGCAGAGATGGATCCTTCTCTACCATACAAAGGTCACTTCAACTTATTAAACAAGTACAAGAAACTGTACCCAGATGTTAAGACTATTCTAGCTGTTGGCGGTTGGGCTGAAACAGGCGGTTTCTACTCAGGAACAACCAATCCAAACTGTACTGTTAACCATGAAGGCATCGACAAGATTGCAACTCAATCTGTTGAATACGTTCGTAAATATGGCTTTGACGGTATCGACTACGATTACGAATACCCAACATCTATGGCAGATGCAGGTAACCCTGTCGACTGGCCTCTATCAAATATCTGTCGCGGACAATTATTTGAGAACTACGTTGAGTTGATGAAAGTTACTCGTGAAAAACTGGATGAAGCCGGTGAAGAAGATGGACGTAAATACATATTTACTATCGCTTCTCCATCATCAGCGTATCTATTACGCGGCATGGAAAACTTCCAAGTTACACAGTACCTAGACTTCATCAACTTGATGACTTATGACTTCCACGGTACTTGGAACCATTATGTTGGTCATAACGCAGCTCTATTTGATAACCGTATTGATAACGAGCTAGAAGCGGGTGGCATTTACGGAACCGCGCAATACAAAGGCATTGGTTACCTAAACGCAGCTTGGACAGGTCAATACTTCCGTGGCGCAGTAGACCCTGGCAAACTGAATATCGGTGTTCCATTCTATACCCGTGGTTGGAAAGATGTTGAAGGTGGCGTAAACGGTTACAACGGTACATCTCCACTGCCACAACAATCTGATTGCCCAGCTGGAACAGGCATGAACGATCCATGTGGCGCAGGCGCTGAAGGTATTGATAACCTATGGCATGACATTGACGAAAATGGCGTTGAAGTTGCAGCAGGCGTTGTACCTATGTGGCACGCGAAGAACCTTGAGCATGCACAAAGCCTTGGCCTAACGGACTCAATCCCTAGCTATGGTAACGAGTGGGGCTTGGATGCCAACAATCCTAAGCACCTTATCTCTGGCACTTATACCCGTCACTTCGATGAGAAAGCAAAAGTACCTTGGCTATGGAATGCCTCGAAAAAAGTATTCTTATCAACCGAAGATGAAGAGTCAATGGGCCACAAAATTGAGTACATTAAAGACCGTGGCTTTGGTGGCATCATGATTTGGGAACTTGCGGGTGACTACGCCTTTGACGAAGAGAGAAACGAATATTACATGGGTCAAACCCTTGTGACACAAATGTACGATGGCTTCAAAGAAGCGACGCCGTACAGCGTGCAGCACAACGATATTCTTGACACTCCAACGGCACAAGTCGACATTGATATCTCTGTGGAATTCCCAGTAGGTGACAATAACTATCCG
This sequence comes from Vibrio neonatus, assembly GCF_024346975.1. Taxonomy (NCBI): domain Bacteria; kingdom Pseudomonadati; phylum Pseudomonadota; class Gammaproteobacteria; order Vibrionales; family Vibrionaceae; genus Vibrio; species Vibrio neonatus. Next base: position 998,166 of record NZ_AP024885.1, on the reverse strand, counting down.
TTCAACCCTAAGTTTACTTTCACCAATAACAGTGCCGCTGAAATTCCTGGCGGAACCGTTATCCAGTTCCTACTTCCAACTTCAACGTCGGACGTATTAACTGATTGGTCAGGAACAGGCGCAGAAATTACGTACAATGCCGGTAACGACAACGTACAAGGCGAGCGTCCTAACCATATGGTTGAAGATTTCCACGTGGCAGAACTGGTTCTTCCATCTTGGCAATCACTTGCTCCGGGCGGAGAAACAACTCTTGATTTGGTGTACTACCTACCAGCGACAATTGGCACTCAGAGTATCCGCTTCTTGATTGATGACCAAGTTGTCGGCATCAAGTCAGCATTCCCTGAACTACCAGAGTATGCACAAGGCGATGCTACAGACCCTGAAAGCCCAGAAACTGACCCAGAAAATCCGGGAACAGCTCCTGAAGCTCCAGACACTGATCCAAGCGATATAGTCGATTGGGTTGGCGGTCAAACAACAGTAAGCAATGGTGACATCGTAAGATTCCAAGGTGAATGTTTCAAAGCGAAAAACAACCCTGGCGCTTGGGAATCACCAAAAGCAGGAAGCTGGTTCTGGGATGCAGTAACTTGCCCATAACCGAGCAAAGTAAAAAATAAAAAGTAACCTAGTTACAGGGTCAGCGTCTTTCTAAGGTATTGCCATTGCGAGAGCAAGTGCGATGCAAAATGAAAGACCTGACCCTGATTTTATTTAGTTCAAATGCCCTATTTCTTCACTGATTAATTCCAGTATTTTGTCCTTAATGGCATCTTTATCTTCGGCTGTATAAATATTATCTTTACCTACACAATCTCTAAGCCCAGTGTTGCTGTTGACTGGATAATCAAATCCGATCACAGCTAGGCGTGCTTTAACTTCCTTATGTTCACTTGTCCAATGACTAGTAGATGATGGATTATTAAAGTGCTCACGAATTTTGTCACACAAACCAATATGATTGTATCCTGGATGGGCCAACATGCTTGTTATATTAGGATGAGAATCCTGTCCATCAGAAAGCAAAATAATCAAGCGACGTGGTTCATCGGCTTGCGGACTAGCGGCAAGTTGAGCAGCCCTAATCAATCCCACATAAGAAGCTGTACCACCTTTAGGTTTAAAATTTTTAATCCCATTATTGAATGCTGAGAAATTATCGGTTATGGGAACATTATGAAAACTGGCATTTGACAAAGAACTGCTCACTGAATATATACATCGATAGTTCTTACTTGCATCACCGCCCCAATGAGACATATCAAAAATATGCTGAATAGTATGTATTGCAACTGTCTGGCTGATACTGTGACTGCTTTGATTACCACCATACTGAAAACTCTGATAACAGGTATTAGCTCTTCCGTGTCTGTCAAATGAATAATGATTAGAACTACCTTCTTTCTGGTAATAATACCTTGAAGGATAATATTGATGGGTTAATTGCTGCACGTAATTATCGTATGCAGTAAAAGCTACTTTATTCTTCTGATTATTTGCTAAGTTATTGTTAAACTTTTGCAGTTCATCGGTAATTTCTTTAATGATCTCAATGACCATCTTATACTTGGCTTGACCAGGATGAGAGTGAGAACAACGACCGTTCGGACAGGTACTCTTCAATCGATTGCCCATTGAGGTCGAAAAATCCGCAGCAAAAACAACATCTACCGCTTGCGATTGATACTTGCGTGCTGAATCTTCCGAAGCAACATCATAATCCTTGCCCATATCGACAAAAGTAGGGTTAGTAAACCAAGCCTTTTGATTGATCTTAGCGTTTACCCTATATTCAAAGAATCGCTTTGCATCGTGATTACGCGCTAAGTTTTGTGTACAGGCTGGGTTTTTTTCACAGGCAATCTTAGTAACATGTAAATGCACATCCTGATAGTCGGGAATGTACGCACGTAAATAGTGTTTAACCAGTTCATCGTTCACACTATTGTCATCGCTGTTGTGCGCTGCAACCGCATAGGTGGCCACTTCAACCGCATCATTCAAGCGAGCCTTGGTCTGTATAGCGCGTCCACCTTCAATACCCCAGACAAAGATCGACATAATAAACGGGATCATGATGGCAAATAAAATACCAGCATGACCGCGCTGTGCCGACAATCTCCGTGGAGAACAACCTCGATTACTGTACATCAATCTCTACTCGGCGATTCTTCTCTCTACCACTTGCCACTGCATTGCTGGCTACAGGATCGGCTTCACCTTTCGAGCTTGCATGCATTTTCCCTTTAGATAAGCCATGTTTTGCTAAATACGCTAATACTGACTGCGAACGGCGCAAACCTAATTCATAGTTATATTGTTTGCTACCCGTGTTGTCGGTATAGCCTTTTAACAGCAGATTTTTATCTCGGTCAGCCACTTTTTTTAGCACCTGTGCCAATATATAACGCGATTTGTCGGTCAGTTCGCTCTTATCCCACGAGAAATACACGCGCGATAATAGCTCTGGAGTATTGCTTTTCTCCGTTTTTGAATGCGCTTCAAGGTATTCAATGCACTGCTGGCTCAAACCTGAGCGATCCAGAGAATTAGCAAGATAATCTAGGGCTGATGAATCTTGGTTTGGTGATTCTATCTGCATAAAAGCCCCTTGAGAAACTCGAACTTCAGTCGCTTTTCCTACAGAAATAGTTTCCTTAAATTCTAAATTACCTTGACCACAATAATACTCTGCTTGATGCGCAGCCAATGCCACATTGGTCATCAAGCAAGACCCCAAAAACAGGGTAAAACGAATAAATAATTTTGAATGCATGGTTAACGTCCCATAATGACTGAGCTAGAAGAAACAGAATTAAATGTATTACCGACCAAATCACCAAACCAATTCTCAGTTTGATAACACACAGTGACTCGATAAAGCGTAAAACGCCTACCCCATGAGCTCTTAACCGATAGGTTTTGCATCGTATGGAGTGATTGTTTTAAAGTGCATCCTTTGGAATGCATGGAAGCATGTAGCGTCGACAAAGGTAAAGCTTGTGCGTTTGAGTTAAATCTTTGTTCCTCAACCACAAACCCCAGCTTGTTCTCATCAAAGTTACCCACAGTTCGAGCTAAAGAACGCTCGATAACGCGATAAACATTGTCTACTTCAATATTTGTTAGCGGCACAATATCGTGCTGCGAGCTAAATTGAGTTCGTTCTTTTAAAATGCTGACGGCGGAAAACGACATACGGTCTAACTTGCCATGTGTCGCAAGCTTGACCACTAAGTCTGAGGTAAATACCAATAGAAGCGCGAACACTACGCCGACGATGGCAAACTCAACCGTAAAGTTTCCTGCTTGATTGCGCTTTTTAGTAGCTAAATTGATCACGTTCATTCTCTTGAATTACCAACATCTCTCGACTAAACAATTGCGCTCCAGGGTTAAATACATCAAAAATAGTGCTTCCTTTGTATTCAATGTGATAAACCGCAATCGGACTATTACTTTGGCTATCCCCACACTGCCTAAAAAATTGATGCGGATGCGCTGGATCAAAGCCACAATCAGGCTCTTGAGCCAATTTCGTATAGTCGTGAATGAAGGTAATCGAGGCCATAAAATCACTAGGCTTAATAAAGTTGCTCCATAAGCTGTCACTACGCTCTATCGCATTTAAAAAGGCCTTTTGATACATGGCCGCATACTGAGACTGATTACCACTATGATTATGTTTCAGTTTTTTAGCCGCTTGTGTGGCTTCTGAAATAGCTAAATCGCCCAAAGATGAGACATAGTTGACATAACTAAGCTCAATCCACAGCACAACCATTAACCAAAAAAAGATAAACCCCATAGCAAACTCTATCGTCGCAATCCCTTTTTGATTTCGTCTTCCTTTAAACATCACTTCAATACCTTAAAATCATCAAAGCTATTGGTTTCTAGCTGCTGTAAATATTGGTAAAGCTCAAAGATCTTTTGCTCGTCATATTTCTTGCTAAATAGCTGCTTTAACTCTTCATATTTATTGAGCTTAGCCATTGAAACCGCAAGATTTGCTTTAAGCTGATCATCACCATCACCGTTTAAATAAAACGGCATTAAACGATCGTAGGCAGACTGATAATCGTCACTGAGCATGTCGATAACCGCTAAGTTATTCGCCATTTTTACATCGTCGTACATATAATGTTTGGCTTGAATAAAGTCAGACTTAGCCGCTTTTAAATCCCCTTGCGAAGCCTCTACTATCCCTTTTAAATTATAAATATCACCCGAAATATCTTCCGTTAGATGAGAAGACTCTCCTTGATAGTTTTTAATTTCTAACGCTTTTTCTAAAGACTCTTTGGCCGAAGAAAAATCAGAGGCTTGGTAGTAAGCCAAACCGTCAAGATAATAAAGATCTGGATTAGGCTTTGATTGATTTTTGATAAGCTCATTGAGGTAATATCTTGCTGAGTCGTTATCGTTAAAGCTCAGGTAAGTACGGATTAACTTAGTCTTTAACTCGATATTATCGGGCTCTTTTTTAAGCTCATCTTTATATAAATCAATTAACTTTCGGTAGTTATGACTGACTAAATAAATTTTCTCACTGCTGGCAAAAGCTTTTTGTTCACTATTTGGTTGCGAAGCACAGCCAAATAAAAACATACAAGCTAATGCAGCGAATATTCGAATAATTGTCATTACAATAGCATCCTCATAACACCCGGAGCCGCTATCAAAATAACAATAGGCACCATAATAAATAGAATAAGCGGAATGGACATTTTAGAAGATAGCTTACCCACCTTCTCTTCCAGTTCCAAAACTTGCACTTCACGCATATCCGACGAAAGCGTAGAAAGCACTTGGTAAATAGACGTGCCGTGGTGCATGCTTTGTTTTAACGTCATAACAAAGCTCTGAATTTCAGTTGTCGGTACGCGGATTTGCAACTCATCAAGAGAGCGTTCCATTCCCACAATGCGAGCTCTATCATTGGTTTTATCTAGTAAATAACTAATATCATCATCAAAGCCTTTCATCTCTAAAGAGAGATATTGCATTGCCGCTTCTATTGTCATGCCGGTTTGTACGCACACCGCCATTAAATCTAATAGATAAGGTAAATTTCCCGAAATTTTATGTTTAAGGTTCTTTGCTCTACTGGCTAAGAATGAATCAGGGAATATTAAGGTAAATAGCAACCATAAACTGCCATAGATAATGTACGAGGTGCTAGACCAATGCTTTTCTAAGCCAAGTAGATAAATCGCTATACCACCAAGAATAAGCGCGCCATATTTTACTGGCATAAAGTAACTGGCGTATTTAGCGCCATTATAAAATCCAGCGGCGATAAACTTCGCTTTGATATCATCTTCATCGCCTGAGAATATTTTGTTTAATGCTCCCGATATAGACTGCAACCAATGATTCTTATCTTGCTCAGAGTCACTTTTCTTTAAGTTAACTTTGGCAAGCATTTTCTTTCTTCGCACCGATAGGTAAAACAAATCAACAATAAAAAACACCATTGCGATTAAAACAATGAGTATCCACAGTCTGCGATCAGAAAATATTGAAAGTAAATTCATTATTTAACTCCCTTCATGAGCCAAACAATGATTGAAATACCGGTAAATTCACTGGCAATAAGATAATAAAGGATATAACGCCCTGTTGGATCTGTCATAACATAGTGGAAGTTTTCAGGGCTAAACATCCTCATGATCACCATAAATATGCAGGGGATCGCGGCAACAATTTTCGCTGATGCCCTTGCCTCTGACGTCATCGCCATTTTCTTTTTATCAATTGCCCTAGCGTTAAACATAATCCGATTAAGCTTTGACATAACATCTTTCAACTGCCCACCGCGACGCATGTTAGCGCGCAAGGTGATCACGAAAAAATAGAAAGCTCGATAAGGAAAGCGGCGACACGATTTACGAAACACTTCATCAGGAGCCTCACCCATCTGGAGGCGGTTCCCCATTAGACGAAACTCTTTACCGACTGGGCCTTCAAGGTTATTGCCAACGTGAATGACGGCGTGCATGACACTTTCACCAGCCGAAACGGCACTGGTCATAATATTCAAGGCAATAGGGAAAGAGTCTTCAAATGCGTTCATTTCACGCTTTTTAAGAAAACCTAACGCCAGATAAGCGGCAATAATCTCACCTAAGATAATAATAACAATGAGGTTTGCTTGTAAGATGCCACTGTTTAGCTCATAGCAGGCAAATGCCACAAGCAGTGCAAATAAAATGATCTTTAACTCGGCTCTAGCACCCAGTTGTAGCTTAATATTGCGAAACTCTTGTTCGATCTTTTGCTTAAAGGTTTGATCAGAAAGGGATAACAAATCCACAGCCTGATGATCATCCATCATCGAGTTAAGATGCACAGTCTGGTTAAACTTAGCCGCTTCATCAATATAATCATGATGACGCTTTGGGTTTAATATTCGATAAAATAAAAACGCAGAGCAGACTAACAATACGCCTAGAAGTAATTTAATTAACACGCTAATTCCTCTTACGCACTTGCTTGTAAATCAAGTGAACCAAAGGCTGCTGACAGCTTATCTTGTAAGCCGAAGAAACGTGCTTTTTCCATTAACACTGAGCGCTGCATAAGACCGGCCGTTACAAAGTTACCTTGTACTTTACCTTCTGAAGAGTGTCCCAGCGTTGGCTGAAATTTGAAAATTTCTTCTAATACAACACTTTGTCCTTCAAGCCCTACAACTTCACAAATGCTCATGACTTTACGAGAACCATCATGTAGTCGGCTCACTTGCACAATAATATCTACCGCACTGACGATGGTGCGACGAATGGCTTCTAAAGGTAGGCTATTGGTGGCCATCATGACCATAGATTCAATACGAGAAACTGCATCTCTTGGCGTGTTGGCGTGCAAAGTGGACATTGAACCATCGTGCCCAGTATTCATCGCTTGTAGCATTTCAAATGCTTCACCGCCACGACACTCGCCCATAATAATTCTATCTGGGCGCATACGCAGAGAGTTCACAACTAAATCGCGTTGCGTGATCATGCCAGTATTTTCGACGCTGGCGGCGCGAGTTTCTAAACGTACAACGTGGGGTTGCTGCAATTGCAGTTCGGCCGCATCTTCGATTGTGACGATGCGTTCTTTTTCTGAAATAAATTGTGAGAGCGCGTTTAGCATGGTGGTTTTACCAGAACCGGTACCACCTGAAATGATAATGTTTAAACGACAGCGCGCAGCAATCATTAATACTTGCGCAATTTCAGGGCTCATTGCGCCAAACTCGCACAACTTTTTAAAATCTATACGGCTTTTTTGAAACTTACGAATCGAAATAGAAGTACCGTCAATGGCAATGGGTGGGATCACTATGTTAACGCGACTACCATCCATCAAGCGTGCATCACAAGTGGGTGAAGTGCTATCCACGCGACGCCCTACTTCGGTCGCGATGCGTTTTGCTACCGCTTGCAACTGCTCTTCATCAATAAACGTGACCGGCACTTTTTCAACAATGCCGTTACGTTCCACAAAAATATTCTTCGGCCCATTAATCATAATATCGGCAATTGAATCATCGTCCATAAGGCTTTGTAATGGACCAAGCCCAACCAATTCATTGGTTAAGTTTTGTGCATACTCTTGTCTTATAACACTCGGCACCGATAACCGCTCTTGTTGCACGATAGAATCTACCGCGCTGGCAAGTTGTTGGCGCAACTGATCTTTAGATAAATTGTTTACCACTTCTGCGTCTAAAACGGTAAAAATCTTATTACGTATATAAAGATATGCTTCGCTTGCGTTCATATTACTTAGTCCTGCTAAATACTTTTATGCCACGTTTTTTGACCAATACTTGGCCTAAGATCAAAGCAGTCAACTGCTTCAATCCTTTTGCAGATGCGGTTTTACCCGCCGAAACTGGTTTTCCTTCTAACTTGGTCGTTCGAACATACTTATCAAAAGGCAATTCGATATTAATCTGGGTATCGAGTAATTTTTCGACCTCAACTTTAGAGACGGTGGCAAATTTGGCAGGCATGGTGTGATTCATCACTAATAAGAAGCGTACATTTCGCTTGGTTACCAATTTCTCAATACCATTCTTGATGGTCGCTACGTTACGCAACGCGGACACAATAGGATCAAACACTAAAACGACCACATCGCTATCAGCTAAAAACTCACTGCTATAGAGTTGGTTGTCGCTAGAAAATTCCTCAACAATAAAGTTCACTTCTTCGGCGAGTACATCGGCGATAGCATCTGAATATTGTCTTAGCTCAATGCTATTACGACGCTCATCTTGCTCTAAAGCCAAAACTGAAAGTAAAGGGGTTACTTCTTGAGTCAGGTTTTTAGCCGATGACACATCAAGATTTGACAGCATGTTTGACTCGGTTAGCGGACGACGCTGGAAGTTTTTCAGTGCTAACATGATGTCTAAGTTGCTGGTCAAATAATGGTTATCAACCAATAAGCACGATGATTTTTTCTCATGACTTAACTGATGAGCCACCTCAGAGGCAATAAAGGTACTGCCGCAACTGCCCTTACAACCCACAATAGAAATTTTCTTAGCTTTACGCGCTTGACCTAGACCTTCGTTGGTAAGGCTTTCGCTACGTACCTGTCTTACAAGATCAATAATGTCGTGCTTTTCTGAAGGCCAGAAAAGGTAATAAAACCCTTTACTCTGCACTTCACGTTTCAGCAATATGGAGTCTTGAGCGCCCATGATGATCACCGAAACTGTATTTGGCAGTAATCTTTGGATCTCTTCCACGTCACCAATAAGATCAATGCTATTGGTAAAATCAAGAATCAAAATTTCTGGCGTCTGTTCACGAATATAATCAGCAAGCTTTTGCGTTTTCATCGCAAAAAATTCAGGCGCTTTCCAACCTTCAAACCCGTATGCTTCCTTGATGCTCAGCATGCACTCATCGTCGCGATAAAACATCGCTGTAGAGAGGTTATTCAGTTCTTCGTCTCTGCCATCTTTGCTAGAGACTAAATCCATAAAATCTAACATGGGGCTCTCCTACTCTTGCTCAGATGACGTTGAATTTACGGTATTTAATACGCGTTCAGGATGGTTCATCATCTGCCAGCGGTTGCCTTCAACAAAGCAGCCGTTGGGATAGCGACCGTATTCTTCAATTTGCTCGTAGTGGCAAATACTGGAAACCGATTGATATCTCTGGGCAAACAGTTCTAAATCAAAATAAGGCTTATCACGTTTGGCATTGCCTTTGGTCAATACCACGCTATCAGTATTAAACCCTTGCGAAACAAGGTAACTTTTTACTTGAGTAGCAACTTTGTAGGCGTTCTTGCTATACCAATTTAGCTCGATTTTGTGATCGACTAATTCGTTACGATGCGAGTTAACGTACGCCACCACTTTATCCACCGATTTTTTCAAACCAGGCGAATGCACTTTAAGTTGCAGATGATAATTCACTGGAACCACATCAATGGTACTGGCGTTGCGCTCGTGGATATATTCGCTACAGCCGCTAATACTAACCAGCACGCATAGAGTAAAAAGACTCACTACTTGATTGATTTTTGAAGACATCATTTCTTAAACCCTCCAGCGGCTAAAATCTCACGCCCCCACTGCTCTCCTGCCGATTTTTGGGAACTACGAACCCCTAACCAACGCTCTAAAGTGTGTGTTTTACGCATTGTTGGCAGTTGAATTTGTGCGCCATCGATTGGGTGCACTAGGTTAACGGTGGCAACGATGATCAATTCGGTTTTGTTGCGCTCGGATTCGGTGTGTCTAAATAGTGCACCTATGATTGGGATTTCTGAAACAAATGGGATCTTCTTTAGACGCTCAACATCTCTAGAATCCAACAGACCACCAAGGATAAAGCTTTGCCCATCACCTAACTCAACAGTGGTCTCTGCGCTACGAGTTTTAAGTGCTGGAATATCAAACTCTTCATTGCGATTCTGCTCATCGATTGAGCTTACTTCCGGATGAAGTAAGAGCTTAATTTTATCATCGCGCTCAACAAGCGCTTGTAGTTCAAGGTTTACACCGTATTTTTTAAAATCAACGGTGAGGTTATCATCTGTTGAATAGACAATCGGTAGTTCACCACCCACCATGAAATTCGCTTTTTCACCTGAAATCACTGAAAGATTTGGCTCAGCCAATACTTGCCCAACATCTTCTGAGTTAACCGCAGTGATCACAGAGGTGATATCGCTAGCACTGATGTGTTCGATATGATCAACAAACACCCCCATTTGTCCGCCAGAGCCTACTTGTACGCCAAGTTTCTCAGCAAAATCATGGGTAACTTCAGCAATCGTCAATTTGACGTTCACTTGACGGGTTAAAATGACTTCTATGTTATTTACAACGCCAGGATATTGTTTTTTCTTAACAAAATGACCAATAGCTTGCTTAGGTTGATCTACCGCTGTTTTATCCGCGCTAGTATGTTTATCACTTGAAGCTGTTGCCTTGCCATCGCCTTGCGCCATGGAGCCAACCAACTGATAAATACCGTCACTAATGGCATCACTTGATACATTACCGCTAAGTACAATAGATGAACCCACTGAAGACACCTTCACTTGGCTATGCGGGTAACGCATTTTTATTTGCTGACTGATATAAGAAAGGTCTTTAGTAATATGAACTTTACGACTAATTAGAGTTTTTCCATCATGGTTAAACACCAATAGACTGGTATCCCCTTCTTTCTTGCCATAAACCACTAATTTATTGTTATCAATCACTTTGTAGTCTGCCACTTTCGGATTGACTACAAATACAGAGCCTATAGCCTGACGAGATGACAAAGACTGTGCCTGCCCCACTTGCAGATTCATCGTTGTAGCCAATGCTGACAGTGAAATTAAAGCCACCATCACTGCTAATAAAATGCGACATGTCATTTTCATTTGTCTTGATCTCCACGCATCTCACGAACTTGATTTAGATTAGGTAACACATCATCAACATCGGCACTCAAATCGCTACTGTGCTCTGTACCAATAGAGTGTTGGACCGCAATATCAGATATATGACGAGCAACAGTCATTTTTGCTACCTGCTTTTGAGTAAGCTCAAGTACTAGAGTTGCTTTTTGGGTCAACAAGTCAGCTTCATCTTCACCACTATCTTCTTCATCAGATTTATGTGGGTAAGAAACCTTTAACACTTTTACATGCATTAATAGAGGTGAAATAGACACATCACGAGTATCGCTTTCATCAAGATATTCAACATCTTCGGCATCGTCAGCAATATGGCTATTGTTTGAAGCGGTGTAGGCGAGCACATCTACAAAGCTGTTAGCTTGAATACCGCCACCAACTAAGACTTCCGGTGATAGCGCGATTGGGTATGGTATATGATTGGGCTGAATGATCAGATTGACGTACTCATCTTGCTCTGGTGTCACTAACATCTCAGGAAAGATAAATTCACCTTGTTTAAGATCTCTATTAATTACCATCCCTGGAGTGACTGTGATTTCTACATCATGGTCAATAGCATGTTCGAATGCTTGTGCTTGTTTTAAAGAAACAATTTTGAGCTGCTCGCGCGTAACTTCTTCGCCACGGCTGATCTCTTGTGTCGTCATCCAGACTTTAAACGTTTTTTCGACCTGAATAGGTTGAGGAGTATTGTTTTGAGCAGATTGCGGTGATTGAGAGTGATATTGGTTGCTAAAAAGTAAGAAGCCGGCAGCTCCTAACAAAAGCACCAATATAAAAATTCTTAGTTTCATCTTTCCCCCTAAGGAAACAAACCAAAAAAAGCATTAATGAATAGAGACAAATAGCGCCCATGCCGCCGAGAGAACGATTGGCAGTCCATAAGGTATGCCTCTAGCTCTTACCTTATTGATATCGGTACAATAGCCGTAAATGAGATAACCTATTGCTAGCACTCCTCCCATGGAAGTGATACTAAACAAGAATAAAAGAAAGAAAGCGGGCTTCACCGCTAGGCTAATGACTGCAAGAAGTTTGATATCGCCTGCGCCCATAACTCCGGCTAAGAATAATAAAAATCCTAGTATTAATATTCCCAAAAAATGTATAAGTACAATTATATGAAAATTTTTTATAATAGTAGGAAGAAGTAGTATTAGCAGAAATAATACAAACTTATTAGGAATAGTGCGCGTTTTCCAATCAGAGTATCCAATGATAATTAAAAATAGCATTAATATATAACACATAATAAAAATAGAGCTGATAAAATTATCAGCTCTATCCTAAATAAACTAAGGCGTAGGAGCTTTACTTGCTGCGCCTATAGTTGTAGAGACAAGTCCCATTGCGTTATCTAAGGCATTTTTAAGAGAACCGTTATGAAAAACAGCTAATACCACTGCTGACATTGCTACAGCAATAATTGCATATTCAACCGCAGTCACACCGCGCTCATCTTTTATGAACGACTTACATTTGTTGATAACAGATTCTGAAGCTAGAGTAGATTTTACGTATAAAGGGGTAAACATGGTATGCTCCTAAAGTTTATTCCAAATCATCTATATGATTTCGATTCAATAATTCCCTTATCTATGCTTATTCATTGGATGGTTATATTTCAACCTTTTTGAATAAGCCATAATCAAACATGTCAGACGCACAAAATTTAATTATTAAGGTACTTTGTTTACTCACATTTTGTGAACGGCGCAGATTGTAGCGAGAGAATAATTTGAAGCAATAGGAAAGTTACGGGTAAAAATAATTTAGGAAGGTCTTATATAACAAAAGAGGATACTTACCAAAACACAACAGCAGTGTTAAATTTCAACTTTAATGAATTTTACAGCATTTAAGTTTAAGAATCTCACACCAAAGTAGCATAACCGTTCAGATTGAATGATTTACACACAACTAAAAACCATTCAAATTCAAGGGTTTATAGATACTATGAAATATTAATTCTCGATTTTATAGTCTTTACAAAGTCTATATATTCTGATGTGAGGCATTTGGAATTATCAGAGTTAAAGTAAAAAACAGAAATTACAAACATTTATGTAACATCAATTAGCACGTATAACTTTTCGTAAAAATGGTCAAACACACCGTTTGGACCCATAAAAAAGTGAAAAATAAACGCCTATCTAACCTATAGACAATGCTTTAGTTATTGTTCTGTCTTTTTTATATCGCCTTGAAGCACCGATTAAGCATAGCGATAGAGTAAACACTCTATCAAAATTGAACTTAAAAAAAATAAATTTGAACAATAAACCCTCATTTTAATGACAAGGATCATGTTTTATCTTCAGAACCCACTAGAAGCCATGATTTTATAGTTATATATAAGTATGAAAATGCATATTAACTAAAAAAACAATACCATCATAATTAACAAATCAAAAACCACATACCCAACTAGTTTCATTTTATATATTAATGCCCAGATAGAAAATAGCTTAATTTATAAACACTTCGGCAAGTTATTATATATACCTCTTTTTGGGTATTGAATGTTACCACTAACTAGAACCAAAAATAATAAAGGGGTCAGGTCTTGAAATTTGCATAAATTATATACTTTGCAAATTTCAAGACCTGACCCCACAAGATAAATTAAAGAGTCGCGACCCCAGGTACTTCGACAACTGAATTAGCGTTCGCTCTTTCTATTATCTTAAGTATCGTAGTTTGCACTAATTCACTTTCACGAATATCAGTTTCACAAGAAAAGCGTTCCTCTTGTAGGTTATCCTCTTCCGACAAGATAAATTGCACAGAAACCACCGTTGCACACTCTTCGGTTTCCCCATAATACGCCAACGTAATCTGAGGATATCCCTTAAATCCTTTCTTAACCTGCTTAGCTATACGTTTTTTCGCTTTATCCAAATTCATACACATCCTTTGCCCCCACGCGGGGTCAGGTCTTGAAATTTGCATCAATAACCATTGATGCAAATTTCAAGACCTGACCCCGCAAAACCATATGAGCAAGATTGAGTATCCTATCAAATCTACTATCCAATTCTCGTTAAAAAGTGTTACCTCGTCAGAAAAGAGCAACATGAAACAAGTTGTTTCATGTTAATCCAAAAAATTTAAAGCAAAGATGAACTCATGTAAATCATAGAACGTGGGTTGATTAAAGATATGAATAATATAATCAAAATTATTAATAATATTAAAAAATATATTATCTTATTCGCTTTAATCAGTTTCTCATTTGGAGCTCATTCTGCTCAATATAAAATATATAATCACGATAAAGATTCTAATAAAGCTACATTAATCATTAACGGTGATATCGAAAGTGGTGAGTATTTGAAATTTATACATTTTCTATCAGAAGGAACCCACGATATTTCATCTGTTATATTGCAGTCAAATGGTGGTTATCTTAATGATGCAATAAAAATAGCAAACTATATAAATAAATCTGGTTGGAATACGGACGTTGAAACGTATTGCAACTCATCTTGCGTAATCATGTTTCTATCAGGAAAAGATAGAACAGCATATGAAAAGTCACACATCGGCGCTCATAGCCCTTATTATGGGGATCTTAGGAACTCTTATACGCAAGATTTAAAGAACTCAGCTCTATACCATAGATTGTTTAAAATCTTATCACGCTATTTGAACAACATTAAAATATCAAGGGAGATAATCAATAAAATGTACGATACTCCTTCTAGAAATAGATTAGAGTTAAATAATGGTAACCATAATCACCCCTGGAAAGTAATGAGTACAAGTTTTTTATACAGTTAACGTAGTATTAGCTTAGACTCTTGTATTTTCTTTATTATGTCTTTTAGCAACGGTTTATTGACTATATTTCGATTCGCTACTATCAAATAGAGTTCCATTTTTCCAATGACTTCTGAAAATGAATAAACATCATGATCAAGAGTCTTTGCAGTTTGCTCTGATACAATGCCAGTATATTTTGAATTTTCAATAATATCGTAAAAAGATATAAGACTATCAATTAGATACTCATTGGTATCTGCATTACTTGTAAACTTATCACTGTAATCATCAAGCCATTTTAATTTGATTAGATTTTTAGGCTCTGACTCAATAATATTTTCATGAAACTGCTTCGAACAAAGAAAAACGAGCTCATCAGATTGGATCTTGTGGCATTGGTATCGCCTATCTGTTATTGGTTTTTTATCGATAAACAAATCGATTTCGCCAATTAAAAGATCTGAATACGCTTTTTCTCTAGTGGGATAATTATTCAATTCTTTAAATGATAGTTGCTCGCTCTTTAACGCTTCATCGTGTAGAAGCTGAATAAAAAACGTACTGTTAACTTGTATCGGTTTCAATAACGTGATTTGAGGAGTGCTAGTACGAAACATATCATACTCATACGTAACTGAATCTAGACTCGCTGTTATTTTCGAATATAAGTACTTTCCTTCACTTGTGGGAATTAACGTGATGCCATCTTTAATGAAAAGCTTCTTCCCGCAATCTTGCTCAAGATTAGTAATAGCCCTAGATAGAGAGGATATAGAAGTGTTTGCTTTACTCGCAACATCCCTAAAATTATCACCTTCATAAACATATTTAAAAAGTACTAGCTCTTTTAGCATAATGTTCTCACCAGTTACTACCCACTGCTCGACTTAGATTCTCAACGCATAAGAATAAACTGAATGAATAAAATAACAACCTTAAGCGAATTTAATTCATCAATTAATTCAGAGTGCGCCATCAGCGTTGCTCCTTTACCCAACTTATCAAGTATTTGAAACTTCTGCACTCCCGATCTACTATTCGGTAAAGCGGGGTCAGGTCTTGAAATTTGCATAAATAGTATTTATGCAAATTTCAAGACCTGACCCCGCAAGAACGTCCCTAAAACCTAGAGAACAAACTATGAACTACTTTGAATCCCCTTTCGCTGGTGTGCCGTTGCAGCAGCAAGTGACTAACCCAAATATCATTGTAGGTAAGCACAGTTATTACTCTGGGTACTATCATGGGCACAGTTTTGATGATTGTGCTCGATATCTTGCACCTGATAGGGATGATGTTGATAAGCTTATTATTGGCAGTTTTTGCTCTATTGGCTCTGGTGCGGCATTTATTATGGCTGGTAATCAAGGGCACAGGCATGATTGGGTAAGTACTTTCCCGTTTTTCTATCGAGATGATGACACTTTTGCACAAGCCAAAGATGGTTTTGAGCGCGCCGGAGATACCATAATAGGTAATGATGTTTGGATTGGGACGGAAGCTATGATTATGCCCGGAGTAAACATTGGGCATGGCGCCGTGATTTCGAGTCGCGCTGTTGTGACCAAAGACGTTGCACCCTATGAAATAGTAGGCTCCAACCCCGCTAAGCACATTAAATTTCGTTTTTCTGACACTGAAATCGCTATGCTATTAGAGATGCAATGGTGGGATTGGCCGCAAACTGTTCTTAAAGAAGCAGTTCCCCATTTGTGCTCTGGCGATATTCAGGCGCTATATTTGTACTGGCAATCAACAACATCCAAATAAAACTGCCTATAACAGTCGTGACATTTACCACCAATAAGCTATTACTTATATCAATACTAATAAATTGAGATTGGTGTAAGTAAGAGCCAAGGTATACGATGAATTTAACTGTCCCGCTCATTAATAAACATGCCGTTATAGTGCAAATCAACGCATTAGAGCACTATATCGACGATATATGGCCAATCGTACACAGCTCAAATCTACCTATTTATTTAAACTCTAGTTCGGCAAAATTTGTGCCTTTCAGAGCATTGGCCTCTTTACTACAACAAGCTTTTGTAAGCTTATCCCATCAAGACTTTAAAGCCTTTATTCGCCAAGGTGTAAATGACTATATAAAACAGATTAGCTTGAATAATTCATCAATGACAAGCCTCTCTATCCCAGAACAGATTGCTTATCTATTACCGGTAAAAAGCGTCACTTTTCAACCCAACACCCAAATAACAGGTAGTGATACAATACAAAGCCTAGAATTTGCGTTAGAAGATGTTACCCCGTTTAATCTAGTCGCAGAGCTTTACGCTATTGTTGTAGTACATCAGTACTTAGCATCCACCCAAGCAGTTTCTCAACCTTGCAAATACCATCTGTTCTCTGAACAAAAAACCGGATTAGATAAACTCAATATATCCACTCACACGCCGCAGTTTATGGGACAAAATAGCACTGGAATTTTTTACAATTCACCAGAAAAGCCTATTGGCATTGTAGAAAGTACAACATGGCATAAACCGCCTACCCCCTTCAGTAAACAAGTTGCCTTAGCACTAGAGTGTTATATAGGACGGCAAGACATTTCTATCAACGACTTTAGTTATATAACAGGTATCTCACCGCGCAGTTTGCAGAGATATTTAAAGCTAGAACAAAGTAGTTTTCGCAAAATAAAAGAATCCCTCAATATGGCATTTGCCAAACGAGTAATGCGCGAACGAGACGTTTCCATTTCCGATATTGCCGAACATTTAGGCTACGCAGATACCTCACAATTTATTCGCGCTTTTAGAAAAGCCGAAAACACTACGCCTTTACAGTGGCGTAAAAAAGCCTGCGCTACACAACAGGTATAACGCAGGCTACTTGTTTTTACTGCGACAGAGTATTAAACATCCACATCGTTTATAGGAAGCAGTTAAAGCAAAAAATTAAGCTTTCGTTTTCCAAGTTTGCTGATAAACACGCATCAAGTTTTGACCAAACAACTTCGCCATATCTTCATTGGAATAGCCCATTTCCCATAATGCATCGACTACGCCTGCAATATGCTTTGAAAGTTCAGCACAGCCAGTCGCACCTTTATCAAAAGCATTAATCATGTAACCATTGTCTGCGTATTTATCCGCATTTGCTTTAGCAAACGGAACGACTTTCGAGGTCGTCATCATATCGTCAGTCGCAATACCCACATGGTCGATACCCGCCACTTTTACTGCACCATCAATCATCTCAGCAAATTGTTTAGGTGTAATATCTTCCGGCCAGATACCATCCATCATCCATTCGGTTGCGGTTACAGAAATAACGCCGCCCATATCCGCAACTGTCTTTGCTTGTTCATCAGAAATGAGTCGATAACACGCCGCTAAACGGAAATCAGGATCGCCCTTTTTCAAGTTCTGTTTCGCCATACGCTGCTCGGTTTCAGTCAAAGTTTCATGAGGTTCACAACCATAGGTAGAAGCAATTGGTGAATGAGAATAAATCACCGGCACACCTTTATGTTGCTTTTGCATATAATCGGTAATGCCCTCAGTGGTGTAATGAGAAGTATGCGACAAATCAACGGTAATACCGTGTTTTACCATCTCATCAATCACCTCTTTACCAAAATCAGTTAGGCTCGATGTATCGCCATTGATCATAGAAATAACGCCGCCACCCGTTAACTCTGTTTCATTGTAGGTCAGTTGCATTGTCTTAATGCCATGCTCTGCCATTACTGCAACATTAGCTGCATCACCTTCAAGAGGCATAGTCGTTTGGCTTGCCCACATAATCGCATATTCACCGTTTTCATGGGCTAGCTGAAAATCTTCAACCTTTGTTACATAACGAATCGGCGTATTGGCAGCTGAAGACGCTTTTGTCCATTTGCCATGTTCTGATTTAAACGCCAGCATATTTGGAGTATTGGGAGCTGCAATGGTCACTGACGCCCCCGTTATTCCACGCTCATGGGCAAGATCAATATATTGAGCCACCTCGGAATCTTTAGAAAATCCAGTACCAGCAGGAGAAGCATAAAAATCTAATACTATGTTATCTTTCACAAACTGCTTTGCTTCAGGTGATGCATATCCATACCAATCTTTCGTTTCAATCGACGCAACTGCGGTGGCTGATAGTGAGGCAATACTGACGGCTAATAATAGTTTTTTCATGATGCTACCTTTTAATTTTCTGATTCAGTGCTCTGTTAGTGCAAACAAGAATAGATGAACAGCAATTCAATAATGTGCATATTGCGCCAACGATAAAATAGTAAAGTAAAATTATGCTCACCATTTATGACAACTAAAACTTCACAATATTTTAACCATGCAGTTCAATTCTTTAGTTACTGATTACAAAAGAAAATTTAAAAAGGACTATGCTTTAACTCTGACAATCCTCTAACTTGCCAGTTACCAAGCATAGGGTTAAATTCCGTAAACTAAACCTCATCAATTGCGAAAATACCTCAAATGGCAAACTTTGAAACGCACCTCAAAGCAGGCGTCGCCGTCACAGGCATTGCTGCCGCGACCCTAGTGGCAAAAGGTGACATCACTATTCAGACCGCACTATGGCTATGGTTTATTGGCTCAATAGGTAGCCTATATCCCGATATTGACTCAGATAGCTCTACCTCTCTTGAAGTCATTTATGGCGCCATGTCCATAGCCCTGTGCTTTGGAGCCATGCATTACGTCATAGGTGATGCTCATACCCCAACCGGATTACTGCGCTTATTGCTCATCCCGCTAGCCATCTACCTATTTTTACACCAGGTGCTATTACGAATTTTCAAAAAGATTACCGCCCACCGCGGCGCCTGCCACTCTATTATTTTCGGCGTAGCAAATACGTTAGTTTTGGTTAACGTCACTTTCTATCTTGCAGGACACTTAGTGATAAAGCCTGCTATGACTGCATGGCTCACAGGCTTTTTCTTCTTGGTTGGGTTTTTATTGCATCTCTTGATGGATGAGATAAATAGCGTGGAATTTAGCCGATTTAAACTTAAAAACTCGTTCGGCACAGCGCTTAAACTGCTTCCCGAAAATCATATCGTATTAAGCGTTAGCTTGGTCGCTATCTGTGTTGTTGGATATTGGTATTCGCCAAATATGATGGAGTTCATACATGTTTTAAGCAACTGGAGTCAGTTTAAGTTCTATTAAATCGAACAACCATTAATGGTTGTTCTACCAAGTATTATAAAAACCAGCCATGTAAATATAGTTGCATATTGATCTATATGTCTGACATTAATAAAATATGAATTGTATCAAAGATAAAAAATAACATTTCAAATATACTACCTTCTCTGACATTAATTTTAGCAAATAGAAGAGTATTGCTATTTATTTCATGCATATAAAATAAATGACAATGTGAATCTTGGTCAACAATAGTGGTAGGTTTCATGAATTTAAATAATAGCCTAGTGATATTAGGCTTAGCGATCAGTGTCGTCTCCTGTGGCGGTGATGATAATTCCAATAATAACCCAACCCCTCCCCAACATTATACAATCACGAGCACAACATCATTAGGAGGAAGTATTACTCCTAAAACCCAAGATGCACAACATGGTTCAACATATACTTTTAATTTAAATGCTGATGATGGCTTTGAGATTAGTGAAGTAACTGGATGTGAGGGAGTCCTTAAAGGCTCTCAATACAATACTGGATTAATCACAAATGACTGTAGTATTGCCGCCAAATTCACACCAATATTAGTAACAGCGTTATCTCATGCAAGTAGCGGGGGAACTATCTCACCAAAAGAGCAAAGTGTTAATTATGGAGAGACATCAAGCTTTGATTTAAATGCTAATGACGGATATCAACTCAAACATATTGAAGGCTGTGATGGCACATTAAACGGAAATACATATAAGACTGGAGTATTGAAAGAAAACTGTGAGGTAATCGCAACCTTTGCCCCCGTTATATATCACATAACTGCACACTCATCGAAAGGTGGTAACGTATCACCGAACTCAATGAGCGTAGCTTATGGAGATGCTGCTCAATTTGATGTTTCCACAGAGGATAAATATACCTTAGAGTCGATTAGTGGATGTGATGGTAGCTTAAAAGACAATAAATACTACATCACTAATGTATCGAACGATTGTACGATAACTGCTCAATTTAATTCCAATAATAACCCAACCCCTCCCCAACATTATACAATAACAAGCACAACATCATTAGGAGGAAGTATTACTCCTAAAACTCAAGATGCACAACATGGTTCAACATATACTTTTAATTTAAATGCTGATGATGGCTTTGAGATTAGTGAAGTAACTGGATGTGAGGGGGCTCTTGCCGGCTCTCAATACAATACTGGACTAATTACAAATGACTGTAGTATTGCCGCCGAATTTACACCAATAATAATTACAGCGTTATCTCATGCAAGTAGCGGGGGAACTATCTCACCAAAAGAGCAAAGTGTTAATTATGGAGAGACATCAAGCTTTGATCTAAATGCTAATGACGGATATCAACTCAAACATATTGAAGGTTGTGATGGCTCGTTAAACGGGAATACATATAAAACCGGAGTATTAAAAGATAACTGTGAGGTAATCGCAACCTTTGCCCCCGTTATATATCACATAACTGCACACTCATCGGAAGGTGGCAACGTATCACCGAACTCAATGAGCGTAGCTTATGGAGATGCTGCTCAATTTGATGTTTCCACAGACGATAAATATACCTTAGAGTCAATTAGTGGATGTGGTGGTAGCTTAAAAGACAATAAATACTACATCACTAATGTATCGAACGATTGCACGATAAACGCTCAATTTGAACGTACTGTTGGCGACCAGGAAATTATCGTTGATGTTTCAGGTGCAAGTAATGACCGTCCAGTTATCGGAACCTTAACTTCCGATGACAAAAGTGTACTCATTACAACCACATCCAAAGATGGTGAACTGAAGTTTGAAGGATTAAATAAGCAACAAGATTATATTTTAACTGTTAGTCAAGCAGGATATAAAATTGCAGATGCCGATGATAGTGTCGAAGAAAATGATAGCCCAAGAGCTAGAACTTCCTTGTCAGAAGTTAATGGTAATGTCATCAAAATTAATGCCGGTACTTTTGCTCAATTTAATGCTGAACGTATTGATGGGTTAGAACACGATCACTTCCAATATCACTGGTCTGAAGATATCAACACGGCGGGACGAGAGTATTCTTCATATATAAACAAAGACTTACCGATAGAAATTATAGGCCAAGATTATAGCGATGTAGATTCCCATGCAAGTGCAACCCTACAGTCGCTGTTTGGTATTATTTTAGATGATTCAGATGTCCCTTGGAGTCAGGAACATGCGTACCGTCTACTTGAAATGCTAAAAAGAACGGGCCTTGAAAGTTTTCCAAATCAACTCTCTGGAGGGTCGGCTGCTGAGCATCCGTATGCAAGTCACTGGGTATTAACTGACGAACTTTTGACAGACGATATTGAAGTCACCAATTTAACAGATGCTAGCACTCAAGTTAAAATTTCTACTCAAACATTCAAATATGCATCACCAACAATCGTGACTGTTGATGGTAAGCGTGGACGATTCTTCTCTAACCGTTTATATAACGCAGCTATACGCTTTGTTACAGACAATGGCCAAAAAATTGATGTAGCGGCTCATATACTCAAACAGCGTTACGGCGTAATTATAGCGACTACTAGTAACTTTAACGGGCTCTACAAGACCATTCCTGTAATAGACGACGATCGTAATGCAAATATATGGCAAATATTTCAGCCGAAAGAATTAATTGCAATCATTGCTATTTTAGAAGAATTCCCTCAAGGGATGAAAGATCTCAGTCTACCTAATGAAAAAGGCGGTCTGCGTTACTTCTTAAGACGTGCGAATGGGCTTCCCCACCCGTTATATTCGGCTGCACCGGCTGTAGCCTGGACATCGGCTAATTATGTTGAATTTATGGAATCAGCCTTTACGCAAAACTTTATTGGTGATATTCAACGTTTAATTATTCACGAAAAGTCTCACTTCTTATGGGACTACGCATTCTCAAATGACCTCAAATATGAATGGTTAAAAAAATCTGGGTGGTATATTCCAGGAGATACCGACGGGAACTGTAAACAATGGACAGAAGACCCTGATAATTGGACACCACCAAACGTAGTTCCAGAGACATTAAACGTTCTAACTGAAGTACATGACCATCCCAAATTTGATGGTGAGCTTGTTTTTGACGGACAATGGGCATCATGCAGCACCACTCAATTTGTGACTGCGTATGCCGCTAAGTTGAATCCCAATGAAGATATGGCAGAAAGTATTTCTTACTTTTTAACCAACCCTGATTTATTGCGTTCAAGAGCATTGCCAAAATACGAATTCATCCGAGACTATATTATGCAAGGTAGTATCTATCTCAGTGTAATTCGTCCTGATCTCACTTTTGAAGTGCTTAATTTATACCCAGATTATATATATCCAGGAAAAATCAATAGTGTCGATATCTCTGTATATGGCGCGCCAGAACAAAAGAAAAGTGTAGAAGTGACTCTTGGATTACACACAAGTGAAAACTGCAATAACCAAGACAATTGTTTTGACGGTGCATCCGGTGCGTATATGCGCTTACTAAGCCCAATTGGAACATATAAAGATCAATACTTTAAACCTGCTAATGGAGCACAACTCGACTCTAAATTAATCGCAAGATTCGATCTTCCAGCAGAAGCGGCTAAAGGTTGGTGGGTGCCCGCTGAAATAGTCGTTTTCGATCAAGTTGGCAATCGTAGAATTGAAAAACTGGCAAGCTCGGACTATGGTTGGCGTCTCTATATCAATAATGCAAATTCAGATATTGTTGCGCCCCAATATGTAAAAAACAGCATGACTTTGAGCTTGTTTAACTCTGACTCTACTGATTCACCAGTTGAATTAAAAGAAGATGAGCAATTGCTGCAATTACAGTGGCTACTAAATGAGAATGAGTCGATGGATCAAGGTTACTGCTATGCAACTATAAGTAATCAATCTGCTGAATTTGGATGGGGTCAGTATAGTCATCAACTCTATAGTTATCATAGCCCTGAAATATCTAACCCTAGCGATGCTACAAACATTTGTACGATAGACTGGTTAGTCACTCGCTTTATTCCATTAGGAAGCTACGGTCCCAGATATATAAATATGCGAGATAAAGCATTGAATATTGGAAAAACAAGTTTTACAGAAAACCATCCGACTCATGAAGATCCAATCACGCTCGTAGTATCGGGAAGTACTCCTGATACTAATGCGCCTTTGATTAATCAACAGGTATGTCAATCTGAAGATGAGGATGAAACATGCCTTCGAGTAACTGCTGCTCCAACAAATCCAGACAACCCAAATGGTGAAACAATAGTTAAGATTTACTATTGGGCATATGAAGAGCAACCTCTAGCAACGGCTTCAGGATTAAATATCACCGGGATCAGATTGAGAAATCCTCAAGGCCAAGAGTTTCACTTCTGGCATTCAAAAAATAGCAACGTGGATAAAACCACAGCCCCCGATCAGGAAGGTGGCTATTTCAAATGTAATAGTCAGGCTTTAAAAGACAACCCTAATTGCGATGCTACCACGCCAATCCAGTACGTCTTTGAAACAATACTACCCGTTGGTTCAGCTCCAGGAACATGGGGATTAACTGAAATGACGGTAAGAGACTTAGCAGGCAATAATCGTCAATATCAGTTTACTGAAAATTTACGATTTGATGTTGAATAAGTCATATCCTAGTGTTCTATGATTTGAGCACAAAAGTAAACGCCAGAGCGTACAGCCCTGGCGTTTGTTTATAAAACTAGAGTAGCGCCTGCCTTTAAACCAACGCCAAAGAATCCAAAATCCCTTGCCCACTATGAATGCCACCCTCATTTTCACTCGCAGGTTTGCTGCGAATTAAATAGCCTGCATAACCCTTATATTCAGTGACGGGTTCACCTTGGTAGTGAGCGGTAAATAAGCCAATTTCACTGACTAAATCGCTAACTAGGCTCTGCTTGCCATCACGAACGGCAATCGTTGGCGTGTCGCGTTCGTGTGGATATAGACGCTGCATCAGTGCCCAGGCGTCGTACTCTTCTGGCTTTAGATTTGCCAGTGTTGCACTAATATCTTCGCCAAAGACGCAGTGACCACCACCTTCACCTTGGTTTTTTAACACCCATGCTTGTTTGTCAGCGGAGGTGTTAAACCAATCGATTGTTTGTGTCGAAATAGGCTTCATATCTGCAAGAACACTCTTCACAAGTGTCGCTTCTTGTTCGGTTAATCCCCAACGGGCGTACTCTTGCGCAGGCATGGTAGTCAGTAGCATCTGCATCGATTTACTGGTCGCCAGTTGCTGACTGATAGTGGCGTTCATTGCTACGTAATGTTTTTCGATAAATAAACGGGTTTGGCTTAATGTATGACAACAAATATCTTCGTGAAGATCAGGCGCCCAATAGTCGGTGTATTGATAACCAGCTCGCAGATATACAGTATCGATAGCGCCGACATTTTCGAGTAGTAAACGCTGATTTTTTCCGCTAGAAAGTTGGTTATTGAGCTGTTCAAAGGTGCGGCGCACCGTGCGAATGCCTAAGTTTTGCAGTGCCACTTCCAATAAGTGCTGGTCATAAACGTTGTCTTCGTCTTTTTGTACCACCATTAAAAATGTCGGTTTTTGCGTCGCACTGTCTTCGCCCAATGAGGCAAAATGAGCACTCACCTTTTTCGTTGCGACAGCAATGCCGTGCGCCAGTTGCTGCATGCCGTGATTTTCAGCGGGAAGTGCGGTTTCATCTTCTAACCAGTTGCGATATACCGAATTCCACTGATTATTAACGTAACTATGTAATTCAGCCGCTCTTTGACCAAATGGCCCCATTCCTGCTGCTATGCCATTAAATTCAATCACTTTTGCACCGTGCTTACGGTCGTCCATAAAGTCGGTGCGCATCAATAGCAACGGCTGACGAGCAGGATTTAGTGGCTGGCTTGCATCACCATGTGCTTGTTGATGCAATTCCATTAAACGGCCAAAAAACGGATCGGCTTTTGCCATATCAGTCAGTGATTGTTGTAAAAATGGATGGTCTTCCGACACATTACTGATCAGTTTGGCAATTAAAGGGGTTACTGCCAATAAATGCTCATAAATCGGCTTTTGCATGCTCATCGGCGCAATACTAAACGGCACATGTCTTGCCGTATTATCTGTTTGACGAAACGCCACGCCGTGCATGATTTCCCACTCTAAAAGATCATCGATGATCTCTTGAGACAATAAAGCATTCGAGTTTTGAGTCTGTGAATGTGTATCCAACGTGTCACTATTCGCAGTGCGATTATTTATTGCGTGCTCATTTTTTGTGTAATCATTCATACTGTATAGCTCATCTAATAATCTGTTACGCCACGCTTTCAGCTGTGAGGCCAAGCGTGCTGTTTTGATGTTCTTGTTCTTCTTGCGCTTTTTGCGCAAGGTATAAATCGCGATAGTCGCCCTGTTGCTCAATAAGGGTTTGGTGAGTGCCACTTTGCACGACTTTACCTTTATCCATCACCAATATTTGATCGGCGTTTTTAATGGTTGATAAACGGTGCGCAACAGTAATAACGGTTCTGCCATCTTGGATATTTTCCAATGCTTGTTTGACCGTTTCTTCTGATTCTGAGTCAATATTGGCCGTGGCTTCATCCAATAAAAATATCTTAGGATCGTGCGAAATAGCGCGTGCCAATGCTAATAGTTGGCGCTCACCCACTGACAGCGACGCACCGCCATTGGCAATAATGTGCTCAAACCCGTCCGGCAATCGCTCAATAAAACGATCCGCTTTTACTGTCTGCGCGGCGCGAATGGCTTGCTGGCTATGGTTGTTAATATCGGCATCCCGCGGTGTTTCTTTATCACTTAAAGAGAGATCGATATTGTCAGCAATAGTGCCACTGAAAATGGTTGGGTCTTGAGAAACTAGACCAAACAACTGACGCAATTGCCACTCAGGTAACGCCTGTAAAGGTTGTCCACCAATTAAGATCTCCCCTTCTTTTTGCTGATAAAAACGCATCAAAAGATTAATCACTGAGCTTTTACCGCTACCGGTATGTCCAACAATGGCGGTAAACTTGCCACCTTTTGCAGTGAAACTGACGTCTTTTAGAACGGGCTTGCCCTCTTCGTACTCCATGGTCACATTACGAAACTCTATGTCGTGAGCGGCATCAATGTTTACTTCTGGCAGGTTGTGTTCTAAATCTGCTTTGTCATCAAGCAGTTCAAAAATGCGTTTTGAAGATACGGTTGCCACTTGCAACTTACGCAGCTCCATCGATAATTGTCGGAACGGGTCAAAAAAGCGTTCGATATAATTCAAAAACGCATATAACGTACCAATTTCAACCACGGTCGATAACGAAGCGCCCGCAAACCACGCCACAATGCCGGCTGCAGTTAAGGTTGCAATTAAGCGAGTTAACGGCAGTAGCATTAAGCTATCAATGGCAACGGATTTGGTGCGGAAGTTAAACCAAGTTTGATTTTCTTTCTCAAATTTAGCTTGAAAGGCTTTTTGCTGACGAAATGCCTGAATTAACGCCATTCCCTCTAAAGATTCGTTAATTTGACCATTGATGTTGCTCACTTGCACGCGAATGCCATCAAACACTGTCATAGATATTTTTCTATACAAGTGCATCGTCATCAGCAGAATGGGAATCAACACTAAGCTAATCAACATTAAGTGCCAATCAAGAAGCGCTATCGCGATAAAAATGGCCACAATGCGCAATGCGCCTTGGATCACCGTTGGGATAGTCGATACATACATATTACGTAGCGATTCTGTGTCGTTGGTGATGTATGACACGAGCTTACCCGTTGGCAATTTATCAAAGGTCGCAATAGGAAAATTCAATACGTGATGAAACAGCTTAGTGCGCACATCTTTAACCACCAGCAGTGCGCCGTGCTTAAAGGTTATGGCCTGTAAATAGCCAAACACTGCGGCAAAAATATAAAACAGCAGCACTAAACCGGTTAGCATTAGCAGTTGTTGCCATTCAAACTGCCCAGGTACTATCACCTCATCTAAGATAACTTTTGCTAGCCATGGAATCGCCATTTCGGCACATACCGATAACGCCAACATAGCAAAGGCAAACCCAAAACGAGCTTTATGCGGTAATGAAAAAGCCAGTAGTCTGCGATAAAGGCTAGCGTTCGCTTGAGAATTATTCATGAGATGCTCCCTCTATACCTGATTTTTCTGCGCTAACCGCCTTACCCAATTGGCTTTGACGCTGATACACCGTTGAGTACCAGCCTTGATTGGCAACCAATTCATGATGTGAGCCGCACTCTTCAATTTGACCGTCTTTCAGCACCAAAATATGGTCTGCTTCGATAAGGTTAGTCAGGCGTTGTGTCACCAATAATACGGTTTTATGAGAATAATGTGCTTTTAAGTTTTTACGCACTTGCACTTCAGTCTTCATATCTAGCGCACTGTATGGGTCGTCTAATAGCAGTACATCGGCGCCAGATAATAAGGCTCTAGCAAGGGTTAGACGCTGCTTTTGACCACCGGATAAATTGCTACCACCCTCTCGTAAAGGCGTAGCAAAACCTTCAGGCATTGCCTCTATCTCTTGTTTAATACCCGCCATATCCGCGGCATGTTCTATTTCAGACTGAGTCGCAGTAGGGTTTGCTAACGCGATATTTTCAGCGATGCTTCCAGAGAATAAATGTGGTTTTTGCGGCACCCACGCTAATTTGCTACGCAAAGACTCAAAAGTGAGGTTTTGTGTTGGCATTCCTGCCAAGTGAATCACCGAGTCGTTATCAAGCTGAAACTGACGCAATGCCAAATGTATGAGGGTGCTTTTACCACTGCCTGTAGGGCCAGTAATTCCCACCAGACCGCCAGATGGCAAATCAAATTTGATCTGCTCAAGGGCGTTACGGTTGGCATTTTGGTAAGTAAAAGAGGAAATATCAAAGCTCATACTAGAATCTGTTGTATTGCTAGGTAGCGTTTTGTCCCCTTCCTGCACTTCGATATTTTCCGCAAACAATTTCTCTAAGCGCGACCACGAGGTGCTGCCCCGTTGGAACACATTAAACTGCCAACCAAACTGCAAAAATGGGCCAAGTAATTGCCCTAAGTACAAAGTAAAGGTGGTAAATAAACCAACGGTAATACTGCCTTGCTGTATCAACCATGCGCCATAACCTAATGAAATAACAAAAGATAACCCGTACACCAACTGAATTGTCGGCCCGAATGCAGAATCGACTTTCGCCACGGCTAAGTTAGTTTCTACCGTATCGTCTAAGCTGTCGGCAAAGCGCTGCTCTTGGCGCGCACTAATGCCGTGCGAGCGTACCGCGCGTATTCCCGATACCGTTTCTCTTGTCTCTTCAGTTAAATCTGAAAATGCCGATTGCGCTTTACCAAACGCCTTGTGCAACGTGATGCCGTAACGTCGGGTAATCAGCACTAATAAAGGAAAAGGCAGTAGAGCAATTGCGGTTAGTTGACCACTCACCACAAAGATCATGCCTAAGATGACCGTAATACCAGCGATAAAAGAATCCACTAAGGTCATGATGCCCATGCCCAAAGTCTCCTCTACCGCATTCAGATCATTAGTGGCATGCGCCATCAAATCTCCGGTACTACGACGAGAATAAAAGGCAGGTGATAACAAAGAGAACTTATGAAATAGCTCGCTACGTATAATGCGCGTAATGGCGATAGATGAACCGTACAATTTACTCTGCCAAACAAATCGCAGGCCATACATAGCTGCGCCCGACACCACAATCCCTAAAATGTGGATAATCAGGGTTCGTGTATCTAAAGTATCGGCGCTAATGCCATCGATAATTCGACCAATAAGCCATGAAGGAAGCAAATTGACTAATGCGACAAACTGTAATGCAGCAAACGCTATCAAATATTGTCGGCGAAATCGTTTCAGATAGCCTTTTAATTTCCAAAGAATTTTCATAATTACCCAATTTCTTCTAACACTAAATTTAGCCGCAACCTGCTTACTCTAAATGAATAAACCTATTGACGGGGCATTTATACCAATCGTACTAAATAACTGGTCATTCTAGCTTGTTAAAATGCTCGATAACGGCGTTAGAATTTTTGATTGTAGAATAACTACTTATCGAAAAATTCTGCCTTGTTCTCGAGCATTTTTCCTGCGCTAGTTCTGATCACTTACTTAGTGTGATTGGTATTACTTTAGGGAAGAAATCGCATTCTCCTTCCGTCTGTTGCAAGTAAACATTTAAATCACTCACATAAGACGCAACCAAAGAAGAAAAGACGAAAATTTTTTAAAAAATATTACGAAAAGGCAGAATTTTCTAAGAAATGCTCGATTGCTTGTGCTTTTTTCCCCAAAGGAAAGCGCAGATGAGACTAACCAACCCACCCGCTAAAAACAACCAAGCTAAAGGAA
Organism: Vibrio neonatus; assembly: GCF_024346975.1. Lineage (NCBI taxonomy): Bacteria > Pseudomonadati > Pseudomonadota > Gammaproteobacteria > Vibrionales > Vibrionaceae > Vibrio > Vibrio neonatus. The sequence goes on along the minus strand of NZ_AP024885.1, from coordinate 967,940 downwards.
TAAATGCAAATGATTCAAGTAAACGACCGTCGTCAGCTACCGTTGAGTCGCCCAGCCAAAAAGCCATCGCACTGATGAAGGATAAACAAAGCAGTGTTAATCCTAACCAATATGTTTTAAGTAATTTCATAAAAGCATCGAAAATTTGAAGAGGAATATAGGTATTTTGACCCGACTAAAGCAAAATTAGTTCACGCTTTTTGTCGATATTTTTAGTGTTAGCAATGACGAGGATAATCGATAACTAAAGCGGGATGATTAAACGAATACTGGCAAAATAAAGAACTTATTAGCCAAGCCCCTACACTCGTTTACTGTCCATTTTAAAAGCGTTAGGGCTCTATCAACTTGTACTATTTGATAAATCTATTTTCCATGTAAAGTCTTGTTCTACTTGAGCTTACAACGACAGCTTATTGCTCTTTAGCTTTACGCTCAGCAGCTTTACGTTTGTTGCGTTCAGCTTGGTGTTGTACAAAAACTTCTAGCTCTTTCTCGCCCCAAGCTTGTGCTTCAGCTTCAGTTGCAAAACCCATTTCGCGCTTAGAAACTGTCGTTCTGCGTGATGAGATTTGACGTACGATTTCACCGCACCAACCGTTACGTTTTTCAACAGTGCGTACAGTAAATTTTTTATGATCAGACATAGTTGTTTCCCTAAAAAAGCTTCAATGCAACACACTCAGGTTCGGTTGCACACCTTGCCAAACTGCATTTTAGACATAAGCTTTATTGGTTAAAAAAGTGACAGATAGCATTCATTAATAACCCTATCTATTAGTAGGGCGTCATTAAAACATAGTCGCCTATCTTTTTGTAATCTTTTATCGCTTGGTTGCTTATTTTGGTTCTCGTAAACTCTATGAGATGATATTGCCGAAATAACGACGCTTTTTGCATGCGATACTGTTGTGGCACGCACCCTGACAAAACTAGAGATCCTATTTGATGAATATTGAAACCGTTTGGGCAGAATACCAAACAAGCCTAAAAGCCTTTCTGCATAAAAACATCAGTAACCCTGACGATGTAGATGATCTCTTGCAAGAAATTTTAATCAAAACCTATCGCAGTTTGAATACTGTAAAAGATCTTACCAAGATCAAGCCTTGGCTATTTCAGATTGCGCAGCGCAGTATCATCGATTTCTATCGTGCACAAAGCAAAAATCAGCCTTTAGAAAACGAAGACTTATGGCACGAGCAACCTAATCAGCAGTTGTATGACCAACTTGCTGAGTGCGTATTACCCTTTATCAATGCATTAGATGAAGACGACAAACAGTTACTGAATGCGATTGAAATTGAAGGCATTTCGCAAAAGGATTATGCCGAGCAACACGGCATCAAATACTCCACCCTAAAATCTAGGGTTAAGAAAAGTCGCAACACGTTACACGCCGCCTTTAAGCAGTGCTGTGACTTTGAGATGGATACAAAAGGTAATCTGGTGGATTATCACAAGAAATACAAAGAGTGTAAGCCACAGTAAAATCGAGGCATTTAGGCTCTTCGAATAGAATGAATGAAAAGCCTAAAAAAGAAACTACCTTGCTTGATTCAAAAAAATGGACACCATTAGCGTTTCATCAATCAATCCATCGGCAAGTAGTTTTGTCGCGCCTACTGTGCAGCAATGTTCTGGCAACTTTGAGTCGAGGTACCTTAAAGCTGACTCCCACTCGTCTAATGTAATGTTTAATCCACCACTCAGCAGCATCAAAGCGGTGTCAGCTTTGATATCACCATTACTGTCACTGCCACTTGCAAAATGTCCTAGTGCGTTATCAATGGCATTGAACACCCGAAATTTTCCTTTCGCGCTTCCTTGAAAGAAATACCCTTTTCCCATATTGCAGAACACAGAGTAGATATCGGAATAATCAACACAAACAAACCCCTTCAGCTCGATACTTTCGAGTATTCGATTGATGAAATTACCTTGCTGATGCTGACTGTCGATGCAAAATACGCTATCGACCTGACCAAGCCAACGCTGCCTAGTAGCTTCATTGTCAGCAACTACAACAGTAAAATACGCCTTTCCCTGCTGCAATTGACTTTGCAAACGACGCACCTCACTTTGATCCATTCCGTCATCGACAATCACAATCAGATCAAACGGGGCTAAACACGCACTACTCACCTGCTTGGCAGAGGCAAAGCAAGTACGCCCGATGGCTGATAATAAAGCCACGGATAGCACATGCGGTCGATTAGATATAATCAAGAAATCAGCATACTGTTCACTGTATGCCACGGGTAAAAGCCGTGGATCTTGAATTACTGTCTCAGTTGCAGTCACTGCCCCACTCTCTATGCTCATTATCACTCAATCCCTTTTAGCTTGAGTAAGTTGCTCACTTTCTTCTCCACGCCACTAAATATGGCATAGATTTTTATATCATCTTGAGGAACATCACTGATCACCGTGCCGATAATAATGGGAATTTCTGATTCAACCTGCTCAGTAAGCAACTCACCGGCGAGATGAATTTCATCCAATCTTAATGAATGGTCAGCAGTAATGTTAATCAGCACCGCTTTGGCTTTTTCTAGGTCATAATCTTCCAATAAAGGATTAATCAGCGCGGTTTCTACTGCCTGTTTGATTCGATACTCGCCTACGCCTTGCCCATAACCGATCACAGTGGCACCCGCACCGCTGATAACGGTTCTCACATCAGCAAAATCTAGATTGATGTAGCCCGTTGTCGAAATTAGAGAATAAATGCCCAGTAGTGAACGTTTAAGAACCTGATTGGAAGATTCAAACGCTTCAATCAAGGTGCTACTTTTTGGCATAGTGTGCAGCAGTTTTTGGTTGGAAACCGTCACGCACGAATCTGATGTGGCGTTAATTTTTGTTATCGCCTCTTCGGCAAAAAACTGCTTTTTCTTGCCTTCAAAGCCAAAGGGCGTGGTGACTATAGTGACACAAAGACACTCCTGTTCACTGAGCATTTTAGTCAACACTGGGATAACGCCGGTTGCTGTGCCACCGCCAAGTCCACCGGCAATAAAGATCATGTCATAGCCAGTAAGGTGCTGCTTTATCTCATCAAATGAAGCATGAGCGGCTTTTTCACCCACACTAGGAATCGCCCCAGCACTGCGTCCATCCGTTACCTGCTGACCAATCGCCATACGAGTGACTCGCTCATCACTTTCTAGACCTCGTGAGTCGGTGTCAAAAACAAACAGATGGACATCGTCATCCAACTCTTTTTTGATGTAGTCAATCGTATTGTGACCACAGCACCCTACGCCAACGACAGCGATTCGATGCAAATGCTCAGGTAAAAACATGTAAGTTTCCTTCTATATTCAGATAGAGGAAAAGCATAACTTGCATAGCGACGTAGAGTGTCGCCAATCTATATACACATACAAATCATAGGGATAATTATTTAAAAGTGAGATCTAACAGCAGATGAATACTAGAAAAGAGGAGCTAAAGAGAAAATTTAAAGCCGCATGGCAGTTGTCTAATACCTCTCACTAAGCAATTTCTGGTAAGCTCTTCTGCATCAATCGCTCAGTTTGCTTTTTTACACTCCGCACCGTAATTAAGGGATGAGCATTATTACCTCAGGATCGTTACATGTCTCAATCCGACTCTTCTAGCGCCATAGAAATCATCGATAACTTTGTGGCGCCAGAATGCAAAGCCCTTGTAGAAATTCTTTATCAAGACCGCGATATTTTATTGATTAATAAACCCAGTGGCTTGCTGAGTTTGTCGGGTAAAAATCCGCTAAATTGGGATTCGGTGCATTATCGTTTAGTGAACGGTCAAATTGGGGTCGATGGACAACAGGCAACGCCTGCATTTGCCGAGGCAAAACTGCCACATCGACTCGATTTAGGCACCTCTGGCATTATGGTGGTAGGGCTAAATCGCGAGGCATCAAAAAGCCTCAATCAACAGCTTCAAACCCGCACAGTTCAAAAACGTTACCTAGCAATGCTATCCGGCTGGGTTAAGGCCGATAGTGGACAAATCTGCGCGCCGATTGCCAAAGATAAAACCTTATTCCCTCGGGTAAAAATCTGCCACGAAACGGGCAAGAATGCGATCAGTGATTATCGGGTTATAAAGCGTTTAGATAATCCAAAGAGAACTTTAGTGCAGTACACCCCTATTACTGGAAGGACTCATCAATTGCGCATTCATAGCCTTGAATTTGGTCACCCTATTATCGGTTGCGATCTTTATAACAATCGCGAGCAAGACAACGCTCATCAAAACCAGCGCTTAATGCTGCATGCCAGCGATATTTATTTTACCCACCCCACTACGGGTGAAGCTATGCACGGGCATAGCCCAAACCCTTTTTAGATAAAGTGGGGATTTAAGGTTCTGGCTCCAAATGGCGAATATCAAGACCAAAAAGAAACCCCATTCCGAGCCAAGAATCTTAAATTTGCGAGCCATAAACTGGCTATCTAAGCTATTGAATACTCAGCAATCGACCTCGTTCTAAATCTTGCTGCGCCGTTTCTGGGTCAATATTTTCATTGTGATGCCCATGAGAATGACCATGATCGTGAGAGTGATGATGATCATCATGATGGTGGTGGTGGTGCGCTTCATTATGCATTGCTTTTTGCGCCAACTTATCTGTATCTAAAAAGCTATCGGTTAACTCAGCGCAGTAAGTCTGGTCCCAGATCTGCCTTCCTTGCTCATCACTCATTATCTCTTCGGCTTTTTGGCCTAATCTATCCATATAAAACAGCCCAAGCTCTTCTCCCGATACCTGCGCATACTCGATAAGGTTTTCAAACACAGGCTCTTGCTCGGCATCAGACAAATAGCCATTTTTATAGCAAACGGTTAATCCAATGATGTCATTGCCAAGCTGTTCGAGCTTTGGGTTAAAAAAGTTGTGACTGTGATTGTGCCCATCCGCCAATGCAAATGTAGGGGCAAGCAATGAACAGATGATAATGAAAGGTTTGACTGCTTTTTTCATAGGATTAACGATATTTTTCATGGGATTAGCCTTTGCTATTTAATTGGTATTAGATGGGGAATCTAATTGGATTCCCCGAACTCACTCCCTTGTAATCTTCCTAAATGATGAAACCTTGCTAGTCGATAACGATTCGCTGTGGTGGCAAGGTATAAGTCATCTTGTTTTGTTTCCATTCACCTTTGGCTTCTAATGCTTGTGCCAATGCCTGCGCCTCTTTGCAAACATTCACCGGCTTGCCATCGGCCCAATATGCCGGCCCAGAGGTATAACCGCACATAACGGAAAATGTATTTTGCCCATTTTTCGTAGTGTACTGGGTTTGGATTACCCCGCCTTGCCCATGAGTCACTTTTAGCGAACCAGCATCAGCAACATGAATGTCATCGGTTGGATTAGGCTTTTCATACGTTGAATATGTGCCTCCTTCCGACATGTATTGGTTGTCATACATGGTGTAACCCTCTTTCTCGGAAGGTAGCGTAAGCTCGTAGTTAGGGTCTATTGGAGCTAAACGTTGTTGGTTGTCAGTCGCACCGGGGTGATAGTCATGAGCATTGGATTGATTGCTGGCAAAAGCCGTTCCTGAAACTAAGGTCAAAACCACAGCGGCAATTAAAGATTTCTTCATAATGAACTCCAAATAATGAGTAAATAACAGTGAACAAATAAAATGGTTTAAAATGGATGCTCGGCAAGAGGGTGCTCATACACCCTCTGCGTGCGCCAATTATTCTTTATCTGCACCCTCAGTTGGCTGCGTTGGTCGCGTGACTGATTTACGGTCTAAACCATGGTGCTCTCGCACTCTATCTACATACTCTTGCTTGGTGTTCATGCCTTCTTTCATTGACTCTGGAACAGACTCTGCTGGTATGATGATGTCTGAGTCCACTGGCCATTCAGTCATAAGTTCAGGCATATACCCTTCTGGATAGTACAGTTTTGGATCAATTTCTAAGTCACGAATTTCCTGCTCTTGAATGTCTTCACGACGATTCTTTGGCAATGGGATTCGGAAATCTTGACCGTCTGCCAAATCAAACTGTGGCGCTCTGGCATTCGGGAAGTTCGGCAAAATACCTTCACGCACCCATGCATTGTCTTTGGTCATATTCACAACAATCCCATCTGGCGCGCCAAAGTGGTAAGGGCCTTTCCAGTGGTGGCGCACTTCGGCAACCGTTTCTTCGTTTAAATACGGGTCAAATGTCATGTGCGTGGTCATAAACAAACGAGGCTGTACTTCATTTGCAACATAACCTGCGGCATAAGCGGGTGTATGGTGCGTATCAACGGTATAGCGGGCTAAAAATGGTGGCACACCCTGAATAATGGATGACACGCCAAAGGTCTCGGTTTGCAACTCAGTAATAAAGAGATCCGCGCCTTTTGCGTATTTCAAATCCAGCTCTGTAGGTCTGCCATCACCTGTCCAAACAAAGCTCAGTACACGGCCGTCATCTTGAGTCCAATTTAAGCGATAACCCGATGCGCCATCTTTAGCGTGACTTCTGCGCCAGTGAATTACCTGCACATTATCTTGGTCATAAATCACGCCACCATCGTCGCGGAAATCAAATTCATGCACTACAATGTCGTTGCCAGCAGGGAATACATCAAACGCATCGGTGTGCCAGTTCAACATTTGCTGCATACCTTCAATCATGTGGCGCGTGCCATACTCAGGAGATGCGCCACTTGGCCCGTACACATTGAGCGGTTTTTCCCAACGCCCATTCCAGCCGCCAAACTGATACAGATAAGGCAAAGAACCATAATGGTCGACGTGCAAGTGAGTAATGAAGATATGATCCAGCTCGTTCAGTGCCACGCCGGCTGCAACATAGTTTGCAATAGAGGCTTCACCCAAATCGAAGACAAAATTTGAACCATTGCCTAGCTCAACATAAATAGAAGTATTAGCCTGTCCTGGACGAATCATTGGCGATGTACCCATGAAGGTCACTCGCATTTCATCTGGCTGAACTTCTTCGGTGCGAGGGAACCAGTTTGCTCCTGATACCATGTGATCGCCATACGGTGCGATACCTTCAAACATCAGGCCTTCTTTCCAACCGGTATTGGTTTCTTTTCGATAATCACCGGTGTTTACGCCGCCCATCAGAACAGCAAGAACATCTTCTTCTGACGAGTAGAGTTTGCCTTCTGGTTGTTCGGCAAGATATTCATCAAGCGTTTGACCGTCGTGGTATTCAAACTTTTCAAGATTTTTAATTTCTGAGTGCGTTTTTTTAGTGTTGTATTGCAGCATTGGGTCATTCGCAAACGCCGTGGTTGATACGACCATCGCCGTTGCAATCAAAGATAATTTCGCAAAAGTTCTCATAGTGTTACCTATCGGTTTGAGTAATAAGTTTGTGAAATGAAGTTCCCTCCTCACTCCGATGTGACAAATCTTATATCCAAACCTGACCGTGATAAATTAGCCAAACTTTGCTTCAAACCTCACTTTGATTTATGTATTACGGCTTATCGCTTGTATCACTGCCACAATAATCAATCGCTACCGTTGGTATCTTTAGCCTTGAGGTAACAGGCACAAAAAAACCACCAAGTGGTGGCTTTTGCAAGGTGGTAAAATAAATAGAAAGTAGAGGGGCTATGCGTCATCAAAGACGAAAGTCATTGCTCATATCCCACCGCTGATCATCCAGCTCAATGTGTTGCAAGCCGTCTTCATTAAACACCATAGTGAGTGAGGGATCGGGCGAATCAAGGAAGACTTCATAAGCATAATCATCAAACTCTGATTCTAAGGAAACGTCCGAGTCATGAGCGAATGAAGAGGATGAAAAAGCAATAAATGCGATTGTGCTGATCGTCTTGTTCACTGTTTTATTTATGGTCATATGAGTTTCCTCGTTTGTTTGAATACCCCTATATTTACCTACTATTTGCCGCATAACTATAAAGGTGGCTTTAGTTCTAACCTCACCTCGGTTTATGTATTGTCGTACTCGATAGGTTAATTTAACGGCTGATACCCTCGTCCAGTCATGCAGTTACGCATCACTTGTTCTCTCTCTTGTTGGTTCTTTTGCTCGGCGGCATTTTTCGATCCCCGACCTGACAATATCCCCATAGTTGTTCCTATTGCTGCCCCCTTTTTTGCCGCCTCAGAGCCTGAATTTCCAGAAATTGCACCCGCTGCTGCACCTGCCGTCGCGCCTCTTGCACCACGTTTTACGCCTTGCTCTACAGCGCCACTTCCTTGGTGGTTGCCCACATCGTTAATCAGCGCCTCACATTGTCTTAAATCGGTGGCAAACTCATGCTCATCGTATTGTTGTTGGTCAAAAATCAAGTTGTGGGACATCGCAGGAAATGCAGTCAATATGCTGAGAAATAGCAACATATAGGATGGTTTAACAGGGAATGGAAAGCGTGAAAAATTCATGAACTGTCCTCTGGCTAAGGGCAACTCCATTTGCCGATAAATTGATAAACTAATAAAGATTAGAACTGGTAAGAGATACCTAGGGTTAGGATGTTGTCGTTTTCAATGGGACCACGTAAAGTGCCTGCATCACCTGTGGACGTAATCTCACCTTCATGAGTATTGAAGTAGGTGTACTTTATATAAGGTGTGAAATCGTTGATGGTTTTGGAAAATATTACTTCGTGTTCATTGGTGCGATAGTCACCTTGAGAGAAATAATCCACATTGCCGATATGAGTATAACCACTCGAACCATTTCTATTTTCATGTGTGTATTGATAAGCCAAATTAAAGCCGCCCCAATTTAAATTGGTACCCGCAATGAATTTATTGGTATTGATTCCCGTATCGGTCAGGTTTTCTAGCACTTGCCCTGAGCGGTTATAACCTACGCCGGTAAACAGGCTGATATTGTCATTTAGATCGTAATTGATAATACCTTCAATGAGCACTTCTTCGCCCGTTTCCCACTTACCCAGTTCGGTATAAACATTAAAATCAACATTGTCCGTTAAGCTAAAGTTATGCCCATAACCTGCGGCAAGCCAACCTTGATCGTCAAAACCAATATAAACACTGCCGTTTTCAGACACCGCAATATTAGCGCCTGCTTCAGTGGCATACTCTCCATTATCTGCCGCATTAGAGGCGACATTTTGTTCTAGATAAACAGACGTCGAATTTGCAAAGGCGGTTGCAGTAAATGAAGTGGCGCAAATAAGTGCTAAAGCTCGTAATTTCATGATGTTCTCCACGTGTATTAAGTTGAATACACGGATTATCCTGAAAGCATGAACTTGAATATATAAACTGAAGTTAAGACAAAACCTCACTTCAATTTATGTTAGCCATTACGCTAAGTTAGTGTCACCGGTGATTGCTTTACGCAAGGCTTCTCTTTTGGCTTTATGGAAAGGGTCGTTGAGATAACGACGATGATAAATCATATTAAATTTGATTTTGTTCAGAGGGATGGGGATCTCATGGATGCGCAGTCGCATATCCTGAGCAAATTCTTCGGCTATAGCGCGCGATGAAGAGGCAATAAAATCAGAACGCGATGCGATGGTCAACATGCTAGTAATCGAACCCGTTTCGATTTTTACTTTTCTTGCCGTAATAGGCTTGTCGCTTAAAAATTCAATGGTGCTTAGCTTATTTCTTCGCACTCGAAGGGCAATATGTTGCTCTTGATAATACTGCTCTAACGATATTTGTTCAGTGATTCTTGGATGATCCATTCGAGTAAGACACACCGCATCCTCGGCATGGAACTCTTCAACAATTAAGCTCTGCTGCTTGCTCGACATGCCATCAATTACTAAATCTACTTTTTGCGTGTACAGGTCATCAATGATGCTCTCTTCATCCAGCGGTGTTTCACCAATAGTGATATTGTCTATATGCGCAACTTTAAACAGCACCGCTTCACTGCAATAAATATTCAGATGCTCTTGCTGACCTTCAACCGTTTCCAACACAGACATCGGCGATTCAATTTTATTGGCCAAAGTCACCGCCGCACCCGTTGGCACAATGCCGCGCCCTTCACGCACAAACAGCGCTTTGCCAACCACCAGCTCAAGACGCTTTAAAGCCGCACTCACCGCCGGCTGTGACAGGTCGAGCTCTTCCGACGCCAAAGTAATTGATTTGTGTTTATAGACTGACAGAAAAGTCGTAAATAAGTTTAAGTCCATGTTTAACCGCTCTTAATTCCCTTAGATCTAACCTATGCAAAGAGCTGAATATTGGCAAGTATTAATTGTGGAAGATACTGATTTGGCGTTGAGGCTTTGGTTCCGCTTATCTAGCTAGCTATCTAAACGTTAACTTACCCTTGGTTAAAAAGCTGTACGACTGTGTTCATTGGCAGGAACATACGAACACGTCCATTATGTTCACACAACACTTGAAAACCAAACTTGGTATAGAACGCTTGCGCTGAGTCAGTAAGGCAATCCACGACAATGGCGTATGCCCGCATATGGTGGTTAACTTGCCATAGATACTTTAGAGCACGGATTAGACTGACTTTATCTAACCCAGAGCCATGAAACTCTTTATGCACTCCTAGCTGAGCCAAAAGAAAAACAGGAATGGGATATCGAGGCAGTTTCTTGGCATGTTGCGCTGGCAATGTTTCTCGGCTAATAGAACTAGGTGCTACAGTGTAAAAAGCACAAATTGCATATTTCTGATTTAGCAGTGGTTGAGAGCAAGGTAGAACCATAGTTCGGCTAATACCTGCTTGCATGTGTTTTACTGCTTGAGTCCTGATAAATGTATTTAGTTCTCGCTCACCGCAATCAAATGAAGTGCGATCATGCTTGGATTTATTAAGTTCTACGAACTCATTACCCCAACTCACTTAATGCCGCTCTCATCAGTGAACCTAGCCGCTTCAAGCAACGCCTGATTTGGCGTATTGGCCTTATCGCAAGCAGCCATAAATTCGTCAAACACACTATCCTTAACTACGATACTTTCATGCTGCTCAATTACCTGAGTAGCATCTTCATCCATAAGCCTAACAACATATTCAGTTAAACTTTTTAGACCAAGTAACGCGGATGCTTTTTCAGCTCTAGCCTTGATCTCTTCATCAAGACGAATATCTAAACGTGCAGATGCCATAACTTCTCCTATGTACGGATACTTGCCGTAACAATCTGGATTATAGTATAAATAAACAGCACCTTCAATTTGTACGGATGTTTTACGGAATCTAAAGTAACAGGGCAAGTGCACGTTGTAGATGCTCCACTGTTACTCTTCTATAAGACCTTGCTTTTTCAGTTCAGATGTAATCGCACCAACTGTTCGACAGTGAATTGTAGCTAATACCTTAACTTGTTTACCAGATGAAAACTGTGCAGCTAACTCAACACCTTGCTCGTCTGTCCAAGGCAATGCCTTCCAACTTCTAGCAAACAACAATACCAATAAAGAAAAACGGGGCAGCCCCCTCATTTTGCACGTTAGTACAAAACAGCGACCTGCCCCGTTATTAGTGAGTTATATCACCGTATTATTTAAATACGATGTTAGAACCAACCATCTCTTCAGTCAGTACCGTTAGGTTAGATGCACCCACCGAACCGACAGCTTTAACTAGACCTTGCTCATCTCGCTCCATTGCTGGTTTGTCAGTTGAGATGCCCTTTGGTAAAGGATCTAGTCCTTCGATTTGGCCGTAGAAGATGTTGTTCTTAAATTTAGAACCTACCATCTTGAATTTCTCACCTTCAAACTGTCTAAATGCGTTTGTGCCAGGCTCAGCTGCAATAGATAGGTTGTTTTCAAATACAGTGTCAACCGCTGGGAAGATTGTCTCAGCGCGAGTGTTGTCGGTTAGGCTCACACGGTGGATAGCGTTACTACCAAAAATACCTTGTGTGTTGTTCACTAAGGTGTTGTTTTTCACTACAACATCTTTTGGCGTCCACTGCTTCTGTAGAGTTTTACCCACAGAATCTTTGCTTAGCACTTCGCCATTCGCCACATCAATGATGCCAGTATTTAACACAAGACCGCCACGATAAGTGCCCTTGCCTAAAGTACCTTCAATGTAGTTGTTTTCAATCAGATGATTTTCATCATAAATACGGATACCACCAGAGTTAACTGTCGTGCCCGGCAAGATAACATTGTTCGTTACAACGTTATTGTGACCGTGGCGCAGTGAAATCATAGAAGTACTGTTGCGAATAGTATTGCTGTCAAACGTAACGCCGCTCGCCTTAATAGAGATTAGCTCGATTTCGCCTGAACCTTTTTTACCGACATAACCGCTGATGTTGTCAAAGTAGTTATTCTTAACCACACTTTGAGAATCAAACAATGAGTTGTGGCTATCGCCTACACGGATTGCTTGGCGGTCATTACGGTTTGTTCTAACCATTTTCGGGTTAGAGTTTTCAATCAACTCGATATCCAAAGCGGTCAGATCTTTGAAGATATTACCTTCAATCAAAGTCTTTTCTAACTTAGCTGAAGTTTGAACAACAAGCATTGCACCACGCTTGTACTTACCTTCAAAGGTATTGTTAGTAATTTTGTTGTTTTCGCCGCCAACAGTTACCCAACGGATGTTAGGGTATTTGCCTTTCGCGTCTGGTACGTAAGGGTAATCGTTGAACTTGTAGATGACAGAGTTATTTAGTGTGTTGTTTTTGCCGAAAATACCGAACACACCCATGATGTTTGCATCATGGCTTACTGTGCTAAGTGTCGCGCCGCCATCTGTAAATACCAAGCTTTCAATTAGGTTGTTATCACCTTTGATGATGAACTGAGTTGAGCCATTAAAAATAACACTACCCGCAACTTCAGGTTTAATAGTGACATTGTTAGCCGTTAGCGTAACGCTGCCCAAATCACGGTAGTGACCTGCTTTAATGCTGATCACGTCGCCATCTTTAGCGTTTACGATGCTTTCACGAAGCTCTAACACTTGCTGCATTGACGCGATGCTAACGCCTTGATCTACCATCACCAAAGTCGGTTTTGTTACCAACTCAGTTTGACCTTGGTTAGCTGCACAACCCGCTAGTAGTAAAGAACCTGCGATTAATAAAATGGGTGTCTTTTTCATGACTATCTCTTTTGTAGGGATTTATTCTGAGGCGAACATTAGCAACAACAATCACACTCAAGCAATTGCATAGAGCCATTATTGCTATCAAAGACCGCTCTTTTTCGTCATTTTGTCGACTAGATCATGTATTTTAATACTACAAGTAATGCGGCGGTAATTTGGTCTTGAAAAATGGAGTGAATGTCAGTAAATAGCCCGCGAATACTTGGATGAAAAATAGGCTAAAGGTTGATCTATATTGTGACTAAGGAGAGATTTTTAATGCTTAGATATGCTGATTTGTCTGATCATTATGGAAATGAAGCAGTGGCATCGAGTGCAAGATAGCTAGTGACTTTTAAAAACAAATGAGATGATTTTAATGTGATAGGGTAATTTTATGCTTGCATCACAGTAATTGAGGGAGGCCCCCCTTCCCTCAAAAACATTATATAGAAAAACGAAGTCTATTTAGACAAGATTGATATCATTATTTGTTCATGTTGCTCAATATTCTCTCGACCTTTTCCGTCCGGTCCCCAATCATCATACGTCATCATAATTGCTTGTTTTAAACTCTCTGCACGATTGTTCTCTTGATAAAACTTTTTCTTATCTTGTGGAGAATAATTACTTAACCGAGAGTTACTACTTGGTGAAATCAAGCATAGATTTCCAAAGCGATCAACATCCTTCATTTTGCTCGCGCCAGATGGGTCGGTTTGCGGAAAGTGATGCTCAACGGATGTTCTGAAGGTAAATTGAAAATTTGTAAATTGTCCTTCTAGCGTATCTTTACTCACATCACCGATTGCCTTTCCATCTGAAAGTTCTCGCCAAATTAAGTAATCTAATCGATTGAAAACAAAGTTTTGAACACCTGTCCCTTGATGCAATACTCCTGGCTTCTCTTCATAAAACGCAAGATCTTCTTCGTCACCCGTAATTTCTTTGAAGTAGCGATCACTTAAATTTTCAAGTTCAAACAAGTAACGATCTCCATCTACTACAAAATCTGCATTCTGCTCTGTGCTCTCATTCAAAATACTAAGAGCATCATTAAGCCAACGTTTATATACCAATGCAGGGTTCGATACATGGAACATCGATTGAATCATCATGATCTTCTCGTTAAGCTTTGTATCTTGCTCTTTGCCAAACGAATTTATGTAGCTATAGCTCGAACTGTCAGAGGAGTTATCCAGTGTGAGCAAACTCCATTTACGCTTTTCATCATACTGCTCTGGTTTGATAATGTAACGATCATACAATATACGTAACTTTAATAGATTTTCTGCAAATCTCTTTGAGCTTACTTTCAGACCTTTGTCTTTACAAATAAAGGCATCAATCAACTTCTTATCATCTAGCGAAATATTATCTTCCGGTTTCATCAGTTTTAAGACGTGAAGTAAAAAATTTGAGAAATCGATAACAGAACCAAAACGCTCTTTTTTTTCTCGCTCTTCACCTTCGCAATTTGCACTGAACGCCTTATTGTTGATGATATCTCGCAACGTCATTGCATCTTGGTTTTGCAACTTGCTCGTGTGCTTTTCTTGAATCGCTTCAAAGCTTGTTGGCATCGTCTGCCAAGTTGTTCCGAATATCTCTTTTCGTAGATCCGATTGAAATCCCATCTGGGTATAACGCTTCATATTTGAACAGGCATCCCAGATTGTAGAAAAGCAGTTCCTTTCCTCTTCGTTTGCGAGCATATCCGGAGCCATAAACCTCGCTTTTAAGACTTCATGCTTTTCTAACTGCTCACCACGGTTGTTCATGATCTCAAAGTAATGGTTGAGATCGGTTTCTGGTGGAACAACCACTCTCAGAATGATGACACTTTCTAATAGATAATCGAGAAACTGCTGAGTTTTATCCTCTGAATCTAGCCCTTTGGTTTTGAAGTAGCGCTGAATAATCTTGAAGGCAGCATGAATGTTAGGCTCTTCTGACTCACTATTGGTTTTATTTGTATAGATACTATCGAGTGCTCTGGATGATTTTGGACGACTATCAAAAGCTAGATTAATTTTTAATCCTTTTAACTTTTCCTTATTCAATCCTTCTTGATGCTTTAGATAAGCTAATAGGATTGAAAGCGTTGTATGCCTCTGTTGCCCATCAATGGTTTCGTACACCACATTAGAACCATTTGATTGATTGGTTCGTTGATAAACAACAAGGCTACCTAAATAGTATCTGGTTGCTTGAACTGGCACAGTTTCATCTGATTGAGTTATCAGCCCTGCTGCATCACTAATATCTTGAATAAGTTGCTCAATCTCTGTCGCACCCCACGCATAATTGCGCTGATAGATAGGAATCACATATTGAGTTTTGCTATCGAAAAGTGCTTTAACGGATAATTGTTCTACTTGATTAGTTTGACTCATTTCACTTTTCCCAACTTCATAGCTTTAATAGCATTATCAACGTGTTCAGGATTATTAAAACTAGGCGACTCAATATATAGAGGTTGATAACTCAATACCTGCTGAGGATGAACTGCTTTGTTGATTGCTCTAAACAGTCCGCTACGTGCTTTTGCATGATTATCCACGGATTCCATACCAATACGCTTTAGATTAACTCGTAAGTAATACGCCCAGCGATAACAAATCTGAGCGGCTTTATCTAACTCCACATCGCCAAACTTATCGTAATAGTACATCACGGCGCACAAGAATAGGTTTCGTACATAACTATCCCCTTTGCGATAACTTCCATCGTAAATTGTGTACTGATCTACAAATGAGGAAAGCCTTGCTTTCTCACCAACAAATAACGTTGAGTAAATACCTATATAGTGCTGAATATACTCAAAAAATCGTTTTCCGTTGATCATGACTTGATTAACTTGGAAAGGGTAGTCTTTGGTTTGTTTGTCCCATTTACGAGCAGGATCAGCATTAAAAGTTTCAACGGCATAATCTAGTGCAAGCATCGAATCAACATAAGCATATTGAGTGCTGTCTAGGTTAATACCTTTAAATACATCAATATTATGACGACTAAACTGAATACCATAATCACCATCAATCCAGCGGCGCATACGGAACAGGAACTCCCCCATAATTGTATGCAAGTTTGCTATCTCATTATCAGGGTTAACACCTTGCTCCCACAAATTTACGTGGTGTAAGCGCTCGGTTTGATCCGTGGAGCCCATCATTTCACGCAGGTGGTAAGCCTTTAGCAGATCATGAGGTGCAAGTGCTTTACCACGAGCATTTTGTGAATCGAAGAACTGGAAGGCTTCACTTAGGTCATCTAGCGTAACTTGAATAAGCTCGCACTTGTTAAGGACAAAATCGAGTAGTTCTTGCTTTTCTGTGTCTGACAGACTCACTACACGTTCAGAGATAATCTGAGCGTTGTTCTTGAGGTTTTCGATACTGACGGAGGATTTAAATCTGTGCTCAAGAAGCGTTGATGAGATGGTTTCCTCTTTTCCATCAAGAATGGTGCAAAATAGCGTTAAGGTGAGAAGGCGCTGCTGGCCATCTACAATGTTTAGTCTGTCATTTTCTTCTTCAGTTTCTGAATTTTTGACTTGATGCAGTACCACCGTACCAAGCCGATAACACCGCTTAGTGCGATGGTTAAAGATGTCATCTACTAACTGATTAACGTGTTTAAGTTGCCATTTATATGGGCGTTGGTAATCAGGAATTGTGAGTTTTTGGGTCAACAACTGTGAGATGGTTTGAATTTGAGCTTGAGGTTGATTGGAGATAATTGCCATGGTTAGACTGCCTTTTTAACGATAGCGTCAGTAAGGTGTAATTGAGTGGTTTTAGATATTTGAGGCTGTAACAGATTCTGTGTAATTGCCATTTAGTTAATGTGCTTTTCGAGACGTTCCTCGAACTCGATAATAAACCGACTCATAGCCTGACGCCAGTTTTGAATGGGCATAGTCCATTTCTTGCTGGCGTCTTTGATCGCTAGGTATACCATTTTTGTTGCAGCCTCATCGTTTGGGAAGATCTTCCGTTTTTTTAGTGCTTTACGTATCACGCTGTTGAGAGATTCAATAGCATTAGTTGTGTAGATAGCTCTACGAATATCTTCAGGGTAGTTGAACAGCGTGTTGAGGTTCTGCCAATGATTGCGCCAGGACTTGGAGATTTGTGGATATTGACTATCCCAGGCTTCGCCAAAGCGCTCTAGCTCAAGTAAAGCCTCATCTTCTGTAACTGAGCGATACACACGCTTTAGGTCAGCTGTGACGGCCTTATAATCTTTCCATGACACATACTTTAATGAGTTTCGTACCATATGGACGATACACAGCTGAATATGCGTTTGGGGGAAAACCGTGTTGATGGCATCGGGAAACCCCTTTAATCCATCCACACAAGCAATAAGAATGTCTTCAACACCACGTTGATTGAGCTCAGTTAAAACACTCAACCAAAATTTAGCGCCCTCGTTTTCTGCTATCCACATGCCCATGAGTTCTTTCTGACCATCAGTGTTAATACCTAGAGCGAGGAAGACCGACTTATTGATAATACGTTTGTCTTGGCGGATCTTGACCACAATACAATCGAGATAAACGATGGGATAAATGGCGTCAAGTGGCCTAGATTGCCACTCAACTATTTCTTCTATTACCGCATTTGTCACTCGTGATACGAGGCTAGGTGATATATCTGCGCCATACCATTCATCGAAAGCATTGACGATATCGCGAGTACTCATTCCTTGGGCATAGAGCCACAAGATTTTGTCATCCATAGAGGTAAATCGTGATTGGTGTTTTTTGACCAGTTTAGGTTCAAACGAGCCAAGGCGATCCCGAGGAGTATCAAGTTCAAACTCTCCATCTTCGGTTTTTACGCGTTTACTGCTCTTGCCATTGCGGTAATTATTAGACTTAGAGGGCTTATGTTTTTCGTAGCCAAGGTGCGCATCCATCTCTGCATTGAGAGCAGCCTCAACCGTTATTTTCTTCAGCATTTGGCTGAACTCAGTTAAGTCTTCAGGAGTTTTAATTCCTTTAGCAGCTTCCTTAGCGAAAGCTTCAAGTTCTTTCTTATTCATATTGCCTATCCTTAGCCTTTAAGGCTTAGTTTAGGCAATTACACAGAATTTAGGACAGTCTCAGATATTTCTATGCAGTTTTTGAGCTGGTCACACTTGGAAAAAAAAGTATCTACCTTACAAACTATTTTATCTTGCTCTTTCTTTGGAGGCAGAGCAACAACCAAATGATTAATTTGTGCTCTAGAAACATTCTTCATTGAACTACTTGTTCCGCCAGCAACCTATGCATAGCAATTTCTTGCATATTGTTTTATTTGATTAATAGTAGTGGTAACAACCCCTTCCAAGTTCCTTCGGTAAACGGGAAAGTTTAAAAACACTTCCACTGTACACATAGCTATTAATTTGGCTTCGAAAAATCACCATAAACGCACCATCTAGCTCTATGATGAAAAAATGAGGATCTGATTGCTACCTTATTCGCAAGCACCTTTAACCCAATCGTAAAAAGGTTGTAACTCCTCAATCTTGTTTCTAAGGTGGCTTTCAATATTTCCAGTCAACTTCAATGGAGACCATATTGTTAAATGAGGCGAAACTTCCATTAAACGAATTTGTTCCCCATTCCGAGGAGGGTTTTCAAGGGTGACTATTTGCTTTGTTCTGCCTTGAAAGTTGTTCTTTTCATTCAAACACTCTAAAGCTTCCCGAAGCGTTTCTTCCCATTTCCCTTCGGCTAATGCAGAGCACATAAATTCCTGTCCCCCTAAGTACTTTTCAACGATATTAGGTCTTGATGTGACTTGCCAGGCATCTCTAGAAAATCTAACAAATACACTGCTGGGATTTTCTATCTTCTCTATTATTTCGAAGATTCTACGCTTATTTAGTTCGGTTAAGATAAACTTTGATATCGGCCAGTCTTTATATTTGAGACCTTCTAGGTTGACACCAAGAGCAGCGATACCGGTATCTACTGATACCGACAAGTTCCACTGAACTCCTTGATGACCGTCACTTATACCAAAATATGGCTTGTTTAATTGTCCAAACGGTCTTCCCTTAACATTCAGCAAAGAATTAAATAGCTGTAAGAGCTCAGCATATTCAAAGTCAGCACACTTGAACGCTCTTTTCTTATGCTTTTTTGTACCCGTTTTTTCTTTACTCAATGGCTTAATTTCTTCAAGTGTTAGTCGTTTAATTTCACTTTGCTTGTCAAATATTGAGAGTAATGCTGTATTTGCATCTTCAGCACTTAAGTTAAAAAACTCTCTCTTTTTTTGACGTAACGGAGCCAATTTAGTATGAACAAGAGACTCTAATTTTCTACAGTCATCTACGGCAATATAGTGTGCTACTGACCAAATAAAATCTCCCGTGGAACTGCAATTAATTTCATCACAACGTTCATACGGAGTTCTCGTCGTCATTCCAATTTTGCATACGGGTAATTCAATATCCGCTACCTCAAGGATATAAACATATCCAATATTCTTTTCTTGAAACTCTTTCATCTAACCGTATTTATCAAAAGTGATTCCAGTAAATGAAAATAACATTCCAAGCTTGGTTTAGAACATAAAGGCCTAGTTACATCACCACCTTCAACACCTAAATCTCTACTACGTCCTGCCCCAGATAATGATAGAATCTCCGCATCAGAATCACCATTCAACTAGGTATTATCAACAATGTTTATCCATCGCGTTAACGACATCGACTGGCTGGTGATTACAGCTTTTGAAGAACTGAAAACTCTATTTATCGAAGATGCGGGTACAATCCCCTCTTGCTTCTCTACCACCAGTGAGTTGAGCTTGATCGATCAAGCCAAGCGCCGTTATGGATATTTGCCTTCACTTAATGGCGTAATCACTGATACTGGTACTTTTCAAAGTCGAAATAATGAAGAAGATTTGAACCCACAGCTTGCCTGCTTGGTTGAGGGGCGTGGTCGGGTGTTTATTTATCACTGTGGCTTTGTGGCTTTTGTGGATGATGAGCAAACCTTTATTACTCGATTGGACTGAAGGTGATTCAGTAAATCAAAATCTTCGCATTAAATGGGGTTGTATCCTTACAACCAATCTAACCAGATTTTGCCTCTAAATGAGTTTTTTAAACCGTGTGATTACTGAGAGTCGATAGATTCGTATCCCGTCTGTAACAGCATCCTCTTCCAGAACTTATCTGTCGCCTGTAGCCATGTCTTCTTCTCAGTAATGCAGGAATAATGGAGGTAGGTATTACGTTTTGCATAAAATAGATCTTTAAATGCAAAATGAAAGACCTGACCCCGTGGACTGACCCTCAAAACTCTAGTTGTGTTCATAGTAAGAAAAAATTGCAATTAAAAGGTCGCTTGAGCAATTTATTCACTACACTTAACTATATGAAAAACATACCAATACTCTATTCTTTACAACATTGCCCTTATGCTATGAGAGCAAGAACAGCGCTTATCAAAGCCCGGCAAAAGGTGTTCATCCGAGCAATTAAACTCGATAACAAGCCACAGGAAATGCTAATCGCTTCCCCTAAAGGGAGTGTGCCTGTGTTGGTTTTACAACAAAAAGAAACAAACCACCCCCTCATCTTAGATGAGAGCCTAGATATTATGCTCTGGGCGTTGAGACAAGATGATCCCGATGACCTATTACATCAAGAAGACCCGCAGGCATTACCTTTGATGCTCTCTTTCATTGTCCATTTTGAACACAATTTTATCCCTTTATTGGAGTCGTACAGTTGCGCCAAACGCTACCACGACGACAATCTGAATGAATGCCGTCAAGCGTGTGAACAATATTTGCATTCTCTTGAGGAAAGACTCTGCAAGCACACTTATTTGTTCTCCGACAACGAAAGTCTAGTGGATATTGCATTATTCCCTTTCATGCGTAAATTCGCCAAAGTTGAAAAGTCGCACTTCCGTCAAAGCCCCTACCCTAAGTTGCGAAAATGGCTAAATGGCTATTTGCAAGGGGCACTCTTTTCTAAGGTGATGAAACAACATGAACTCTGGATAGAGTGTCGAAAAGACGGCTATTTGTAGTGAAATATCGCCATATAGAATAGAAATAACATCTAGAGGAGCTTTGCGCTGTTTAAAGGGTTAACCCCAGGCGAGAACTAATTACTCAATATAAAGGAACAGGGTTGAATTGAAGCAGTTAAACCGTTCCCTATTGCTGTAGCCTAATCGCGTAATTAGAAAGCTGTCGATTTTAACGGTTGTTGTAGAAAAAGCGCGATCTTGCATCAATCATTAAACAAGGCTCGAAAATTACAGTGATTTGTTAACGACAACGGCATTGAAAAGAAAAGATAAAATAACTTAAACGCGATCGAGGAATGCAAAATGTTTGATAAGAGAATTTAAGAAAATCTTTAAGTATGAAGAACTTAGAATGAAACTAGGTAGAATTGGGTGGGGGCCAGCCACATCCCGGCACACAAGTCATTCGCTGCGGCTGCTTCCTTCCGGACCTGACCGAGTTCACGAACTATTGTTGCGAGAGGACCAACCCCCATAGAGCGACTTCAACAAATGCTTTTGCTAAAGAAGTGCTTGGATTATTCATCATCCTCAGACTTTATACAAGTGCTTTTTATAGCTTTTCTGATAACTTAGCGCTAAGCGTTGAAACTTTAATCGCTAAGCTCTTCGTTTATACGCAAGATGTAATCTGTCATCCAAATTGCGGCTAATATCAATAGCCACACTAGCAGTACAATTCCTTGTACATTACCGCTTGGCATTGCCACGAGCGATGCAAAGGCGGCGGTAGGTAGGGTCCAACATTGCAGCTTTAGAAGTTTGGATTTGCTTATTGCCATGTTTTCCATCGATACCATGATGCCTACTATGGTAAGTGAGATAAGCGCGGCGTGAGCCATGCCTGCCATCAGTAACGGCAATACCAGAAACAGTGCCCACCAGCTATGTTTAGAGGATGTCTTCCATGACACCGCTGCTAGCCAAATCATTGAAACACTAGCGATTTGCAGTAAAGTAAAGATGGGTGCACCACTTAATATGCCTTGCATCTGTGAGTAAATGATCCCAGATTGCATAAACACAAAGAAGCTAAATACGCCCCAACGTGCGTTGTTCGTACATCGCTTAGAAAATGCTACCATTAACAGCGGGAACAAGATCCACATGGAAACAGAAAGCGCAGTGGGTTGATAGGCAAGCGTGGAGCCAAATAGGCACAGTCCGACTAGCAGAAAAATACCCGAGGCGCGTGAGCGCGACATTATCCAAAGTGCGGGAATAGCGAGAGCCAAAACAGGGATATTGCCTTGGCTTACATCAATGGATTGCGCACATATTATCGCCAATAATGTGGTGATAAAGAACTGAACTGTAGAAAACATCATATTCGCCTCCTTGCGACTACTGTTTTTATTCCTCAATTTATTTAACAGTCACCTACAATTATGCATCATTTTAAACACAATGTCTTTGCTTTAATTAATCAAATTCCTTTAGGTATGGTAAGTACCTACGGAGATATAGCTAAATTTTCAGGCTTTCCAGGCTACGCGAGGCAGGTAGGCGCTATTTTAGGCAATTTACCCGAAGACTCAGCCTTGCCATGGCATAGAGTCATCAACAGTAAAGGTGAGATTTCTTTAAAAGGGGCTGATTTACAACGTCAACAATCACGGTTGATGGAGGAAGGTATTGTGTTTACTCGCGCAGGAAAAGTGAAATTAAAGCAGTTTCGCTGGCAGCCATAGCCAAAAACGTATCTAGAATCACTTTTTATTAGATGTTACTTATATGTTGCATTTATTGCTTGGCGATAGTTTTACAATACTTTCGCCAAGTAAAGCTGCGGTCCCCTTCTCAGCAGTTCTGTTTTCCTGCCCCACCCTATTTATTCACGCTAACTCATTGCGCTGGCTTATTTTGATTAACACTGTCTCAGCAAGATTACTTTGCAGCTCATCACAATTAGCACTTGTCTAAATGAGTATTAGCGGGTATTTTCGATTGAAATCAACTCGGAGGTCAGATGAGTAAAACACTTAATAAACTATTGACACTTTTACAGCTAGAGCAACTGGAACTGGGATTGTTCCGCGGTGAAAGTGAACATCTTGGATTACCTCAGGTATATGGCGGTCAAGTTTTAGGACAGGCACTTTCTGCGTCCCGTTATACCGTTCCTAATGATAGAAGTGTGCACTCATTTCATAGCTATTTTTTGCGTCCGGGCGATCCTGAAAAAGCGATCATTTATGATGTTGAACATCTACGTGACGGCAGAACCTTTAGCACTCGCCGAGTAAAAGCAATTCAAAATGGACGCCCTATTTTCTATCTCACCGCGTCTTATCACGGCGATCAGCCTGGTTTTGAACATCAAAACACTATGCCTGATATTCCTGGGCCAGAGAACTTTGCCTCGGAGACAGAGCTTGCTCAACAAATTGCGCAGTTTTTGCCAGAGCAAATCCAAAAAGTATTTTGTGGCGAGAAACCCATTGAAGTGCGTCCGGTAAAAGTGGTTAACCCACTTAAACCGCACAAAGAAGAGCCTAAGCAGTACCTATGGATCAAAGCCAACGGTCAACTGCCTGATGATCAACTGATCCATCAATATCTGTTGGCGTATGCTTCTGATTGGGGATTTTTGGTTACGGCGCTACATCCACATCAGGTCAGTTTGCTAACGCCCAAGTTTCAGGTTGCTACCATAGATCACTCCATGTGGTTCCATCGTCCGTTTAAGATGGATGACTGGTTGTTGTATGTAATTGATAGCCCTACGGCGAGCAACTCTCGCGGATTGGTTCGTGGTGAGCTGTATAACCGCGCTGGTCATCTAGTGGCAAGCGCCGTTCAAGAAGGTGTCATGCGTCAAAGCTAAAACTAAAACCAAACAGGGACGCTGTTGGGCTTAGCTGACAAAAGCTGGCGCGTGGCGTTCCTATAAAGCGATTTTATTTCAAACAACCCACTTTAATACCACTTCCCTTATTTTCGCTCATACGCTCTCCGCGACTCTCATCAGGTAAATGACAATGAATTTGCCACCCTTTTTTGTCATCGTGGCTATTGCCTATTTCACCCCTGCCTTTGCCGAATTTAGCTTAGCCATTTCGCAGAACACCGAAAAAACTCATTGAATTACAAACAATTATTAACATTTAATTCAGTGATACTTCGTGGCTAAATGAATAAATAAATTAACAATTGCAACACAACATGTAACACTGTCGTAGCAGTTGTTCTTTTTATAACTCACACCTTTTAAACCACGGACGTAAAGGCAGTATATGATTTATTTACAATTTGGTCTGTATCTCGCAGCAATGCTTGGTATTGGCTACTATTCGATGAAGAAAACACACAATAACCAAGACTTTATTATTGGTGGACGCACACTAGGCCCTGTCACCTCAGCGGTCAGCGCGGGCGCTTCTGATATGAGTGGTTGGCTATTGCTAGGCTTACCTGGCGCTGTTTTCGCAAGTGGGCTAGTTGAAGGCGTTTGGATTGGCGTCGGTTTAACCTTAGGTGCTTACCTAAACTGGCTGATTGTTGCGCCACGTCTGCGCGTTGCAACTGAAGCAAGTAGTACGGTCACTCTACCCAGCTTCTTATCTAAACGATTTGAAGATAATACCGGTCTAATCAAAACTGTTTCTACTATTGTTATCCTTTTCTTCTTCACTTTATATGTAGCATCAGGACTCAAAGGCGGTACCTTACTCTTTGCTCACAGCTTTGGCACAACTGAAGAAGTGGCTCTGTATGTCACCGCATTTGTGGTGATTTCGTATACCTTCCTTGGCGGGTACATGGCGGTATGTTGGACTGACTTAGTACAAGGTATTTTAATGCTGGCCGCACTGGCGTTTTGTATGCTGCTTGGCTATTCAGTGATTGCCGATTCAAATGTTGTGATCAGTGACATAAAACCAGAAGCCTTTGAGTTCTCGACAGGTCTTATCACCGCCGCATCATTGTTAGCATGGGGCTTGGGCTATTTTGGTCAGCCGCACATTCTGGCGCGCTTTGTCGGTATCGACAAAGTTGAAAACATCGCCAAAGCACGTCGTATTGGCATTTCATGGATGATCTTAACCTTAGTGCTGTCTATCTCTATCGCCTTGATTGGTATTGGTTATGATGCAATTCATCCGTTAGAAGCCGTCTCTGGCGTAGATGGCAATAAAGAGCGCATCTTCTTGGCATTAACTGATGCTCTATTCCACCCTGTATTTGCTGGCTTTATTTTAGCGGCGGTACTGGCGGCAGTGATGTCTACTGCCGATTCTCAGTTGTTGGTTCTTACCTCTTCACTTACCGAAGACGTTGGCTTTATCAGCAAACTTGATGAGAACAAAAAAGCATGGATCAGCCGTTTAGGCGTGGTTGGCTTTGCGGTATTTGCACTGATTATCGCTTCCAACGATGATGGCTCTATCTTATCGATGGTCGGTTATGCATGGGGCGGATTTGGCGCAGCCTTTGGCCCATTGATGATCTTGTCACTATGCTGGAAAGGCACTACCAAAGCCGGCGCAGTAACAGGCATGATTGTGGGTGCGGTCAGTATCTTTGTGGTGAAGAATTACGTTTCCATTGAAGGTGAATACTTCTACGAATTGCTACCAGCGTTTATTCTGTCGTTTATCTCGATTGTGGCAGTCAGTAAAGTGACTAAAGCACCATCACAAAACACGCTTATTCAGCTGCAAATCTAGTTCAATACTATTTGATATAGGCGAGGCATAATGTCTCGCCTTTTTTATGTGATTCAAACACCCTCTAACGGCAGTTCGGTAGTGTATTTGATGGATTCCATGGCAAAGGTGGAAGTCACATTGGAAATGCCCGGCACCACATTAACCAGCGTTTTATAAAAAGCATCAAAACTTTGCATGTCTTTGACCAGCACTTTTAGCATGTAATCGTAATCCCCTGCCATTCGATAAAACTCCATCACCTGTTCTAGTTCTGAAACTTTATCGACAAACATTTGATACCACTCATGGGAATGGTCACTGGTTTTAATCAACACAAAGGAGGTAAACGCCAAACCCAGCTTTTCCGGATCTAACAGCGCTACACGCCCCTGAATCACACCCGCTTCTTCTAACCTTTTTAAGCGCTTCCAGCAGGGCGTAGTGGTCAAATTCACCGCCTCAGAAAGATCGCTCAATGATAAAGTGGCGTCTTTTTGTAGTAAGGCGAGTAACTTCTTGTCCGTTTTATCGATATTCATTTCATAAAACCTTACTTTTGTAGAAAATTTTTCTCTATTTTAGACTAATGAGCACATCGATAGGTAAGTTTTTCTCTGCATTTAAGGCTAAATTATACGTATACCGTCAATAATACCTAGGAAGCCGATGATGAACACTGAAGACACTTGCACTCGATCTTGGACCAATCGTGCGATTCAGATTATTGAATCCGATTATCAGCGTTCAGCTGATACTCATCTTATCAAACTGGATGTGGAAGCCTTTTCCGGTATTGATATCTATCTTAAAGATGAGAGCACTCATCCAACCGGTTCGTTAAAACATCGCTTAGCGCGTTCTTTGTTTCTGTATGCCTTGTGTAATGGTCACATTGGCCCCAAAACGCCAATCATTGAGTCATCATCCGGTAGCACTGCGGTTTCTGAAGCGTATTTTGCTCGTCTATTAGGTTTGCCATTTATTGCGGTAATGCCAAAAAGTACGGCGAAGAAAAAGATACAACAAATTGAGTTTTACGGCGGTAAAGCGCATTTGGTTGATCATTCTGATGAAATTTACGCCGAATCTCATCGTTTAGCACAAGAGCTAGATGGTCACTATATGGACCAATTTACCTACGCGGAACGCGCCACAGATTGGCGCGGTAACAACAACATTGCCAACTCTATTTTTGAGCAAATGAAACTAGAGCAACATCCTGTTCCTACTTGGATAGTGATGAGTCCGGGTACTGGCGGCACGTCTGCAACGATTGGTCGCTTCATTCGTTATCAGCAATGCAATACCCAGCTGTGTGTTGTCGACCCTACTCACTCGGTATTTTT
Organism: Vibrio neonatus; assembly: GCF_024346975.1. Lineage (NCBI taxonomy): Bacteria > Pseudomonadati > Pseudomonadota > Gammaproteobacteria > Vibrionales > Vibrionaceae > Vibrio > Vibrio neonatus. The sequence continues at coordinate 940,863 of NZ_AP024885.1, read as the reverse complement.
CGACTACTACCATAATAAAGATGCCACTATTACCCATGACAGTGGCAGTAACATCGAAGGTATTGGCAGACCAAGAGTGGAGCCTAGCTTCATTCCGGGTGTAGTCGATGAAATGATTAAAGTGCCAGATGCACACTCTATCGCCACCATGCAATGGCTACACGGCAAACTAGGACGCAAAGTAGGCCCTTCTACTGGGACGAATTTGTACGGCGTGTTTCAACTGGCTCGAAGAATGCGTGACCAAGGAGAGACAGGTTCTATAGTCACCTTATTGTGTGATAGTGGCGAACGATACCTAGATACCTACTACAACCCACAATGGATCGCACAAACTATTGGTGACATCCAGCCAAGCAACGACCATTTACAAACCTTAATGGCGCAATAAATAAACAATTACAATCAAGATCACTAAATATACCCGAGCTTCTGATTTCCAGATGGCGTCCTATATAATTCGACGCCATCTTTTTATGGTATGAGATCCTAATTGAACACAGTTAAAAATAAATAATGTTATAAATTAAAGTTCTTTATATAAGATAAATTAGCATGGCTAATATACGTAACTCAGACCTAACTGATTCTACCTCCAATAATAAAACATCACTTACAACTCACCTTTCAATTAATATATCCCCACCATTTTAATTAACAAAGATATTTTATTTACACTATAAAAAATATAAATATCACCTCATTGTTTTTCTCTTAAAATTAAATAATTTAGATTCTCGTCAAAAATTAAGCATTTACACAGGTCACACTTAACACATTGAAAATAAAGGCATAAATAAGCAAAACTGTGATTAATCTCATCTAAAAGCACCAAAAACCACTTAGATCACAGTTAATTTTGGTCGTGCTTATATCATTAATTTGTGACAAAAATAAACTATTTTTGAAATAGAATTGCTTTCTATGCAAGAATTTTTATTAAGTTGCGTACTGTGTTGCATATATTGACTGAAATAATAGTTATTCATTTAATAATGATAATTTTGAATACATAATCAAATTGTCTTTCGAACACTTACATTGAAAAACTGCTTGAGATTTACCTTTTATTTCACTTTTTAATGATAAGTAAAGTCAGGATAAAAATAAGAATATTATCTAATTTATCTTGATGTTCGAACTAGATATCCCCCAATGGAAAATGCTTTTATTTTATTAAGGTTAGCGTTTATGTTTAACAAATCATTTTTATCTTTATCCATTATAGGCTCCATTTTTGCTGCACCAACATTTGCAGCAGCCCCTGGTGAACCCGTTTTATCGTGGGGTGATCACACATACGCAATGGTTGAGGTTGATCCAGAAGCTGTTGCCTACCAGAAAGTTGTTAAAGCTGTACATACTGAGCTAGACATTGAAGTCACTTGGGATGTATGGACTGGCGACCCTGCTGATACGGCTCGTGTCCTTCTTGACGGTAACGTAGTGTGGGAAGGCGACGCTTCTGCAAACAAAGCTGTCTTTAAGATGAACAAAGGCGGTCTTTATGACATGGCTATTGAGCTTGAAAACGCAGACGGTGTAAGCCGCTCGAAAACAACTCTATTGACCATTGCAGATACTGACGGCAGCCACATTGAACCACTAGAAACAGTTTGGACTGAAAACAACAAGCCATACGAAAACACGACAGACAAGATTGTCGGTACTTACGTGGTTGAGTGGGCAGTCTACGGTCGTGATTACCCTATCGACAAAGCGCCAATACAAAACTTAAACCGCATGATTTACGGCTTTGTGCCAATGTGTGGTGGCCATGGTCTAAACGATTCGTTGAAAACTATCGAAGGTTCGTTTGAAGCACTACAAAATGCCTGTGCTGGACGTGAAGACTTTAAAGTTGCTATCCATGACCCATGGGCAGCTGTACAAATACCTCTAAAAGGTTCTGAAGAGTGGTCTGCGCCATACAAAGGTAACTTTGCGCAAATGATGGCGGCTAAGAAAGCCAACCCAGATCTACGAATCCTACCTTCTATCGGTGGCTGGACTCTATCTGACCCATTCTTCTTCATGCATGATGATGAAATCCGTCATACATTCGTTGAATCGGTACGTGAATACCTAGAAACATGGAAATTCTTCGATGGTGTTGATATCGATTATGAATTCCCTGGTGGTGGCGGTGCAAACCCTAACCTAGGTAACAAAGATATCGACGGCCAAACTTACGTAACCTTGATGAAAGACTTACGTGAAATGCTAGACGAGTTGGGCGAGAAAAACGGTCGTTACTACGAGCTAGGCTCTGCTATCAACATCGGTCACGATAAACTGGCTGTAGTAGACTACGGTGAAGCGTCTAAATACCTAGACCACATCTTCCTAATGTCTTACGACTACTATGGTGCATGGAACACTAGCATTCTAAACCACCAAGCAGCACTGCATAAATCAGGCGTAAACACTGTTCCTGATGAGTCAGAATACTACACGTCTCGCGGCGTAGAGATCCTTCTTGAGCAAGGCGTTCCTATCGAGAAAATGGTTATCGGTGGCGCAGCATACGGTCGCGGTTGGTCTGGCGTACACGGCTTTACCGATGGCAATCCGTTTACTGGTAACGCAACAGGTCCTATCAACGGCACTTGGGAAAATGGCGTACTAGATTACCGTGATATCGCAGAAAACCACGGCGCAGCACAAGGTTTTGTGTACGGCTACGATGAAGCGGCAGAAGCACCATACCTATTCAAAGAATCAACTGGCGAGTTGATTACTTATGATGACCCTCGCTCTATTAAAGCGAAAGCACAATACGCGCTAGCAAATGGCATGGCGGGTATTTTCCACTGGGAAATGGATGGCGATAACGGCGACCTAATTAACGCAATGCATGAAGGTTTAGGCCACGGTGATTCTGTTACAGATCCTGAGCAACCAAACCGTGCACCTATCGCACGTGCTGGTGTTGATAAGACTGTAACGGGCCCTGCTTCAGTCACTCTTGATGGTTCTTTATCATCAGATCCTGAAGGTGAAGCTCTTACCTTTAGCTGGCAACAAACTGGCGGCAACGCGGTGACTATTATTAATAACACCAGCGCTAAGCCAACTGTGGATGTACCTTTCACAGAAGCTGATGTGTCTTACACCTTCACATTAACTGTTGCTGATCCAGATGGCGCATCGTCTTCTGACAGCGTTGTGATTACCAACACAGCTGAAGTAACAAACCAACCACCAACAATTGCTATTACCCCAACCGTTTACGTTGACGAAAATGCACAGTTTACTCTGCTTGCAAACGCAGCTGACGCAGATGGCGACTCACTGGCATACACTTGGAACGTACCTTCTGATTTCGTTATTATTGATGGCGGACATGAGAACAGCATCGTACTAACCGCTCCTGAAGTGGCGGCTGATACGCAGTTCTCTATCGATGTTACAGTCACTGATGGCGAAGAGTCAGCAAGCGCTACAACACGTGTTCACGTTGCAAACATCGAAGAAGACAACGGTGGCGATGACGGTGATACTGATGGCGGTGAAGGCGACGGTGGCGACTCTGGTGACGGCGATACCGATGGCGGCAACCAATGTTCATCAACAGATCCAGCAGCACCAAACTACCCTGCATGGGAAGCAGGTAACACCTACACTAACGAAACAGTGAGCCACAAAGGCCTTGTTTACAAAGCTAAATGGTGGACTCAAGCAGAACCAAGCCCTACTGCTGAAGGCTGGGAACTGATTTCAGAAATCGAACTACCATGGTCTGCAGCTATTGCATACGCAGGTACAGAGCAAACTAACCACAACGGTTCGCGCTGGCAGGCTAAATGGTGGACACAAGGTGATGAACCTGGTGTTGAAGATGTATGGGTTAACCTAGGCTCTTCTACTTGTAAATACTAACCCATAGTTAGGTTTTATTAAGTAACGCGTCTCTTCAAAGTCCCTCAGCATTGCTGAGGGACTTTTTTATTGAGGTGCTGTAATTTTTTAAAAGACTGGCAACCGTTTATTTCTTATTCTTTGTCTCAAAAGCCGCCAATTGCTCCGGCGTCGCAGGCAGTTGATGATTTTGCTTCCACTCATCGTACGTCATGCCATAAACTCGCAAACGAGCATCATCTATGTCTAAATCTAGCCCCTTATCTTTGGCTTCTGCGGTGTACCACTTGCTAAAGCAGTTACGGCAAAACCCCGCCAAAATCATTAAATCGATATTTTGCACATCTTTATTATTGTCTAAATGCGCCAGTAAACGGCGAAATACCGCCGCATCCAGTTGTTCTTGCTCTTGTTGTGATAATTGCAGGTGCTTAGCTTGAGTCAATGTCCCTCTCCTTGTCATTTAGGTCACTATCTAACGTTTTGGGTAACGTTTTTAATAATAATCAACAGCCTTGTGTAATATTATTGTTATCATTACAGGGTAAACACTTGATTAATGGTTTCGTATTTAGCTATTTTTGGTATCAGTATTGTTAATACTAACACGTAATAAAGGATGACAATGAACAAGCTTCGCCTCTTTAGCGTACTTTCTACTGCCCTGCTTTCCTTCTCAGCAGCGGCTGCTGGCAACAACTCTTTTTACCTTGGCGTTGGTGATGTTGGTTTCTCCCCGGATGGAGATTCAACAGACACTTTTGCGAGCCCAAGCTTCATTATTGGAGGTGGTCAATCCTTTAACGAACACTTCAGTATGGAAGGGTTTTTCCGTTACTCTGAGTCCTCGGATGATGCTAAAACCTTTGAAATCAACTACTACGAGTTAGGGCTGTCTCTCATCGCAACCACCGGTGAGCTCGGGGATACTCCCCTTGAGATCTTTGGCCGCACCAGTGCCATCGCCACACATATTAAAGGGCACGATATCAGTTCAGGCTCTAGAGTCGATGTCGGTGATACCACAGGCTCGGTATTTACCGTTGGCGCAGGCTTGCAATGGAATATCAATGCCGATTACTGGCTTCGTGCTGAATACATCTATGGTTACGCAACTTCTGGAGTCGGCCGCTATGATGCAGATTATGATGGACTGCAAATGAGCATTGGTTTGGATTTTTAAGATCCTCTGCCCCATGACCTAGGGACTTTAATAGTGATCATCCAGCCTGATAACTTTCAACCGATTACTAATGAACCTAATGTTTTGGAGCCGAATGTTATAGAGCTTGGCTATAAAGGCGCGCTAGATTGGCAATACATGCTGGAATTTTATCAGCGGCGCGCCATTTCGCATCTAGAGCAAATAGATAACCACCAATACACGCGACATGCGCAAATAGACAAGATGCCGATATGGTTTCGGCTATCACAAAAGCATCCTCAATCCCTTACCCTAGAGTATCAATTAAGTAGTGATTCGCAGCTTAACCCACTCATTAATGCAGTGCGCAGAATGTTTGATCTCGACTCAGACTTAGAGGCGATAGAAAAGCACCTTCACGCCCTAGCACCCACATTAATCAAACGCACCGGCATTCGCATTCCCGGAGTATGGAGCACTTGGGAAGCAGGCGTACGCGCCGTGCTAGGACAGCAAATATCAGTGACAGCGGCAATTAATCATTTAAATCACTTCACCAAGCAATTAACCAACCACCAGCACTTTCCCAGCCCACAACACGTCGCCACAGCCGATCTTTCCTTCTTAAAAATGCCCCAGCGACGTAAAGAAACACTAAACAGACTGGCAGAATTTATTATTGAATCCCCGCAAGCACACCCAAGCCAATGGCTTGCCATCAAAGGTATCGGCCCTTGGACAATTCAATACGTGCAATTAAGAGGTCTATCAGAAAAGAACTGCTTTTTAAGCAATGATTTAGTAGTTAACAAAGCACTGGCTAAATTTCCCCACCTCACCGCTGACAATGTTAGCCCCTATGGAAGTTACGCGACTTTTCATTTGTGGAATCAATAACCTATTCTTCAAAAAAAATGCCATTCACTCACTGTGAACGGCATTTTTAGTACGTTTATCGCTTATTAACGAAGCTTATCACGTCACCTAGTGGCTAATGCGTCCTTTAGTATCTTGGTCGATAGCTTGGTTTAGTAACTCTTCTACATGCCCTGGCGCTTTGGTGTTAAACGACAGTAGTCGGTACATAGCAGGGATAACAAATAGCGTGACCAAACTTGCAAATGCCATACCAAAGAAGATCACTGTACCTACTGCAACTCGGCTTTCGTAACCAGCACCGGTTGAGAAGATCAGTGGTATTGAGCCTGCTAAGGTAGTAAACGCAGTCATCATGATTGGTCGTAGACGCCTTGCCGCTGCATCGATAATGGCTTGTTCAAACTCAACGCCTCTATCACGCAATTGGTTGGCAAACTCAACAATCAAGATGCCGTTTTTGGTCACCATACCAATGAGCATGATCATCCCTATCTGGCTATACACATTCAGCCCTTGCGACATAATCACTAAGCCTAAGAAACCGCCAAATATCCCCATAGGTACGGTAAACATAACCACCAGTGGGTTAATGAAGCTCTCAAACTGCGCTGCGAGTACTAAGTACGCCACCAGCAATGCTAGGCCAAACACCATCACAATCGAAGATTGGTTTTCTTTAAAGTCTTTTGACTCGCCAGAATAGTACACTGAGATATCGCTTGGTAGCACCTCAATAGCTTTTTGGTCTAAGTAATCCAGTGCGTCACTGAGTGTCGCGCCTTCAACTAAGTTGGCTTTGACCGTAATCGATTTCTGTTTATTGTAGTGAGAAAGACGTATAGCAGAGGCTACTTCGTTCACCTTGGTCACCGAATCCAGTGTCACCAGATCGCCCTTAGCGGTTCGTAAGTAGATTTGGCTAAGGTCAGCACTGCTATTAAAGCTGTTTTCATCGCCGCGCAGATAAACGTCATACTCTTGCCCTTTATCTACATAGGTCGTCTCGCTCTTGCCTCCAAGCATCACTTCTAAAGTATCTGAAATATCACTTTGCTTGATGCCCAATTCTGCGGCGCGCTCTTTATCAATAGACAGCACCAGTTCCGGTGTTTTCTCTGAATAATCGGTACTTGCGCCATCCATAAACGGGCTAGCATCGGCTTCGTTTTTAAGAACGTCCGCCCACTTTTCTAGCTCTTTATAGTCGGAGCCGCCAAGCACAAACTGCACAGGTTCACTCGAGCGACCTCTAAAGCCGGGTAACATAGGGAATACTTTTACATCGGGTATATCCGCTAATGTTTTACGAATAACGCCCAACGCTTGCCCTGCAGATAAATCACGGTCTGCCCAATCTTCTAAGATCATGATAACAAAGCCAGTCTGGTCACCAGCGTTACCGCCAAATGCCGGAGACTGGATAGAGAAGGATTTTAATAACCCTTTACCAAGCAGCGGCTTCAAGCGTGATTCGATGACATCCATGTTCACCGCCATGCGGTTATAACTGGTGGCATCTGCGCCTCTTGCAAAGGCAAATAATACGCCGCGGTCTTCTTGTGGCGTAAGCTGCGCCGGTACCGATTTCATCAAATAATAGGAGCCTGCAAAACAGCTCACAATAACGATAGGTGCCACCCATTTAAATCTTAGGGCAACCGCCAACAAGCGACGATATAAGCGTTCTAACTTACCAAATAAACACTCAACACCTTTGTTAAAACGGTTTTGTTTTACGTTCGCTTTTAAGATTTTACTGCCCAATACTGGGGTTAAAGTCAAAGCGATGAGTGATGAGAACAACACGGACATTGCCAGCAATACGGAAAACTCAGTAAACAGCAAACCTACCATGCCATCCATAAAGGAAATCGGCAGAAATACCATCACCAACACCAATGTGGTCGCAATAACCGCAAACCCTACTTCGCGCGTCCCTTTATAAGCGGCTAATAATGGCGTTTCGCCACGTTCGATATGGTGGAAAATGTTCTCCACCACCACAATGGCGTCATCGACCACCAGACCAATGGAAAGGATCAACGCCATTAAGGTGATCAGGTTGATACTAAAGCCAAAGTAATAAGCGGCAATAAAGGACGAAATCAACGACACAGGTACCGTTACTGCCGGTATCAAGGTTGCTCTCGCCTGCCCTATAAAGATATAGAGCACTAAGATCACAAGGCCGCCAGTAATATAAAGGGTGTTGTAAACCTCAGAAATAGAACGGTCGATAAATACCGTTGAATCATAATCAACCGCTAGGCGAGTGCCTTTTGGCAAAAACTGCTGAATATCCGCGACTTGTTTATGAACCGCTGTAGCTACATCGAGTGGGTTTGCATCAGACTGAGGAATAATGCCTAAGCTGACGTTAACCACACCATCACTTCTAAAGGTTGAATCTTCGTTTTTAGCACCGAGATAAACGTCTGCCACATCTTTTAGATAGATAGGCGTACCGTCAGCGGCGTTTCTCACCACTAAATAGTTAAAATCTTTTTCGTTGTTGTAGGTACGATCGGTGCGCACTGACATCACAATGGCGTCATTTCGCACTTCACCACCTGGGCTTTCGATGTTTTCCGCTTTTAATGCCGCGGTAATGTCAGCCGTTGTTACGCCTCTACCTGCCATTAAAGTAGGTTTGAGCTTAACGTACATTACCTTATATAGGCCGCCCGATACATCGACTGAGCTTACCCCAGACAATAGACTAAAGCGGTCAAGTAGCACTCGGTCTACATAATCGGTCAGCTCAGTTCTATCTAGATAGTCAGAACTCAAGTTAACGTACATTGACGCTTCGCCACTGCCGTTATTTTTATACACCGTTGGGGAGTCCGCTTCATCAGGCAGGCGGTTGGCTGCACGAGCGACCGCATCACGCACATCACTCACGCCGGTATTCAAGTCGTAACCAAGATCGAAGGTAACAGATATACGAGAAATACTGTTACGTGTGGTAGAGGTGATTTCATCTATACCACTAATACCCGCTAACTGATCTTCAATCACTGACGTGACTTGGTTTTCAATGATGGTGGCCGATGCCCCTTCATAGCGGGTACTAATTGATACTACTGAGCTTTCAATATCCGGCATTTCACGCACGGAAAGCTTGGAAAATGACACTATGCCAAACACGCACAGTAATAAGCTCAGTACAACGGCCGCAACGGGACGTTTAACTGAAATATCAGATAACAGCATTATTTACCTACCTCGCTGCTCTTTTTTGCGCCTTTTGCTTTGCCATCTTTAGGCTTGCTACTTTTTTTATCATTGGCATCTTTTGCGTTTACATCTTTTACTTCGACGCCATCACGCATATTGACAACACCTTGTACTACAATGGTTTCGCCAAGGTTTAAGCCTTTTTCAATCACCACTTCATTTTCTACACGAGTGCCTAAGAACACTTCACGACGCTCTGCACGGTTGTCTTTTCCGACAACATAAACAAAACGCTTCGTACCTAGGTACTGCAATGCTTGTACCGGAATGATAGCCGCTTCAATTTCTGGGAACTTCATGGTGGCTTTCACCAACATGCCCGGTTTTAGTTTTTGGTGATTGTTATCAAGGTTGATACGCACACGCAGGTTTAGCGTGTCAGGGTTTACTCGAGAATCGATGCCCTGCAAACTGCCGGTAAAGACTTCGTCTCCCCAAGCACTAGAAATAGCAGAAACAGCCATACCAGTGCGTAACATAGGTAAATAGTTTTCAGGAACCTGTAAGTCCAGTTCCATTTTTGAAGTGTTATCTAAGGTTAAAAGTTCTGTACCAGAATTGACGAACTTACCTAAACTGAAATCTACAAAGCCAATGTGGCCAGAAAATGGGGCGGTAAGTGTGCGTTCGTTAAGCTCTGCCTTGGCGGCGTTTAATCTTGCCTTGGCAATATCAACACTGGCTTTTTGACCTTCAATTTCAGTCAAGGTAATTGCCGCACTCTTTCTTAAGCGTTCAAACTCGTTAAGTTTACGTTGTTCGTCATTTAAGTAAGCTTGCGCTTCAGCAACAGTAGCTTTGCTTTTATCCTTGCTCAGTTCAACTAAGACTTGGCCTTTTTTGACGCTTTGATTCGTTCTTACCGCAATACGCTCAATAGTACCACTGACTTCAGGTGCAATAATGACCGATTGAGATGCTTGAAGTTTACCCACTAAGGATAAGGTTTGTGAAATATGATGAACACCCACGGCTTGAGTTGTTACTGCAACGTGAGTCGGTGCTTTAGGAGGTTTATTTGCAAAAGATGGTGCGCAAAATAAAGCTCCAATTAAAAGAACAGCTGTTGGAGAAAGTTTTTTTGAGAATGGCTGGGAGTTTTTTTTCATGTTCATATTATTATTGTCCTCTTCTGCGCGCCATTTTATCAGCTCTTAATGACAGTAACGTCAATCAATGTAAAGTATTTCCGTTTTATCGCATTATCTGACTAATTTTATTCAAAAATAATATGCAACTAGCCCCTCAAACGACCAAGAAAGTGACGGTTTTTAGCCATTCCGAGCAAAATTCGGGCATATGAACTGTTTTTTTAAGAAAATCCTTTACAGAAAAACTCCCTCTGGATATTATTCGCACCGAACTTGAGGAGAGAGTTGGGAAAACTATTCTTAAGTATAAAAACACCCTGGTGGGGTTCCCGAGCGGCCAAAGGGATCAGACTGTAAATCTGACGGCACTGCCTTCGATGGTTCGAATCCATCTCCCACCACCACATTCTCTTGATTGATTATCTCTAATGAGAACGTCAGTTAAGGACACTTGATTAAGCGGGTTGGGAAACCATTAATTAAGTATAAAAATACCCTGGTGGGGTTCCCGAGCGGCCAAAGGGATCAGACTGTAAATCTGACGGCACTGCCTTCGATGGTTCGAATCCATCTCCCACCACCACATTCTCTTGATTGACACTCTCTATTGAGTACGTCAATTAGGAACACTTGATTAAGCGGGTTGGGAAACCATTAATTAAGTATAAAAATACCCTGGTGGGGTTCCCGAGCGGCCAAAGGGATCAGACTGTAAATCTGACGGCACTGCCTTCGATGGTTCGAATCCATCTCCCACCACCACATTCTCTTGATTGACAATCTCTATTGAGTACGTCAGTTAGGAACACTTGATTAAGCGGGTTGGGAAACCATTAGTTAAGTATAAAAATACCCTGGTGGGGTTCCCGAGCGGCCAAAGGGATCAGACTGTAAATCTGACGGCACTGCCTTCGATGGTTCGAATCCATCTCCCACCACCACATTCTCTTAATTGACACTCTCTATTGAGTACGTCAGTTAAGGACACTTGATTAAGCGGGTTGGGAAACCATTAATTAAGTATAAAAATACCCTGGTGGGGTTCCCGAGCGGCCAAAGGGATCAGACTGTAAATCTGACGGCACTGCCTTCGATGGTTCGAATCCATCTCCCACCACCACTTCAATGAAAACACCCGCTCACTGAGCGGGTGTTTTTGTATGTGCTTCTATAAATAATATCAAAAATCGACTAAACCAAATCTCGGTTATGCTCGGATTCAAAATCTAGATCTGGCCCTTGCGGTATCACTTGAGTTGGGTTTATGCCAGTATGGCTGAAGTAATAGTGACGCTTGATCTCGGCAATATTGGTGGTTTTTGCCACCCCACTCACTTGATACAACTCTTTTAAATAACCTTGCAGGCGGCGGTAATCGCTAATGCGTTTTTTATTGCACTTAAAGTGCCCCACATACACCGCATCAAAGCGCACCAATGTGGTAAACAAACGCCAATCGGCTTCGGTGAGTTGACTGCCGGTTAAATAACGATGCGTAGCGAGATGCTCATCAATTTTATCTAATGCGGCAAATAATGCGTCATAAGCTTCAACATACGCTTGTTGCGTGGTGGCAAAGCCGCAGCGATAGACCCCATTGTTGATATTGGGATAGATGTAGTCATTCCACTCATCTATTTGTTGGCGTAATGCTTGAGGATAAAAATCCAGTGTATTGCCTGTCAGCGCATTAAATTCACTGTTAAACATACGGATAATTTCAGAGGATTCGTTGCTAACGATGGTGTGTTGCTGTTTATCCCACAACACAGGGACGGTCACACGACCTGTATAATCAGATTTGGCTTTGGTGTAAATTTGATGAAGTTTATCAAAACCATACAGAGGATCAGGCACATCAAACTCCCAGCCCTCACTGAGCATATCTGGGCTGACAATACTGGCTGATATGTGCTCTTCTAACCCTTTTATGGCTCGAAAGATCAATGTTCTGTGCGCCCAAGGACAAGCTAAGGAGACGTATAAATGGTATCGACCTGATTCTGGCTTGAAAGGCGCATCCTCAGCATTTTGTACCCAATTACGAAACCCCGCATCTTCGCGTACAAATTTCCCACGGCTTGCTTTAGTGTCGTACCAGATGTCCTGCCATTTTCCTTCGACTAACTTACCCATTACTTACTCCCTAAATTGACCTTTATTCAGTATAAGCAGTAATTGTAATTTTTGATTATAGAATAACGACTTATAGCAATAATAAGAGAGTGGAATTAGCATTGCATTTGCATAAACAAAAAAGAGCGTGCTGCATACACAACACGCTCTGGCTTGTCACAGCCGAAAAAGATTAATAGGAGTGAAAACAAGAAACCGCGTGGATATCATCCCCTTCAAGGGTCGGTTTTTCTTTAGCACACGCTTCGGTTGCTACCGGACAACGCGTTCTAAATACACAACCAGAAGGCGGATTCATTGGTGACGGTAAATCACCTTCTAGCATCTCAATCTTCTTCGCGCGCTCAAGCTTAGGATCAGGAATTGGCACTGCTGACATTAAAGCGCGAGTGTATGGGTGTTTAGGATGAGCAAACAGTTTGTCTGACTCGCCAAGCTCTACCGCATTGCCTAAATACATTACCAATACGCGATCTGAAATGTGTTTAACCACTGACAAATCGTGCGCAATAAACACTAAGCTTAAACCAAATTCTTTTTGTAGCTCTTTAAGAAGGTTAACTACCTGCGCCTGAATCGATACGTCTAACGCCGATACAGGTTCATCACAAATGATCATCTTAGGCTTTAGAATCAAGGCACGGGCAATACCGATACGTTGACACTGACCGCCAGAGAACTCGTGCGGATAACGGTTAATAACGTTAGGCAACAAGCCCACTCTGTCCATCATCTTTTTCACTTCTTGCTTCACTTCATCCTTGCTTAGCTTTGGATAGAAGGTTTGCAATGGCTCAGCAATGATATCCCCTACGGTCATACGCGGGTTAAGTGATGCTAGCGGGTCTTGGAAGATCATTTGGATGTCTTTGCGCGTTTCACGGCGCTGCACTTCGTGCATCTTAGTCAGGTCTTGACCAAGCCAAACAATATCGCCTTCTGTGGCTTCCACTAAACCCACAATCGCGCGAGCAAAAGTAGACTTACCACAACCAGACTCACCAACCACGCCCAGAGTTTCCCCTTCGTAAAGGCGAACATTAACGCCGTCTACCGCTTTAAGTGGTGTCGGTTTGCTCCAAGGCCAAGCCGATTTAGACGCAATCTGAAAATGAACCTTTAGTGATTTCACATCCAGTAGTAAATTTTTATCATTCATTGGTGATGTGCTCATCGTGTCCAAGCCTCGTGATCAGAAAAACATGCGCGTTGACGTCCCTCACCAAATGGAGTGAGGATCGGTGACTCGCTCTTACAGCGATCAGTTACGCGGTGACAGCGCTCTTGATAAGGACAACCTGGTGGCAAACGCAATAAGTTTGGCGGGTTACCCGGGATCGTTGGCAAAATTTCACCTTCTGAATCCAAACGAGGAATCGCTCTTAATAGACCTTCTGCGTATGGATGACTTGGCGAGTAGAAGATTTCATCTACTGTGCCATATTCCATAGTTCGGCCCGCGTACATCACCAATACTTTGTCACAAGAACCCGCTACCACGCCCAGATCGTGCGTGATCATGATAATTGAGGTATTGAACTCCGATTTTAGCTCGTTCAGCAAATCCATGATCTGCGCCTGAACGGTTACATCCAATGCCGTTGTTGGTTCATCGGCAATCAAAAGTTTTGGACGACATAGCAACGCCATCGCAATCATCACACGCTGACGCATACCGCCTGAGAACTCATGCGGATACATGGTAATACGCTTACGCGCCTCAGGAATTTTTACCGCTTCTAACATGCGTACAGATTCTTCAAACGCTTCTGACTTACCCATGTTTTTATGCAGCATCAACACTTCCATCAACTGATCACTCACCTTCATGTAAGGGTTAAGTGAGGTCATTGGATCTTGGAAGATCATGGCGATTTGTTCTGCGCGAACCTTGTTTAGCTCTTTTTCTGGAAGGTTTAGGATTTCCTTACCTTCAAACTTCGCACTGCCTTTGATAATGCCATTTTTTGCCAGCAGACCCATAATCGCAAACACGGTTTGTGATTTACCAGAGCCTGACTCACCCACGATACCCAAAGTCTCACCCGCTTTAAGCGAGAAGTTTAAATCGTTTACCGCGGTTACTGTGCCGTCTTGAGTAGAAAACTCTACTCTCAGGTCTTTTACATCTAATAAATTGCTCATCACTGAATTCCTTATTGTTCTTATCTGTCTTTTGGATCAAGTGCATCACGTAAGCCATCGCCCACGTAGTTGAAACAAAATAGGGTTACGACCATAAACAAGGCCGGGAATGTCAGCTGCCAAATAGCCACTTCCATTGTTTGAGCACCTTCTTGTAGCAATGCCCCCCAGCTTGTCATCGGCTCTTGAACGCCTAGACCAAGGAAAGATAGGAATGATTCAGTCAAAATCATACTTGGTACAAGCAGGGTTGAGTAAACCGCTACAATACCCAGTACGTTTGGCACAATGTGGCGAGTAATAATGCGCCACTTGCTTACACCACAAACGTGCGCCGCTTCGATGAACTCTTTACTGCGCAAGCTCAAGGTTTGACCACGCACAATACGTGCCATATCAAGCCAAGCAATCGCGCCGATAGCCACAAATATCAACACGATATTTCGGCCAAAGAAGGTGACCAATACGATCACCAAGAACATGAAAGGAACCGCGTATAGGATTTCTAGAATACGCATCATAATACGGTCAGTACGTCCGCCAATGAAGCCTGACGCTGCGCCGTACAAAGTACCAATCAATACCGCAACCAGTGCGCCCAATACACCCACCATCAATGAGATTCGGCCACCGACTAAGGTACGCACAAACAAATCGCGCCCAAGGCTATCAGTACCAAACCAATGCTCCATAGAAGGTGCAGCATGCATGGCATACCAGTCAGTATCGTCATACGCGTACTGAGACACCATAGGTAGGAAGATAACTGCCAAAGTGATTAAGGCTAGAATAAACAAGCTCACCATCGCCGCTTTATTGCGCATAAAACGAATGCGGGCGTCTTGCCATAACGAGCGACCTTCAATTTCAAGGTTCTCTGAGAACTTTTCAATCGCTTCTAGATTTTCTTTTTTAGATAACATGCATAATTCCTTTCTTAGAAGCGAATCTTAGGATCGATAGCGGCCAGTAGAATATCCACCACAGCGTTAAACAGGATAAACAAGAACCCGATTAAAATTGTGATCCCCATAACCAATGAGTAGTCTCGGTTAAAGGCGGCGTTAACGAACAGTTTACCAATGCCTGGTAAACCAAAGATGGTTTCAATAACAACTGAACCGGTAATGATGCCGACAAACGCAGGCCCCATGTAAGATACAACCGGTAGCAGTGCAGGTTTTAGTGCATGTTTAAAGACGATGTAACGGTAGCTCAATCCTTTCGCGCGAGCGGTGCGGATGAAGTTACTGTTTAGAGTTTCAATCATTGAGCCACGAGTAATACGTGCAAAAGTCGCAACGTATAGCAATGACATGCCAATTACAGGCAATACTATGTACTCCCAACCTCCGCTGTGCCAGCCACCTGCTGGGAACCAACCTAGGTTAATTGAGAATAGGTAAATCAATACCGGCGCGAGTACAAATGAGGGCATCACCACCCCGAGCATAGCGGTCGCCATTATCGAGTAGTCGAGCCAGGTGTTTTGCCGCAGTGCGGCTATGGTGCCGACCGTGACCCCCATGATAACGGTGAAAATAAATGCGAAGAAGCCAATCTTAGCGGAAACCGGCAGAGCGTCAGCTACCAACTCATTTACTGTGTAATCTTTATATTTAAATGATGGTCCAAAATCACCCTGTAGGATGTTAGTCAGGTAAGTGCTGTACTGCTCAAGCACTGGCTTATCTAGGCCGTACTTAGCATTTATGTTTGCCATAACCTCAGGAGGCAATGGTCGTTCACTTGAGAAAGGGTTACCTGGCGCAAAGCGCATCAAGAAAAAGGATATCGTAATGAGAACCAGTAATGTTGGGATTGCTTCGAATATCCGTTTAGCAATGAATTTAAACATGATTCTTCCAGTCTGTGACAAAAATAAAAAAAAGTAAAAAGACTCTGCATGCGCTTGCGCACATGCAGGTCGGTCATATTATTGTTTTTAAACGTAAGTAATTACTTAGCGATGATGTACATATCTTTAGAGAACATCTTGTCTTCAGCATTATTGGCTGGGTATCCGCCTACTGTAGGAGAGACAAGACGAGAAGTAACGTACTGATAAATCGGTGCGATTGGCATATCGGTTGCCAATTGTTGCTCCGCTTGGTTGTAGATATCTTCACGCTGTGCATCGCTTGTTGCTAGCATAGCTTTCGCCATCAATGCGTCATAAGTATCGCTGTGGTACTTAGGATCATTTGAGCTGTTGTTAGATTGCATTAGTGACAAGAAGCTAGACGCTTCGTTGTAGTCACCACACCAACCTGCACGAGTCACATCGAAGTTACCTTCACGACGCGTATCTAGGTACGTTTTCCACTCTTGGTTTTCAAGTTTGATCTTCACACCCAGATCTTTTCTCCACATAGATTGAATTGCAGTTGCAATCTTCTTGTGGTTTTCAGAGGTGTTGTACAACAAAGTAAACTCTAGTGGGTGGCCCTTATCAAAGCCTGCTTCTGCAAGTAGCTCTTTAGCCGCTGCAATACGCTCTTTTTGCGTCATCTTGCCGTAAGCTGGAAGATCAGGGTGGAAACCCGCTGTGATCTCAGGCGTTAGGAAGTAAGCTGGCTTTTGACCTTGACCAAGAATCGCTTTTGCGATTACGTCACGGTCGATAGCGTAAGAAAGCGCTTTACGAACACGAACATCATCAAATGGTGCTTTAGCGTTGTTAAATCCGTAGTAGTAAGAACATAAGTTACCTTTCACGTTCACCGCTTCAGGATGCTCTTTCTGTAGGCGACGGAAGTGCTCTGTTGGCAATTCGTTAGTGATCTGAATTTCGCCAGACAAGAAACGGTTCATTTCTGATACTTGGTTCTCAATCGGCAAGTAAGTCACCTTATTAAGAACAGTATGTGCGTTGTCCCAGTATTTCTCGTTACGAGTCAGCTCTAGACGCTCGTTTACTACCCATTTGTTTACCACAAATGCGCCGTTACCTACAAAGTTTGCAGGGCGAGTCCACTGATCACCATACTTTTCAACAACCGCTTTATTAACCGGCTTCATCGTTGTATGACCAGTCATCATTACGAAGTATGGCAGTGGTGTATCTAGGTGTACTTCAAGTGTATGGTCATCAATTGCCTTAACACCCAAAGTTGATTTGTCTTTCTTTCCTGCAACGATGTCAGCGGCGTTAGTCATAGTAGTCATTTCTAAATACCATGAGTACGGCGATGCTGTTGCCGGATCTACCGCACGTTGCCAGCTATACACAAAATCTTGTGCAGTTACAGGGTCGCCATTTGACCATGTTGCTTCTTTACGTAGGTGGAATGTAAATGTTTTATTGTCTGTCGTTTCCCAGCTTGTTGCTACGCCAGGAACGGTATTACCGTCTGCATCTTGGTTTACTAGACCTTCTAGCAAGTCACGAATAACGTGCGACTCAGGCACACCTTCAGTTTTGTGAGGGTCAATAGAAGCGACTTCGGTACCATTACCTCGAACCAATTCTTGAACTTTAGCAAGCTTAGTACCTTCCGGTACTTGTGCTGCAATAGTGGAGAAAGAAGTAGCAGCCACGGCTAGGCTAGCTCCAAGAAGAAGTCCTTGGGTGATTTTATTTTTATACATGCAAATAAACTCCAGTTTTTTAATGTTGCATCCATGAATTCCTTACGCGGACCTATAGCCATTGTTGTTATCTATTTTGTGTCCGTAAAATTATATAAAAGGCTATAAGACATAAAGAATGGAAACAAAGTTACCAATCCTTGAAAGTATTTGCCATAAAAATGTCATGCCGCAGTACTTAAACTCCTGCATAGGTCAATATTTCAGAACTAAATTCCGACCAAGATAAAAAATTCAGTGATCTAAACAACAAAAATCAAAACAGACTTAAATTGTTGCACTTTTTATCAAAAAAGAGTGATAGAGATCACTATTTAAGGGACTGCAACCAACACTTCATTAACCAATCAATCATAAAATGAAAACCAAAAGCCAAAAGCCATTACATAAAGCAAAGGTAAATTTTAGAAACAAAATGTAAATTTTAATCAAATTTTATGAGCTAGATCAAAAAAGCCCCAGAAATACTGGGGCTTTGTAATATTTAAAAAATCTGTGACTCAGATCACATTAGCGTAAACTTATATAACTACCATCGCTGCATAGATTCTTGATCGGATTCACGAGACTCTATCCAACGAGATGCATTGGTTAAGCGCTCTTTTTTCCAAAAAGGAGCTTTAGTTTTTAGGTAGTCCATGATGAATTCACAGCTGGCAAATGCCGCATCTCTGTGCGCACTAGACACACCCACCAGCACGATTTGGTCGGCAATATCTAAATCCCCTACTCTGTGGATCACCGTCACCTTATCTAAGGGCCAGCGAGCGCGCGCTTCTAAGCAAATTTCATGCAATGCTTTTTCGGTCATCTGCGGATAGTGTTGTAAATGCAATCCGATGACGTTGTCACCAAGGTTGAAATCTCGTACTTTTCCTACAAATGTAACCACAGCGCCGATAGATGAGGATTCGCCTAATAGGGCGTATTCTTCAGCAAGGTCGAAATCTTGTTCTTGAACCAACACTCTATCCATATTAGCCACCTGTTACCGGAGGAAAAAACGCCACTTCATCGCCCGCTTTAACCAAAGTATCTAGCGGTGACATTGTGTGGTTAACCGCAGCTAATAACTTGCCCGACTCAAGCGCTAGCGCCCATTTATCACCGCGAGCCATTAATTGCTGACGAATATCCTCGACTGAGGCACTTTGGCTATCAATAAGCACTTCATCCTGCCCCACCAGCTCACGCACTTGCGCAAAAAATACCACTTTAATCATAGGCTCGCCTCAAAGTGTCCTGATTTTCCGCCGCTTTTCTCTAGCAGTCTAACTTGCGAAATAACGATATCTTTTTGTACCGCTTTACACATGTCATAAATGGTCAGCGCCGCTACAGAAGCTGCGGTCAGCGCTTCCATTTCAACGCCTGTTTTACCGGCCAGCTTGCAAACAGACTCAATTCTCACTTGATTGCTTTCTAGTAGTGGTGTCAGTTGCACTTCCACTTTAGACAGCAACAATGGATGACAAAGGGGAATTAAGTCCCACGTTTTCTTGGCCGCTTGAATGCCCGCAATGCGCGCAGTAGCAAATACATCACCTTTATGATGTTCACCACTTAATATCAGGGACAAGGTTTGCTCAGACATAGTCACAATAGCTTCAGCGCGTGCTTCGCGGACCGTATCCGCTTTTGCCGACACATCCACCATGTTCGCTTCGCCATTTTGATTGATATGGGTTAATTCACTCATTCGACGTTACTTCCCAATATGTGGCATGAAGTTACACGGCTTATGACGCGAATCTAACTGATCCTTAATAATGCGAGTCCAAGCTGTACGACAAGCACCTGTTGAGCCCGGCATGGCTAAAATAACGGTACGGTTGGCAAAACCGCCAATGGCGCGCGATTGAATGGTTGAAGTGCCAATTTCTTCATAAGAAACCGCGCGGAATAATTCACCGAAACCTTCCACTTGCTTATCAAATAGAGGAGTCAGTGCCTCTGGGGTAAAGTCACGGGCAGTAAAGCCTGTGCCACCAGTTAGCAAGATGGCATCTACAGACTCATCGGCAATCCACTGTGAGACGATTGCGCGAATCTTATAAACGTCATCAATTACAATTTTCTTATCTGCTAACTTGTGACCCGTTGCTTTAAGCTGATCCACTAAATAGCCACCACTGGTGTCCGTCTCTTCTGTGCGAGTGTCAGATACCGTTAAAACCGCAATACTTGCCGGCGTAAAATCGTCATGAGCGTGTCCCATAAGTCTCAATTCCTTTGTACTATTTATAATTTAAATTAAACGAGGTGATACCAATCGAGGTAATTAACTCAGCCGCCAATCGACGCCAGATGTGGGGTGGCCCCAGGGTTATTCTGGTCGAGGTGGTGACTGACGTCTTTAACTTTTAGACCTTGCGAGATGCGAGCGATAAGCTCTTGTTCTTGCTGGTCTTCTTGCATGAGATCGCGAAGCTCTAACCCTTCTTCTCCAAAAAGACACAAATGCAGTTTACCCATTGCTGAAACGCGCAGTCGGTTACAGGTAGAGCAAAAGCCTTTTTCATACGGCATGATTAACCCTATCTCACCGTCATAGTCTGGGTGGATAAACACTTGAGCTGGCCCATCGTTGGCTTCTCTTAGCTTTAGTAGCCAGCCATTCGCAATCAAGTGATTACGTATCGATACTCCAGACACATGGCGTTTATCAAACAGCTCATCCATTTCTCCGGTTTTCATTAACTCGATAAAACGCAGCTGTATTGGCCTATCTTTTATCCAATTAAGAAACTGTGGCAATTGCTGACTGTTTAGATCTTTAAGCAGCACCACATTCACTTTGATTTGTTCATAGCCAATTTCAAAAGCGCGGTCGATGCCCGACATCACATCGTGAAAACGGTTTTGTCCGGTGATCTGATAAAATTGTTTCGGGTCTAAACTATCTAGGCTGACGTTGATGTGAGTTAAGCCCGCTTGCTGCCAGTCAGAAACTTGCTTTTGCATGCGGTAGCCATTGGTGGTGGTGGCGATTTTTTTGATGCCCGGAGTTTGCGCGACACTGTGTACAATATCGGTAAAATCTCGGCGCAGAGTTGGCTCTCCGCCAGTGATACGCACTTTAGTGGTGCCACAATGCGCAAAAGCTCTCACTACACGCTGTATCTCGGGTAGAGTAATAAAAGGGGGGCGCTTACTCGCTTCAGGACGATAGCCATCCGGTAAGCAGTAATTACACTTAAAGTTACAGACATCGGTAACAGAAAGACGCAAGTAATAAAACTTGCGGTGGAAACTATCTTCAAATTGTTGCGTCACAAAACACCTTTCCTAAATACGGGAGGCAACGCCATTTCTAGAGTAGCCCTGGTGACAAAATGTCACGGCCAAAACCACATATTGTGTCAATTGAATGCCCCTGTTTTCAGGGTAATAACGACAAACTTAGTGGAGAAGACTCGGAGTTTTTCACCTACAGTATAAACCATTTTTCATAGGTAAGAGTAGAGCCTAATGGAATGGCAAAATTTTTACCAAGATGAATGTTATAAAAAGCGGCTTCAAACAACTTCATCATCGAATTATTTGGTCAATTTCGCAATTTCCGATACATTTATTAAAAATCCTCTATCAATAAAGAGTTAGCAACGTGGATATATTCTCAAAAAACAAAGTTGTCGCCGTTGGCGGTGGGCATGGGTTAGGCCGTATGTTAGCCGCACTCAAAGACTTTGGAAGCAATGCCACTGGCATTGTCACCACCACAGATAATGGTGGTTCAACGGGACGTATTCGCCATTGCCAAGGAGGCATTGCTTGGGGAGATACTCGTAACTGTATCAATCAGTTAATCACTGAGCCGTCGATTAGCTCAATGATATTTGAATATCGCTTTCGTGGTCTGGGCGAGCTAGACGGTCACAATCTAGGCAACCTAATTTTAACCGCTATGGACAACCTTTCGATTCGTCCTTTGCAAGCGATTAATTTGGTTCGTGAAATGCTAAAGGTTGAGGTAAATATTTTACCTATGACTGAGCACCCATCTGATCTGCGCGCCCTATCAACCAAAGGGCATTGGGTAAAAGGTGAAACCAGTGTCGATGAGATGGAAGAAGATCTACTGCGACTGGATCTTGACCCTGAAGTGCCCGCCATCAGTGAAGCCATTGAAGCGATAAAACAAGCCAATGCTATTGTGTTAGGTCCAGGAAGCTTCCTTACTAGCATCATGCCACCGCTGTTATTGCCCGAAATTGGCCGCGCCATAAACAGTAACTCGCAAGCAAAAGTGATCGTGGTAGAAAACCTAAGCCCAGAATACGGGCCTGCAGGACGCATGGAATTGGCACAAAAATTAGCGTGGATTGAGCGCGCTTGCCAAGGTCGAAAAATAGATGTGGTACTTGGCGGTAAGCCTCATCCCGAGCTAGAAGATAGATGGAATATTGTTACTCGCGATCTCGCCTCGATGAACAGAGAGTGGCGTCATGACCGCGATAAACTCAGTGTGGCGATTTTAGAGCAATTATCATAAATATGATAACAGCATGATGATGCGAACAAATTAATGCAGTTGCGCTTGTAACTGCTCTAATTTATACACGGTGCGTCTTAATATCGACACCAGCTCTTGGCATTGCTGATCAAATTCAGCCAAACGTTGTTGTTTGTAAAATGCATCCATCTGGGTGGCTTTTTCAGTGACTAAAATAGCGCCAAAACTTGGCGCACTCCCTTTAATTGCATGGCAAGTACGAGCGATTAGCTCTCGGCTTTGGGTCGTGATCTCCACGCCATCTATCTGCCCGATATATTCTTGTAACTCTTGTTTAAACAGGTCGAGTAAGGTGGGCATCATTTCCTCCCCAACTTGGGCACTCAAACTGACAATCTTATCGTTTTGCAGAAGATTAAACTCATCCACGTCCTTTCTCCCACTTTTCTAGTTTTCGATACAGTGTTGATGCACTCACGTCCAATTCGGTCGCGGCTGAAGGAATACTGCCACCACACAATTGAATGGCTCTTTCTATTACGCGACGTTCAACCTGCGCTAAAGGGATGATTTTTCGACTGTCATCACTGTGTTCAGGATCTAAGAAGGTATCAATGGCATCTTCTGAAAAAGAGGCCACTTTGAAACGATCCAGTGGTGACGGTAACATCTCTAAGGTCACCTCTTCGCCTTCATTTAAAACCACGATATTACGAATAACGTTTTGCAGCTGACGCACATTCCCCGGCCAAGGATAGGTAACAAAATGACGCAGCACCTCTTCTTGGAATTTACCAAAATTCTTGTTTTCTTCTAAGGAGGTAAAGCCTAATAACGAATAAGCAATCTCAATAATATCGTCACCTCTTTCTCGCAAAGGCGGAAGGTGCAGAGGGATCACATACAAGCGGTAATATAAATCTTCACGAAAACGGCCTTTACGCACCTCTTCCCAAGGGTCTTTGTTGGTTGCACACACAAAGCGCACATCCACCCGGCTCAGTTTTGATGAACCCACCTTTTGATAAGTGCTGGTTTGGATAAAGCGCAGTAATTTGGTCTGCAACTCTAAATCCATTTCGCACAATTCATCTAAGAATAAGGTGCCACCATCGGCAAGCTCCGCCGCCCCTTTACGGTCGGTCGCCGCTCCGGTAAATGCTCCTTTAACGTGACCAAACAACTCACTTTCAATCAAATCTTTGGGAATTGCCGCACAGTTGAGCGCAATAAAAGGTTGCGTGCTACGGTTGCTGACGGAATGAATCGCCTCTGCACACACCTCTTTACCGGTGCCGCTCTCGCCAGTAATAAAAATGCTCGCTTTACTGGATGCCGCTGAATCTATGGTTTTGTACACCTGCTGCATGCTAGAGCTAGAGCCAATAAAGCCTTGATATTGACTGACATCCCCTAGCACATCGTGCTGCGCATTTTGCGTTTGGTGAATGGCTTTAGAGACCGTGATACGGAGCTGATCGGCTTCGCACGGTTTAATCAAAAAATCATGCGCTCCTGCGCGCATTGCCTCAACCGCCACTTCAATCGAGCCATAAGCGGTCATAAATATCACTGGCACTTTCGGCGCTTGAGTGCGTACCTTTTTCAGTACATCCATGCCGGTCATATCAGGCAGGTGCAAATCAAGCAGCATAAGATCAATCGAATGCTGGGCAAGGTGCGCAAGCGCCGCCTCACCACTGGAAACAATACAAATGTCTAAATTAAGTGTCGCGAGATACGTTTGGTACAAACTGGCGACCGATAACGTATCTTCAACCATTAATAGTTTTAGCTGTTGATTTTCTGCTTTGTTTTTTGGCATTGAACCTAAACCTAATAAGGCACGATTAAAATAAATTAGCTATTGGCGATAAATTGACGACGATACTCTTCCATCTGATCGCGTTTAGCCGCAGCTTCTTCAAACTCAAGATTTTGTGCATGCTGATACATCTCATTTTCCAGTTTAAGGATCAGTTTCTCAAGCTGTTGCGGGGTTAAACTCTTATATTGTTCATCATTTTCAGCCACTTTCGACAAAGGTACAGCCTTAGACTTCCTATTGCTACTGGATTTAGTGGCGTTGCCCAACTCCATAATGTCTTTGATACTTTTCTTCAGCGCTTGCGGCACTATGCCGTGCTGTTCATTATATTGTTGCTGTTTTAAACGGCGTCGCTCGGTTTCGCCCATCGCTTTCGCCATCGACTTAGTGATGCGATCGGCATATAAGATGGCTTTACCTTCCAAGTTTCGCGCGGCGCGACCTATGCTCTGAATCAGTGAGCGCTCAGAGCGTAAAAAGCCCTCTTTATCCGCATCTAAGATAGCCACTAGCGATACCTCAGGCATATCCAGACCTTCTCGAAGTAAGTTAATGCCCACTAACACATCAAACTCGCCTAAGCGTAAATCACGAATGATCTCAACACGTTCAACCGTATCCACATCAGAGTGCAAATAGCGCACTTTCACATCGTGCTCGGTCAAGTATTCAGTTAAATCTTCCGCCATACGCTTGGTTAAAGTAGTCACCAACACTCTTTCATCTTTTACGCTACGTATGCGTATTTCAGATAAGAGATCATCCACTTGAGTGGCTACGGGGCGCACTTCTAATTCAGGGTCAAGCAAGCCGGTTGGGCGCACCACTTGCTCGGCGATGTCTCCACCTGAGGTTTCCTTTTCATAATCACCAGGTGTTGCCGACACAAAAATGGTTTGCGGCGCTAATGCCTCAAACTCATCAAATTTAAGCGGCCTATTATCCAACGCCGACGGTAAACGAAAGCCAAACTCAACCAAAGTCTCTTTACGAGAGCGGTCACCTTTATACATAGCGCCGATTTGCGGCACGGTAACGTGGGATTCATCAATCACCAACAAACCATCGTGCGGAAGATAATCAAATAAGGTCGGTGGCGGCTCACCCTCATCGCGCCCACTGAGATGCCTAGAATAGTTCTCTACCCCAGAACAAAAGCCCAGCTCATTCATCATTTCGATATCGAACTGAGTGCGCTGACTGATGCGCTGCTCTTCCAATAATTTGTTGTTTTCAAGCAGGTATTGTTTGCGATCCACCAGCTCCGCTTTGATTTTCTCAATCGCCTCTAACATGCGATCGCGAGGCGTCACATAGTGAGTTTTCGGATAAATGGTATAGCGAGGCAAATCGCGCTGAGTTACTGAACCGGTCAAAGGATCAAACACGCTGATGCAATCTATCTCATCATCGAACATTTCAATGCGCACCGCATCGTGCTCCGATTCTGCCGGATAAATATCAATCACTTCTCCGCGAACGCGAAACTGACCACGCTCAAACGCCACATCGTTACGCGAATACTGCAATTCGGCCAAACGGCGTAAGATGTCACGTTGATTCACCACATCACCACGGGTGACGTGCAGCATCATTTTCAAATAGGATTCAGGGTCACCCAAACCATAGATTGCCGACACTGAGGCCACGATAATGGCGTCCTTTCTTTCAAGGAGCGCTTTAGTGGCGGACAGTCTCATTTGCTCGATGTGCGCATTCACCGACGAATCTTTCTCTATAAAGGTATCGGTCGTCGGAACATAAGCTTCCGGCTGATAGTAATCATAGTAAGAGACAAAGTACTCCACGGCATTATTCGGAAAAAAGGCCTTCATCTCACCGTATAGCTGAGCCGCTAGAGTTTTGTTCGGTGCCAGAATAATTGCCGGACGCTGCGCTTTGGCAATCACATTCGCCAATGAAAAAGTTTTACCTGAGCCGGTTACGCCAAGTAAAGTTTGATGCGCTAAGCCATTATCTAGCCCTTCTAACAACTGTTTAATCGCTGTGGGCTGATCTCCTGCAGGTTCATAGCTTGAGACTAAATCAAACGTTTTTGTGCTTTTTTCTTCCAAATTTTGTTCTTCCAAAGTGAGTTACCTTCACCTGACCGTTCTTTATAGGTAGTTATATCAATTTTATCACGAATAGTACTAGCACTCGATTTTAACATTTGCTATATTCTTCAACCCTACAGAAAAACCCCTCTTTAGTAACATCAATTTAACTCACAGCTTTTCCCCAAAATTCGTCATACGTTACATTTATGTTTATTTTACAAGCATTTGAAATACGCCTCTTTTTGGTGCATTTATAGCACGTAATTCTCGTACAACACCTTGTCTTAATTGAACTTCCTGATTTTGTCCATGCTTAGGTTAACGTTATCAGCCTGTTAACAGAAAAAAGTTACCCATGAGTAATTAACACACTTATCCACAAAAACAGTGGATAAGTACTCGAAAGCCTTATAGGCTCTGGGCTGGCTATTTCGGGAAATACCACTAGATTACTTTTTTTGTTATTTCTGACGATTTTGTATTGACAGATATTTACCATATCAGTAATATTCCGCTCGCTTTACAGCAATTCCCCCTTAGTTCAGTTGGTAGAACGGCGGACTGTTAATCCGTATGTCGCAAGTTCAAGTCTTGCAGGGGGAGCCAAATTTTTAGAAAAAGCCGTATCTCAGGATACGGCTTTTTTTATGCCTTTCAGTTAGCTCAATAACATCGGAATGCCAATTTGGTTATCATCCTCATTGGGCTCATTTTCCGCTACAAATTGGGCATTTTTAACCCGCTAAAACACTTCGATTGCCCTTCTTCCACTAAAAAGAAGTGAAACCTTAGTCCCCATAATTCATAGCCAAAATGACGAAATAAGGGTCTTTTTCCACTTTAAGACGTAATTTTATGTACTGTAATCAAAAAGAACTGCGTATTAAGAGCTATATTTTCTAAATCCCTACAGATGTTATGTTGTTATATACCTAACAAATTAGGATAATGTTCAACTCGATCTGGGTGAGTAAAAAATTGGTATGACCGAATATATTTTGTTGTTGATTGGTACAGTGCTGGTCAATAACTTTGTGCTAGTTAAATTCTTAGGCTTATGTCCTTTCATGGGCGTCTCTAAAAAATTAGAGGCGGCGATAGGCATGGGGCTTGCTACAACTTTTGTTTTAACCTTGGCCTCTGTCTGCGCCTACTTAGTTGAAACCTATTTATTAGAGCCGCTGGGCATTGAATATCTCAGAACCATGAGCTTTATCTTGGTGATTGCGGTCGTGGTGCAATTTACCGAAATGGTGGTACACAAAACCAGCCCGACTCTGTATCGCTTACTCGGTATCTTTATCCCTCTTATTACTACTAACTGTGCGGTATTAGGTGTTGCGTTACTTAACGTCAATGAAAACCATAGCTTTATCGAATCTATCATCTATGGCTTTGGCGCGGCAGTAGGCTTTTCAATGGTACTTATTTTGTTTGCTTCGATGCGTGAGCGTATCGCCGCCTCCGATGTACCGACTCCATTTAAAGGCGCATCCATTGCCATGATCACCGCAGGCTTGATGGCTTTAGCGTTTATGGGCTTTACTGGTTTGGTGAAAATATAATGACCGCTATTATTATCGCAATTGTTGCCCTAGTGATTTTAGCGGCATTCTTTGGCGGATTACTGGGCTTTGCTTCAATCCGTTTCAAAGTCGAATCCGACCCAATTGTTGAACAAATCGATGCCATTTTACCGCAAACTCAATGCGGTCAATGTGGCTACCCTGGCTGTAAACCCTATGCAGAAGCGATTGCTAACGGCGATGACATCAACAAATGCCCTCCCGGCGGTGAAGCCACGATTCAAAAACTGGCTGATTTACTGGGTGTGGATGTGCCAGATTCTGCGCACGATCTTTCTGATAACGTTAAAAAAGTCGCCTTTATTCACGAAGACATGTGCATTGGCTGCACCAAATGTATTCAGGCTTGCCCAGTGGATGCCATTGTTGGCGGCACTAAAGCACTGCATACGGTCATTTCAGATCAGTGCACAGGTTGTGATTTATGTGTTTCACCTTGCCCAACCGACTGCATTGAAATGGTTCCAGTGAAAACCACCACCGACAACTGGCAATGGCAGCTTAACACTATACCTGTGGTTAACATTGATACCACCTCTAGCACTAACGGAAACTCGTAGCGAACATGCTCTCTTTAATCGAAAAAATTCGCTCTGGTCACCTATGGGAATTCCCAGGGGGTGTTCATCCACCAGAGAACAAATCTCAATCTCAATCCTCAAAGATTGCGCGCTCGAGTCTCGCTGATGAATTAATCATACCTATCAAGCAACACATAGGTAAAAAAGGTGATGTGATTGTCCGTGTTGGCGACAAAGTGCTAAAAGGACAACCTTTAACACAATACAACTCCAGTTTAAGCCTGCCTGTACATGCGGCCACCTCCGGAGAAGTTATTGCTATTGAGCCTCGCCCAAGTTGCCACCCTTCTGCTATTCCAGAGATGTCGATCGTAATCAAAGTCGATCATCAAGACACATGGATTTCGCACCAAGGTGTGCCTGATTACACCCAATGTAATCCTGAGCAACTGCTGGATATTATTCGCCAAGCGGGTATTTCCGGGCTAGGCGGTGCAGGTTTCCCTACCGCACGTAAATTGCAATCCGGTCTTGGTCGAGTTGATATTTTAATTATCAATGCGGCTGAATGTGAGCCGTACATTACCGCTGATGATACTTTGATGCGTGAATATGCTGATGAAATCATGCAAGGCATTGAGATTTTAAAGCATATTCTAAAGCCTAAATTAGCGATCATTGGTGTTGAAGATAACAAGCCTGAAGCAATCGAAGCATTACATAAAGCCGGAGCTGATCACGACGTAGTGATTCGCGCTGTGCCAACCAAATACCCATCGGGCGCATCCAAACAGCTGATCAAAATCCTGACCAATAAAGAAATACCAAGTAACGGCTACTCGGCTGATATTGGTATGACTATGTTCAATGTAGGTTCAGCATTTGCAGTAAAACGTGCGGTGATTGATGGTGAGCCTCTTATTGAGCGCGTCATTACCTTAACCGGTAAAAGCATTAAATCGGCGAAAAACTACTGGGTGCCTATTGGTACTCCAGTGGCGCACTTGTTAAAACAAGGCGAATTTACGCCCACCAAAAAGCAAGCCGTGATTATCGGCGGCCCTATGATGGGCTTTGCTCTGCCACAAATTGAAGCGCCACTGACTAAAATCAGTAACTGCGTATTAGCACCGGGAAAACGTGAGATTTCTTTTGATGATCACGAAATGGCGTGTATCCGCTGTGGTCAATGCGCTGAGGTGTGCCCCGCATCGCTACTGCCTCAGCAAATGCTGTGGTATTCCAAAGATCAAGACCTGGACAAATTAGAAGAGTACAACCTTAAAGACTGCATTGAATGTGGCGCTTGCGCGTATGTGTGCCCAAGTAACATTCCGTTAGTGCAATACTACCGTCAGTCTAAAGCTGAGATCAAAACTCGCAATGCGGAGCAAGAAGCGGCTGAGCGCGCTAAAGTGCGTTTTGAACAGCGTAAAGAGCGTCTAGAGCGCGACAAACTTGAACGCGAACAAAAATACAAACAAGCTGCCGATAAACGTCGCAGCCAAATGAAAACCGCTGACGGTGGTGATGCTATTGCCGCTGCTATCGAGCGAGTTAAACAGCAAAAAGCTGAAGGACCAAAATCTGCGGTTGCGGCCGCCATTGCCCGCGCTAAAGCTAAACAAGCACAAGTTCAACCAAGTGAAACTGCTGAACCTGATAACTCTGAAATGCGCAAACTTCGTGAGCAACGCAAACAAGAAGCTCGCGCACGTAAAGCCCAACAATCACAAGCCGATGGTGATTCAGCCACAGACGCTAAAGCAGACTCTAAAACCGATGCAGTAGCTGCGGCAATTGCGCGCGCTAAAGCGAAGAAAGAACAGCTTGCCGCATCAGCAAACGGTAACGCTGATGCAAACGATGATAAATCGGCGAAGCACGACGCCATTAAAGCGGCAGTAGAAAGAGCTAAAGCTAAGAAAGCCGCTCAAGCAAGTGCAACGACAAACGCCACGGCAAGTGCGACCGATAGCGAAGCTGATTCGAAAAAATCAGCGGTAGCCGCCGCCATTGCCCGCGCTAAAGCGCGCAAAGCAGAACAAGCCTCAGCAGATAACACCGAATCAGAAACTAGCGAACCTGCGCCAAGCGATGACCCGAAAAAAGCAGCTGTCGCCGCTATTGCTCGCGCTAAAGCGCGTAAAGCAGAGCAAGCCTCAGCAGATAACAACGAGTCAGAAACTAGCGAACCTACGCCAAGTGATGACCCGAAAAAAGCTGCTGTGGCAGCCGCCATTGCTCGCGCTAAAGCGCGTAAAGCAGAGCAAGCTTCAGCAAGTAGCACCGAGTCAGAAACTAGCGAACCTGCGCCAAGTGATGACCCGAAAAAAGCCGCCGTGGCCGCTGCTATTGCTCGCGCCAAAGCGCGCAAAGCAGAGCAACAAGCAACAGATAACGCAGCATCACAACACAGTGAACCTGCACCAGAAAACGACCCGAAGAAAGCCGCAGTAGCCGCGGCGATTGCACGGGCAAAAGCAAGAAAAGCGGCTCAACAAGCCGATAGCAGTGACTCTAAGGAGAAAAACTAGTGGCATTTTTTATCGCCAGTTCACCACACACTCAAAAGCGTCGCTCACTGTCGAATATGATGCTGTTAGTTGCCATTTGTGCCATTCCGGGCATTTTGGCGCAAACCTACTTTTTTGGCTTTGGCACGATAATACAAGTGCTGTTTGCCATTTTGGTGGCATGGTCTTTTGAGTCCGTCATCATGTTATTACGTGGACGTTCACCCTTTGGCGCTTTGCGTGATAACAGTGCGCTATTAACCGGATTATTGCTTGCGATTGCCATTCCTCCACTCTCGCCTTGGTGGATCACGGTAATCGGTCTATTTTTTGCAATTGTGGTCGCCAAGCACCTATACGGTGGTATTGGGCAAAACCTCTTTAATCCGGCAATGGTCGCTTACGTAGTCTTGCTGATCTCTTTTCCGGTGCAGATGACCAGTTGGTTAACGCCTGCACAAATTTCATCGACTCCGGTAGGCGCTACCGATGCGCTATCCTTAATATTCAGTGGCTTTAATATTGATGGCATGTCGCTACAGCAAATACGCACCGGTGTAGATGGCATTACCATGGCCACTCCATTAGATACCGTAAAAACTGGGCTTGGCCACGGTCAAACTCTGTCTGAAATCACCAATAGCCCACTATTTTCTGGGATTGCTGGATTTGGTTGGGAATGGGTTAATATCATGTTCCTAATTGGCGGTTTAGTAATGGTGAAGCTGCGCGTCATTCAGTGGTATATCCCTGCTGGCGTATTGGCCGGTGTATTGGGCATGAGCGTATTGCTATTTATTATTACTCCGGGCGCACAGGGCTCTCCCCTATTTCAGCTGTTCTCTGGGGCAACCATGCTCGGGGCGTTCTTTATTGCCACCGATCCCGTATCTGCGGCCACCACTGTCAAAGGTCGATTGATTTTTGGCGCGCTCATTGGCGCACTGGTGGTGATTATTCGCACCTTTGGCGGCTTCCCAGATGGGATTGCGTTTGCCGTGATTATTGCCAATATGTGTGTGCCACTTATTGATTACTACACTCAACCAAGAACCTACGGTCACAAGTAATATCATGTTTAAAACCATACAGAAAAACGGTTTGATCCTTGCCATGTTCGCTTGCATTACAACAGGTGTTGTTTCAATAACACACCTATTGACCAAGGACACCATACAGGCTCAACAAATTGCGCAGCTACAAGGGCAACTCAACCAAGTTATCCCAATGAGCATGCACGACAATGAGCTATACGCAAATTGCCTACAGCTAAATAACCCAGCATTAGGCACGCAAGAAAGCATGCCTGCGTATGTGGCAACCTTAGACGGCGCGCCAACCGCAATAGCCATTGAAACCATAGCTCCCGATGGCTATAACGGCGCTATCAAGTTGTTAGTGGGTATAGACTTACAAGGTAAAGTCTTGGGCACTCGCGTGTTATCGCAAAATGAAACCCCTGGGCTTGGCGACAAAATTGATTTGCGAGTCTCAGATTGGATTTTATCTTTTGCCAATAAAATCATTACCCCAGATAACCACGACAGCTGGCATGTACGTAAAGATGGCGGCCAATTTGACCAATTTACTGGCGCAACCATCACCCCGCGCGCGGTAGTAAAATCGGTATACAAAACTGGCTTATACTTTTCTCAAAACCAAGAGCAGATCTTGAACCAGTCACCACAATGTGAGGTGAAATAATGTCAGAGAAAAAACTCCTATTAAAAAATGGGCTGTGGGACAACAACCCCGCACTAGTGCAACTGCTTGGCTTATGTCCATTGTTGGCAGTATCGGCAACCGTCACCAATGCGATGGGGCTTGGTATTGCCACTCTTATGGTACTGGTTGGCTCAAACCTGACGATCTCTTTGATTCGCCACCATGTGCCACAAGAAATCCGTTTGCCTATTTTTGTTATGATCATCGCCGCACTCGTCACCTGTGTGCAGCTTCTCATAAATGCGTATGCGTACGGACTTTACCTGTCTCTTGGCATTTTTATTCCATTAATTGTGACAAACTGCATTATCATTGGCCGCGCAGAAGCGTATGCTTCTAAAAATACACCTTTGCTGGCCGTGTTAGATGGGCTGTGGATGGGCTTAGGGATGACGGCGGTATTGGTTGTGCTTGGCGCAATGCGTGAGATCTTAGGTAACGGCACCTTATTTGATGGCGCAGATTTACTACTCGGTGATTGGGCAAGTGTGTTACGAATCCAAGTTTACCATGTAGATAGCAACTTCTTGCTGGCTATGTTGCCACCGGGCGCCTTTATTGGCGTTGGCTTTTTAATTGCAGCCAAAAACTGGATAGACAGCTATCAAGCTAAAAAAGCACCTAAGCAAGAGAAAAAAGAAATCCAACGTGCTCGTGTAACTAACAATTAATCTTATATTTAAACGGACTCAATGAATAAAGATAAGCGTCGGCTCATATTGGAAAAACTGCGTGAGGAGAACCCTCACCCAGAAACGGAGCTCAACTGGAACTCCCCTTTTGAACTATTAATTGCCGTTTTGCTTTCAGCTCAAGCAACAGACGTCAGTGTCAATAAAGCTACGAATAAGCTATTTCCCGTGGCTAATACACCGCAAGCACTGTTTGATCTTGGGGTTGATGAGCTCAAACAGTATATAAAAACCATTGGCTTGTTTAACTCGAAAGCCGAAAACACCATCAAAACGTGCAAAATCTTACTAGAAAAGCACAATGGTGAAGTGCCAGAAAACCGAGAAGCCTTAGAAGCGCTACCCGGCGTTGGGCGTAAAACGGCTAATGTCGTGCTAAATACTGCCTTTGGTTGGCCAACCATTGCAGTCGATACCCATATTTATCGTGTATCGAATCGTACTAAGTTTGCCATGGGTAAAACGGTTGACGATGTAGAACAAAAACTGCTTAAAGTTGTGCCAAAAGAATTTAAACTCGACGTACATCACTGGCTCATTCTACATGGCCGCTACACTTGCATTGCACGTAAGCCACGTTGTGGTAGCTGTATCATAGAAGATCTATGCGAGTTTAAAGATAAAATCATAGATTAGAGCCACTTTCACTAACCTAAAATAAAAATAATGAAGGAAACTGCATGTCTCAAGGTCGCGTATTACACACCATGCTTCGCGTGGGTGATTTAGACAAATCTATCGAATTCTATACCAAGGTTATGGGTATGGAATTACTGCGTAAAAACGAAAACAAAGAGTATGAATACACTCTTGCCTTTGTTGGCTTTGGTGACGAGTCTCAAGGCGCCGTCATTGAACTGACCTACAACTGGGGTACCACTCAATACGATCTAGGTGATGCCTTTGGTCACGTTGCTATCGGCTACGAAGATATCTACGCCACATGCGATGCAATTAAAGCCGCTGGTGGCAATGTCACCCGTGAACCCGGTCCAGTAAAAGGTGGCTCAACACATATCGCTTTTGTCACCGACCCAGACGGCTACAAAATTGAATTGATCCAACGCGCAAATGCATCTGCAGGTCTAAACGGATAATTCTGTTTAAACTCAGCACATGACATCTTTAAGGCGATAGTTAGCTGATAACTATCGCTTTTTTGTGCCGCTTTAATAATGCTAGCTCTTGCCTGCCCCTATAAATAATAAACATCTTCTCAGCTCAATAAGGCTCGATCCGCACACCTATTTTATGCAAATGTGGAATAATTGCGCAGCACTATTTAAGAGTATTCTCACCTTTCCCATTAGCTAAATACATGTTTAGGTTTAGAAAAAGTTATGAATCTGCAATAATGCTCACCCTTATTTATATGTTTTGTTTGTTATGACTGTAGAAAATGAAGCTTTGACGCTAAAAAAACGATTCAGAGGGTATTTCCCTGTTGTTATTGATGTAGAAACAGCTGGGTTTAATTCCAAAACTGACGCACTGCTGGAAATTTGCGCAGTGACTCTGGCTATGGATGAAAATGGAGATCTGCATCCTGCAAGTACCATCCATTTTCAGGTTGAACCTTTTGAAGGCGCTAATTTAGAAAAAGAAGCTCTTGATTTTATCGGCATGCCTGACCCTTTTAGCCCATTACGTGGAGCTATTCCGGAGTCAGAAGCACTCAGAGAAATTTATAAGTTAGTTCGTAAAGAACAAAAACAAGCAGAATGCAGCCGCGCCATTATTGTTGCCCACAACGCCGCCTTTGATCATGGCTTTGTCTCTGAAGCGAGTGAACGCTCTAAGCTAAAACGCGTACCTTTTCACCCGTTTGCGACATTTGATACCGCCACCTTAAGTGGTCTTGCTTTTGGGCAAACGGTATTGGCAAAAGCGTGCAAAGCTGCCCAAATAGAGTTCGATAATAAAGAAGCTCATTCAGCACTTTACGATACACAAAAAACCGCTGAACTGTTTTGTAAAATTGTTAATAAGTGGAAAGCCCTTGGGGGCTGGCCGTTGATGGACCAAGATTAATACCAACCCTAATTGTTGGTATAAACACACAATCAGAGAAGATTAATGAATCCCATAATTATATCCGTTTGCATCATGCTATTGCTGGCATTGATGCGCGTTAACGTTGTCGTTGCGTTAACATTTAGTGCCATAGTCGGTGGACTTACCGCAGGCATGAGTATCACTGATACTATTTCTGCTTTTGAAGGTGGATTGGGTGGCGGTGCGACCATCGCATTAAGTTACGCCATGTTAGGTACCTTTGCTGTCGCCATCTCTAAATCAGGTATTACTGATTTATTGGCTCAAAGTGCGATAAAACGCATCAATGGTCAAAAAAATGACTCTGCGTCTACCGCTCTAAAATATGGCGTATTGGCAATTTTGGTACTCATTACCATGTCATCGCAAAACGTTATTCCTGTACACATAGCATTTATCCCCATTCTGATCCCACCTTTGCTCGCTGTGTTTGCCAAACTAAAACTAGACCGCCGTATGATTGCTTGTGTGCTGACCTTTGGTCTTGTCACTCCATACATGGTGCTGCCAGTTGGTTTTGGCGGAATATTCCTGAATAACATCTTGCTCAAGAACCTAAGAGATAACGGACTAACCAACATCAGTGCTTCTGATGTCCCTATGGCGATGCTATTCCCAGCGCTAGGCATGGTCAGCGGTCTGTTAATTGCGATTTTTATCAGCTATCGCAAACCAAGAACCTACCAAGAAACAGAAATCACTCATGTTGACACTGAGCCAAGCCACATCAATAAAAAACACATTATTGTTGCTGTGTTGGGTATTGTAGCGGCGCTTTCGGTACAGCTTTATACAGGCTCTATGATTATCGGGGCGCTAGCAGGCTTTATGGTATTCACCTTTGGTGGCGTTATTGCATGGAAAGAAACGCACGACGTATTTACCCGTGGCGTACACATGATGGCAATGATTGGCTTTATCATGATTGCTGCAGCCGGTTTTGCCGCAGTTATGAAAGCGACAGGTGGCGTGGAAACACTGGTGCAAGCACTGTCGACCTCTATTGGTGACAACAAACCACTGGCGGCGTTATTGATGTTGGTAGTTGGTCTACTTGTTACTATGGGTATTGGTTCTTCGTTCTCGACTATTCCAATTATTGCCACTATCTACGTTCCGCTGGCGCTGGCTTTTGGTTTCTCACCAATGGCTGTGGTTGCGCTCGTCGGTACGGCAGCAGCGTTAGGTGATGCGGGTTCTCCGGCTTCTGACTCAACTTTAGGCCCTACATCAGGTCTGAACGCTGATGGTCAGCACGAGCATATTTGGCAAACCGTTGTGCCTACCTTTATCCACTACAACATTCCTTTGATCATCTTCGGCTGGATTGCCGCTATGGTTCTTTAGGGGCATGATTTAGAAACGTAATTAGTCAAAATTCACATTTGTAAATGACTGATAAACAAAAGGCTTCCAAACGGAAGCCTTTTTTAGTTGTTAACCTAAAAGATAGGTTACAAAAACACTTATTCGCCAGCAGCGCGTTCAGCCGCTTCTTTAACTAGCGGTTGTAGTTCGCCTTTTTGGAACATCTCAATGATGATGTCACAACCACCAATAAGCTCGCCTTCAATCCAAAGTTGAGGGAATGTAGGCCATTGTGCGTAAGCTGGAAGCTCGGCACGGATATCTGGGTTTTGCAGAATATCAACGTAAGCAAACTTCTCGCCACACGCCATCAAAGCTTGAGAAGCTTGTGAAGAAAACCCACAGCTTGGAAGCTTAGGTGAACCCTTCATGTATAGAAGAATAGTGTTTTGTTCGATTTGCTGTTTAATTTTGTCTAGGGTTTCCATTAAGGACCTCTGAGTCGGTGTGCTCTTGATAATATCTCGCCATTTTACCTTACTAGCTTAGAATAAAAACCATAAACTAAATAAGGTTATTGTTACATATTTGAACAGATCTTGTTGCAGTGCTCACATAGTATACCAATTAATCCAGAAACAAA
Source organism: Vibrio neonatus (assembly GCF_024346975.1). NCBI lineage: Bacteria > Pseudomonadati > Pseudomonadota > Gammaproteobacteria > Vibrionales > Vibrionaceae > Vibrio > Vibrio neonatus. The sequence continues at coordinate 903,386 of NZ_AP024885.1, read as the reverse complement.
ATTACTGTTAGTAAGGTTTTTATTACCGGGTATAGTCTTCTCTAAGCCCCATAATCATTAGCCTGAGGCCATATCCACTCAAATTTCACGGTCAATTTGCTCATCAGTAAATGTTATAAATTTGCAACCTAACCTTTTATTAGCACCAAAAATTGATAGAATGCCAACGAATTATACCAATGACTGTTGATTGCTACGATTGGTATTAGTACAGTGGTTCGTGTTCAAAACGACGCTGTAGCATGTACTTAATGAGCCTTTTTCTTATTAAATACATATTCTTACTACATGGGAAGCTTAGGGCTTAGCCCAAATAAATGGAGAACCGAGCAAATGGCATTTGAATTACCAGCTCTTCCTTATGCAAAAGATGCACTAGAACCACATATCTCAGCTGAAACTCTAGATTTTCACCACGGCAAGCACCACAACACTTACGTTGTAAAGCTAAACGGCCTAATTCCTGGCACTGAGTTTGAAGGTAAAACACTAGAAGAGATCGTTAAAACTTCTACTGGTGGCGTATTCAACAACGCAGCTCAAATTTGGAACCACACTTTCTACTGGCATTGTCTAGCACCTAAAGCAGGTGGCGAACCAACAGGTGCTGTAGCGGACGCTATCAACGCAGCATTTGGTTCTTTTGAAGAGTTCAAAGCTAAATTCACTGATTCTGCAATCAACAACTTCGGTTCTTCTTGGACTTGGCTTGTTAAAAACGCAGACGGTTCACTAGCAATCGTAAACACTTCAAACGCAGCGACTCCTCTAACAGAAGCAGGCGTAACTCCGCTTCTTACTGTTGATCTGTGGGAACACGCTTACTACATCGATTACCGTAACGTTCGTCCAGAATACATGAATGGCTTCTGGGCTCTAGTTAACTGGGACTTCGTTGCACAAAACCTAGCTAAATAATTAGCGAGCAAATAGATAAATAGGCTGCCAGTTGGGTGGCCTATTTTTTTGTTTAGTCTCACTCCGCTATTCTTATTCCCTTAATCTCATTCCCTGCAACAGCAACCACTGCATAAACTCTATTTCACTACCACTAGCATGACGTAAACGGCGCAATTAATGACGTTCTCTCATCGCAATATGTGACCTACCCCTTAACTCAAGCAGTTGCATATCACAGTTGTAACAAATGTCTCCCTCTGGTCACTTTTTAAACACTATAGTGATTGATAGCTTATTAGTTAAGCGTACCCTAAATATAAAAACCGCTGGTTATGCCAAGCACAGTAATTAAGTAGGGTAAGTGACAATTTAAAAATTGGGGGGAAGTAAACATATGGTTATACATAACTCAGTCGTGCTGATCACTTCAGCAGGAACCATATTGGGCAAAACACTTGCCATACACTTTGCCTCACTTGGCGCGAGAGTTGTCATTACTGACAAAAGCACCGCGCAGTTAAAAGAAACCTATCGAGATTGCCTAGCCGCAGGCTATAACGTGTGTACCTACACGCTTGCCGATGACAGCCAAGAGCATGTCAATAACATGTTTTACTACATAGAGAAGTTCTATAACCAAGGGGTTGATGTGTTAATCAATCACTGGGAAAACCGCCCACTGCCCACCTTAGTCAGTACTTCCCCTGTAGAAGAATTCAGTGCTAGGTTCTCTAATATTGTTCAGCCACTATTTAGTTGCGGTCATGCTTGCGCTGAACAAATGCGTAAAAATGACAATCATGGCGTCATCATCAACATTCTCACCAATGAAAATGCGCACATGATACTCGGGACAGAAAGTATCTGCTCTATGGTCAATGGCTTAACCAAAAGTTGGGCTAAAGAGCTCAATCCTTTTGCTATTCGTGTGGGCGGTATTTTGCCTAGCGTACACCACTCAGCGGCAGATGATCACCAACATAGCTTTGCCAATATCAGACAAGATTTAATTAGAAATACCGAATACATCGTCTCTAATGATTCGTTTAACGGACGGGTGATGTCTTGGTAACGTGATAGAGTACGTACCAAATACAAGTTACAAATATACAAAAACCCCAGCGCAGCGGCACTGGGGTTTTATTTTTTAAGATGGGCTTATTATCTAAGCCCACTTTTCAAGAATCGAATTACTTCGCTTTAGCAGGCTTTTGGTCTGCTTTTTTCTTGATTACTGTAGTGCCTTCAAAAGTTTCACCTTCAACGTAAGGCTTACCGTAGTAAGAGGTTGTTAGAACTTCTTTTAGCTCAGAGATTAGAGGGTAACGTGGGTTCGCGCCAGTACATTGGTCATCGAACGCTTCAACAGATAGCTCTTCAAGTTTTTCGATGAAGTCTGCTTCGTTAACACCCGCTTCTTGAATAGACAGTGGGATATCCAGTTCTTTCTTAAGCTCTTCCAACCAAGTCAGTAGACGCTCAATTTTCTGTGCAGTGCGGTCACCTGGTTGACTTAGGTCTAGGTGGTCAGCAACTTCAGCGTAACGACGACGTGCTTGCGGACGGTCGTATTGAGAGAATGCAGTTTGTTTAGTTGGGTTGTCGTTTGCGTTGTAACGAACAACGTTAGAGATCATCAATGCGTTTGCAAGACCGTGTGGCAAGTGGAACTCAGCACCGATTTTGTGAGCGATTGAGTGACACACACCTAGGAAAGACTGTGCAAATGCGATACCAGCAATCGTTGCCGCATTGTGTACTTTCTCACGAGCGATTGGGTCAGCTGCGCCATTTTTGTAGCTTGATGGTAGGTACTCTTTAAGCATCTTAAGTGCTTGTAGAGCTTGACCATCTGAGTACTCGTTCGCTAGAACTGAAACGTATGCTTCAAGTGCGTGAGTTACTGCATCGTAGCCACCAAATGCTGTTAGAGACTTAGGCATGTTCATAACTAAGTTAGCATCAACGATTGCCATGTTTGGCGTTAGTTCGTAATCCGCTAGAGGGTACTTAGCACCCGTTTCATCGTCAGTAACAACCGCAAATGGTGTTACTTCAGAACCAGTACCTGAAGTAGTAGTGATACATACTAGCTCAGCTTTTTCGCCCATTTTAGGGAACTTGTAAATACGTTTACGGATATCCATAAAGCGCATTGCCAGTTCTTCAAAGTGAGTTTCTGGGTGCTCGTACATAACCCACATGATCTTAGCCGCATCCATTGGTGAACCGCCACCAAGCGCTAGGATTACGTCTGGTTGGAAGCTTTGCATTGCTGCAGCGCCTTTTTCAACAACAGACAATGTTGGATCAGCTTCTACATCAAAGAATGTTTGCACTTCGATGCCCTGAGCTTTAAGTAGGCTTACTACGCTATCTGCATAACCGTTGTTAAATAGGAAACGGTCAGTTACAAGGAACGCACGTTTTTTACCTTCTAGATCGCCAAGTGCGATTGGAAGGCTGCCACGACGGAAGTAAATAGACTTAGGTAGTTTGTGCCACAACATATTTTCAGCTCGCTTCGCTACAGTTTTCTTGTTGATAAGGTGCTTAGGACCCACGTTCTCAGAGATAGAGTTACCACCCCAAGAACCACAACCTAGAGTTAGAGAAGGTGCAACGTTAAAGTTGTACAAGTCACCGATACCACCGTGAGTTGATGGGATGTTGACTAGAATACGAGCTGTTTTTAGTTTGTCACCGAAGTAACAAATACGGTCAGCGTTAGTGTCTTGGTCAGTGTATAGACCAGATGTGTGACCGATACCGCCGATCTCAACCATAGTTTCAGCTTGAGCAACCGCATCTTCAAAGTTATCAGCGCGGAATAGACCTAGAGTTGGAGATAGTTTCTCATGAGCGAACTCATCATCGTAAGACACTTTACCTAGACCTTCACCGACTAGCACTTTAGTATCCGCAGGAACTTTAACACCCGCCATTTCAGCGATTGCTGGAGCAGGTTGACCTACGATTTTAGCGTTTAGGTTACCGTCGATAAGCAGTACTTTACGTACTTTGTTTGCGTCAGCTTTGCTTAGTACGTGTGCTTTGTGAGAAGCAAAACGTTCTTTAACTTCGTCATACACTTCGCTTACTACGATAGCCGCTTGCTCAGAAGCACAAACTACGCCGTTATCGAACGTTTTAGACATAAGGATAGAAGCTACTGCACGTTTGATGTCTGCAGTTTCATCGATAACTACTGGAACGTTACCCGCGCCAACACCGATTGCTGGTTTACCTGAAGAGTAAGCCGCTTTAACCATGCCTGGACCACCAGTTGCAAGGATAAGAGCAATACCGTCGTGCTTCATTAGGCCGTTAGACAATTCTACTGAAGGTTGGTCAATCCAACCAATGATGTCTTTTGGTGCGCCTGCTGCTACTGCTGCTTCAAGAACAAGCTTAGCTGCGTCGTTAGTTGAGTTTTTAGCGCGTGGGTGTGGCGAGAAAATGATGCCGTTACGAGTTTTAAGAGAAATCAGTGATTTGAAGATTGCAGTTGAAGTTGGGTTTGTAGTTGGAACGATACCACAGATGATACCTACAGGTTCTGCGATAGTCATTGTGCCTAGGTTGTCATCTTCTTCTAAGATGCCACAAGTTTTCTCGTCCTTGTACTTGTTGTAGATGAACTCTGAAGCAAAGTGGTTTTTGATAACCTTATCTTCCACAATACCCATGCCAGATTCAGCAACAGCTTGCTGTGCTAGAGGAATACGTGCTTGGTTTGCTGCTAAAGAAGCTGCGCGGAAGATTGCATCCACTTTCTCTTGAGAAAAAGTTGAGAACTCTTCTTGAGCTGCTTTAACACGTGCTACCAGAGCGTCTAGCTCAGCCATATTAGTTACAGGCATAATTGTCTCCTAGATATTTAAAATTAAAAACTTTTTAGTAAGGTTTGTTAACCAAACAACACAACTTAGTAAACAGCTTTCACAGACGAGTATATTATTTCACTCTCCGAATAAAATTGATTCAGATCACTTAGTTTGAAAGAACTACTAGCAAAATAGTTATTAGCTAAGTTAGGCCTAAATGCCATATTGTATGACAAATAAGACTTTCTACGACACTGATATCATCCATGAAAGTACCGCTTTACCACGTAAACATCGTTATCTTAAATAATAGTTTATTTCATTCTGTAGGCCGTAATAAACGTGCCAGACCCTAGTATAACCATTGTTTTGCATACGACAATTATTAATTTTCTTCTAAAAGTAAGTTCGACTACCTCACTTAGAGCTCACTCTTGACAATCAAAAATGAGTTGTTCACCTACCATTATTGGAATGCAGACTTGCATTAGTTTTTCTAATGCAAAACCAGTGTTGATTTAGTTTAATTCAGGCATGGGAATGCAAGTTTTACTAGCGTAAAACGGCATCCTTTATTAAAGTAGCGACACTTTTTTATCCCCCTCTCTTTTTGTTAAAGGTTTAGTGATGCAAGGTATCGATATCGCTGTTTATTTACAGTTTTTTGTTGGCTTATTCGCCATTGTAAATCCGGTTGGGATCATGCCGATATTTGTGACGTTAACGAATCATCTATCGCCTGAAGAACGCATAAAAACCGCTTCAACCGCTAACATTGCCGTTGCCGTGATCTTGATTGTGTCTTTGTTTGCAGGTCAGTTCCTACTTGACGTGTTCAGTATCTCTTTAGATTCATTTCGTATTGCCGGTGGTCTTTTGTTAGTGAGCATTGCCTTTTCCATGATGAATGGGCAACTCGGTGAACAAAAACAGAACAAGCAAGAAAAAGCGGAGAGTATTAGTAAGGAACAAGTGGGCGTTGTGCCACTTGCTATGCCACTAATGGCAGGACCGGGTGCCATCAGTTCAACGATTGTATTTGGCTCTAACCATTCTGGTCCTATCGATTATATTGCTGTCACGCTGACGGTTTTAGTGTTCGCATTTTGCTGTTGGGTGCTATTTCGCTCTGCTCCTTTCATCGTACGTTTTCTAGGGCAAACGGGTATCAACGTAATCACTCGTATTATGGGTTTGATACTTGGCGCACTGGGTATTGAATTTATTGCAGGTGGAATTGGCGCATTATTCCCAGGTTTGATGCTATAACGGTTACATCTGCATACAATATGAACACATCAAAAAAGCACCCTAGTGGTGCTTTTTTCGTCTATGGCAAACAATAATTTGCTTTTACTTTATTCAAATCAATCTAAATCCACGTGCTATCCTATTGTTATTGCTGATTTAAGTTGAACTGATATGCCCCAAGATGAATACAGTCTCAAGCACAAACTTTATGTGATTATTTTCCGTACAGACACGCCATTTGGGCGCTGGTTTGATATCGGATTAATTCTCTCTATTTTAGGCTCTTTGCTCGTTTTGATTATGGGCTCAATGGAGTCAATAAACGAAAAATACGCCAGTTCGTTACAGGTTCTGGAAATTTTGTTTACCGTTTTATTTACTATTGAGTACCTACTTCGCCTGTATTGCTCACCCAAACCGTGGGCATACGCCAAAAGCTTTTATGGTTTTGTCGATTTAATCGCCATCTTGCCTTTCTACTTGGCATTACTGATCCCAAATGCGCACTTCCTTGGGGTGGTGCGCCTACTGAGAATTATGCGCATCTTTAGGATTTTGAAACTGGTGCAATACATTCAAGATTCCAACATCATCATGCGCTCCCTATGGAACTCTCGACGTAAGATCTTTGTCTTCTTTAGTATGGTCGCCATATTGGTCACCATATTTGGCGCTCTTTTGTATGTGATTGAAGGGCCTGACAATGGCTTTACGAGCATCCCCACCAGCATTTATTGGGCTATTGTGACTATTACTACCGTCGGCTATGGCGATATTTCCCCCGTGACCACATTAGGCAGAGCTATCGCTTCTCTGACGATGCTGTTGGGTTATTCCATCTTAGCGGTGCCTACTGGCATTATTACCGCGGAGATGAGCCAAGAAGTAAAACAGCAAAAGAAAACCTATCAGAATCATCGTCTGTTAGTGATGTGTCCTAACTGCATGAAAAATGATCATGAACCGGATGCCTTTCATTGCAAGCATTGCGGCAGTGAGTTGCCCTCGCATGAAGAGAGAGTGGTCAAGGTAAATGACACGCCTAGTGATTATGACTAATGCCTGTCACTGTGGCACCAATCACTTTGCTGCTAATCTCAGTAAATAAGTGATCACAAATAGCGCCCACAAAAAAAAGCGCCAAACGGCGCTTTTTAAACATTTACGTTTTAAACACGTAAAAGCTGGAGTTCTAAATTACGACTTCGCTTCTAAGATGATGCGTAGAGTACGACGTAGTGGCTCTGCTGCGCCCCATAGAAGCTGATCACCGACAGTGAAAGCATTTAGGAAGTCATCGCCCATCGCCATTTTACGCAAGCGACCAACAGGCACAGACATAGTACCGGTTACTTTGGCTGGCGTTAGCTCTTGAGCGGTAATATCGCGCTCGTTTGGCACCACTTTAACCCAGTCATTATGCGTACCGATGATCTCTTCGATTTCATCCATAGGCACATTTTGTTTTAGCTTGATGGTAAGCGCTTGTGCGTGACAGCGCATTGCGCCGATACGTACACAAGTACCATCAATCGCAATTGGGTTGCCGTCTAAGCCAAGAATCTTGTTCGCTTCAACGCCCGCTTTCCACTCTTCTTTGCTTTGGCCGTTTTCGCGTTTCACATCAATCCAAGGGATCAAAGAACCCGCCAGAGGCGCGCCAAACTGATCAGTTGGGAATGCGTCTGAACGAATCGTCTCAGCCACTTTACGATCAATATCTAAGATAGAAGAAGCAGGATCGGCAAGCTCAGCAGCCACTGACTGCTGCACTGTGCCCATTTGCGCGATAAGCTCACGCATATTCTTAGCACCTGCGCCAGAAGCGGCTTGATAAGTCATGGCGCTCATCCACTCAACCATGCCTTTCTCGTACAGGCCACCAAGTGCCATCAGCATTAAACTTACAGTACAGTTACCACCAACAAAGGTAGAAGTGCCAGAATGAATGCCTTGTTGGATTTGAGCTAAGTTAACAGGGTCTAAAGTAATAATGGAGTCGTTAGCCATACGCAGCGTAGAGGCTGCATCAATCCAGTAGCCTTTCCAGCCAGCTTGTTTTAGTGCAGGGTACACTTTCTCTGTGTAGCTACCGCCTTGACAGGTAACAATCGCATCAAGCTGCTTGAGACTTTCAATGTCAAAAGCATCTTGTAGCATGCCCGCATCTTTACCCATGTAGACAGGAGCCGGAATACCAACCTGAGAGGTGCTGTAAAATACAGGCTCTATCAGATCAAAATCACGCTCTTCTACCATTCGCTGCATTAAAACCGAACCAACCATACCGCGCCAGCCGACTAAACCTACTCGCATCATCTATTACTCCATGTAATTAAGTAGATTGAGCGACAAATACAATTATTCGCGCTCAACCAAAATTTATTGTTCCTGACATATTTAAAAAAGTTGGAGCGAATGACAAGAGATTTATCAACAAAGATCAAAAAACCTCACCATTTCGTTACGCTTCTCTATTTTTACTTTGCACAACTAGCCTTTTCGCACCAATTGATCGCGTAAATTAGGCGGTGTGCCTTTGATAGTCAGTGTATCTGTCTCTGCATCATAAAATACGCGCTCTTCGAGCAACATGGCATCAAAGCTAATATTTAAGCCGCCACCAGCACCCACAAATTTAGTCAATTTGCGCACGGCAGTTCTGTCGCCCGGGAAGCTCTCTTCAAGCTCGTAGCCTTGCTCTTGTGTAAACTCCACAAAGCTAGTGCCATCATCACTTTTTGGTAGCTCTTGAGAGAGTTCTTTTACTTCAACGTCATCACCGCTTTTGATTTGATCGTTGCAGTAATCGGCCACTTGCTTGCGATAAGAATTAGCTTCTTCTTTTTCCAGCTTGGCATCGGCGACAAAATCATCCACCGCTTGCATCAGCACTAGGTTTTGTTGTTTGGTGTCTAAGCCTGTTTCAGCTTGCAAGAAATCAAGGAAGAAATCCGCCACTTTGCGCCCTACTCGCCCTTTGATAAAGGTTAAGTAACGATTTGAGTCGCTGTCTGTTTGATAGGTCGATAAATCAATGCGTGCCGCAATATCCATTTTCGAGATATCAAGGTAATCCGTAGCACTGATTTCAAGCCCTTCGGTTACTTTTAGGCTTTCATTCGATGGTACTAACGCAATGAACAAATAATCAGTCGCTAACGACTGATAACGAGCCAACACTAAAAAACCTTCTTCAGCAAATGAGTATTTACTGATTTCAGAGATTAAACGCTTGGCGCTATTTTGTGAGAAAGTGTAAAAGTCCTGCTGCTCAGCAAGTGACTCATCCAACCAGACCTTAAATTCGCTCTCTTCAGCAAAGGTGCCGAAGCCCTTTCCTGCCTTGGCATTGAACACTCGGTGCAGTTCTGCGACTAAACTTTCAGTAGAAGCATCGTTCGATAAAGCCGATTCTCGGTAGTTAACCGCAAGCTGTTGCTCAGAATCTTTAACTAATTGATGCAAAATGACATTGGATAATTGTAAACTCATAGGAGATTTCTATCTCTTGTGCTTTCAGTTGTTATTGAGAGTAGGTTATCATAAGCCGTTTACACTATCATTAGCAGAGTAACTATGCCTATTACATCAAAATACAGTGACGAAAAAGTTGAAACCATGTTAGCTGAAATTGCTACCGTTTTAGAGAGACACGAGTCTACTCCAGAACTCAGCTTGATGTTGGTTGGCAATATCGCCACAAACGTTCTAAATCAGAATGTGGCGAAGGGACAACGTAAAGTCATTGCTAAAACTTTTGCAGATGCACTGATTGCATCAGTTGATGACTAATAATTAATAACAAGAACGATTATTCATGGTAAATAGCGGTAATTCCTACGCGGAACGGGTATCAAGGCTTGTTAGTTGGGGACATTGGTTCAGTTTTTTCAATGTCATCATCGCAATGCTTATCGGAACGCGTTACATAGCCGAATCTCCTTGGCCAGAGACTTTTCTCGGTCAGCTCTACCTTGCCTCTTCATGGGTGGGGCATTTCGGCTTTCTAGTATTTGGCTTGTATATCCTGTGCCTCTTCCCTCTCACCTTTGTCGTCCCAAACTTTAAACTGTTTAGGATCTTAGGTGTACTGGCAAGTACCATAGGTCTCACCGTCTTACTATTAGATACCCAAGCCTATCAAGAGCTCAACTTACACCTTAATCCCATTGTTTGGGAGTTACTGTTAAGCGATGACAAAAACGCCATTAATGCCAAATGGCAGACGTTATTCGTTCTTGTTCCTATTATTTTCTTCGTCCAGCTCGCTCTTGCTGAGTGGGTTTGGCGCAAGCAAAGAAAACTGTCGCACAAACGTATCGGTCGCCCGATTGCGGTTGTTTTCTTTATTGGGTTTATCTTTAGCCATCTGATCTATATCTGGGCAGATGCGACTTTCTATAATCCAATCACCAATCAAAGAGCCAACTTCCCGCTTTCGTATCCAATGACGGCAAAAACCTTCTTGGAGCGTCAAGGATGGTTTGATAGGGAAGAATACCAACAGCGAATTGAACGTGGTGATGCCAACAGCGAAGTGCTGGCCTATCCACTAGAAGCATTGCAGATCAGCAAAAGCAAAAGTAAAAACTATAACTTACTAGTCGTTATGGTTGAGAACCTGCGCGCTGACAGCATGACCCCGGACGCCATGCCAACCTTGCATGAATTTGCCGAGCAAAACCAAAACTTTAGCCAACACCTAAGTTCTGGCAACGACAACAGTGCAGCGTTCGGCTTATTTTACGGCATCCCTGCCACCTACTCTGCAAGCGTTCGTCACTTTGAAACTGAACCGGTGTTTATCCAGCAGTTAATGTATCGTAATTACGATCTTGGCTTGTTTAGTGGCAACAACTTCTCCGCCAACATCTACAACGATATTATTTTCCATAATCGAGATGAAGGCCAAACAGAAGTACAAAGCAAATCGGACCGTGGAGCAGTTAAAAGTTGGCAGCAGTGGCTCACAAACGAAACCAATAAAAGCTGGTTTAGTGTGGTGCACCTGATGCAGATGCAGCAATTTGAAGACCATGTGGACAACATCTCTAATAAAGATGCCAAATCGGTTCTGCAAAAAGCCTACGTCACATCGACCAGTAAAGTAGACCAGTCTATTTCACAAATTCTCGATACCTTAAAAGAGCAGCAATTGCTGGACAATACAGTTGTTGTTATCACCTCAGATCACGGTTGGGAGTTTAACGAAACCAATACCAACAGTTGGGGTGCAAACAGCAACTACAGTAAATATCAGTTGCAAGTCCCGATGGTGATCCATTGGCCAAATAAGCCCGCGCATGAGTACACGCACGTAACCAGTCACTTCGATTTATCAGTGACCTTAATGCAAGACTTACTCGGCGTAACCTCAAACCCTGTCGACTTTAGCAGTGGTAAGAACTTATTTGACCCAAGTAAACGCCGCTGGACAATGGCAGGTGACGCCCGTGAGTTCGCTTTGATTTCCAGCAACGAAATCACAGTGCTAGACCGCTACGGAAACTACAAAGTGTACAACCACGACTATCGCCGTGAACGTAACGCCAAACCAAAGCTGTCAGTGATAATGCAAGGCCTGTCAGAAACCAAACGTTTCTATGCGCAAGATTAATCCAGTAAAGGTTTGAGCAGATTGCAAACCTAGCAGTGCCACTATTTAAAAGAAAGTATTTAAAAGAGAGCTTCGGCTCTCTTTTTTGTTGTCATCACATAAGTTTAAACCCACAAAGAACAGCGAAATACACCCAGAAATGCCCCAGATCACACCAAATACGACCCACCCCAAATTAAATAACTAAATATGCTTAAAAACCAAGCAAACGAACAACTTAGTACTTTACAACCTTTCTCAAGCTTTATAATATTAGCGCCACACGGAGAGATGGCTGAGTGGTCGAAAGCACCGGTCTTGAAAACCGGCAACCGTTAATAGCGGTTCTAGGGTTCAAATCCCTATCTCTCCGCCACATTTAAAGCCCTGATTTATCAGGGCTTTTTTCGTTTCTGAGTCCCTGAAAACGCTCTGGTGAGTCAATCAGGTGAGTCAATGTATCTATATAAAAGTCGTCATTGCGTCTATTTCGTCCGCGTTTGTACCCCCAAAGCACTTGTACAGCAAGGCTATCCGTTCGACTTTAAATTCAGTCTAAAAACCAAATCTCGTCCTATTGCCATCAGGCGAAGTGCGCCCATTATTTCTCAAATTCTAAAATCCCTAGATAATGTGGATATATCTAGGGATTCACCTAAAGAAACCAAACAAGCAATACTGAGCTCTGTGGACTCACTCCGAAATTCATTCAACGACTCAGGGGTTGATCTTCACTCTGTTTCATCTCAAGCAGATACAAAGCAACAAACCGTCAAATCAATTAAACGAAACTTTGCTCAAGGGTATCGTTGGCAAGAAGATTTCATCACGTCGAAACAAAAAGCACGGATCACGCACCTAACCGTCCATCAGTTAAACAAACGAACCCTTTATTTCCTTGATTACTTCAAAAATAAAAAAATCGGTATTACTCAGATCACCGCTTCGGATTTGATGGAGTTTGGGAACAACCTACAGTCATGGGATAAAAGCGCTAAAACCAAGAAGGACTTTTGGGGGGCAGCAAAACAATTTTTGAAATGGCTCACTCTAAAACAACACCTTCCTCGAAACCCTTTTGAGGGGTTAACTGTTACGTTTAAATCTGAGAAATTTGCATCTGAACAAAGAGAAAAATGGTCTAGTAAACAGATTAAGAACCTGCTCTCTTGCTCTCAGTTTAAACAAGCATCACCTTCTATGCAGTGGACCGTGCTTCTTCTTATCTATATGGGATTGCGCCCCACTGAAGCATGTCAAATATCAGTACGAGATATAAGCATCGAATCCGGTATGTTTGTCCTATCCATCACCGATGACGGGCAATTACAGAAACTCAAAAATCATCATTCTTTAAGAAAAATCCCAATCCATAAGACCCTGCTCCAAAGTGGTTTTATTGACTTCGTCCGACAACAAAAAAAGGCGGCAAAGTCTCAGTTATTCGACTGGACCCCCACAGGGAAAGACAAGGATTGGACTAAGTTATTCCGAATTCAGTTTGGCAAAATTCAATCTTCTATTGAAATGCAACCGAAACAACGACCTACCGCTTATGGTTTTAGGCACACCTTTATCGACTGTTTAAAGCAACAAGGCATTGAGGAATATCAAGTGGCTGAAGTTGTAGGCCATGCCAATCAAAATATGACTTTTGGTCGATATGGGAAGAAGCTCTCAATGAGTAAATTAAAGGCGGTTATCGATGTTTTCAGCATCGGTGATTAAGTAAATTCAAGAGGTGAGTGTTGCGTTTCTTTTTCGATGTAACACGATAATTCGCCTTTTTGAACTGACCTACACCACTCCGAAGCAGCAGTACAACGCTGTTGCAGTCGGAGATGACAATGAAAAATTCAACTTGCCCGTTAGACAAATACAATAAAATCTTAAAGGCATCGATCAAAAACTCTCACAAAAAATCCACTGCAACGGGTTATATCAGTAGCCTAGATATCATTTGCAATGAATTGAAACGCAATTATGTATTTAAAGACTTAAAATACAGCGATATTGTATCCCTCATAACCGATTGGCAGGACCACTACAAAAACAAAACCATAAGTAACCGACTGACCATACTAAGAAAATTAACCTTAATGGCGGCCAACGATGGTTTTCTACCTTCGGATCCTTGTGAACATATTATTGGGCTAAAACCCGATAGTGCCTTAGAAGAGAAAAAGCCGTTCACTACTGAAGAGTTTCGTCGAATGGAGAATACGCACACACAGTGTCAATCAGGCAAGAACCTTGCTTTGCTTCAACGATTAGTAGGGCTTCGTATCCAAGAAGCCATTGCTCTTTGCTGGAGCGATATCAATTTTAAAGAACGCCAACTCAATGTTCGTCGATCTCGAACCCTCAGCGAGTTCAACGCTCCAAAAACAAAACAATCAACACGTGCGTTAGTTCTGACAGACGAAGCTATGCAATTATTAAAAAAGCAGTTTCAGATCACCGGAACTAGACAGGCTATTGATATTAAAATTCAAGGGATCAGCAAGACGTCGTTTACACGGCATTCATTCCAACCTGTTTTTATTGACGATCTAACAAGAAATCCTTTTACTGACAGCAAGGATTATTCCCAAAGATTTTTCACTGAATTTTTACAAAAAGCAGGAATTGAGCATCGCGGCCCCTCTCACTTACGCCATTCATTTGCATCTATAGCGTTAAGTGGTGGTGCTCCTATCAAGCTTATCTCTGTGATGATGGGACATGTAGATACCTCCGTCACTGAGAAGCATTATGCTAAATGGCTTCCTATCTCTGATGAAGATACTCGCTCTAAATTAAGTGCTGCACTTTCGATTCATGACAAGCCAAGAGATACCTCTAAGCAACCACAAAAAGCACCTCAGCATTCGTCCGAAGTCAATATATCATCGAGTTCAACTTGGACTTTTATAAAGTTGGGGATAAGAATGGTTGGCCTTCTACCTAAGCTAAAACCACAGCGAGATGAGTTTAGTTTACCGATATAAGTTTAAATATAATGAGCTAACTTTCATTTAAGTTAGCTCATTATTTACAATCAAAAGTGTGCATTAGCCCAAGCGGGGCAAGCACTTTAGCGAACACCCTTACTTGATATCATATCTTTAGTGCTCATCCATCAATGAGCCTTTAATGACCATAAAGGGAGTTTCTATGTCTACACCCATTCAACCTATTGCAATGCTCACCATGAACAATATCTTACGTGATATTGCTCAAGGCTCACCCACTTTGCTACTGCCAATAAAAACCAGTACCAACAATGACACTAATGACACCGACCGCATGGTAAGCCTTATAGCCGGTTTATCTCACCGTGGATTGGTTACTAAATCGATTGATATCCCATCAAGGACTCTCGATGTGATTTTTGGTTTCACCGTACAGTCATTCCAAATGACAGCTTTATATATGGACGACCAAAAACAGTGCTATGCGGTGTTGGCTTCAAAGGGTCACCAATACCAACGCCCTGAAAGCCTGCAGCTGCCTGCATGGGTGAATACAACACAAAACATGTCTTTCGTATAACGCAATTTACGCGCTTTAAAAGACCAGCAGTATTGCTGAAAAACACAAAAACGCACTTACACGCCATGTGTGTAAATGCGTTTTCTATGTTTAGGCTATTTCCGTTCTCACTGCACTCTTTGGTGGTTTTGGTATCGGAACTTTGAGCGATAAATTAGCCTGCTCCACAAAATAAACCAGTACCCGATATTTTTCTTTTCGCACCGTCTGTGATTCATGCTCGGTCCTGCGCCAATAACCAATCAAGTGCTTGCGTCCTACACGCTCTATTTGCTCTCCTAAGTTCTTCTCATGCTTAAACACATCATCGAATATCTCTATCAGTCGCTTGAGCTGTTTTTGCCGATAAGCAATACCTGGCTTCTTATAGTGACGCATCACCGCGTGTATTTGGCGCACCGTGTTTGAATTCATACAGACCTCCTCATTAATAGGATGAAGAGGTACATCAAAAGCTGAGTATTCAAACTAGAGTTACGGTTTTTGTGTGCGTACACAGGCTAACCTATGTACGCATTACTGATACTAAGGCGATGATGCCCTAGAAGCTTTGACAGCCCCAATCGCACCTCTTTATCTCGCTGTTTGGCTTCGGTGAGGCTGATATTGAGCTGTTGTGCTAAATAGGTGTGATGCGCCTTTCCATGCTCAATATGAGCCTGCACAGGAGGCAGAGCGCCCATACGTTGCTTGTAATACTCACACGCATAATGCTTGCGTTCACCATGGGTTCGATACCCACAATCAATGCGTTGATGCTCTCGCCATACTGCTGTTTGAAAAGCTTTAAAACTCATATCGATAGGTACAAGATTGTCATGCCCTGTTTGAGACTGCAGCTTCGCACCTCGCTCTAATGCCGCTATCTGGATGGGCGTATCGCAAGGCACATCACGTATCTGCCCGCCTTTAGTGCCGCGTTCAATGGAGATTTCAGCCTTGTCCTTCAACTGCTGTAAAGCCTTATTACAATCCAATAATGACGCTTCTCGCATTCTTAATCCAAAAGCCCGTTGTAACTGGGCAAGCACCGCAACCGGTTCACTCGCATTGGACACAATATAATGATGCTCTTCTGAGCTGACCGAATGGTCTGTGGTTGCAATACCTGTTTTAGAAGGATAATCCAACTCTTTGGTTGCCAATACTTTGAGTGCCTTGTCTCCCCTTGCCTGAGCTAAACACACATTCACGTGGCTTAAATAATCTCTAGCAGAAGCTGCGCTGAACGTAGATTCGGATTCAAAGCGCTCTCGTAAATGCTCACCAAATTGCAGCACATGGCTTTTTTCAATCTGGTTAAGACGTTTAACGTCCGTATTTTCTTTTAAAAAGGCTGAGAACGCACGGCAGGCAGGAAGCCTTGCTAAGTGGGTGTTGTTTTTCATCCCACCGAGTTGCTCAAGTGAGGCATTAATTAAGCATTTGTCTATCTGCCTTGAACCCAAGCCAAAGTTAGGTTTCGTAAAGGCTCTCACACCACTTAAATGGTAGCCGCTGTATTTGGTTTTACGCATAGTTACACTCCTGTTCAATGTCAGTTTAACTAGCGTCAACTTTGCTCTTTTGCAGGGTGTGTTTACGGTTTTTTCTGATTCAACATAGCGGTTGATGCGCAGAAGAATTTCACTTCTGTATCGATCAATGATTTACGCCTTTTTAATTACCCTGAATGCTTCTCCCGATAGGAGTCAGTGGCCTTATTGCATGCTCATTCAGTGATGGGTTAACCGCTCCCTTCTATTTTAAGGTCGTGGGCAGTGTCGCAGCCTCGGTTATAATAGATAGCGTTGTTGGCATCAACTACGGCTTATTGCGTCCTCTATCTATGTGCTATGTCATGTGAAGTTAACGTACTCTCTTGGTGGCATTGGGATAATAACGCCAAGCTATTGCTGCTTATTATCACTCCAAGTCTCTGTTTACGTAGCGTCACTTCCGAAAACTTTTTCTCGCGATGTCAGTGCGTGCTTGCAGTACAAGGGCTGAGGCCCACTATGGCACTTCGTCTAATTTCTTGTCAGTAATTAGACGAAGTGTTGAATCCCTGCTTATTGCACATCTGGCTCGTCATCAAAGACTTGCCCACCAGCATCATTCGAAACGTTTTCCGTTAGTTTCATTTTTTACGCTCAGATTTTCCTTACTTTGCCACTTAGCTTATGCGCTCTTCGCATTTCTATGTGCACTTTTGCACCATCACTGAGAGTAGGAGAAATCGGCAGTCTAGAAGACTGTGTTGAGGTTTTATTATGCGAACTGATGACAGGCCGCAACGAGCGATATTGACAGACTAAGCCCATATTTTCACTGCGTCATAGACGAAAAAGAAAAGCCACTCCGAGATGAAGTGGCTAATAGCAAGGCAGAACTAACACTGCCTATTTTTGAGAATGAGTAGCGATGCAAAAGTATCGGTCTATCTTGTGAGTGACTCTCGATACTCACTCCTGCATCGCCTTACACTTAAGTAGGTCTATTCAGATTATTGTCATTCTGCGTTGCGCTTTTTTTTTTACGCCACATCCGCGAATACATGACACAAGAAGTCATGTGAGACAGCGCCTTTTTCCAAAGACCTCTTATTTAGTGCTAAATCGTCGTGTTAATAGCAACCCAAACAACCCTAAAAGGCCAAAAGAGACACTACCACCCGAACTTGACCCACCTTGCGAAGAATCTTCATCAGCACCATCACCATCGTCGGAGTCTGGAATTTGCGGAACCTCAGGCTCCAATTCCGGCTCTTGCGGTAAGTCAGGCTCTTGAGCCTCATTGCCACACCCAGGCAACAACGGATTATCATCACACGTCTCTACACAATCAGAGTGTGAAGGATTTTTATCACAAAAAGTAGGATACAAACGAATCGTTAGTGGCTTATCAGCAACATCTTCAATACCAAGATTAATAGATGCCTCCACCACGGAATCGAATACAAACAGGTTTCGTTGGTTTAGTACCAACTTCACCATACAACCCGCTTTTGGCTCTAAAATTCCTGCGCAATCTTGCTTAACCATCAAGAAATCATCGTAGGAAACGCCTGCAGCATCAATCTGACCATTGAGCGACTCAAAACCCCCGCTCAATTCAACAGGGTCTAGCACAATAACGGTGTCGGTAAAGTTCTGAATTGGGATCAGGATTTCGTGTGAATCACTACTTTCTGGCTCAACAGTGATACCCATATCTGTTGGATAAACAACATCATCCACATATCGAACAATACTATCCATCAAGTAACCCAAATGACTAAATGAGGCGACATACACCTCATCGCTGCCACTAAACACTCCAGATAACAATTCAGACTGCGCTACAATGTCGTCCATCTCTGCATTCATATCACTAAATACAGACACATACAGCTCGTCTTCTGGCGTAGGGTTTCGGTCTGAACCAAATAGGCCACCGTAAAAGTAATCACCACGAATAATCGGAGAGCCACTATCACCGGGGCCTACGCCCGGAAAATTATTTCCTGTATTCACACCAATCATATCGGCCTGTGCTGAGGCTTGAAAAGTACACTTCTCAATATCTTCAGAACAATACGGGCCACGCAACGAACCGATATTCGCTGAACGAGCCTGCGTTAACGGATATGGACGGTACAACTGAAAAGTCGCTTCCATCAACGTACTCGGTGTTGACCCAGATGCACCACCATATGCTGTACTACCCCAACCACGAAACGTAAACGTTTCACCCGGCTTAAGGAATTGCTCCCCAGTATGATGATCGGCTAATGGTTTCAAGATGCGACTACTTTGGTGAGGTATCGGCTCATCCAAAATAATCAAACCCCAGTCACTGTCGTTATGCCCGTTATGAACAGGATTGTCTTTTACTTCCTGCTCTCTATCATCAAGAAAGTGAGGCATCGTTTCAAATAGATTACGCCAATACGCTGCCGTATTAAAATCCCTAACATCGCCCTCAAACGCATGAGGGAAAAGAGGCTCAATTTGATTATTGAACATCGGATCTAAGTAAGCCCACCAATCTTTATTGGTTTCATGAGCCCTTACATGTTTGTACTCACCATAACGGTCATAAACCGCATCTGGATCACGCACATCCACACCCTGATAAACCTTAAGGGAAACGGTGTGCGTCCCATCAAGACAATGGCTAGCGGTAAAGATATACTTACCACCCACCAGCATCCCACCACACGTTTTGGTGCTAATACCGGTATTACCTTTTAAAACGATTCGCACGAGATGGTTACCATAGTCGTTAACCGAAGTCTCTGTACCATTGAAAATCGCGCTTGCCGAGAACGACACTAGCGACAAAGCTAAAGCGGCCGAACCAAATAACCTACTTATAAATTTCATCATCCTACTTCCATCGATTAAATAGACTAAATATAAGAATCTAATACTCAAATTAGAGAGCACTTAACATAATAACGATCGCTTTGAGTTGAACTCTTATCTAAACAATGCATTTAAATTAACAATCACTAGAAAATATTTAATACCTATTTACAAATGGAGTATCAAGTTAAGGTTTATGACAGTGAAAATCATATCTAAGAATAAAAAATCGAATATTTGAACTTGAAGGGAATAAATAATCGGTTTACGAATATAAGCACAAATAACACACGAAAACAGACTATTTCAAAAGCAATAATATTAGTAAGAAAATGTAAGGCTAAATTTAACTGTGAACTAAGACGTACTCAAATATTCAGCGGCTAGTATTTTCTTATTATTCACAATGACTGGCAGAGTAAACGTTCTATCGTGATGATGAAGCCGTTGGAGAATGAGTAGCAATCATAAACATGAATGTGTTGCCACACGGTAAAACACTGACTCTTTCAATTTCTCTTTCAAATACCCCTACCTAGTGTGACTGCAAAACGGCAGTGAATTAACCCAGTTTAACCACACGTAGGGATAGAGCCATGGAACAAAATATAACAGCAACGCCCGTTGCATCTGATAATACTGTGACCGTCGAGAGTAGCCAGGTACAAGAGACGCTGAAACAAGTTCGGCATCACTTGTATCAAGTAATGGCTCCGAACTGGAAAAGCGGTTACGTCACGGAAAAAGTCATGTATCAGTTGATAAGTAACCGATTGGGGTATGAGTTCAGTATCGAAAATGTAGCAAGTGTTGAAGAAGGACGAGCAGCTTATCGCTGGGCTCAGTACTTTAACAAGATGTTTGAGGATGAGCGCCAGATTATGAGTAACTGGTAGCTCCCCTATATAACGCAGAGGCATTGTCTCTGCGTTATTTTTTTGCCACTGATCCACACTCAATTATCACGATTAATATCGGAAGTCATAAAAGAAACTTAACCTGAAAATGACTGGTTTCGTTTTGCCTTACCTAAAGTGTAAGCCCGTTGGGGGCTACTAAAAATTATTAACAATAAGCTAAGGCAAAAATATGAAAAAAATTGAAATGGTCCAACTCATTAACGAGCTTGAAAGCGATATACATAATCTTCAGTTTTTCACTGCAAAAATAGAAAAACGGCTCTGCAAAGTTCGAGCTGAACTTTTCGAAGTGATACTGTTGAGCAATAAGGATGATGAAACAAAAACGAAAGCGAGCTCTAAGTAAAATAAGCACTTTCCTGTTTTTAGTCCAAATCTCGAAATGATTTAGCGATATTTCATCAAAAACAAAGAACCTACCCATTCATATGCGGTAGGTTCTTTTTTAGTCGTAGTTAAGGAGCTCTTCGTAGCTCCTTTTTGTAATGTGCTTATTCAGCTCTTGGATTCAATATCGATTGAAGCTACCGCTTCCTATGGTTAAATCAGCTACTTACCAAACAGGCGTTATGTCTACCAAGATTTAGCTAATTGAAAAGCAGTTTTACATAGTCCCGAGCCTTCCCAGAAAATTACTAGCCACCTTCCTTTAAAGCAATGTATCTCCCGCCACAAAATGTCGAGACTATGGCTAATACTTGCCAACCTTAAAATATAACACATGAAAATCAATCACTTATCGTCACTATATGATAGTGACTATATTGTAGTGACTATCATATAGTGGAAGCTCAATTCGCAATATGCGTAATACAGTACGTGCAGTGAATATGGGGTTGAACTGATAGCTAAAAAAGGGGGGCCAGGGCGCCTGTCCCAAGGCGTTTGGTTAATGTGTTGCTGATATGTTGACATCACCAATAAAAGCCCCTATATACAGTATGTTATGGTTGTATATGGGGCTTTTTTGTAAGTGAAAAATCTTTTTTAGACACTTTAAGACTCCCTAAACCAAGTGGTGGCATTCAGGTCAATTTCTGCAAGAACCCTTTTTGCAGAAACTTCGCTGCACAGCCAACGTTGATGTGTGAGCCGAGAAGGAATTAACCGTAAACCAGAAAGAGGCTCATGTGGCATAGTGGCATAGTGGCATAGTGGCATAGGGAGTTTACTGCTTTTTCAGGTATCCCTTATGCGTCAGCGACAGCCTCTATGAGAAGCGAAGTACTCAATATGATAGACAAGACTTAAAAGTGCTTGACAGTAGTAGCTACGAGTACATAAAGTCTATGTGTAGATTGTGGCGGTAGGAACATCCCCACGTAAAAAACCTAAATTCCTTGTTTGTTGTGGCGGTAGGAACATCCCCACGAAAAAAACTTAAATTCCTTGTATTATCTACCAGAAAACCCTAACACTAAGTCAGTTTTTTTTGTATATGAGATCGGATATGGGAAGTATATTGAAAAATATATTCATGCAGTAAAGTGCAACGATGCCAATATACTCAATAGTTTCGAGTGTCAGAATTAAAAAGCCCTATTCACTGTTGTGATAGGGCTTTTTAATTTTCTCAGGCAGTCATGTGTAGCAACACATTAACCAAACGCCTTGCTTCTGTCCCGGAGCTTTACTCTGTAAAACGTTTCTGGACGCGGTACTTTAGTAAGCAGTACATAATGAAGATCAACAAACTTCTTTATCTCGCAAAGATTTTCCCCTCAGTGTCGTTCTCGATATTCTAAAAAGCAGGTCTGGCACTAAGCAAGATAAGCGCGATAAAAGACGAAATGGTGAGCGTATTGTTTGGAGTGAAGCAAGATAATTACTGCACTTTCTGAAAAATGAGCATCGCTCAAAATTATTTCGAGGCAAAAGTGCTTCAGAGGGATTGTTGGAACAGGCTCTTACAAAATCGAGGTTAGAGTTTTTCCGACGAGGCTGTTGGATAATTGGGAACAACTTGACCAAATAAATCTCATAGTGGTCTCATACGTTCTAAACATATCTTGAAGCAAACGCGAGTTGGTAGCGCTTTGCTTACCGGTAAGTTAGGAGCACAGCGAGTAACTTACCGGTATGTAGCAACTGAAAAACATAACCGCCTAGAAAAACATTACCATAACGCATATCATCTATGCTATCTGACACTTTTCCTCAAGCAGTATCCAAGATTTAGAAAAAAGGTTTAATTATTTTGACCATTTATCAGAATAAATTCATCGATTATACGGACATCCGAGAATGTGAAATTCGGTGGCCAAAGCGCAAGATCGCTGATCAAGAACGCTCAGGACGAGAACAGCACTTTTTTCCTCTCCCCTATGATCTATGTACTACTGAATATGATCAAATTACCGCTTCATTTGGGGATAGCTGGGTAAACTTTACTGATTTCTTACGCTCAAATGGATGGAAAAGCGAGACTAAGTCCACAACCTGCGATGGCACAGATACATTTGATTCTAGCCGCATTAATTTCCTAGAGCATATATGCATCAAGCATGACTTAAAAACCTTCAGCTTTCCCCCTACCTTTTCAAAGAGGGTTGGCCTAGCTGGAACACTCGCTCAACTAAAGAAAAATATCAGTACCGACCACACTGTTCAAAAACGTATGGCAGATCTATGCCATAAGCTCGACATTCAGCCAATCTGGACTCAAAACTTAACTGATGAAAAACTGATATATATACTTTCGTTATTGTCCAAAAGACACTTCTTTGCTTCCAGAGACCGTTGTATCGAGTATCTATCAGCAATACAGAATGGGAAATTAGAGCTCAGAGATAACGAGGGGCGCAGAGTTAATGTCTATGGTGTCCGCGGAAAAATTGAAAAGAATTCAGAACGCTTCCAAAGACTTATGCAAAATTCTGGTTTTCCTTGGCACAAGAAACTGGGATTTCAGGGAAAAATATTAATAAAAACGGAGACAAACGCATTTGCCTGTGATTCCCACTTGGAAGCCGATGTCTTGATTGCTCTCATCCTAATGAATTTGGAGCCAGATGACAAAGACATCCCCTTAAAAGATCTCTGCCCACGTATCACGGGCTTAAATAGTGATATCGACTTTATTTACTGGAATGATGGTAAACCTGTTCTCCTCGATATTTTGATGGTCAGTGTGAAAACACTAGCAAGAGCCTCACTCGACTCAAAGAAAAGCTACAACTTAGATTCAAAGCTTGAAAGCTACATTTCAACAAAACGAAAAAAAATGAACGCTCTATTTAACTCCGATAAAATTAGAAAAGACGCGAGTTATTTTACATTTAATAATAATCAGCTAAAAAGACAACATTCAGAAGTAGTACACACACTAAACACGCTTGGATTCAACATTGCAAATGTTCTGAAAAGAGAATTTACCCCTCTAGGGGAAGAGTTCTATTCTAGACTTTCAAACAAAAAATTCAGCGTCGCTCCAATGTCCAAAAGTTTTGTTTGTGAAGAAATCTGCTCTTTCATGAAGAAAAACGCACTAGACACATCTAACGGGTTACGTGCTCCGTCCTCCCAACTAGTGGAAGACAATTTCCCTGGTTTTCGCTCTCGTATACGAGAGGTCGGTGGATATAATATCATCTGTGAAATGTGCGATTTATTACCACACTCCCTTGAACAACTTAATACTTGGAGTGAATTTATCGAGCTTGCACACGAATACAGAATAATTGATAAAAATAAAAAGACACAACTTCGTTCATTTGCGGACAAGCAGAACACCCCAAACTATCCTAAAATACCTAATAACCTCTCTGATACCCACAGAAAAAAGTTTGTTCTCCAAGATTTTATAGAGAATCACAACCCTCAATCAATTGCTCCAAGAGATACAACACAGGCATTGCAATTTATTGGGTATGAGTTGTTGCACCCTGACCTCTTCTTTGCCACGAAAGAAGACATGAAGGCCGCTGCTGTAGATTCAAAATCACTAAAACATAAACAGTTTATAAAAGCTGCTTCACGAACCACTTATCCACGCCTATTCGAAGCACAACTAAAGTCATTTTTTGGCATAACAAAAAAGCTCTTACCTAGAGAGTTAATAGACACATTAAAACAGTCTAAATAAGAAGCAGTATGAGCATAATATCATCACTTGAGACAAGCACTTGTATTCAAAATAATATTCCTACCTAAAACAAGACATTACACCAGTTAAAAAAAGTAGGTCAAACGCAAGCCAGTGCGCTTTTGTGGTGCTGAGTTCTTGAACTGATGCTCTAGACCTCCTATATTACTGTATGTATGGGGCGTAGATCCATTTGTGTGTTGGTGAAGCAACTATTAGAAATTTCCGAATGGTTGGGTTTCAACCAATTTGAACTGGTAAGGGTTACTTATATGTTCAGTTCCAACCCCGTGGAATTGCTGTAACCAGAGTTTCCACCTCATCATCCAGTTATTTAGCGTCTGGATGTGATATATCCCATCTATAACATGCTGATTATCAAGCGCAATCAACCTTTTATGAACGACCTCAAACGGTAATTTCTTCACTATGGTTTGATAGGATAAATTGCCATCTGTACATAGAACACAATCGGAAGTTAGGACTGGCGCTAAGGATGCCTTAAGCTCTTCTTTGGTGTTCCTATTCAACACTCGGTGAGTAACAGTTCCGTTGTGGTCAAGAACTAGTAGCACTGGATTTGGCAACCTCTTTGCCCCCTCCGCGCTTACTGGCAGGTCGAGGCATAAAGCGTTTACCCTTATATGACTCGTTAATAAATGTTTCATCTGCTTCGATAATGCAGTGAAGCTCTGAGGGTTTATTATCTCGGGGTTTTGAGAGGAGTCAGTGCCTCCATTTCCACGCTGTTTTGACGTTAACGCCAAGCTCTTAGGCAACTTGTCGTATCTTCGTGGTGAGCCACATTTCTTCTGAATACTGATGCCACTTATCTTGCCGCCGCATTCGGGCGAGCGGTGTTCCTGCTAAGGAATTAAACGTTCGTTCACAAGACTTACATTTATAGCGTTGTTGGCCGCACCCAGTCGTCCCGTACTTTGTAAAATCAGCACTATCGCAGTGAGGACAAACCGACACAACATCCTCTCGTTCAGCAATGGCTTTTCCAACCTAATTAGCTGAAATTAGCTCTTCAATCCGCTGTCGAGTTCTCTTCAACTGAACGAATATGAGGTGTTCTAATTGCTCATGAAGTTCTGTAAGCTCGTGATTGTCCATGGTCAGTTCCATGTTGCTGTATCTACTTAAAGAATAGCGGCATACCAAGTTTAGCGTGCATCGGCCCATCATATTCGAGCATAGCACCGTATTCCTTCAATACAGCATCCGGCCTTGAGCCTATTGTGAGCACTCCAGCCTGTACGCTCATGCCGAGATGATCGCGCATAAGTAAATTAAGCGTCCGTTCGATCCGGGGTTCAGAAGTAACAGAGCACTTAGGGCAGCTCGATAGCCGTAGAACATCACCCAAGTTTTCTTTGATCCGATATTTTAGAGCGACCACCCTGCCCGAATGAATAGTACGTTGATCACATCGCCAATAAATCGGCATACTCATGTTGATCGGTCTATTGCTCAGTGGGCCATTTCTTCTTTCGTCAAACTGAGCTTTCAATGTCGGATTATTACGTATCAGATCGATGATGTGAGCTGAGGATTGCACTAACTGGGACGTACTCCTGACATAACATTCCCTGCAGCAGCTGCCATTCTGCCACTAGGTAGGGGTGGATCACCGCCAGATTACCATTCTTAGCGACTGTCGAGGCACTGCGTTTCGTTCCCGCATTATTGCGAGAGCAAATCGGACACCCCTCGGCGTCAGGATATTTGTTATAGGCATTACGCAAATTGTGAGGTGTACGCACAAATCCATCAGTAAACCCCTGGTACTCCGGAGTCAAGCAGCGCCACCACAAGAGCTTATTACTACCTACTGGCAACTCCAGATCTGCCGGCTTATTTCGCTGGTGGTCAAACATCTTCACCATCAACAGGTGTTCACAAATCGGAATTTTGCTAGGCATGCTCACCCCCACAATTCTAGTATTTTTAGCTTCGGTGACTCGTTCATTCAACAAAAATATTTACTCCGTACTCTGCGTCAGAAACGAATCCACCTCTCAGAGAGATAATGAGAGGTGGAATAGGTTAGTGCTTTAGCCCGTATGATTGAGATAAAAACTCAAGATCTTTTAATAGAATCTCCAGCTGCTCATCGTCATCAAGCCCTTCGAATGAATCCGGATTGCGATCGTGAAGGATCATGAATAACTCTGCTTGCTTCAGAGTCAGGCATTGAGCATCGTTTGATACTAAACGACATAAGGCAGAGAAGTCGTACCCGTAGTGCTGGGCAAGATCAACTAACTTTTGAAAGTGTGAAGGGGGGATAGGCTGACGCACAAAGTTTTCGTAGTTTTCGCTCATAAAACACCATTTCCATTAGTTAAGGAATCTGCCAAGCCGGGTTTGTGACTTAGCGTGCAGATAAACCTACTGTATGAATTAACAGTGTGTCAAGTTTTTTTTGGATGCAAAAAATCCTTCTTCGACAACTATTTAATCGAAAAAGTTTATTTTTATTTTTATTTTTTATCGAACAACCTTGGTCCCAAAGGGCTCACGGGTGATCGGGCATTACTATTATTATTTTTCTTTTTTTTATGATTTCTCTTTGTTATTATTTTTATATGTCCATTTTTTGAACAACCGTAGCCCTATGATGACCACATATGTCATTGTGTATAATTATTTAATAAATGTCAAAAAACAGAATTTCTGTTCAAATATTCAGCGTTGTTATTCGTCTAATTCTAGTGATAAATTGAGTTTTTGGCCTCATTCTATGAATATTATGAGGCCAGAAAGACCTGACCTTGTAATTTACTAGGCGAGATATCTGGACAGCTAGATAAGATCGTGGCCATCGCACCAAGCGAGCGCAAACAGGTATTCGACGTTCTTGAGCAAAAAGCACAGCAACTAGCCATTACAGCAGGAGCATGCCCACAAAGTGTCACCACTATCAAAATGATAGAGATCCCTTTAAGCTACCTACCGGGCAACCGAGTGCATATCAAAATCAAAGCGGCAGGTAAAATACATTAATAATATGGTTTAGATGTATTGCCTTAAACTATTTAAATTAAAACGTGTAGCGAAGCGTAGCCTAACCCACTGTTTTTTTGTTCCGTTTTAATGCCTTGCTGGTCGTTTTCTTTACAAGTAATAACAGCAAGCCAAAGCGAATAAATCGCTCGCCGCTGTTCATCAGACCACTCAACTAACCGCGATGATCACCGTAACCTTTGAGTGGTACCACTTTTCCAAGTGAGGTATTCGTAGAACTGATAAAACTCGGCTTTACCAACTTGGGATTGAGTGCAGAAACTTCCTTCCAGCACTTCTCTAATTCAGCAAACTTATTGTCGTATTGTTCTGTGATCTTGCCGATAAAATCCTGTACTCTACCCTCACAACCATGCAGATACATATCATTGCGAATTTCATCAAGTTCCGCTATCTCCTTGTTCAGTTTGGCTCTCCTCTCTAAAGACCACTTTGTACCTCCAAACTCATCAACTGAAGCTTTACCTTCTTTACATGCCTTTATATCTCTTTTGAGTTGCCAGATCTCTTCAGCCTTCTTTTCTCGAATTCTTTCGAGTCTATCGCATTCAATTGTGTGTTTTTTCTTATACTCGTCTCTTGCTTTTGAGTACTCCTTTTTGAGTTTTGACTTCTGCCACTCACATTTCTTCTCTAAAGATTTCCTTTTATCATCATACTTTTTGAAGTCTGGGTCGGTACGCATGTCCTCATAGGTCTTCCGGCGAAACGCCTCGGCCCTACTAACCATGCTCGCATACTCAACTCCTAGCCCTTGTAGTGACTCCCGTAATCCATCTTCCTCTCCCCTGAGCTCCTTAATTCTCCCTCCAAGCTCTTTGATTTTCGAGTATTGGGTAGAGAGAATACCTGTATTAACTGAGACAAGACCTCTAGCGACTTCTGACAAGGGATCAATACTGATTAGGCGCTTGTAGGCCAAATGTAGGCCTTCCCTAACACTCTCTAGAGTGAGCATTGGTAAGCCCTTGAAGTCTTCTATCGCGAGGTGTATTTCAATTGCGTTGATACGCTCTGTCTTCAGGTACTGAACTTTCTCGTCCTCACAGGCGTGATGGACGCAAATTTCTACGATTATCAGCTCATTGTGCTCAGTATAAGCAAGTATATCTGGTCTATAGCCTGCAAAGGAGGCCTCTTTTTTGACAGAGGTTAAGTTGACCTTGATATCCTTTCGGTTTCCATCAAAAGTCACGTAATGAAATTCAACAAAGCGATCTTCTTCAATCACTTCCTTGGCAAGGAGGTGTAGCTCAGTTTCACCACTCCAGTTACATTCAGCCCCGGCCTCGTGCGCAAAGTGACTAATCCTAGAGCCACGCTGCTTAGCCACCAAGGAGGCACCGCAGGTAACGCACGTGCAATTACATTCCTTACCATTGGCAACATTTTGAATAGATACCAATTGACCTTGCTCACTCAGAGCGCGGGTCATTTTAAAACCACTGTGCCTAGCCATACTGAACCTTCAATGCCATTATTTGAACCTAAAAAGTCCACCAAAATTCAGCGTCAGTAAAGCCATATCCACTAAAAGTGCGATCTAAAAACCTAAAGCAAACATTTTCGTGAATCACGCAATGGAGCATATGTATTGCATGCTCCGTTTTGCAAGTGGGTAAGCAAAATAACAGAGTTAGTTTGCGCTAATATACTCAGAGTCTATTTGAGACATACATTAGTCCCAACTCTACGATGAGATCCACGCTAGATTGTCCTCATAAATGTGAAAGCACTTTTAATACTGTTCTGCCCCTCAGGCCATCAATCTAGTAGTCTAACCGTTTTTTTATCTTGATTTATAATATGCAAATATTGAGACAGATATCTTTATGTGAAGTCTCTAAATCCCTAACTATTTTAGAGCGTAATATTGCGCTCTAAAATTGGGCTTGCTAAGGTAAACAATAAGGTTAGTCAATCACAGAGCCTATCTAGGCTCAGAATAGAAATTAGTTCATTAAAATCAGTGCTTTAAAGTTACGCTGGACGGTCTATTTAGGTTTCAAATCCCTATCTCTCCGCCACATTTAAAGCCCTGATTTATCAGGGCTTTTTTCGTTTCTGAGTCCCTGAAAACGCTCTGGTGAGTCAATCAGGTGAGTCAATGTATCTATATAAAAGTCGTCATTGCGTCTATTTCGTCCGCGTTTGTACCCCCAAAGCACTTGTACAGCAAGGCTATCCGTTCGACTTTAAATTCAGTCTAAAAACCAAGTCTCGTCCTATAGCCATCAGGCGAAGTGCGCCCATTATTTCTCAAATTCTAAAATCCCTAGATAATGTGGATATATCTAGGGATTCAGCTAAAGAAACCAAACCAGAAGATGTCATTTTGTTTGGGGTGCCATACGTAGTGCTGATAAAAAAGGGAGAGATAACTCCCCCCTTTAAATTAGCTACAAGCTAAGTTTTTTAACCATTCCCGCCTCATAATGACCCGGCATATTACATGCTAGCTCGACCTCTGAGTCCCCATGAAAGTGCCATAGGATTTGCTTTGCTTTGCCTGGAGCTACCACCACGGAATTCTCCATGTCATGGGTACTCATTGTTTCCATCATTTCTCGGTGCTCGGCATGCTCGGCATTTGTGCCGATCACAAACTCGTGCTCCATTTTTCCGGTATTGAGCACGACAAACTGCACTACGTCATCAGCTTCTATTGTGACGTCGCGCTTAAACTTGATACTCATGTCATCCCCTAAAAGTACATGTACTACCTTGTCAGGTTTAGCGCCTTTTGCAGGCATGCCAACACTACTTGAACCGTGCATGGTCGAGTGGTCCATTTTGCTATGGTCCATCTCTGAGTGATCCATCTGAGAATGATCCATATTGTGGTGATCGCTACTAGCAATAGCCACATTTGTCGCCAACAAAGTAGCAAACAGTAGAGTCGATTTTTTCATAATATGATTCCTTATCTTTTGATTTCTCGTGATTTCAGCAGTTTAAATACTGCAGGAAGAACTACTAGGGTTAATATCAAGGCAGAAGTCATGCCGCCTATCATAGGAGCGGCGATACGTTGCATCACCTCAGAGCCGGTGCCAGCACCGTACATTATTGGGATAAGACCAATGATGACAGTACTTACTGTCATCATTACAGGACGTACGCGAAGTCCCGCTCCTTCTCGAATGGAGTTGGAAAGGTCCTTCAAACAAAGCGAACGATCGCTTTCCTGTGCATCTAGCTTAGTGTGATGCCACGCTTGATTGAGGTACACCAACATAATCACTCCAATCTCAACCGCGACACCAGCAAGTGCAATAAACCCGACACCAACAGCGATAGAGAAGTTGAAACCGAGTGCGTACAAAAGCCAAATGCCACCAACCATAGCCAGTGGCAAAGTAGCCATGATCACCAATACCTCAGTGATACGCTTGAAACTGAAATAGAGCAGTAGCATGATGATGGCAATCGTAATAGGCACTACCACCATTAGTCGCTCTTTTGCTCTTTCCATATACTCGTACTGCCCTGACCATGCCAGTGAATAGCCTGTTGGTAGTTCAAGTTGTTCGCGTACCGCTTGCTGCGCATCGGCTACATAAGAACCTAAATCTCGCCCCTCAATATCCACAAAGATCCAACCGTTAGGTCTGGCGTTCTCTGTTTTGATCATTGGAGGACCATCTTCATATCGAATATCTGCAACATCACCAAGAGCAATACGCGCACCATTTGGAGTGACAAGTGGCAAAACCTTTAAGTTCTCAACTGAATCACGATACTTTTGTGGATAACGTACGTTTATCGGATATCGCTCTAGCCCTTCTACGGTTTCACCTACATTCATTCCCCCAATTGCAGTTGAAATGACCTGTTGTACTTGCTGTATATTGAGCCCATATCGCGCAGCTTTGGGCCTATTGATATCTATGGTGACATACCGACCACCTGCTACTCGCTCTGCATAGGCCGATGCCGTTCCCGGCACTTCGGACAATATCCGCTCGATATCCGCACCAATTTGCTCTATCACTGACAAATCAGCACCTGCCACCTTGATTCCTATCGGTGTTTTGATACCCGTTGCTAGCATGTCGATACGCGTTTTGATTGGCATCACCCAAGCGTTGGTCAGCCCTGGGAATTTCACTAAATCATCAAACTCCTTGCGTAAAGATTCGGTAGTTACACCCTCACGCCATTCAGAACGAGGTTTGAGTTGGATCGTCGTCTCTATCATGGTCAAAGGTGCGGGGTCGGTAGCGGTTTCCGCACGCCCTACCTTGCCCCATACTGACTCTACTTCTGGAACAGTTCGAATGAGTTTGTTGGTTTGTTGTAGAAGTTCTCGTGCTTTACCAATAGAAATACCCGGATAGGTGGTTGGCATATACATAAGATCCCCCTCATCCAGAGGCGGTATAAACTCACTGCCCACCTTGGTTAATGGGTAATACGCGGATCCCATCAAAGCTATGGCTACCAGTATGGTGCTCTTTGGATAATTGAGACTGAGGTTGAGGAGCGGTTTATACAAACCTATCAAACCTCGGTTTACTGGGTTCTTATGCTCTGGAAGTATATTTCCTCGCACAAAGTAGCCCATCAAAACCGGTACAAGAGTGATTGCAAGGCCAGCTGCTGCTGCCATCGCGTAAGTCTTAGTGAAAGCCAAAGGGGAAAACATCTTGCCCTCTTGGCCTTCGAGAGCAAAAACCGGTACAAAACTTAAAGTGATGATCATCAAAGAGAAGAACAGTGGCGCACCTACCTCTTCCGCAGCCTTACCTATCACTTGCCAGCGGTTTTCATCGGTTAGAGGCGTTCTCTCTACGTGTTTATGCACGTTTTCAATCATCACAATGGCGCCATCTACCATGGCACCTATCGCTATGGCAATTCCACCTAAAGACATGATATTGGCGTTAATTCCCTGCCAATACATGACTATAAATGCACTTAATATTCCCACAGGTAGGCTAAGAGCAATAACTAGAGAAGAGCGAATATGGAATAAGAACATGGCACACACTATTGCCACTACCAAAAACTCTTCAAGCAACTTTTGCCACAAATTCTCAACGGCGGTATCAATCAGGGTGGAGCGATCATAGGTTGGAACTATCTCTACTCCGTCTGGCAGGCTGTGTTTTAGCTCGTCCAATTTTTCTTTTACACGCTCTATCACCTCACTAGCGTTCTCGCCAAAGCGCATCACGACCACGCCACCAACAGCCTCACCTTCCCCATTAAACTCGGAAATACCTCGTCGCATTTGAGGTCCTAAATTGATCTCGGCTATGTCACCAAGAAGCAAGGGAGTGCCTTGTGCGTTCACCTTTAGGGGCAAAGAAGCAATATCTTCTATGCTAGAAAGGTAGCCGGTTGTTCGAACCATGTGCTCAGCTTCAGCAACCTCAACCACAGACGCACCAGTTTCTTGGTTCCCCGCTGATATAGCCTGATTAATCTGCTGCAAGGTAAGGTCATAAGCGCGAAGTTTTGCAGGATCAATTTGGATTTGATACTGCTTCACCATCCCACCTACCGTGGCAATTTCAGATACACCCTCAACGGTTTGCAACTCAAACTTCAAAAACCAATCTTGAAGAGTCCTTAGCTCAGCAAGATCGTGTTGCCCTGTTTTATCCTGTAATACATAAGAGTAAATCCAACCTACCCCCGTGGCATCAGGCCCCAAAGTCGGCTTAGCATTCGCAGGTAAATTAGGGGCAACTTGGCTCAAATATTCAAGTACGCGGGATCTTGCCCAGTACATATCAGTATCATCGTTGAAGATGATATAGACGTAGGAGTCACCGAAAAAAGAATAGCCTCGAACGGTTTCGGCACCGGGCACTGCTAACATCGCTGTAGTCAAAGGATAAGTGACCTGATCCTCAACAACTTGCGGTGCTTGCCCTGGATAACTGGTTTTTATGATGACTTGGACATCAGATAGATCAGGAATGGCATCCACAGGCGTATTTTTAATACTGTATAAACCACCTAGAGTGAGAAATACAGTCAATACTAGAACCAGAAATCGGTTATGAATCGACCATCGTATAATTGCGTTGATCACTGCTAGTCCTCCTTCATTTTCAATTGAAGAAGAAGGTAATCATTACCCTGTTGCTGAACTAAAAACTCGACTTCTTGTCCTTCGCTGTAGCCATTTAAATCGACTGACTCACCTGCGGTAAAGTTCATTTCACCGGCTTCCCAACCAAGCGCCTCCGATGCTTTATGTTCGAGGGTGATCATCCCAAAATCAGCCATCAGCATAGTGATCTCTCCGCGCATCCATACCTCAGATACAGCAGCCACTTCACCGAGATTATAATCCACTATCTCGTACTGACCACCAGCGCCCTTTCGCATCTCAAACTCAATGCTCTGCCCTACCTGCATTGGGGCAACTTCAGCCTCGTCAGCAAGGTTAAAGTTCATGTTCATACTCGGCCAATCCCACTCTGGCACAGGTTCATGGTTGATGGTCAACATCCCATGATCTAGCATCACATCGGTGATTTCACCTTTAGTCCATACGCTTGGTTCCGGAGCTTCAACACCATTAATTCGAGAGAAGTCAGCGTTGATACTCGACTCAGAATCCAGCATAAAGTGAGCGGAGGTAACAATCTTATCTCCCTCTTCTAAACCCTGAAGAACCTCTATGCTATCGGTATCTTCACGCCCTAACTCAATACGTCCTGAACGATATTTCCCATTACCTTCAGCAAGTACCACTCGAGCCATACCGCCAGAGCGAATGACCGATGAACGCGGGATCACCAAGGCTTCCTCGTCACTGGTAGGTTGGATCGTTAAATTAGCAAACATATTCGGCTTCAGTCGTAGATCTGGATTATCAAACACCAACCTCACTCTCAAGGTTCTCGAACTTGCATCGAGAATGGGATAGATATAATCAAGTTCACCCTGCCAGTTTTCTCCTGGCAATGCGTCCAAAGTCATTTGTGTTGGTGTGCCTTGCTTTAGCCAGTGCGATTCTCTCTCAAATACTTCAGCATCTACCCAAACTTTATCCAAAGGTCCTGCTGAAATGGCTGTGGTCGCAGGTGTCACATAGCTGCCTTCGCGAATGTTTAGGCTGGCAACAACACCATCTGATGGTGCTTTAATTGCCATATTTTGTACCGCTACACCACGCTTTCTCACGTAGTTAATTTGAGCTGAGTCCATCCCCAAAGTACGTAATCTCTCAGTAGCGCCCTTAATCAAGCCCTTACGATTAGTTCTGTAAGCGTTCAGTAGCTCCTCTTGCGCTTTCACAAGCTCTGGTGAGTAGAGAGTGAACAGGACTTCACCCTTTTTGACACGCTGACCAACCACATTAACGTTAAGGCGCTGAACCCACCCATTGACTCTGACATTGGTTTGCCATAACTGACTTTCATCAAAGCCCACATACCCGACTGTATCTAATTGCGGACTCAATTTTTGTTTCACCACCAGTGTGGTTTTTACACCTAAATTGTTTTCTACCGCTGGGTCGATCTTCACAGTACCAGGCTTATCATTCTCACCAGACAAGTCCTCGGCATATACAGGAACTAAGTCCATGCCCATTGGGGATTTCCCTGGTTTGTCCCTTTGATAATTTGGGTCCATAGGCGCTACCCAGTATAGAGGCTCGTTACTAGAGCTTGCTTCACCCATATCCTTGTCATGAGACAGGTGAGTAACATAAGGGCCCACAATGCCTCCAATCACCCCACCGATGATCAGAGATAAAATAGCTAAAGTTGGCTTATTCATTTTTTGGACTCCTGAGAATTTGCCCCGTGAGACTGAGCTGTTGAATACGTTGGAGCACTGACCTGATAACCGTAGCCATTTATCAAGTAAGCGATGTCGGAGATTGTAAGATTGAGGTCGGTGATAAGGCGTTCATATTCTAAGTGCAACGATAAATCCTCAGCTTGCGCTTTGATCACCTGTTCAAACGCCAAAGTATTGTTGTCATAACCTCGATTAACGGCATCTACTCGCTCTTTGGAGCGAGGCAATAAGGCACCTTCATAGCGCTCGATTCGCTGTTCAAAGTTATCTTTTTCGACGATTAAGGTATTGAGCTTGGCATTTAATTGTTGAAGCAAAAGGTCTTTTTGAAGCCTTGAAGCGCCAAGCTTATGTTGAGCGGCATTGCTCACTCGGTCTTGTCGATTACCAGTAAATAAAGGGATATCCACTGTGACATAAGCGCTCAACAAGTCTGAAGCTGGTTCACCACGCATATTGTCAGCCTGACGATAAGCGTACATCACTTCGACACCAAACTGAGGCGCATACGCTTCCTCGCTGATATCTACCTCAATCTGGTTGGTTTTAATTTGGGTTTCTGACAGCTGTACCATAGGGTGCCCTTGTAGCAGCGGGTAATGCTTAACCCCAGTAGAGCCCGACAACTTATTATCGACATTTGGCCAATTTAGGTTGTTTGCGGCCTGTAATTGATGTTGTTGCTGTAGCCACTCATCACCTAGCCACTCAGATAACTGGTATTGAATGCGCTGTTGGTTTTGAGTGTTTGCTTGGAGCTTGTCATCGAGCTTGCTCAAAGAAAGCTCAGCATCTAGCAAGTCTTGTGTATCAATGTTACCTAGAGAGTAATTACTCTCCATGTAGCGCAGCAGTTGAGCTTGGAGTTGATGATTTTCTTTGAGATTCTCCTGCATAAATTGCAGATAACCCAACTCTAACCACAAGGTTGTCATCGCCTTTGCAACCTCTAGCTCTCTTGCCCTTATTTGAAATTGAGCGCCTTCCGCTTGTTGATTGGATTTTTTTTGTTTGAGTGACTGACTAGCGCCTCGCTCGAACTGTTGCATTAACCCGACTGAGATATTGGTCATCGGGTCTTCGTCAAAGCGAAAGCTATCCACGGGCAATCCGCCGACCCCAAACTTAAGCTTGGGATCCATTAAGCTTGAACTAGCGATACCCTGCTCTTGCATTGCTCGAGACTGAGCGCTGAATTGCATTCGGTTTTTATCGGCATCCAGTGCTTGCTCAATAAGCCTATTTAGCTCACTGCTTGCACTTACCGAAGTACTGATTAGCAAGGCACCCAACAGAGAGCCCGCTATAGAACGTTTGATAAACATGAGAATTCCATTAACTGCAACGCGTGATTAAATGCACGCGTATGAAAAGAATCGCATACTCAAATGCGATACCGTATTAGATAATGAAATTAAGAGATGGGTGGCCGATAAAGAGAGTTATGTACTCCTCTTTGAAGCTTACTTCTATAGGTACTAATTTCTGACAAACTAAAATTGAGAGTCACATATTTCGACTCAAGTTCACTAAAAAAGAGAGTATTACCCCCTGTAGTTTGACAGCAAGTGTGTCCACATTGCTCCAAACCAAGGCAATCATCAGCTAATTGTTGTGAATTGTTCATTGCATGATGAAGATCACTGAGCGACTCACAATCTGACATCTGTAAATGAACTGTTTGATTAGCTTCTTTAACGGGGTGTGTTAAGTGTGCTGTTGAAAAAGAGGAGGCATTAGCTAGCGGCACTGATAATGAAAAAATCAGTGCTAAGAAAATACTTATTATTTTCTCTAACTTATACATACATGCTCACTTAGGTGCTGAGTAGCATATTACAGCTAATCGCACTTTTAATGTCAAGGAGCATTGCAAAAATAGAGACGGAGCAGATAGCGACAATACGCAAACGAAATATCGATATTTCTTCTCAGAAATGCTCAAGTAGGGCTCATAAATTTCAAACATACAATTTGGAGAGTTCACTATTGAAATCAGTCGAGGCTGTAACAGATTCTGTGTAATTGCCATTTAGTTAATGTGCTTTTCGAGACGTTCCTCGAACTCGATAATAAACCGACTCATAGCCTGACGCCAGTTTTGAATGGGCATCGTCCATTTCTTGCTGGCGTCTTTGATCGCTAGGTATACCATTTTTGTTGCAGCCTCATCGTTTGGGAAGATCTTTCGTTTTTTTAGTGCTTTACGTATCACGCTGTTGAGAGATTCAATAGCATTAGTTGTGTAGATAGCTCTACGAATATCTTCAGGGTAGTTGAACAGCGTGTTGAGGTTCTGCCAATGATTGCGCCAGGACTTGGAGATTTGTGGATATTGACTATCCCAGGCTTCGCCAAAGCGCTCTAGCTCAAGTAAAGCCTCATCTTCTGTAGCTGAGCGATACACACGCTTTAGGTCAGCTGTGACGGCCTTATAATCTTTCCATGACACATACTTTAATGAGTTTCGTACCATATGGACGATACACAGCTGAATATGCGTTTGGGGGAAAACCGTGTTGATGGCATCGGGAAACCCCTTTAATCCATCCACACAAGCAATAAGAATGTCTTCAACACCACGTTGATTGAGCTCAGTTAAAACACTCAACCAAAATTTAGCGCCCTCGTTTTCTGCTATCCACATGCCCATGAGTTCTTTCTGACCATCAGTGTTAATACCTAGAGCGAGGAAGACCGACTTATTGATAATACGTTTGTCTTGGCGGATCTTGACCACAATACAATCGAGATAAACGATGGGATAAATGGCGTCAAGTGGCCTAGATTGCCACTCAACTATTTCTTCTATTACCGCATTTGTCACTCGTGATACGAGGCTAGGTGATATATCTGCGCCATACCATTCATCGAAAGCATTGACGATATCGCGAGTACTCATTCCTTGGGCATAGAGCCACAAGATTTTGTCATCCATAGAGGTAAATCGTGATTGGTGTTTTTTGACCAGTTTAGGTTCAAACGAGCCAAGGCGATCCCGAGGAGTATCAAGTTCAAACTCTCCATCTTCGGTTTTTACGCGTTTACTGCTCTTGCCATTGCGGTAATTATTAGACTTAGAGGGCTTATGTTTTTCGTAGCCAAGGTGCGCATCCATCTCTGCATTGAGAGCAGCCTCAACCGTTATTTTCTTCAGCATTTGGCTGAACTCAGTTAAGTCTTCAGGAGTTTTAATTCCTTTAGCAGCTTCCTTAGCGAAAGCTTCAAGTTCTTTCTTATTCATATTGCCTATCCTTAGCCTTTAAGGCTTAGTTTAGGCAATTACACAGAATTTAGGACAGTCTCAATCAGTCATACACATAATTAGTAATCTATGTTTCAAACTTTGATAGCGAACTTTATTTAAAAAAACTACTCTTAAGTTATCTCACACAGCTATGGGGGTATATTTTTGAAAGTATATAAAATGAAGGTTTCTATAAATCAATTACCGTTCATTTTGGCGGTCTATTACACTGTTATTATCAACTTGCCAATTGCAAGAGAAATCATACACATCATTGATGGCCTAGAAAGTGTCAAAATCGGATTTATCATTACCATACCTTTCTTTTTCCTAGCCGCTTTCAATTTTATCTTTGAATTATTTAGCTGGCCAAAAATGGCTAAACCCTTTTTCGTATTCCTACTTCTTACCTCCAGCTTAGTTAGCTATGGCATGTTCAATTACGGGATCTATGTCGACTATGGAATGATAGAGAATCTATTTGAAACCAACACCAGTGAAGCCTCGAGTTACTTGAGTTTGTATTCAGTTTTGTGGGTCGTATTTATGGGGGGACTGCCGGCGATTTTACTGAGTTTGACAAAGCTTGAGAAAATATCTTGGAAAAGATTCCTTGCACGGAAAACTGTGAGTATTACCTGCTCTTTACTAGTCGTCACTGTAATTGCCGCTCTTTATTACAAAGACTACGCTTCCATTGGTCGAAATAACAAGCATCTTCAAAAGATGATAATTCCCACGGAATATGCAAGAGCGACGGTGAAATATATCAATAACACCTACTTTAAGAAGCCCATGGTTTATCGAGAGTTAGGCTTAGATGCAAAACTATCAAAAGGAGACTCTAGCACCACAAAACCCACGCTATTGGTTTTTGTTTTAGGTGAGACAGCCCGAGTCCAGAATTATCAATACTACGGCTATGAACGAGAAACTAATGCTTATACAAAGCCGTTCGACCCTGTTTTCTTTTCGCATGTAGAATCCTGCGGGACAGCAACTGCAGTGTCTGTTCCTTGCATGTTCTCGAATATGAATAGAGGTAACTACGATAAAGAAAGAGCCTATCATCAAGATAACGCCATCGATATTATGAAGCGAGCGGGAATTCATTCAGTGTGGATAGAACATGATGGTGGCGATAAGGGAGTTGCACATCAAATTAAAAAGAAAACAATTGCACCAGACGATGAAGATCATCACTGCTCCAATAACAATTGCTATGATACAGATTTACTTGATAGTTTCGAGGATGATACTAAAGGCTTACAGCAAGATAGTATTCTTTTCTATCATATTTCGGGTTCCCATGGCCCTACCTACTACAAACGTTATCCAAGCTCTCATCGAAGATTTGCTCCAGATTGTCCACGATCCGATATTGAAAACTGTACCAATGAGGAAGTAGTGAATAGTTATGACAACACCATTTTGTATACCGATTTCTTTATTGCCCAAACAATTGAAAAACTACAAAAGCTCGAAGATGAATACAATGTTGCTTTAATCTATATCTCAGACCATGGCGAATCTTTAGGTGAAAATGGAATATATTTACACGGCATGCCCTATTCGCTTGCACCACCAGAACAAACCCATGTACCTATGATGTTTTGGGCCTCAGATGCGCTATTGAAGAACAAACACCTCGATACTGAATGTTTAAGAAAAATAGGTAAAGAGCAGTCGTTCTCACATGATAACTTGTTTGATTCTCTACTTGGATTTATGGATGTTGCCACATCCGAGTATAGGAAAAAACAGGATATTTTTGCCTTATGTCGATCCTAATCCAGCGACCAATTGCAAACGCAGTGAAGGCGACCAACAATCGCCCTCACTGCCTAAGCATTAAGCTCAGAGGCTCGCCAAACGTCATTTAATGATAGGTGTTGTTAACTAAATCAGTTGAACCTTTCCTCAGTCCCGCGATCTGATCACCATATAAAAAAGATGTGGTGGTGTGATGGGTAAATCGAAAAAGAAGATAACTAACTGAAGTGAGTATAACCAAGCTTTGTGTAAACGGGGTCAGGTCTTGCTTTTTGCATAAGAGAGATCTTAAAAGCAATATGGTCCCCCTTAGAATGCAGGGCAACTATAAGATCAGTGATGTGCGCACTATTGTGGGAGCGCTGAAAAGTGGCTTAGGTTATGCGCTAATCGACTTGTTTAATCTCGATCAGCCAATCTCAGAAACAAAGCTAGTAGCTCGTCTGACGGATCATAAGCTTTCCACTATGGATACAGGCATCTACCCTATCTATCCGCACCGAAAACAGACCTTACTTGTCAGCGAGTTTTTCAGTATGTGTAGCATCATATTGGCTCTCCTGTAATCTGGGAAAGCCATATTCCAAACGATAAAAACTGGTATCTATAGAGATCGCGCCCAAAGTCTGCGACTACATAGAGATGTTTTACAATGTAACGCCCTGATATGGTTCCAATAAACGGCTATCGCCTGTAGAGTATGCACAGTTTGATCGACAGCTAATTGGTTAAAAGCAAATTAGTGTGTATTAAGAATAAAGGATAGATAGGTCGTGGCTGAACAAGTGCAAACTTCGCTCCGTGTTGCGGTTATTGGTGGTGGGATCGCGGGCTCTACGGCAGCGTTACATCTTGCTGAACAGGGTATAGACGTAACTTTGATTGAGCAAAGTGATGGCTTAGTTAATGGTCCACCCATTTGTCATCTTCATGCTGGTGGTAATCTTTATCGAGAGATCTCTCAACAGCAATGTACAGCGTTACTTAAGCAGTCGATTGAGACAGTGCGTCTTTTCCCGTATGCCGTGAACGCACGACCTACGGTTATTGCAACGCCACTTACTGATAGCAATGAGCCAGAGGCCCTACTGCCTCGCCTTTCTGTTATCAAACAAAGCTATCAATCCTTGGTCTCACAAGACCCTCTAAATGCCGTATTAGGCGAGCCAGACCAGTATTACTCCCAATACAACCGTGAGCAATTAGAGGCGCTTCGTGACCACAAACAACCGAACAATCCATCGAGTCATGACGACTGGATGATTCCCTTTGCTCAATTCGTTGACCTAGATAAGCTCAAGTATCCAGTTGTGGTTGTTCAAGAATTTGGCCTGAGCGTTTTTCGTCTTGCAGCCAGTGTTACCCTCACTCTAGAGAATCATCCTCATGCTCTTTTGAAGATGGGATGTCGCTTAGAAGATGCGCG
The DNA here is from genome assembly GCF_024346975.1 of Vibrio neonatus. Taxonomy (NCBI): domain Bacteria; kingdom Pseudomonadati; phylum Pseudomonadota; class Gammaproteobacteria; order Vibrionales; family Vibrionaceae; genus Vibrio; species Vibrio neonatus. Next base: position 861,694 of record NZ_AP024885.1, on the reverse strand, counting down.
CTACGAAAATAACCAATGGCATTTAACCTACCAGCCCAAACAGGGCCAGAAGCAACACATCGTTGTGGATTATTTGGTGAATGCCACAGGATATAAAACGGGCACTATAGATGACCTGACCAAGCAGTCACAGAAGCGATTCGTGGAGTTTAAATCTGCATTCATAACACACTGGGAAAGCAGTGGCATACACTGGCCTGAGGTAATTTTCCATGGTGAGAGAGGCACACCGCAAGGCATGGCGCAGCTAACCCCGTATAGTAATGGTTACTTTCAAGTCCACGGTATGACCGAATCTATCACCTTGTTTGACAAAGGCTTGGTAGCAAGTGAAGCACCAAGCTCACAACCTCGATTGCCATCAGAGCTTGAGGTCAAAATCACTCATGGATGGCCTGAAACGGCGATTCAACAGCGCACCCAAAATGCCATTGGACATATGAGTCAGCATATCCCCTCATTTTCAAAGGCAACCGTGGGCGGAAAACCCCTTTTTGGTGCTCAGCAAATCCCAGGGGAAGACCCAAGTCTGCGCGTCGCTGATGTCTCATTCACCCAAAATAACTATGCACGGATTGAACTGGTAAAGGCCTCATCGGCCTATCAGGCAGCACGTAAGATCAAACAACAGTTGCAAGACTTAAGTAGTGCTGAACAAGCTTTAACGACATCTGAGATGAGTTCTGGAACCACTATCGAGCAGGCCCATCCATACTTATCAGCTTTATCCTCAGAGAAGATAGAACTGCGAGCTAAAGCATTGGCGAGAGACAGAGGCTACCCAGAAGCCCTAGCAATTCAAACCGGAACGACTTCCGATAGCTGATAGTTTGGTTGATGAGTTATTTAGAGGCCTGTTGCTACCTAAGGTGAGAGAGTGCGGATCGTTTAGCTGATCGCACTGAGAAGTTTTGGGTAAAACGAGTTACAAATCAAATCACATTCTGACTTTTCAGACTGCCTTAGGTCATTCAGCAGACATTAAGGTGGCTAAATTCACTATGCCACTACAAATCGAATTTATTGAACCAAAAACTACCATGTAAAACCAACAGTCACAGTTGCCACACTCTCATCATATTCACCAAAACGATCTTCAAGTTTATCTGCTTCCCATCGGTGCTCTGCCACTTCAACGTCTAGGTAAAACATTTTCCATGTTGAATGCACGCCTGCGCCGTATCTGGCCGTTCCGCTCGCCAGTAGATCTTTGGCGGCTTGCTCGTCGATAATTTGCAGCTCGTAGCCTATTAGTGCATAGGGTTTGATGGTGAAATCTTGGCCTAAGTGAAACTTCCAACCGGCTTCAAATTCAGTACCGACAAAGTAACCGTCATCGCTGTTATATTGTGGCGTATCTTGCTCGATAACAGAGTCGCCTTTACCTCCGTATAGAGAGCCACCAAATATCTCACCATTGTATCCAAGCTCAACAATTGCGGTATCACCTTGAACGTTACTGCCATGTGAGGTGCCGCCACCAACGTACCAATCGGTATTGGCCAATACGCTGGTTGAAGTAAGTAGTGCTAGAACAGATACAATGTTAGAGATTGTTTTCATTTGATCTTTCCTCATACAGATTCTTTGCAAAATCAGTGCTTAGGGTCTTGTTGTTGAGCACAAGATACCTATGCCGTAACTAGCAATCAAAGATCGAATATGCATATCTGTTATGTGTTCAGGTAATTTGATATGAGTTCAGAAGTAAAGAAATTAGGAGATATGAATAAGGTAAACAGCAATAGTGAAAAATGCCTTTATGTTCCTGTTGTTTCCTCGATAACCATAATGAAAAGCTTTAATCCACATCCTGACAAAATCGAAATAAAAACCCGCCAGGTGTTTGAACAATAAACTGTTTTTGAGTGATCACAGCAGTGCCACATTGATATTCCTTTGACTCCATATCCAAATAGATTGAATCTGCTGCCCTTGCTCTAACGTTGCGATACAGTACCTCTATATCAGTCACATCCCATTGAAAGTTTATGCCTCGTCCTAGTGGAAAATCTAAACTGCCCGTAGTCCATTTACGGCTGTTTCCATTGAGACCTTCTAACATCACATCAACACCATCACGGGTAAGGTAGGCAAAATCTTCGTCAGGACGCTCGTACTTCACCGAGAAGCCAAATACGTAAATAAAATAAGATTTACTGATGCTCATATCAAAGCAATACAATTCTGGTACAACTCGTAGTGTCATAATCGCCTTATTCGCTATCGCTGATATCGGTGCTGATTAAAACAATTCGCTCGATGTTCCTCATCCCTACTCCATACGCTCTTGCTCAATAACTAGCCTCACTTGTCGCTCAAGCCACGAAATCAATGCTGAATTCGTGTACTTGGTATGAAAATAGCAAAACACCGTAAAAGACATTTGCTCTCCTTTTACTAAAGGGGTGAGCGCTTTTAGATTTGGGAAGCGTTTTAGAGGGAACAAATCGGAGTGCGGCATAAAGAAGTCGGTGTGCTCTATTACATCGACCACGGCCATCACAAACTCTGAACGAAAACCTACTGTTGGCGTCAACCCTTGTTGTTTCATTACATCCGCGGCCAGTGTTTTATTGTCATTCCACCCCGCAGTATGAATGGATGCTATCGCAAATGGCTCTAGCGCTTTTGGCGTTACTTCGCTGTGAGTTAGAGGATGATCTTTTCTGACGATAACCCGGCTATTAAGCTCTACTAAAGCTTTGGCGCTGACGCTTTGAATTAGCTTTTGCTCCATACTGATGCCAAACAAAATCTCGCCGCTGCGGATATCATTTAATGTTTCTTTGTTCCACCCGACAAGCTCTATAGTGGCATTGGGAGCGATAAGTTTTAGGTGTTGAAATAGCGCGCCAGATAAAGAGGTCAACACAATTGGCGCTACCGCTATTTTTAACGCGCCAGTTAACTCATCGGCTGCAAACTCAGTTTTTCCATTTAATACTGTGGCTAAGCCATCTAAAAATGGCGCTATCTTTTGTGCCAAATTGACCGCAAATGGAGTGGCGGTTAGGCCTTGCGGCGCTTTGACAAACAGCTCATCTTGAAAATGAAACCTTAACTTTTGCAGAGCCTGACTAATGGCGGGCTGGGAAACCAACAGTCGCTCTGATGCTTTACGCATATTGAGCTCTTGGCTCAATACTAAAAATGTTTTGAGCAGATTAAGATCCAGCGTATTAAAACGATCTTTTGCCATTAGTTTTCCCTCTCAATGGACTGTGTGCGATGTCATCCCTCTCTCATTTCACAGTAAGTCATTTCTATTTTTACAACAAGGCAGTTCGAGTAATTCTATATGCCAATAAGCTGCAGCTATCAGCCACATTAGCACTGCTAATTAGCCTAATCACGGGAATAAAAACACAATAGTGCAGCAAAGCAAGGAGCTATTGAGAAGAAAGGATTGGTTTTCCCCAGTTAAGGCTAAGCATGAAAAATTTAATCACCACTGTTACCACCGTTATTGCATTCTCATTACTATCGACCGCTGTTCAGGCGAACATGTCTGAGCCAGCTCATCGTGTTGGTGTGGGTTACAACAGTACTAACACCTCGGAATGGTTAACAAAATCCGACAAATGGGGTGACGGTATTCGCCTAGAATACGGCTATGAGCTCAATAATATTCTTGGTATTAATCTTTCTTACTCGCAAAACAAAGATACCTTTTTACTTGCTGAACAAACCACAGATCTTGATGGCTATAACATTAAAATCGACACCGATATTGGCTATAAAATCCATATGAATGGCTTTGCAATTAAGCCCTACGGAATTTTAGGTCTGGCTCGACAATCTGAAACTCGAACGCTAAACGATACGAAATATCGCTTCAATGAAATTAGTTTTGTGACTGGCGCAGGCCTCAGAGCCGATCTCAATCAGCACCTTTACTCGGACTTTCGATTTGATTTCTCGCGCTACAATGATAGCGAGTATTACACTGTCTCTTGGACACTTGGTTACCAGTTTTAATCGCCCCTCTCGCACCATTATCCAACACAATGCTACGACCAAAGCCACTGCTTATGCAGTGGCTTTACTATTTTTCCCACACTGAAAATTTGAGTCACAATAAGATGTATTGATATGTTAATATGCGCGTAGATTGGTAACAAATCCTAAGGATGGGAAGTGCGAAATCAACAGCAAGGATTTACCTTAATAGAGTTAATAGTGGCACTTGTCATTGTCGCAACACTGGCGGTAGTGGCTGCTCCGCGCTTTCTCAACTTCTCAAATAATGCTTTTGAAGCCAGCATTAAAGGAGTCGAAGGCGCTCTAAAATCCTCACTCTCTTTCGCCGATGCAAAAATTGCCATCGACAACGCAAACACCTCCATTGACTACCAAGGGCAAACCATTTCACTCACCGGTGGAATGCCTGCCGCCAGCGCAGGAACACTTCGCGCACTGCTTGATATAGAAGTTCCCACCTCATGGACTCGCAATTGGCAAACCGTTCCTTGTGGTGAACCTGAATTTTGTATTTTAGGAAATATGTTTCCCGGCAAGAATGGCTATGTTGCGGTGCCAAATTATCCCCTGACGCAAAATGGCGGACAAGATCGGGCCTCTTATATTTGGCCAAGAGGCTATGTACTGAAATCCAATGGTTGCTATGCGTTTTATATTAATGAAGCAACCAAAGGTGTTTATTATTCTGGTTCCATTGTCGAAGGTTGTTAAGCCTAGAGATTTAGCCACTCAACGTCGGTAAATATTAATAGATCACGTCATCAACCCAAACAAGATGACAGCTGATTAAAACCACGCAAAAAAACCACAAAACAATCACATACAACCTACCAAAATGCAACAAGGTGACTAGCTTCCAATATTTGAAAACCCATTTCAATATGCAATATTTTTCCTATTCAGATCATAAAATGTACATAGCAATAAACGTACTATAAATGCAGTCGTTAGCATAAGGAGTGGTTATGTTTTATGTGCACATGTTGTTACTTTTAGCCGTTATATTTGTTGGCATCCGCTATGGCGGTATTGCGTTTGGCTTGCTTGGCGGATTGGGCGTTTCTGTTCTCAGTTTTGTATTTGGTATTGCGCCGGGTCAACCGCCTATCGGAGTCATGCTGATCATCCTTGCTGTGGTTGCCGCATCCGCCACACTTGAAGCCACTGGCGGCCTCAAATTATTGGTTAAATATGCTGAGATACTGCTAAGGAAACACCCTTCAAAAGTAGTCTTTTTAGGGCCGTTATGTACCTATTTCTTAACGGTATTGGTCGGCACAGGTCACTCCGTCTACCCTCTATTACCTGTAATATACGATGTTAGTATAAAGCGTGGTATTCGCCCCGAAAGACCGATGGCTATCTCAACCGTCGCCTCTCAAATGGGCATTACTGCTAGCCCTATTGCGGCGGCGGCAGCGGTAGTTATGGCAACTGCGGCAAGTAATAATCTGGATATTACCTTAGGTCAGGTATTGCTAGTCACTATTCCTGCAACGCTTACAGGCGTGCTTTTAGCCGCCACTTGGAGCCTTAAACGCGGTAAAGATCTTAGCGAAGACCCTGAGTTTTTAGAGCGTTGTAAAGATCCTCAATTTAAAGCGCAACTTATCGATACCAGTGAAACAAGCACCCACACCAATGGGGCACAAGAAGACAAACAAGCAAAACGAGGCTTAACCGTATTCTTGCTTGGTATCCTCACTGTAATTTGTATTGCGATGTTTGGTAAAGATATTGGCTTGCTACCAAAAGGAGTCAGCACCTCGACTGCGCTCCAATTTTTGATGTTGTCAGTAGGTGCTATCATTTTGCTTACGACCAATGTTGACCCGAAAAAAATCGTAAAAACTAACGTCTTTATCGCAGGAATGAGTGCGGTCATCATCATCTTTGGTATTGCCTGGATGAGTGACACCATCATTGCGCACAATAAACCATATATCATTGGTTTGGTTGAAGATATCGTGCAAACACATCCGTGGACCTTTGCCATTGCGATGTATGCATCATCTGTGTTTTTGAAGAGTCAAGCGGCCGTGCTCACCATCATGTTGCCGCTTGGCTTTGCGTTAGGGATCCCAGCCGAAGTGCTTATTGGCGTGCTACCCGCTTGTTACGCTTACTACTTTTTCCCATTTTACCCATCCGATCTAGCCGCCATCACCTTTGACCGTTCAGGAACAACTCGGATAGGTAAATATATTCTCAACCATAGTTTCTTAATTCCAGGCTTCATTGGTGTGATTAGTGCAACCGCTATTGGCTATGCATTATCCATCGGCATTTTGCCTCTTTGGTTGTGGGCGATAGTGGTTGGCGGACTTGCTTTTGCGGTAAACGGTTATATGAATCGTCTTAGCTCAAAAACATTGGAGCTAGCGTAATAGCGATGCTTTAAAAAACGAACTTAACTAGTGCGAGACACAGCAAAACGGATACCCCGTAAGAAGAAAACCCGAGAGCTAACTAGGTTCTCGGGTTTTTTATGCACCATTAGGGTACTGAGTGATTTCTCGTTTTCTTTACAAGAGTTTATCTGCGTCTTCCTATTCTAATTGACTCTCTCCTCGTGCAATTTATATGCACTTAATTTCCTTTAATGGTGCATCTTTCATTCACTCAATAAGACTCGTATACTACAAATCACTTGTCGGAGTGCCATAAGGCTGAGACCGTTAACTCGGGATCCGTTGAACCTGATCAGGCTAATACCTGCGAAGGGAACAAGAGTAGAGATTTTATCAACCCAGATCTCTATCCCCAGATCACAACTTTATCTAAGCTGTGTTCTTTCTTGTTGCGTCAAATCCGCCAAGCATTTTATACCAATCACTATGATTAAATGATCAGAAATAGCATAGAGTAAACGCTTGATAGTAACGCTAGATTTTAGAGTAACTCGTTGTTTTAAAATCAAAATTCACAGTGTCACTGTCATGAGTTTTGACCCGCTAGACTGATTAATTAACGACTGCAATTGGTGTTATTACCTTTAATTATTGGAAAATGCTATGTCGAACCGTAAACAATCTAGGCTAGAAGCGAAACGATTTATTGATTCACTGTCTGTACAGCCCTACCCCAATTCAAATAAACGCTACATTCAAGGTTCACACGCGGCGATACAAGTGCCAGTGCGTGAAATTTCCCTAGCCGATAGTTTGGTAGGCGGAAGTAAAGAATCCCCTATCTATCAAACCAACGAGCCTATTCACGTTTATGATACCTCGGGGGTGTACACCGACCCTGAGCACACTATTGATTTATATAACGGCTTGCCAAAACTGAGAGAGCAATGGATAACCCAGCGTCAAGATACCGAATATCTTGATGGTGTAAGCTCCAGCTACACCAAAACTCGTTTAGAAGATGACACCTTAGATGAGCTTCGCTATGGAAACCTTCCTAAAGTCCGCCAAGCAAAAGCGGGCAATTGCGTCACCCAACTGCACTACGCTCGTCAAGGCATTATCACACCAGAAATGGAGTATATTGCGATTCGTGAAAATATGGGGCGTCAAAAATTTGCTGACGAGCAGCTAAATCATCAACATGCAGGGCAACATTTTGGGGCAAACTTGCCTAAAGAGATCACCCCCGAGTTTGTGCGCCGAGAAGTAGCAGAAGGACGCGCCATTATTCCGTCCAACATCAACCACCCAGAAGCAGAGCCTATGATCATTGGTCGTAACTTCTTGGTTAAGGTGAACGCCAATATCGGTAACTCTTCGGTAAGTTCATCTATCGAGGAAGAAGTTGAAAAGCTGGTGTGGTCTACCCGCTGGGGCGCAGATACGGTGATGGATTTGTCTACAGGCCGAAATATTCATGAAACGCGCGAATGGATTTTGCGTAATAGCCCAGTGCCGATAGGTACCGTTCCTATGTATCAAGCGTTGGAAAAAGTAAACGGCGTCGCCGAAAACCTCAACTGGGAAGTGATGCGTGATACTTTGATTGAGCAGGCAGAACAAGGCGTTGATTACTTTACGATTCATGCCGGTTTGTTGCTGCGCCACGTGCCAATGACCGCCAAACGTGTCACGGGCATTGTTTCGCGCGGCGGTTCTATTATTGCTAAGTGGTGTCTGGCCCATCATCAAGAAAGCTTCTTATATACTCATTTTCGTGAAATCTGTGAAATCTGTGCCAAATACGATGTTAGCTTATCTCTAGGAGACGGACTTCGCCCAGGTTCAATCGCCGATGCCAATGATGAAGCGCAATTTGCCGAACTGCGCACACTAGGCGAGCTCACCAAAGTAGCGTGGGAATATGACGTGCAGGTGATCATCGAAGGCCCGGGGCATATCCCGATGCATATGATCAAAGAAAACATGCAAGAGCAATTAGAGCATTGCCATGAAGCGCCATTTTATACGCTTGGCCCTTTAACCACCGATATTGCACCGGGTTATGACCACATTACGTCGGGCATTGGAGCGGCATTAATTGGTTGGTATGGCTGTGCAATGCTTTGCTATGTCACGCCCAAAGAGCATTTAGGCTTACCGAATAAAGAAGACGTAAAAACGGGGCTTATTACCTACAAATTAGCCGCGCACGCAGCCGACCTTGCCAAAGGTCATCCAGGCGCGCAAATTCGTGATAATGCCTTATCAAAAGCACGCTTTGAGTTCCGTTGGGAAGACCAATTTAATCTTTCATTAGATCCTGAAACAGCTCGCTCTTTTCACGATGAAACGCTTCCACAAGAATCTGGAAAAGTCGCTCATTTCTGCTCAATGTGCGGCCCTAAATTCTGCTCAATGAAGATTTCACAAGAAGTGCGTGAATATGCTAAAGACTTCAAACAAGTTGCCCTAGATTCCGCTCTAGAAATCAAAATGCTCGACAACCCGCTCGAAGGAATGCGCCAAAAATCCCAAGAGTTCCTAGACTCCGGCTCCGAACTCTACCACCCTGGGGTCAGGTCTTGAAATTTGCAGCCAAAAGCTAATTTAAATTAAACACCCATAATTCATCCCCAGTGACAAATCATCACTGGGGATCCGTCTTTTATTACAACGTTAACGACAAGTTCAGACCAATACCCGCCTGAGTTTCATCCGCATAAGAGCCTGCAATATCAATATGCACAACATCAAACGGACTTAGACCAATACCAGCGGTAATGCTGTCTTTAAAGTTTCCTTCTAAATCATGCTCATAACCTACGCGAAGCTGAGCCCAGTTAAATAGGTTCCCTTCTACGCCAGCGCGTATAAACTGAGTATCATCGGTGGTAATGTGTTTAAACCTTGTTTGCTTATTCAAATCACCATCAACCGCAACCGTGAAATACTCAAGTTGGTAAGCCACACCCATCGCAATGTTTGGGTCAACTTGATAGGTGTGTGAAGTGCCCGATATTGGCGCAGTTTCAATCTCATTGCTGATCAGGTTCTTAGCACTAAGACCGACAGACAACGCATGCCACTGATATAAAAAGCCAACATCTAAATTAAACACGTTCTCAGTGTTCTTTGAGTCATCGTAATCACTCAATTCAAAATCATCTAAGCTGCTTTTTGAATAGTAGCTATGTAGCTGCTGAAACTTTGGTGAGAAACCAACCGACACGCGATGCTCGTCAAACGAGAATTGTTTTGCCAGCGTCACGCCAATATCCATAACGCCCACGCCAATTACTGATGCTTCGGCGCTACGGTATGCTTGCTCGATGGTAGCCCAATCTGAGCTATTAATTGGTTCTGCATCCACCATAGAAACCACGTTCACGTAGTTTTGACTAAACAGAGCCACAGATACCGTCTCAAAAGGAATCGCCACCGCAATCCCAACACTTGCTTCTGCAAACACTGGCGCATTCTCAGCAACAGCATTAAAAGTATCGGCGAACTTGTCGATATCCTCTTGGTTACTGTTTTCGTTAAGGTTATCTACGTTATCTTGCAAGTCGTTGATATCAGATAAAGTGTCATCTTGATCCAAGGCTCTCACGCCAATAGAAGGAAGCAAAATACCAAAGCTATCGCTTTCTTTACTATTTGCCAGCAAAGCTGGGTTAATAAAACTCGCCGATAAATAGTTGCCAGAGGCCACTCCTGTGCCACCCATAGCGGTTGTACGTCCATCTGCATAATAATTGCTGGCATGCGCTAGGTTAGAAATGGCAAAAAGCGCACCGATCCCTACGCCAACTTTAGTTATGTATTTCATTGATATCCCTATAATTTTAATTGTGATTTAAATTCTTTGTCTGTCATTCAAAATACTATTGTTTCAGCACCCAATGCTAATTGATTCATATGATGAATATCAAAGTTGTGATGAATCTATCAGCGATGCAACAAAAAACGATTGCACCCATATGAAAGTTTTCTTTCATTCAAACTCATCGAATGCCCAGTAGATCAAGCATTGAGGCATGTCGAGGACTTAAATCAGCTGCAAATTTCAAGACCTGACCCCGCACTTTCCCGCTGGTGAAACGGCGGTTTTCGTGTGTGAAAGGATGTTTTTGGTTTTTATGACTTGGGTTCGCTTTATATTTTTTAGGTTCTATTAATATAAGATCTGGTTAATTAAATTTCCCTTCTATATAAATTCAAAGTTCTTCATCAACGTCGTGATGCATATATTAAATAGATTGTTATGACGTCTTTGATTAGCTCATTTATTCTCTGCTTATTATTGAGATATTATTATGATTGACGACTACTACTTTTATTTGACTGCTATTCCCGCAGTTCTGGTCTACGGCATTGGCAAAGGAGGATTTGGTGGCGGATTAGGGGTGATTGCTGTGCCTCTTATCGCTCTGACTATTCCTCCCTTTCAGGCGGCTTCCATTTTGTTGCCTATTTTGTGTGTCATGGATATCTTTGCCGTAAAACATCATCACAGAAACTGTGACTACAAAGAGCTGAAGATGATTTTCCCGTATGCATTTATTGGCATTTTGATTGGCTCGGTGATCATGGGAGTGGTATCGGACAAAGTGGTAGAAATCAGTATTGGCGCGGTGTCACTGCTATTTTGCGTGCAATATTACTTAGTGGGTCCAGCCAAAAGTTCGGGCAAAATCTCTTGCGGTATCTGGAGTACCTTATCAGGAATTTCTAGCACTATGATTCATGCAGGTGGCGGGCCAATTAGCATTTATTTGCTACCTAAAAACCTTAATAAGATGGTTTTAGTGGGCACTATGGCGGTGTTATTTGCCATTATGAATCTGATTAAGCTGATTCCTTACGCTTACTTTGGTCAATTTGACTCACAAAATCTGCTGACTTCACTGGTGCTTCTTCCTCTTGCGCCAATCGGTGTGAAACTTGGAGTATATTTATTAAATATTGCTTCACAGCAACAAGTGTATCGTATTTGTTATTTCCTGCTGCTACTTTCTGGCGCTAAATTATTACATTCTGGCTTAATGGGATAAGCCTGTTTTTTAATATTTAAGTACAGACTGTAATCACTTAGTAATTAAATACTCTTCCAAAGAAAAACCCCAAAGGCTAATTTAGCATTTGGGGTTTTATTTATTGGTTCACTGTCTATCTATATTGTTACTCTAAGACAAGAACACCTAAGTTAATACTGTCTTCGAGCACCAGTGACGTTTCATACTGGCCTTTCGGATGAGAGACCTTAATTGTGTACGGTTCAGGGCTTTCAGTTAAGTCATCAAACTTAAAGTCACCGAAGTAATCGGTATTGAGATCGGCAATCTTGTTACCGTTTTGGCTTAGACTCACAATCGCAGACTCTACACAATCAGACACTCCATCAACGGTCATAATGACCGAACCTGCGATGTGCTGCTTATTAAAGCGATGTAGGTTTTTATACCAAATTCGAGGACGCGTGCCGTGCTCTGGATGAAGCACTTGCAAGTTATCACGCTTGGCGGTTTCTTCCATTTCTTGGTCACTGGTTTTCACTGACTGCAATGCGCCTGTTGCACAAGACTGCACGCAACGTGGCTCTTTCCAGCCGTTATCTAGCAAGTGTGCATCAAAGAACCATTTTTGCGGTAGCGACAACTCTTCGTTCCACCAAATGTGCCCGTAAGGACAGGTTTTCACTAAGCGCTCTTGCCCTTTCGCTTTAATAGGATCGATGATCACAATCCCGTCATCACGTTGATAAATCTCACCATTTTTCGCAGCTTTCACACATGGCGCATCTTTACACTGGTTACACATTGTCGGTAGGTAAGCAACATCAACTAATGAACCGCTACCTCTTTCTCTGCGTTTAATATCAATCCAGCGATGTCCGTGACGAGGCTGCTCTTCAGTGTAACCAGGGAAACTGTTGCCGCAATATTCATCTTTGTCGGCCATGAAACAGTTGTTACAGTTTTCGCAGCGCTCTACGTCTACGATCAGGTTCCAAGTTTGGATTACTTGTTGATTTTCCATAATTACTCTCCCTCCCATACACGGATATTCACTAAGCAAGAGTTACATGCAGTTGAGTGTGACTTTTTAATAATTGGACGGCTTGGGGTTAATGTATTTACCGAGCCGCCACGATCTGGTGAGCGTCCTGGTTCGCCAATTGGCTCATAGAGCGCCGAAGACTCATAAGAGTGCACCGTGCCCGCAGGTACGCGACTGGTAATATGAGCGGCACATAACACAGAACCACGATCATTAAATACTTCAACGATTTGGTTATGCTTAATACCACGGCTCTTCGCATCAGCGTCATTGAGACGAATGATCCAATAGAAGTACCCATCAATCTCAACGCGGTGATCATGGATATCATTGATATAAGAATCCTTGCCATCCATCATGGTATGGAAGCTGTATCGGCTATGTGGAGAAATCATCTGCAATGGATATTTCTCGTACAACTCACCCGAGTGTGGCCCTTCCCAAGACGGAATATACTTGGTCATGATTGGACGCTCAGGATCATCCGGAGCAAAGCGTTTTAAGCTGTTACAGACAAATTCAATCTTGCCACTTTGCGTTTGTAGCCCCTCTTTAAAGCCTTCTTTATATTCAGAAGGAAGCGGGTTCATCTCTGGCACATCTTTCTTACGCCCTTCGTAATACCAACGCCATGACACAGGGTCTCGGTGCTCTTCTTTCGGTGGAGGAACCACGTAGTAACCGCGTTTTAAGAATTGCTTCCAAGAGATCTTGCTTGGTAAATCCGTACCATTAAATAGACGGCGTACCCACTCAAGCTCTGAAGTACCTTCACTGTAGTAAGCCCCTAGGCCTAGCTTAGAAGCAATCATGCGGAAGATTTCGTAGTCAGATTTAGACTCACCTAACGGCTCAATACACTTATGCTGAATAGTCACAACGCGGTGGTTTACCTGCGTATAACAGTGATGGATATAACCGCCACAGTTTGCAAACTCACCAATATCCCAACGCTCAAAGTTAGTACAAGCCGGCAGAATCACGTCCGCAAATTTCGCTTCACCTTCTAACCAAATAGATTGGTTGACGACCGTTTCTAGATTCGGGCTACGATACATGTGCGCGTAGCGGTTTGAATCGTTCATGGTGCCAAAGTGAGAGCCACCGTATTTGTAGTACATCTTAATCGGAGCATGCCCTGGAGCTGGGTATTTAAACTCAAAGAACTGCCCTTCAATCGACTTAGTATCCGTTGGATAACCTGTTGTTTTACCCTCTAAGATCGCCTCTGGGATCTTCAGTCTTGGCACCACTTGTTTAACCGTATTCATGGTCATCACTTGTGGCATACGCTGATACATGTTCACGCCAACGCCTGTGCCTTCATAGTCACCGGACAAACCGCCTTCTGAGTAACCAGGGAAGAAGAAGCGCGTATCCACTGGCGTACCTTGTTGCAAACAACCCATGTTTACACCCGGCTTACCAATGCCTTGCATCGCCATCAAGCACACCATAGAACGTGCCCACTCAGCGCCCGTTGCACTGCGACATGCAGAGCCAAAGCCTTGAATACCACCAGCAGCTAGATAAACGCGTTTTGAACCCCATTTTCTTGCGAGTGCACGTACATCATGTGCTGGAATTCCCGTTTCATCTTCCTGCCATTCTGGCGTTTTCGGAATGCCATCTTCGTTACCCAACACGTACTCTTGCCACTCGGCAAAGCCTTCGGTTTTATCAGCGACAAAGTCTTTATCGTATAGACCTTCTTTCATCCATACATAAGCAATCGCAAGCGCCATGGCATTACTAGTAGAAGGCTTAGTGCCAAACCACTTACCGCCAAGCAATGCTGCAGTATGGTTGTAGAATGGGTCAATATGCACAAACTCAATACCGAGCTGTTTTGCCCACAAGCGACGCTGCGTACCTTCCATAGCGCCGTATACGCCACTGGTCGATTCAGGATCTGCTGACCAAAATACGATCATATCCGTATGTTGCAGTGCATCTTCTACCGTTGAATAGGTATCTGGCGCGCCAAGACGAATTGAATTTCCCCAGTGGTGCATTGCACCCCAATAGAAGCCTTCCCAACTGTCTGGGTTATGCGCTACATAAGAAGTACCGATAGTATTGAAGAAGCGTGGACGAGCCGATAGCCAGTAGCCTAAGTTACCCCAAGTATGGTGCGAGCCAGAACCGTTCATAATCGCACCCGGTCCAAATTCTTTTTTCACGCGCACAATTTCTTTTGCCACTATGTCGGTAGCTTCTTCCCAACTAATGCGTTCGTAGCCTGAAATGCCACGGTTTTGCGGGTTACGCTCACCATCTGGATCAAAGTCGACACGCTTCATTGGATACAAAATACGATCTTTTGAATAGATGGTAGATTTGATGCCTTGCGTGTGCGGGCTTACCGTCACCTTGTTGGTTGGCGTAAACTCTTGACCACGAGCTTTGATTGTCCATGGCTTAGCATCATCCTCAGCCAAATCAATTGGCGTAATACGAATGATTTTATCGTCTTTTACAAAAACAAAAACTGGACCACCATTGGTATTGTTTACATAACGCATCGTGCCATCTGGCATTGGCGTACCGTATTTCACTTGGTTGTCCATAATAGCGCCAAGAATATCGGTGAAATGCACCACTACGGTGTCATCTTTCTTGCCACAAATATCAACTTTAAATAGTTTTGCTAGATCAATCACATCTTGATAATCGCGCCACGGCACCATCATCTTCATCGCATCTTCTGCTGATTCAAATGTCATGACCACATCACAATTAATATCTTTTTTTGATTGTGATCTTACTTTACCATTATTAAATTTAAAAACTCGCCCAACATCTGACGTTCGAATACAAATACACGCCGTAAAATCTTTTTGAGAAACAAGGGCTTTAAACTTTCGGTCTTTTTTAGTTAATACATTTATTGTATGGGTTAAACCAAATAAAATTACTTTTAATTGTTTATCTGCTGCGATATTAGGAATCTTCATCCAATTACTCCACTAACAACTTTAATAGTTATTTCCATACTGCAAAATGCAAGCCAACATTTTTAATTATTAATTAGTGGATCTCTATCACCATAAGTCAAAACTAAATAATGATCTTAATCAGTTTTTCACTCAGCGTCTTCGATATAAAATAGGAAATATCACAGCGTTATGAAATATCATAACGATATTTCCTATTTATAAGAACAACAAGTGAAGCAGACTCTATGGATAAAGACAGTTTTTACAAACAAGCGGTAGAAGCCCTAACTGGAAGCCTCAGCTTGCATCATGGCCTACAAAACTGCCTTAAATTTATGACCGAAGTCATCCCCGGTGATGTGTTGTCTGTGCATCTTTGGGATGAAAACTTATGCTCACTAAGAATCATCGCCTCTGCAGATATGACCAGCAGTCGCGCTTGCAACATTATTATCCCTATAGAAGAAGACTTTCGCTATATACCGCGCTGGGAGCAGACCAATGATGTAAAAGCGGTCAATGATTATCAAGACGACCCGATTAGCGCCAAAGTTCAAGAGCATCTCAAGTCCATTTATGGCAATCATACCTACTCACATATGATCTCAAGAATAAAGATTGGTGATGAACGCATTTGTGACATTGCCCTATTGGCAAGAGGGGAAAACCGCTTTACCTCCCTACATACCGAACTGTTTTCGTCTTTAAATTCTCCGTTTGGTATTGCGGTCTCAAATAGCATTAAGCATCTAGAAATTAAACAGATGCATGAAAACCTACTTAAAGAAAACCAAGATCTAAAGCATAAGATAGCCGGTATTCATCGTATCGATGTCATTGGTAGCGATAGTGGCTTAAAGCAAACCATGCAGCAGGTTGAAGCCATTGCGCTCACCGATGCACCAGTGCTTATTCTTGGGGAAACAGGGGTAGGCAAAGACGTTATTGCTAATGAAATTCAAGCTCTATCCACCCGTAAAGATGAGCCATTTATTCGAGTAAACTGCGGCGCCATCCCTGAAAGCCTGATAGACAGTGAACTATTTGGTCATGAAAAAGGCGCCTTTACTGGGGCGATTGAGCGTCAGATAGGTCGCTTTGAACGAGCCAACAAAGGCACTCTCTTCTTAGATGAAATTGGTGAACTCTCTAAACAAGCTCAAGTGAGGCTACTGCGCGTCTTGCAAAATGGAGAGATGGAACGCATTGGCAGTAACTCAACCATTAAGGTCGATGTGCGTATTATTGCCGCGACCAATCGCTCTTTAGATAAGATGGTGGAGAACAACACCTTCCGCGCCGATTTATACTATCGCTTGTGTCTATTCCCAATCACTGTGCCACCACTGAGACAGCGCTTAGAAGACATCCCTCTATTTGCTAATCATTTTATCTCGCAGTGCTGTAATAAGTTACACATTCCACAGCCGGAAATTGCACTGGGTGAGATTGCTAACCTGCAAAGCTACCACTGGCCGGGCAATGTGCGCGAGCTTGCCAATATCATCGAACGGTCTGTCATCAGCTGTCAGGGCGCAGAACTGACTTTTTGTACCACTGAGCCTGCAGCAACCCCGTACCTTTTGTCTGCACAGCAAGATCCAGAGACCATGTTCTATACCTTAGATGAAATCAATAAGAGCCATATAGAGAAGGTGCTTCTGTTTACCAAAGGAAAGATACAAGGTGCAAACGGCGCTGCTGAAATATTAGACATCAATCCACATACGCTGAGAAGCCGCATCAAAAAACTAGGAATTCAAGTTCATACGCTTCATTGATGGGAATACTTGTACCATATGTCGTAAAGTGATAATTAAGCACTTCACACTTATTCTCTATATTTATTAAATAACATAGATTTAGCTCATATATTTTTAATTTAAAAAATACTATTTAGTGACCTAGTCGATATTATTCATCGCATTGATATATCTGATAATGAAAATAATATTTCTTTTATGAAATCTCGATTCTTATTCATGCAAAATAATTAATATGAATAGTGATGCGGTTCGATTTTTTATATTGATATTTATCTCATTATAAATACTGAATTTACGGATAATATCAATAAGAGGTCTTAAATATGAACTCAGTTTTAATAATGGTACTTCTTTATAATCTCGTCGTTATTGGCGGGATTGGGTGGTACTTAAATCAACAAGATAAAGCATCGGGGCGTGTCACCGACATGGCACGTGGTGGTGCTGATGCAAATATCGCAATGTTTTCTGTTACGCTCGCCATTACCTACTTAGGTTCGGCGCACGTATATGGACTGATGGAAATGTCCTACGGAATGGGTGCGGTAGCACTTTGGTTCTGTTTCGCCCACACCATATTAATGTGTGTTATTTGTATGGGTACTGGACGCTGGGTTCGTCGTTTAGGATGTTCAACCATTCCTGAGCTACAAGGCAACTTATTTGGCAAGCAAATGCGTAACCTAACTGCATGTATTAGTGCAATGGTGGTATTTGGTCTAGTTTCTCTTGAAACTCAAGCGATTGGTATTGCACTGTCTGCGACCAGTGGTTGGTCACTTCCTTTCTCAATCATTGTTGGTGCATTCCTTGGTTTAGCCTATGTCACTATGGGTGGCATTAAGCAAACCATGTGGGTAAACCTTGTCAACGCTGTGGTAATGTATAGCTCGATTATTATTGCGGCTGTTTACTTAGGCTTCGTTCTACCTGAAGGTTGGGATGGTGTTCGCCAATTCTATATCGACAATGGTCAAGAATTTAAACTGAGCATTTTCGGTACGCCAGACCTACTATTTGGTTTTGGTATTGCCACTGTTTTCTCCGTAGTATTCTCTCAATCTGTTAACCAGCAAGGTATGGCCGCGGCCATGTCTGCAAAAGACGAATCTGTTATCCGTCGTTCAATCTGGATTGCTGCTCCTATCAACGGCATCTTTGGTGTATTCCCTGTACTCGTTGGTCTAGCGGCATTTACTATCCCTGAATTTGCTGAGCTTGGTCCTAAACTTGCGGGCGCAACCTTAGTGGTGAAACTTCTACCAACATGGTTAGTCGTCATGCTACAAGCCGGTTTTGTGGGTGCACTACTGTCTACTTACGCAATGACCGTATTGGCTCCTGCGACTATCTTCACCAAAGACATCATTCAGGCAAACCGCAAAACGCCAATGACGCCTATCGAAGAGAAGAGAACCATTCAGCGCCTTATCATTGCGTTCGGCTCTGTTGCTGCAGTACTGACCTTCTTTAACCAACCGGCTATCGTACCGGCTATCAACTGGCTATTTGCATGGTTGGCTCCGTTATTCTTCGTCACAGTTGCAGGACTATTCTGGAAACGAAACACCAATGTGGCCGTTACTGTATTGCTCGTATCTTGGGCGTGCAACATGATTTGGACTATCCGTCCGCTTAAACATGCCATCATCGAAGTACTGCCAATGACGGCACGCCTAGAAAATGCCCATATTACGGCATCGGTTGCCTTTATCTTAACCATTGTATTGCTAATGTTTGCTGGCGAATCTAAACCGGCAAAATTTCGCTCAAAGAATATGAAACAGGCAAGCTCCCACTAGAAGGAATCGCAGATGAATCTTGCATTTGAAATTTTTTTACAGGCACTAACGATGATTTTTTCGATAACTATTATCTCTGTGGTTATCGCTAAATTAATAGGTATTTACTCAGACGAGGACAAAAAATGAATCAGACCGACGTATGGATAATTGGTGTAATTGTGGCTGGGTTTATTTTCTATGGATGCACTGTGTACTTCGGTAGAGGAAACTAGAAATCTCACGCCATCCTAGCAAAGGGACATAAAGTCCTAACTGCGAGTCACTTCTAAACAAAAATGCACACCTTATAGAGGGTGTGCATTTCTTTTTTCAGCTTACTTTTTCAGTTTTCTTTTCGGTAGAATAAGCGTGTTTTAACGCAATATCTCATAACCCAAGCGTTACTGTTGATCTTGCTTTAACAACTCAAGTTGCTGCTGATAGATCTTTTTTAAATCAGCATCATGGCACTCAACATCAATCACTAGCTCATCAATACCAGAGGCGCTTAAACGTTGAGATTGAGCAATATCATACTCACGAGCAATCTCTTGCTCATAAAGCTTCCAATGTTCCAGCAAACCTTGTTGATAGGTTTTTCCCGGCCAAGCCGCTGCCATAAACGGCTTAAAGGCTACAGCGCCACCAGCGTGAGTTAAAAAGCGCCACATGGTTAAATTGGGGTTGCTTGATAGTCTGGCAATCACATCGGGAATATTGGCATAAGCTCGCTCAACAACGCTTTGAATGTGCGGGCTGTATTCCTCACCATCCTGTGCACCATTATCTGGGTGATGGATATAATCGAGCATGATTTGACATAACTGCGGACATCTCAGCATATAGGCCATAAAGTGACACAAATAATGATAAATAAACGATTTATCTGCGACATCAACCTCTATGTACTCTTCTAATCCTTTGCCATAAATATCAACATAATCGTGCATCTGATCGATGATTGCTCGCCAGATCTGCACTTTGCTACCAAAGTAGTGACGGATCAAACTGTGGGTTACCCCCGCTCGCTCACTGATGTCACGTACTGAGACTTGATTGTATCCCTTCTCACAAAATAAAAACGCCGCGCTACTAAGAATCATCAGCTTTGTTTTTTCAGCTTCTTCTGCGCTTCTTCGACCTTGTTTTCTCTGCACCACAATCCTCTGCGTACTTTGTTGCCTAGCATTAAGGTACTAAATAATAACAAGAATACATAACTCTTTTTATTTACTGCACAAATGTAAAATATATTGATTTAATTTATTCATCGCACTTATACTACACACACGTGCAATATAAGGTATATGACATGAAGCTATTTCCCTTAATTATCAGCCTCTTGCTAGGTATTTCTTTAGTCGGTTGTGACCTATCTCACTCCGACGAAGTTGTTCCTAGCAGTATTAAACCGATTAAAACAACCCAACTGCAATTGCAGCATATCGACCCCTCCTATCAATTTTTAGGTGAGATTGTTCCAGTAAAGAACTCACCCATCTCTTTTCGTGTTGGGGGCGAAATACAATCAATATCAGTCGAAATGGGGCAAAAAGTGTCGAAAGGACAACTGTTGGCCTCATTAGATGATGCAGACTTAAAATTGGCCGTAAAATCGGCAACCACAGAATTTGTACTGGCAAAAAGTGAGTATCAACGTGCTAAGCAACTGCAGGCGAAAAAACTGATCAGTAAAGATGCGTTAGACCAAGCTTATACCCAATACAAGACCACCGAAGCGGCGTTAGAGCAGGCTAAAACTGACCTTTCTTATGGCAAAATCTATGCGCCTTTTTCTGGTGTGGTCTCCATGCGTCATAGCAATGCCCACCAAGTGGTTGCGCCTTTGCAACCTATCGTCAATATCATAGACAACAGCAGTTACAACGTATCGGTGTCGGTACCGGTTTTGGTCGCACATCGCCTTATGGGAAGACAACCTAAATTGCAATTTGTCAGTGATACTTTGCCTGACCATCCCTTCCCTGCGCAGATCATCGAAATATCCAGCCAACCCGATTTAGACACCAATAGCTATTTGGTGAAGGTGGCATTTAATTCAACAATCCCACTCATGCCAGGACACAGCGGTCAATTGCAGGTGTTTATCCAAAGTGATCAATCTGCGCCAAATCCTATTCAAAGCAGTGCATGGATTGATATGGCAGAAGTGAATCATATGCAAAAAGGCCATGTTTGGATCTATGACCCAAGCAGTTCAAAGGTGCATCGACGATTGGTGTCGGTCAATCTTGATACTGGCATGGTATTTGGCGTGAAATCAGGGGAAATACTGGTAGAAAGCGGCGTGCAAACATTAGTAGAAAACCAAATTGTACGCCCATGGATCAGAGAACGAGGCATTTGATGAAACGCACCTTAACTACCCCCTTAGTCGCGATAATATGTACGCTATTAAGCGGCTGTTTTAGCGAACAAACAGCGCTAACACCCCCTACATTGCACCTTAAAACCTTTGAGGTAAAACAGCAGATCACCCTTGGCAACCGTGAATTCAATGGTGTAAGTGTGCCCGCAGATATTACGCCACTTGCCTTTGTTAATGCCGGTGAAATGACTCACTTATCCGTCAAATCGGGTGACACTGTCGTTAAAGGTCAAGTGCTTGCTACTCTTGACGACACCCGTATTAATCAGCAATTAAAGCAAGCGAAAGTGACGCTAGATCTTGCCAATAAACAACGCGCCCGAGCGCAACAACTAAAAGCCAAGAAAATGATCTCTCGCGCTGAATTTGATGCGATTAACGGCAAACAACAGTTGGCGGATATTCAGTATCAATCACTGCAACGTCGTTTATCACAAACTCGATTGCTTGCTCCTTTTGACGCAACCATCGCCACCGTGGAAAAAGAAGTCGCAGAAAATGTCACCGCAGCAGAGCCAATATTAACCCTGTATCGACACGACCGCGTGCAAGTGGATATCAATGTCACCGAAGAAATGCTGCTCAGCTTACGGCCTAAACTCGGCACTCAGGTGCAAATCCAGTTTGAAAGTTTGCCACAACCTGTCAACGGTCGCTTGTTGCTATGGTCGGCTGAGCCTACCGCTAATCACGGTAATTATCTGATGCGCTTTGAGGTAAACCAACCCCCTACCCAAGTATTGCCGGGCACCGCCGCGCAAGTCGTTATGACAACCAATAAAGCCTCGCAGATACTCGCGTATCTTATTCCGGCCAACACACTGGTGGCGGGCAACAATCCAAGTGAATTTAGCGTGTGGCTGTATAAAAACCAACAATTGACCCAACAAGACGTCACAGTAAATTCCATTACAAAAGATGGCGCCGTGATCAGCAAAGGCTTACAGCAAGGCGATTTGCTCATCACCAACCAACTATCTAAGTTAACTCATCACCGTCCATTTACCCTTGTGGGCAAGGTATCTCAATAATGAACATCGCACACTACTCTATAAAAAACAGCGTCATCAGCTGGATGTTTATCCTGATCTTACTCATCGGTGGCATCATCACCTTTAACGATCTTGGTCGCTTAGAAGACCCAGAATTTACCATCAAAGATGCCATGGTGGTTGCCACCTACCCGGGCGCTACTCCTCACGAAGTGGAAGAAGAGTTAGCCTACCCTTTAGAAAAAGCCATTCGCCAGTTGCCGTATGTGGATCACATTACTTCGACCACAACCGCAGGTAAAACCCAAATTCTGGTGCGCATGAAATCTATCTATGCTTCGGATCAATTAGCGCAAATATGGGATGAAATGCGCCGCAAAATCAACGATCTGAAACCAAGCTTGCCACAAGGGGTACAAGGGATTTCAGTGCTCGATGATTTTGGTGATGTGTACGGCATGTCGCTTGCCTTAACGGGCAAAGCCTACAGTTATCCTGAATTAAAACGCTACGCTGATTATCTGTCGCGGGAGCTAGAATTAATTGATGGCGTTGGCAAAGTCTTGATCACAGGCGACCAGCCAGAGCAAATCTATATCGAAATGTCCACCGAACGACTGGCAGCGTTAAACCTTGACTCTAATACTGTAGTTGGGCTCATTAACCAACAAAACTCTGTGCAAAATGCAGGGCAAGTGATGGTATCTGGCGATAATCTGCGCCTGCGCCCTACTGGCAATATGTCTTCCATTGAAAGCTTAGAAAACCTTATTATTCACGGCCGAGATACCGGCAAGCTTATCCGCCTTAAAGACATTGCCACCGTCAAACAAGGCATTTCAGAGCAGCCGCAGAACCTAGTGCTATTTAACGGACAACCTGCTTTAAACATCGGCATTTCGTTTGCATCAGGCGTGAATGTTGTCGATATAGGTCAGACGATTTCACAGCGAATCCAACAGCTAGACAATGAAACTCCAGTAGGTATGAAGCTGAATGTCTTTTATGACCAGTCTCATGAAGTGGCTCACTCAGTAAATAGCTTTCTGGTCAGTCTCGCGCAAGCAATTGGTATTGTTATCGTCGTATTGCTGTTTGCCATGGGACTGCGCAGCGGACTGATTATCGGCTTAGTGCTACTACTAACAGTGTTTGGCACCTTTATTTTGATGGACTATCAAAATATCGAACTGCACCGCATCTCCCTTGGCGCCTTGGTCATTGCCCTTGGCATGTTAGTGGATAATGCCATCGTGGTGGTGGAAGGTATTCAAGTTGGCATGAAACGCGGGCTGTCGAAAGCGCAAGCGGCTATGGCAATTGTCAAACAAACCCAATGGCCACTATTGGGCGCCACCGTGATTGCCATTACTGCGTTTGCACCTATTGGCTTATCGCAAGATGCCACAGGTGAATTCATGGCATCGCTATTTTGGGTGTTGTGTTTTTCGCTGTTTTTAAGCTGGGTGACGGCATTGACCTTAACCCCGTTTTTAGCTGAGCGCTTTTTGGGAGACATCGAGCCAACCAAGGACAACGATGACTTGTACCAAGGCGTCATATTTACCCTATTTAAACGCGCTCTGATGTTTGTCCTTCATTATAAAAAGCTATCTTTGGTGACACTTCTACTATTGCTGGTAAGCGCCGTCATTGGCTTTGGCTCAGTCAAACAACAGTTTTTCCCTGCTTCAAATACACCGATTTTTTATGTCAATGCGTGGCTTCCGCAAGGTGCGGATATTCGACAAACCACGAAAATAACCAAGCAAATCAATGAATTTATTCAACAAAATGACAAAGTCGATTATGTTGCAACAACGATAGGGCAAGGTTGGCAGCGTTACTCTCTGACCTATCAGCCTGAGATGTCTTACCCTTCTTATGCGCAACTTTTAGTGCGAGCGCATGATTTGGATAGCATGTTCGCACTATTAGACAATCTAAATAACGCGCTTCCCCAGCAATTTCCGCAAGTAGATTTTAGGTTGCAAGTGGTGGAATTTGGTCCTTCTCCTGCGTCAAAAATTGAAGCGCGTATCACAGGGCCTGACATGCAAGTACTACGTCATATATCTAATGATATTGAACGTATTATTGCCAGCGATCCTGGCGCACGCAATGTGCGCAATAACCTGCGCGAAAAGAGTAAGATTTTAGTGCCTGCGTTTAATGAATCGAAAGCGCGTCGCCTTGGAATCTCTAAACAAGATTTGTCACAAACTCTGGAAATGGCGTTTGGCGGTGTGCCGATTGGCGTCCTTCGAGATGGCACCAAACAGCTACCGATCATTTCTCGTCTGCCTAAAGTGGAGCGAGAAGATATTCAAACATTGAAACGCTTACAGATTTGGAGCCCTGTGCTACAAAGCTATGTACCGATTGAGCAAGTTGTGGATGGTTTGAGTCTAGATTGGGAAGATTCCATCATTATGCGCCGTGACAGAAAACGGGAAATTTCAGTCTTAGCCGACCATGATATTCTCAGCAGTGAAACGCCAGCTGTGCTGTTTAATCGTATCCGACCGCTTGTCGAGGCGTATCATCTTCCTGCAGGATATCAGCTAAATTGGGGGGGTGAATATGAGTCCGAGCAGCAGGCGCAACAAGCACTTGGCGCGGCAATGCCTCTGGGTTATCTGCTGATGTTCGTGATTACGGTATTTTTGTTCAATTCCCTACGCAAGCCTTTAGTGATTTGGTTTACCGTACCATTGTCCATAATTGGGGTCAGTTTTGGCTTGCTAGCAACGGGTTTACCATTTAGTTTCACCGCTCTATTAGGTCTGCTTAGTTTAAGTGGGATGGTCATTAAAAATGGTATCGTATTGATGGATCAAATTAATACCGACCTAGGCAGTGGTAAGCCCCCATATGTGGCGCTTATCGACAGCGCGCTAAGCCGTGTTAAACCTGTGAGTATGGCAGCATTGACCACTATCTTAGGCTTAATACCATTAGTCGCAGATCCGTTTTTTGGTTCTATGGCAGTGACCATAATGGCAGGCCTTGGCTTTGCGACAGTTTTGACTTTGGTGGTTGTGCCTTTGCTGTACGCGACTTTCTACCGGGTTAATAAAACGAGCGTATAACACACTGATATCAAAGGTAACTCCAAAAAATAAGGCCTATTCAATTTTAAATGAATAGGCCTTTCTAGTTGAGCTGTTTTCTATTTTCAACAGCGCAGTAACCGATACTCTTTTACTGCTAAGTAATTACTTAGCGTCTTTTGCGTGGGCTTCTAAAAATGACATCACCAG
Organism: Vibrio neonatus; assembly: GCF_024346975.1. Taxonomy (NCBI): domain Bacteria; kingdom Pseudomonadati; phylum Pseudomonadota; class Gammaproteobacteria; order Vibrionales; family Vibrionaceae; genus Vibrio; species Vibrio neonatus. The sequence goes on along the minus strand of NZ_AP024885.1, from coordinate 836,160 downwards.
TTTTCGCTGCTCAGGATCAAGCCCTGCGCGTGGGAACATACTTTGAGTAATACTGTGCCATTGTGCTTTGGTGTACTGCTTAGGATCTTTTGCTGAGTGACACATAGTGCAGCGCTCATAAAATAGCGCTTCACCGGCGCTGTGCACACTCGGCTTAGCCGCTTTTTGTGTGTCCGCACTATTGGCTTTTGCACGGGCTGAAATAGGCGCGGCAGTTACGGTATGTCCCTGCTTATTGGTTTCTACAACTGGTGGCTCAAAAGCGCGATTATCAGATTCAGGATCATGGCAAGGCTTCATGTAGGCTAAACAAGTATTGGCGATCGTCGCCTGACTAAGACCGCTACACGCTTTGCTGGAGGTCAGTACGTTAATTGCGCCGCCGTTACAACGTCCCTTTTGGTCAAATTGTAACCACGCCCCTTCTTCTAAACTGATCACGCCCGGCATGATTTGATCAGACACTTTCGCGCCCGCAATCACATGTCCACGTTCGTTATAAATCTCAACTAAACCACCTGCTTTAATGCCTCTCTTATCGGCATCTTGCTGATTAATGAGAACATATTGACGGTCCTGAACATTTTCAATGTTTCGAATATCAGCATTTGCTAACTGCGAGTGCACTCGCATATAAGGGTGCGGGCTAACCACATGCACTTGCTCAGAATCGGCGTTACCTAAGTACTCACTAGGCGTCATAAAGCTTGGCATTGGCGGGCAATCACTAACATTAAAATCGGCGATATCTTGACAATAAAGTTCTATTTTCCCTGAGCGAGTATGTAGTGGGTTGTTTTCTGGATCATTGTAAAAATCACCATGTCTCACCCACTGCTTAGCTTTTTCAGGAACAGGCATAGGCGCAACGCCTAATCGCCAAAAGTCATCAAACGGCATGGTAGCCGATGAGGCTTGGTAGCCTTTTTTCACTATATCGTCAGCGCTGGAATCTTGAGTAAACTGCTTTTCGACACCGAAGATGGCGGATAATCTGCGGAAAATCTCAAAGTCATCAAGACTTTCTCCATAAGGTTCTATCACTTGACGCATCGCATATACTTTATCTGCGCTGTAAGTGCCGCCAGAGGTCACATCATTGCGTTCTAATGTACTAGTTGCCGGCAAAACAATATCAGCGAAGCGTGACGATGCGCACCACCAAGGGTCTTGGCAGACAAAGGTTTCCACTTTTTCGTTGAGTGCTTTAAGAAACTCATTAGTGTTTTGCTGATGAGACACCACATTATTACCGGCGTTATAAATCATTTTCACGTCAGGATAAGTGTATTCGAGTCCATCTCGGGTAAAGGATTTACCCGGGTTATTCAACATCTCTGAGATGCGCGAAGCAGGACAGATCGATTTCACTGGGTTTCGACCTTGTGACAGGCCAATCGGCGCCGTTTTACCCGATTGTGGCATGCCGCCATTGCCATAGTGCCAACTAAAGCCAACCCCTTCACCCGGCTTACCAATTTTGCCAATCATGGCGGCAAAGTTGATGATAGCCCAATGCACCATTTCGCCATGATCAGCACGTTGTAGCGACCAAGAAGCGGCAAATTGGGTGCGGGTAGTGACAAAGCGAATCGCCAGAGATTTGATCTCATCGGCGCTAATGCCGGTGATTTTTTCAGCCCACTCCGGTGATTTCACTACACCATCGTCTTTACCTTGTAGGTGGTCGATGTATTTGTCCGAGCCAACGGTATAACGCTCAAGATATTTAGCATCGTGCATGCCTTGGCTATACACGTATTGCGCCATGGCTAAAAATAGCGCGGTATCTGTGTTGGGCACAATTTTAACCCACTCAGCATCGAGCTCAACATCGGTATGGGTACGTTGCGGGTTAATTGAAATGAATTTAACCCCCGCTTGCACAAACTCTTTCCAATGCGGATACATTTGATGGTCAGCAACGCGAGCTTCAATACGATTGTTCTTCCAAGGGTCGCAACCAATCAGCACAAAGGTTTGTGTATATTCTTTTATAACAGGCCACGCAGTTTGCGGAGAGTACACTTCCATATCGCCAATCACGTGCGGCAAAATAATTTGCGACGCGCCACCAGAGTAATCACCGGTAGTTGCACTTTGACCGCCAATAAGGTTAAAAAAGCGACCTTGCAATACATGCGGTTTCATCAACCCCGGATGCGCCCATCCGCCGTAAGAGCTGCTAAATATGGCTTCGTTACCGTGTTGCTCAACCGTGTGGTTTATTGCATTAGCTACTAAAGATAGCGCCGTCTCCCAACTCACTTGCACAAACGATTCTTTACCGCGTAAATGAGGCTTAGTATCTCCGGTAGGATCAGCAAGATAAGAAGCGCGCACCATAGGATATTGCACTCGAGTATCATCGTATAGACGGCTCAAGATACCTTTGGTCAGCATCTCCGTAGGCATAGCATCCAACTCAGAAATTGGCTGAATACCAATCACAACCCCATCTTTGACGATCGCATTAAAAGGCCCAAAGTGACTGGCATGAGGGATAATTTGAGTATCCTTATCAAACACTTTATCGATAGAAAAAAGAGTAAGACCGCTACCAGCGACAATTGCCGTAGCCAGAGAGCCTTTGAGGAAGTTGCGTCTTGAAATCGTCATAGCATCGCTTACCAAAAGAAGAAATGCGCCTGATAATAATCAGCCAAACGCATATAGTCATCCCCTTAAATGAGAATGACTCACAAACTTAGTTACACAAAATAGTAACTTGCGGGGTCAGGTCTTGAAATTTGCATCACCCTTAACTTCCCCCTCTTTAGCCACATATAAAAACGACCAAAATACAAGCACTTACTCAATAGTGAATAGTTATGTACATATCTATAGAAAATATAGACATTGCAATAGCCTTAACTCAAGTTTTAAATACCGCTTTTCAATTTGAAATTCCAATTCTGCAACATCAGATTGCACTACAATGACCGTTATAGGCTAATACCCCGCAAAGCCCTGAAAATACAAAGCCCCTGCAAATTTCAAGACCTGACCCCATGAATAGATATGCAAATTTCAAGACCTGACCCCGTTGTATCTATTTAATCTGCACTATATAGTGCAAAGTTCGACATATTTTCTTACAAATTAATACTCATCGGCATAGTAGTAATAGATAAATGAATAGAAACTGGAATAGTATGGGCTACAAAGGAACTGTAGTGTCTTTGTTGTGTTCGCTAGCAATAGTGGGATGCGGCCCGAAAGATGAAGAATATAAAGAAGTCGCTAAAGATATTAATCAGGTAACAACATCTGATATTAGCAGCTTAAATGACACTAAGTTTATATATAGCCATACCGTAACTCAACTACCGTCTTTTCTAAATAATTCGGTTGCTTACGATATTCGTCGTCACGCATCGGTAAAAATTAACTTAGTCTCAGACGGTATAGAAGTGCGAGAACTTCCTCGCGATATTTATACGAGTGACAATCAAAGTAATATTACTAATTGGCCGATGGTGCTGTTTATACCGGGCACTTATATTGACTATAAATGTCAGGAAGACAGCTACGATAAATGTATCAACAAAGAAACGGTTAATTCCGATGCTGATGTATCGTGGGATAAAAAACGTTACTTCATTCCAGATCTAGCCAATGTTGAGCAATTCTCTGATGGCAATGAAGGTATCGGCCAGCAGTTTAACAACTGTATGCAGCAACAAGGTGGCGCGACCTTAGTGCACGATGGTAGCTGGAATGGTTCTGAGATTGACCTAAAAAATGGCATCATCAACTTTGAGTTGCAAAAACGCTATACACTAAACAACAGCAACTCTTGTCAGGTTGTTTATCGCAATATTGCCGGTAGTGAATTCGGTGCAGGTACTAGCTCCAATAGCTTCTCTACCCATGAGTTTTACTCGATTGTTGCTAAAGATAATTTGAGTAAAGAAGAGTACTCCCCTGTTCCATATAGCCATGAAGACTTTGCTCGATTTGGCTTTTTTGATAGTGAAACAGATAACTTAGCTTATATTTCTGTTCGAGATAGAACCAAAGTGCAAAATGGTCATCGTTACCATGACTATCTATACCGCTGGAATCCAAATAGAAAAAACATCACCTATTATTTAGACAATAATTACTATCTTCCAGAGAACAAACCGTATTTAGATTCTGCTAAGAATACGATTAAAGCCATTAATATTGAGCTTCAAGAAGCGAAAACTGGCGTCCCAACCATTGTTCTTAAAAAGCAAGGTGATAAAAGATTTGGCGACTTACGCTACAGCTACATCACTCTAGATAACTTCGCTGATAACTTTAATTACAGCGGGCTAACAGAGTCTATTACCGATACCCAAACCGGTGAAATCGTAGCAAGTCATATTGTTATGAACCTGCCAATGTCTCGCGAGACAGGTACGGAAGGTCGCTATGACACTATTCGTGATACGTTTAAATATTTAGACGGCAAACTCAATGCTGATGAAATCAGCGCAAAACTCACTAGCGGTGATATGAGTGCGACCGATACTAGCACCTCACAATCTACGGCAACTGATACCATGTATAGCGCTTCCAATGATGATGAAACGCTATCTGATGCCGAGCGCTCAAACCTTGCTAAATCAACCCAGTACTACAATGCCCTTCATGGCTTAGAAACGTTTGGCGCGAAGAAAATGGTAGGTGAAGGTACTTACGATATCGACAGCGGCGTCAATGCAGCTACATCGATGAATGTACCACCAGTACCGAAAGCACCTGTAGTGACAGGCGATCAGTTACCTCCATACATCCAAACGTTCTGGACTGAAAACCTATCTCCAATTTATGGGCCAGACTCAACGATTTGGGATGACCCTGATCTATGGACCGGTGAACCAAGACATTCAGACATGCTGAGTTTCTCTGAGTTATCGCCAAAAAATCAATTGCTTATGCAAGAAATTACCGGCAATGGGTTCTACTCAGCTATTTTAACTCACGAACTGGGGCACTCATTCGGTCTTCGTCATAACTTCCGTTCAAGTGTGGATATTGCGCATCACTTCACTAAGAACTCGCCATTCTACAAAAAAGTACAGCCTAAAATTGATAAAGCGTTAGGTGTTATTAGTGATAAATCCATGCAAATTATTACCCGTTATAGTTCAGTAATGGAGTACATGGCGGATTCGAGCTTCTATAACAATATTTATGGCGCTTACGATTTAGCAGCACTGCGTTTTGGTTATGCGCGTGAAATACAACCTAAGATGTCAGATGACACTATCTTTGATACAGATGGACCTTGGGTTAGTGTGAAGACACGAGATAACAGCATTCTAAGTTCATGGAAAAAAGAACAAGCGACAGCACCAACGTTAGGCAATGGTATTATCTCTACTATTGAAAAAGCTTATAAGATGGACAGCGTTCGCTATCAGTTCTGTAGTGATTCTGATATTGAAACTGATTTCTACTGTAATAAATCAGACGTTGCGCTTGAGTCTTCGGCAATGAATCTTGGTGGCGCGAATACATTCAAAAGTATCAGTCGCCAATTGTTAGATGGTGTTTATGTCGCTTTCTACAGTCAAAGTATCGGCGGTAACGGTCTATCCGACCTCTCTGCTCTCGGTAAAATCTTTGATAACGGCGACTACTACACCTCGACTAGCGCCTTAGTTAAAATTCGTCATAACATTGCACGCGCAGCCAACTCAGCCGGTATTTATGATGCGGATGACTATTTAAATGATCAAACTTGCCCATATAACTTTAGATCTCAACCATCACCTTACTCAGTTACAGGGCTAGAGCAATGTACCTCATTGAGATTTAGCCTAGATTCGGTGTTGTTGTATTCTTTGTCGGCGCTGAACGTCAATGATATTGATGCTCGCGTAAGAATATATCAGAAACCAAAACCGGGGATTAGCGTAAATCTATCCACTCCTGTTTACGCCACTGATGTCAATTTAAATGATTTGTATAACGCAGTAACGGACTTACATATCCCTTATGATGGTGGCAAGTCACCAATGTCGCTATCAAATGATCTGCATAAGAACTTTACAGATGAACAACACCAAGCGTTGTTATTTAAAGTATTGGTAGAAAATAATCCAGCAGTTATCAATGCATTTAGCATGTCTCAACCTGTACCTATTGAAGCCGATAACTATAGAATTGAAGTCACTCCATCGCCAACAGCCTCGGTAGTGACACCACTTAATGGCATCAATTTACCGAACGATATTCACCCTCAAGACGGAAACCTATATAAGAAAATTCCGCCACAATGGCCGACTAAACTTGAGTTAATGCAAGATCTATTGCGTACCTCTGATCTTGATTCAATGGACCACTTCTCTAACCTAGCGATGGTGGATTACGATCATAAAATGGGACGTACTATTGAGATGTTCTTGTGTAACTCGGTAATGCACACCGATTATGCACAATTCCACTCAAGTACAGCAAAAGAACCTCTGTCTTACTCGACTGCGATACCTACAGAGGCGGCATTAAACAACACTTGTGTACAAGATATTATTCAACATAGTGACGTTACTGATGAAGGTGCAATTGTAGCAGGCCAGCCATACGCTCCGTATATTGCATCTCCGGCGCCAGGTTTCTACTATGAGAACTACATCAAGCAATATCTAACCTATAACTTACTCAATGGCAAAGGCAACGATCCTGCCAATAAATACATTGAGCCTGTCACTAAATCAGAATCGAATAAGCACTTATATAGACACTTTGGTTTGTCGTACTCTAGCGCGTCAGAAGAAGGAATGACTTCAAGAACTAATTACCTGAAAGCATTACTAAAACAAGTGGTTTTAGCCACTGAAGATGGTGTGCAAGGTTCTTATGGCCACAGCGAAAGCTGGCGCGAATATGTGTCACTACATAAAGATTCAGCTCTGTTCCAAGGTAGCCCTATTTACACTTACGATACGGTTAAGCAAGAGTACACAGTAGACCAAAGTTGGATGACATCTAACGAAGTTTACAACCCAGATACTGGTAAAAGTGTCTACATTGGTCCTAAAAATGCCTTAGCTCAAAAACTAAGAAAAAGGATCCAAAATACTGTTGTGAAACTATGGCAATTGAATAAAGCGAGTCATACCCCAAGCTTGGTTCCGATTCCAGATACTCATATGAGTGAAAACCTTAAACTGCAACTAGAACGCGATAAGCAAGTGCTGTTTAACATTCTGCCAGAACTTGACTAAGGGAATAGACTAATGAAAAAGAACACTTTTATTGTATGCCTAGCAGGTCTTGGTTTACTTTCCGGTTGTGGCGGTGAAAGCTCTGGCACAAGCGCTGTACAGCAAACCGCGCACAATAAACAGCTATTTGAAGCTGTGCCGCAAGAGGCACAGTTTCAAATAAAAGCTCTGCAACCTAACTCGAATAATGTTGTTTACACTGATGCAGGTCGTTTAGTCCGCTTTGAAAACAGCGGTCATACGCTCTCTTTAGTCGATACTAAAGGCGTAAAAAACGGCGCTATTCGCCAAGATGATGACGCGTTGCTGTACATACCGCAAACTGCGGCAGGAGAAATGAAATCCAGTGATAAATTAGTCTACAAAGAAGACGATGTAGAGAAAACCATCACTATCCAAATCAATAGCGATCCTTTGTATCCAGAGCAGTGGCACCTGCACAACTTAGGGCAAACTAGCTATACCGACTATGATCTTGCTGCCGATGGCCAGACAGACGTTCATATGAGTAATGCAGTTGCTTCTGGCTATCTTGGTAAAGGCGTCACTGTCGCGGTGGTCGATCATGGCGCGCAATTGAGTCACCCTGACTTAAATGTGGGTGAGGGTTCGATGAACCTAGCCGATGGCAGTAGTTATATCCCTATCAAAAGTGGTCACGGGACATCTGTAGCCGGCATCATCGCTGAAAAAGGATGGAACAATATTGGCGGACGCGGGGTTGCCCCAGAAGCAAAAATTATCAGCTTCAACTATCTTGATGTGAATGGTAGCGTTTTAGATTTTGCTCGCAGTCATGGCTTTTCTAAAATAACACCCACCACTCCAAACGGCATGCCAATCATTGATGAGTCAACGCTAGATGGGCTCGCTCGTGTATACAATGAAAGTTGGGCTACCTTGAGTTTTTGTGGGAAAGAAAACGACCCTTGGTGTGCTATCGACAACATTCGCTCAGAGATAAGCCGCAAAGGAGCAACGCTAGGTTTTGATGGTAAAGGCATTATTTACATCAAAGGTTCGGCCAACAATGAGCAAGGCTACACTTGGATAGACTCTAAGTACTATGAACCTATTGATAAAAAGCCAATAGAGTTCTTTGGATTCGATCCTCAAGCTGAACCAACAGTGGTCAACCACGGCCTTCCATTTAGAGGGGCAATGATGAGTATTTATCAAAACTCACCATACCTAACAATTGTGGGGTCGGTAACAGCACAAGGTAAACAAGCCAGTTATTCAGGCTCTGGCGCGAATATGTTTGTCTCGGGCCTTGGCGGAGAAAAACCTTACGGTCGCATCATTACTACAGACATTGTTGGCTGTAATGAGTTCACTGGTTTTTCAAACTTAAATGTATTTAATACCTTCGTTGAAGCATTCGACCAAGGCCAAACCGCTGACAACCAACATTGTGATTACAACGCCTCAATGGACGGAACCTCAGCTGCCACTCCGGTAGTATCGGGCGCGGTCGCAGATATGCTTTCTGTAAATGATTCGCTGTCATGGCGTGATGTACGAGACATACTGGCGCGCACTGCACAAAAGGTAGATCCTCAAGATAAAGCGGTAACACTGCCATTAAAAGACGGTGACTTAATTGCGCAATATGCTTGGGTGACTAACGGCGCAGGGCTTAACTTCAACAATAAATATGGTTTTGGACTGGTCGATATCGACAAAGCTATCACGCTGGCAAAAACCTATAATGCCGACACGCTAGGTCGATACATTAAGTTCCCTAAAGTCGAGTCTAAAAAAATAGATAAAGGCATTCCTGAAGCTAGCGCAAAAGGGATAAAGGATGAATTGGCTGTTGATAATTCAGGCATCATTGAAACGGTTTCACTGCATGTGAATATTGATCATGAACGCCTTAACGATTTACAAGTTGAGTTGATTTCCCCAAGTGGTACTCATGCTATCGCGCTAAACCCATACAATGGTATTCCATTGGTTGATACCAACCCAGCCAACAGAATAAACAGCCTTGATTTCACTTTTGCTATCAACACCTTCTGGGGTGAAGATATGCAGGGTAAATGGACGCTAAGAGTCTTTGATGCCAACGATCAAGGCTACTCCCAAAACGTCAGTGCCAGCGCTATTGACTATACAAACGCTAAGAAAATCACAGTGCCAAACAATGCGGTACCTGGCGTTATTCATAGTTGGTCTATTCAAGTAAATGGTCATGCGAAAAAAACCGCTGAACATAAAGGAGCTTAAGATGAAGTTGAATTTAACATGGCTGGCCGTTGCTTTGCTTTTAGCAGGTCCTGCACACGCAGCCTACGAAATCCAAACTGCAAAAGGCTTTGAGCAAACTTCACATATCTATACTGGCGATACTATCCGTGAAGTTGGCAGCATCAATAGCTTCCAAACCAGCGGCGAAATCATCGTTAGCGTAGAAAGTGCTCATGCTTCTGAACTGTTCGATACCGTCAAACAACTTGATGTTCAACTGGTTCTGTCCATTGACCGCAGTTCAGACACAAAAATGGTGGTTATAAACGCCGGCGACAAAGACTTACTAGACGTGCAGCAAACCCTGCAAACCCTACCGGGCGTCACCCAAGTAAGCCTGTCCGCCAAACAACAAAACCGCGCCCAATAACCCACACTTGCGGGGTCAGGTCTTGAAATTTGCACGTTAAGTCATAACTCGGCTTTCGTAAATTGCACCTTACCCTCGCATCTAGTGATTGATTGGCATATAGAAAGACCTGACTCGAAGTTATTTGTTACTTGGGGTCAGGTCTTGTTATTTGCACTCTCTCATTCTGTTCTGTTCTGTTCTGTTCTGTTCTGTTCTGTTCTGTTCTGTTCTGTTCTGTTCTGTTCTGTTCTGTTAAAGGCTTTTAGAAGTGTCTGCAAATTTCAAGACCTGACCCCGCTTTTAGCTAAGGTGCGACTAACGGTGGAATAGTGCACACCAAAATAATCACCGATTTGTTTTTGGGTGTAGGCGCCAGAATTATAGGCTTGGCATATTGCTTCTGTTTGGGTTTTAGAGAGTAACTCATATTGTTTCAGGGACTTTGCCGGAGCTCGCCTTTGATGGCTAGGTATTTCCATTACATCCCCTTGCTTTGCCGGAAGTCGATACTGATGCTCTTCAACAAAGCTCTTACTGCCGAGGAAAACTTGATGCTGCAGGTGCTCCCATATCTTTACGCCATTCCCATTAGCTACAAACTTGATATACGCTTGTATAGCTTTTTCTCTATTCATAGAAAACGTCTGTAATAAGGCATCGGTAGATAGCCATTTAGGCGAAGTGACATTACTTAACATGTGATGCCAACTCGACCATTGCCACCCATTGATATTTTTCACTAGCCCTGCACGCACAGGATTTAGAACGATATAACGGCACAATTCGGTCAAGTAAGTCTCTTTCTCTACCAAAATAGCTTTATAGCGCCCTTGAAATAGATGCCCTACTCGCTCATATTTTCGATTTATGGCTTGGGTAAATACGCCATTTAGCTGACGCATACCACGACTTAGATTTCCGTCAGGTGTCTCTAGCAACAAATGATAATGGTTAGGCATCAAACAATACGCGTGCACAACCCAATTATAAGTTTCACAGACATCGTTTAATATATTGAGAAATAGTTGAAAATCACTGTCTTGAAAGTAGATAACCTGCTTTTGGTCGCCACGCGAGGTGACGTGGTACAAGGCTCCTGCAAATTCCAATCGAAGTGGTCTACTCATCCGTTTATTCCTCTCTAACCCCACAGTAAAAATACTCTGGTATCAAACAGCAAAAACTGACAAATGAACGGCTCTATTTTACGATCTACCTCGAAGCTTTTTGGGGGTCAGGTCTTGAGATTTGCATTTATGCAAATCTCAAGACCTGACCCCGCACTTTAATTAAAGGCTCTAGCAATTCTGCCTTTTGAGTTTAATAAATAAGATCGCGTATATGCGGGAATAAATACTGACTCCCCTTTTTGTAAGGTTATCGTTTCACCTGATGTATGTGTGATAGAAACTTCACTATCAATGGCAAATAAAATTTCAGCACTATTAACCTCAACGATTTCATTTTCAGCTTTAATAAAGCAGTCAAATTTGAAATCAGGAACAGGGACAGGATAACTCTGTTTATTTCCATCAAGTTCAGGAGTTAACAACAACGTATTTCTAGGCTTTTCTTCAAATAAAGTACAGCGTGCAAGCTCTTGTATATCTATATTTTTAGGTGTTAAGCCAGCACGAAGAACATTATCAGAATTAGCCATAATCTCTAATGCTGTTCCCTTCAAATAAGCATGTGGCGTTCTCGCATCCAAATACATGGCATCCCCAGGTTGTAGGGTAATAACATTTAATATAAATGGTGCAAACAACCCAATGTCTCCCGGATAGCCCTGAGAGAGTTCAATCACTAGAGCAGGAAGATCATCTTGTATTTCAAAATGCTGATGGGCAGAGCAATAGCTCATCAATGCGTCTATAGATTGGCGCTTACCTTCACCTTGTAATGATAAAATTCCGGTGAAAAATGCTTCAATCCCTGCGGCGGTTTTATTGACTTTAAAATCATTTAATAAAGCTTGTACACTTGGCATCGAAACCTTAGTCACTAGTTCAGAAAATAGATCGATGATCTCATTAAATGCACGAAATCCATCCATAGCTTGATAAGGAGTCAACGCATAGACTAATTCAGGCTTGTGGTTTGGATCTCGATAATTTCGTGTCGCGCTTTTTATATCAATACCTTGCACATTTTCTCGCTCAAAACCCGCTTCTGCTTCTGCTTTACTGGGATGCACTTGTATAGAGAGACCTTTTCCAGCAGCTAGAACCTTAAAAAGATACGGCAGCTCACCAAATTTCTCTGCTGTATTACGGGAAAGTATGGTTTGCTTATTCGTTTCAATAAAGGCCGATAGCAAAAGCTCTTTGCCATTTCGCATTATTTTCGAACATCCATTCGGATGGGCACCCATCCAGATTTCGGCTTGTGGTTCGTGCAGAGGATTGTCAAAACCAAAAAGATCATGGATAGAAGTCTTACTTCCCCATGGGTAATTTTGAATGATATTTGTCAATTTAAATAGATATTGTTGCATGATTCTAATCCAGACCATTTAATTATTGTGTAGGGTCAGGAATTAGATCTTATTATTTGTATTATTAAACTACATGTAAGTTGAGATATTATTTAAATAAACTAAATAATATCCCATGAAGACAAAAAACAAGATCTAACTCTGTTTATTTATCTTCATAAGTAGCATGCTTTTATTTTCAAAAATGACGAGTGCAATCAAAAACAAATATTAATTTCGTCATTTAATTATTAAAATACTAGTAAATAATTAAATGTGAAAAGTTAAATTTCGAACATAAATACAATATTTTTATTTTACTGGCTTTATATAAAACAAGACACACAATATAAATGCATATAACTAATACATGATGAATCTATATAATTAATCACTGAAAAGCACAATTATTAATATAATAAGACTTAAATTAAGTGGTAAAGCAAACTGCAAATTTCAAGACCTGACCCCGCTATAGCGTCAGTTTAGGTTGAATGAAATCGATAAAGGCGGAAACTCGTTTCGAGACAGAGGAGGATTGGTAAAATACGGCGCTGACTTGCTCTCGTGCGGTATTGGTCAGTGTTTCAGATGCTAAAAGTTGCACTAGTCGCCCTTGTTGAAGGTCTTTTTTAACCATGAAACCGGACAAACAAGCAATGCCATTACCCGCTAATACCAGTTGCCTCACTGTTTCGCCGTTACTGGAAGTCAGACAAGGCTCAAGTGGCTGAAAGCCTTTTAACGGCCAATCGTTTAAGGATTTTACTCCTGAAAATCCGATAATATCGTAACTTGGCAGTTCACTCACTGTTTTGGGTACGCCCCGCGTTGCTAGATATTCTGGAGATGCAACGACAAATAGCTGGCTTTTACCTAGCACTCTAGCATGCAATGTAGAATCACTTAATTGACCAATACGAATAGCAAGGTCGGTCTTCTTTTCCAATAAATCAACGATTCCTTCGTTGGACGTTAATTCAAGTTTTATGTCTGGATACGCTTGATTAAAAGGCTTAATTAAAGGAATCAATTGATGGAAAACAAAGGGGCTAGCCGCATCCACTCGTAAGCGTCCTTTGGGCAATTCACCGCGTAAAATAATCTCTTCTTCGGCTTGCTGAATTTGAGTGAGACCAACACGTATCGCATCAATAAATTGACGGCCTTCATCAGTGAGTTCTACTCGTCGTGTGGTGCGATGCAAAACCGTAACGTTCAGCTGTTTTTCGATTTTATTGACCGCTCTTGATACCCTCGCCACTTGAATATCTAACGCAACGGCTGCAGCCGAGAAGCCTCCGCAATCCACAACAGCGAGTAAGATGTCTAAATCATCCGAACGAGTTAACATTTTGTATTCTCAAGCTTTTTGTTATTACCTTTATTTATAGCAAAAGTTTTTTGTTAAAGTTGCTATTTTTCACAATTATCAGTTCCGACATAATCCTTCCCATCAAAACAAGGCCGAGCCAAATAGACGTCGGTCCTAAACATACAATCACACACGAATGGGAACAATCATGCCTTTAGCACTACTTGCATTAACGCTGAGCGCCTTTGCCATCGGCACCACCGAATTTGTCATCGTTGGACTTATCCCAACTATGGCCGCCGATTTACATGTTTCATTGCCGTCAGCTGGACTGTTAGTCAGCCTTTATGCTCTAGGAGTTGCCATTGGTGCTCCAGTGCTTACCGCATTGACGGGTAAGTGGAATCGTAAACATGTACTACTTTTCGTCATGTCTTTATTTGTGCTCGGGAACGTGCTCGCTTGGCAAGCACCCACATACGGCACCTTAATCCTTGCTCGTATTTTAACGGGCTTGGCTCACGGCGTATTTTTCTCTATTGGCTCAACCATCGCCACCAGCTTAGTCGCTAAAGAAAAAGCCGCCAGTGCCATTGCCATTATGTTCACAGGCTTAACCGTGGCTTTAGTGACCGGCGTACCTCTAGGCACCTATATTGGACAAACCTTTGGCTGGCAAGCGACCTTTTTGACCGTTGCATTATTGGGCGCTGTGGCGTTAGTCAGTAGCGCATTTTTAGTGCCAAACAATTTAAAACAGCCATCTATCGCGAAACTTTCGGCGCAACTTACGGTGTTAACACAACCTAGATTGCTGCTTGTTTATGCCATTACCGCCCTTGGCTATGGCGGCACATTTATAGCTTTTACTTTTTTAGCGCCAATTCTAGAGCAAGTTTCTGGGTTCCACGCAAAAGCGATTAGCTTGATCATGTTGGTATACGGCGTATCGGTGGCGATTGGCAATATCTGGGGCGGAAAAATGTCAGATAAAATGGGTCCTGTCAAAGCACTGACTGTTATTTTCTCAGGCCTTGCCGTTGTACTGATTGCATTTAGTTTTACTGCGATTAACCCTGTTACTGCGGTAATCACCATCTTGATTTGGGGCGCTTTCGCCTTTGGCAACGTTCCAGCTTTACAAGTGTATGCCGTAAAACTGGCAGAAAAATACACACCTGACGCAGTTGATGTCGCTTCAGGTCTTAACATCGCAGCTTTTAACCTTGGTATTGCACTAGGTGCATGGGGTGGAGGCTTGATTGTCAAACAATCTGAACTAATGAACACACCTTGGGTTGGCGCTTTGGTTGTCCTTGTGGCATTGGCTCTTACCCGATTAAGTGGGCGACTAGATCAACAAGTCGCTGTAGCTCAAACCGCTTAAAAAAAACTACCTAAAGCAAGTGGATACAAGTATCAGGTCTTAAAAATTGCATCGTTCTATATAGTGCAAATTTCAAGACCTGACCCCGCAATATCCCGTATTAAAAGTTTTGCATAAAATCGGTGATGCGGGCGGCGTTGACTCCGCGATCACTGCGGCCGATGCGAGAAACACTTCTCATATCTAGTTGGCTTTTATTGCCTTTTGGTGTGATGACCACCACCACATCGTCTTTAAATGCGTACACCGATGTACTGGCTACAGCTTCAAAACGGAACGCTTTTGCATCTTGCGCCACTATTTCCCATCCTTTAGTTTTTGCGATATTAAGCGCTTTGCTATAGGCATCTTCTGCTGAAAGATTTGTTTGTAATGGCGCGATATGTGGGTAAGCCTTTCTTTGTATTTTGGCTACTTTTTCTCCGCCATAAACCAAAGATGTTTTCGCTCCTGCGCGAGTATCATCGAGTACTAAAAATTGCGGAGGGTTTTCGGTGTTGGTGGTGATGTCGTTAATCGCCGGACCTCTTGGTGATGGATTGACTGTGCTGTAAATCATAGGAGCCAATATAGCCAGCCCTATTCCACTGGTAATTACGCCTTTAACTACGCCCACTTTGTTGCGCGCTATTACCTGATAAATCACACCTAATACACTTAATCCCACTACAAAATAGCCGATGGGATTCATGTAACGTCGAATATAGCCAAAACCGACTATAGGCTCCCACAAACCTAATCGAGCACCAAACATCATTATCGCGATAATCAATACCGCAACCAGTGAGATGGCAATTAATAATGTTCCTATGCGAGATGAACGATGACTCATTATTTTGTCCTTAAAATGTATAAGCAAAGTAAATTGAAATGCTAAGCGCTAATCATATATGTGCATATTAACATGTCTCAAATGAATGTCAGCGCATAATGATTTTTGTCGTTGTGCGAATATTTGATTCTTAGGCACATAAGAGTAACAGTGTTCTAAAACACACCAATCACTACAACTAACCTTTAATATCAATAAGTTATAGAACCCACATCTGTAGCTAAACTACTTACATCGATACACTATTTGCTAGCTATGGATTAATGGGAATAATGCTTACACTGCACTTACATTTAGTAATATCTAATATGATAGGTTCCATTAAGTTATTACTCTTTATTTGGATTTAATGTGAAAAAATATAATCTAGTTGCTTTGTGTGGCATTGCGCTACTTTCATCTTCAGCTTTTGCAAGCTCTGATCCTTCAGGCTTTTATGTGCTAGGCGCTGTGGGTACAACTGGTATTGATGACGGTGGTTATATCGATGATTTGAACGATCAAAAAAATCTTCAAGACCCAACTTTTGATTCGGAATTTAAAACTAAAGGTTCAACAAAAACTTATAGCATGGGTTATCAAATTAACCGCATTGTAGGCGTTGAAGCAACTTACATGGACTATGGCCGTATCAATCTAAGTACCAATGATCACTCTATTGGCTCAGAGCAGGTATTTGCTCCTGAATCCTTTTCTGTTTCAGCTAACTTAGGGTATTCATTCCACAATGGCTTACGTCCATTTGCTAAAATTGGTATCTCTTACATTGATTTCCATTCAAGTGAAACAGATCAACCTCCATTTAAAAATATTAATGAACATGGCGGCATCCACATTGGTGCTGGTGTTGAATATGCTTTAGATCTTGGCGAAAACCACGGTAACGTATTGTTTAGAACCGGTGTTGAAGGCGATATTGCAAGCATGGAAACTACAGATAACTCAGGTCCACTGATCGAAGAAGACTATGATTGGTCTATCGCAACCCTGTATGCAGGTGTTGGTTACCGCTTCTAACAAATAATCCCTATATAAAAGGTGGATGTAGATCATTCACCTTGCTTTACTCCCTTCTAATTCAAATATTCTCGATCAACGACCTGTCCCAACTGGTTTCTCTGAAAAATCCTGCAATTGATAGTGTCATGCAAATTTCAAGACCTGACCCCCTCTCTGTAATTCATCGTGCCGTGCAAATTTCAAGACCTGACCCCGCAAGTGAGGTTAAGAAGGCTGACGATAGTGCCAGCCTTTGATTTTAAATGATTGGATTACTCGTGGCTTGCCCAGAAGTCGTAGACTACGACTTCACCATAGTCTTTAGGGTTGTCGGTGTAGTCCCCTTCAGATTTGGCGTTGGATTGGGTGTAGTTACCGATTTTGAAATAAGCATCTTTGTAACTACGGTTCATCACGTAGTCATTTGCGCCGTCTTTTACTAAGTATTTATCGGCGTTGCCGTTTTCGTAGGCTTGTTGCAAGTTGCCGTCTTCGCTGTAGTAGACGTAGTGTTTACCATCAACCACTTTAAAGATAACTTCTTGTTCAGTACCTAGTTTGTAATTGTTTTCAATGGTGACGTCATGATGCAATTTACCGCCGTTGAAAGATAAGAATAGGTGCTGACCTTCAAGACGCATGACCATGGCATCATCGATACCGGCGGTTTTGTCACCATGAATTTGAGTTGCGACTAGCTCATTTTTCACTATCGGTAAGTGGGTAATGGCTTGTTTTGAATAGACAACATGAGTACCTTCCGTAGTCCAAAAAATATCTGAGCTACCGTCGACTGTACGTTCTCTTAGTTCAGAACGGATGTTGTGTGTATTCGGTGTTGTACCGTTGTTGTGACGGATTGGCGCCTTAAATACGATACCATTGCCTTGATCATTGACGTGGAAATACTCATTGGTCACATGATAAAGCTGTTTCTGCTCAGCGCCCGTTGGGAAGGTAATTTTCCATTGTTTGTAATTGCCCATAAGATCAGATGGGTACTGAGCATTACCTGCCGCTACGCTGTGGCTCGCGTGTTGTGCTTGTTGCGATTGATGAGATTGCTCGGCGTGATTGTGGCTTGCTTGCTTAATGGTATTGGCAGGAGTCAGCAATGAAGCGGCAATCGAATTATCCACATGCTGTTTCGGCCCTGATACCGCATGAGTCTCTACGCCATAGATTTTGGTCTCAACAATTGAGTTCCATTCTGAGCTATCAGAGTTACCTTCACCAGTAATACGGACATAACGAGCGTTGCTATCATCAACGTCGACATTCTCATAGCCAGAGCTATCACCTGATGACATGCCACCTTCAAGCACAGGAGTCCAATGGTGATTATCTTTAGAAGTATCAATATGGAAATATGAGCTACGAGAGTCGCCTTTAAACCATTTAATTGCCACTTTTTGCACTTGTTCTTGCTGACCTAGATCATAAGTAATGCTCTTGCCTACCCCCTCAGAAGACCAGCGGGAATCACCAGAAGTATCACCGTCAATGGTATTTTTTGGAGAGTGACCGTCATTGCTGCCATCGTCCATCGCCGATTGGATCAACAATAACTGCTGCTGTTGTGAGTGAGCATTATGCTGTGCGTGCTGAGAAGAAGTAGGCGTTGCCTTTTGTTGGCTAGGCTGCTGAGTAGAGTGTTGAAGTGCTGTTGAAGTGCTAACCTCAGTAAGACTGAAATCGTCAAAACGGCCTTCATCATTATGATACGCACCGAAAACAGTTACCTTGTTCGCTGAACCAGAATTAAACGGCACGGTCACTTTTTTATAATCGTGATGACTACTGCTGGTGCTTGAATAGTGGTGTCCATTGACGATAACACCCACTTCACCGTCCCCTTGAATATAAGCCGTCAGTTCATAATTGTGATTACGCTGTACAGTAACTTGTTGCTGGAACATACCGTGAGAGCCAGTGATTTTAGCCGATTTTTTACCGCTGTGTGCATCCCCAGAAATTGCCGATGGATCCGTATCACTCCAATGAGAGAAGCCATTTTCAAAGCCAGCATTGTTAATGTCAATTGAAGCAGCATTTGCCGTAGACATTACAGATAGGGACAGTGCGGCAGCAACCGCAACGGTAATATATCTTACTTTTGTTTTGTAACTCATGATTATTATCCTTAATACATTATAAAGACGCGATAACCATATGATAAACATCTTGTTTTATTGCTCCGCTCGGTGCTAATCATATTTTAATACAAATGTTATCGACCCCCGCTTTATACTCCTACACAGAGTGCAAAAACTTTTAACCAAGTCATAATCAATAATAAAAACGTAACTAAATGTAAATAAATGCTACAGAGATCACACGGAAAAATACTATTTAGTTCAATGACATACAGATAGCACTCAATAAATAGATATAAATTCTTGGGTATTTTTAGCTTATTTGTAGCTATTTTTACCCAGCAAGGTAGTTAAAAAACAGCAAAAATTTGATGCACGTGGTTGATAGGGAAAAAAAGGCAGGTCTAACAAAAAAGCTCATACAGTATTGAATACTCTATGAGCTTTTATAGCTGGTTTTTTTAATATAAAAACATCGAAGTCTATTAATCTTCCTAGTTTCTAAAAGGTTGTCCCTATATCACTAAACACCGCTTTGGTTGTCGATGAATAAGCGATACCAAGGTTCCAACCACTTGATGTGGTGGCATTAATACCGGCAGCAACGCCAAACAATGAATGGGTTTCACCCTCTAAGAAATAATCACCCATTGAATAATCTGAGTGATACGAGAGGTATTTTTTGGTATACGCATATTCAGGCCCAACCCAAACACTAATAGGTTGTGACATATCTAATGTATAGGTTGGAGCAATAGAAAGCGTAATCGCACTATTAACATCATTTCCTGGTGTACGTTGATGCCAACCAAAGGGCTTATCCATTATATTGCTGTAGTTTTTCGTATCTTCAACACCACCGCTAAAGCCCAACTGTCCGCGCCAACCAATACTATTTCGAGTATTGCGTTGTGCATAGACATTCAAAGCAAAGCCATCAGAATAAGATGAGTGCCCAAGGCCGACACCGAGTTGAACCATTTTTTCATGATCAATTTTATTTTTATGACCAAGGGTTCTTACACTGCTTGATGTTTCAGCATGTACCGAAAAAGAAACGCATAGCGCTACTGCTGTAATTTTTATTATGTTCTTAATTATCACATTCTTCCCTATTTTAGTTCTCGCTATTCGTTCGATCGCTCCAATTGAAGAGCATGCATACCCGCATATTCGAACTGAATCACTATTCCAATGAACAGAATAAAAGTGTGAGATATCTATTTTAGGGACTTTTGAAGCATCAAAGAGGACGATAAGTTATTAGATGTTCCTTTTTAATAGGCGGCTTTTGTGCTAGGCAATTGATATTGTGTGATTTTGCAAAAACGGTTTTAAATTATATTCGACTCCAATGATTATCCCAAAATAGTGGCGTAACCATTTGATTACTAGTTATTTTTCCATTATGTAGCAACTGCATAACAGCGGAGCCTGAACCAGAACTGACCGCAAAAGAATCACTACTAGCGCTAACTCCAGAGGCATCGGATAAACTGGATAACTGCAACAACTTTCCACTTTTTTGCGCCCAAACGCCATAACAATTACCTCTAGGTGAGGTGGCAATGACCCATTCATCAGTAGTAGCAATGCTACCAATATAGTTGTTAAACCTTGCCCATTGCTCAGGCGTGGCCTGTAATGGCGTCAGATTTTCGGCTCTTTTAGTTGCATCATATTGCCCTAAAGAGTGCCTATAAATAAGCGCCGGATGCTCACTAAGATCGCCTTTATTTTGCAAGGCGCAATACACCGAACCTTTCCCTTTACTTAAATGACGAATACTCAGTTGATGATCAGCCAAAAACAGCTGTTCTAGCAGTTCGCCCTTGGCTGATAAATAGCACAGAGATGGCTGCATACTGGCAAGATTTATCGGCTCTCGCCCATTGGTTTGAATGCCACCTACCGCCACAACCAACACATCGTTATCTAGCTGTATGATTTCATGGGGCCCAATACCAAAGCCGCTAAATTCGGCCACTTTTTGATATTGATGCTCTGCGTCATAAACACCTATGATTCCGCGACTACTACCCACCTCTCCTTCAGTAGCGTACAGCCAACGAGAATCAGGTGAATACACGCCATGCCCATAAAAGTAACGGTTGTTAGAGGCTAATTTTATCTGAACGCTCTCGCCCGTTAGGTAGTTGTATACCTGAAAATACTGTCCCGGACGCCGTGAAAACACCGTCACGTGCTGGCGCGCTGTATTCACCGCGCTACCATGCCCGCGCTCAGCAAGGGGGAATTGATGAATAGGTTGCCCATACTGATCGGCGATCACCGCCATAAAATGATGACGATGGTTAGTCGCACAGCCAATAAAAGTGGGCTTAGATGCTGTTGAACTACCCGCTGATGAACTGCCTGCTGTTGAGCAACCAGACGCAAAATAAGGCGACACTCCCGCGCAGAGTAGGCCTTTAAGCAAAGTGCGGCGTGAGTCATTAATCGCCATCGGTTGCGTTAAATCCTATAACAATGCCAAGCTCTACCGCAGCGTTTTCATCCAATAGATATTTTAGGTGCTCCAATTTATGGTACTGATTGAGCACCACCCGATAACCCTGTTTAGTTTGCAATAAATCAAACACACTTTGCTGTTGCGGCCAACTCGCAAGCACATTAGCAAACTGCTGACCAATACTGTCAGCAACCTGCGTACTGCCGTTGTCGCGAAGTAACTTATCTAAGCCTCGTCCATCGGCAAAATACAGCTTTTGCAGTGCTTGAACATTGTATTTAAGCTGAGTCATCGACCGTTTTGCCCGCCAAGATTCCGCGAAATAGGGCTTAGGCTGACCAATTTTAGCCAAAGGTCGGCTCAGCTTTTTCATCGAATAATCAAGTTGATTGGACAATAGTGATACGTATTCAGAGCGCCATTGCTGCGCGCTTAGCTCAAGCCAAGGATTGCTTTGCCAACCCTCATTTATCGCCAGCGCATGACTTTGCAAAGTTTGCCCAATGGCGATGGCGGTTTGACACGTAGTCGAGTTTGTCGCCAGATCAGAAGCCTCATCATAGAGTAGCCACTCAATAGCGCCTACCCCTTGCACTGTCACGCTTTGTTCTGCAATCCCTTGGCTATCCCACACTTGTGAATCGCCGAGCAGTTCAGACATTTTTCGGCCAAGGGTGTTTTTCTTATCCGGCCAAAACTGGATATTCCAATTTAAATCCAACGCTTGTTGCGGACCGCGCTCTTGCCCTTGCAGTGCCATCCAAGAATGCATAACTGTCGACCAAGCCTGCTTCACTTCAGCCTTTGAATCTTGCTCTGATGCACAATAGTTCGTTAGAGCATGCGATAAGCTCTGCGTATTGCGATAAAACCTAGCGGCTGATGCTTTTTCTATCTCATACACGGCATTTTTTGAATCCCAGTTCGTATCTGCCAATTTTTCTACTGGGCTTTGTACTGAGTTGGGCATCATTTGACACCCCCACAGCAGTGGCGTCATATAAAGCAGGTGTTTGTACGAAAATAATGTCATTGAAGTGTTCCTTACTGCATTACCACTTATCCGTTACAACGAGTTTAAAAACGCTAATAACGCTTCTCTTTGTGGCTTATCTAAATTCAACACATATTGCTGAGCAGACTTTGCTTCGCCGCCATGCCACAGCACCGCCTCTAACAGATTTCGTGCTCGGCCATCATGTAAGAAGTAAGTGTGTCCATTAACCTCTTGGGTATAACCAATCCCCCACAAAGGTGGCGTGCGCCACTCTTGACCATTGGCTGTAAATTCACCTCGGTTATCGGCTAACCCTTCGCCCATGTCGTGCAACAATAAATCGGTATAGGGGCTAATACGCTGCTTTGATAATGCAGGAAACTCTGGCACATCAGCGGTAATCACGCTCGGTTTATGGCAAGAGTCACAGCCTGCTTTAGCAAACAACGCCTCACCTTGCTGAACTTGCAAGCTATCTAAATTTCGACGCGATGGCACGGCAAGATGCTGAGAATAGAACTCCACAAAATCGAGAATTTTATCGCTGACTTCAAACTCACCGCTATTACCATTGCCATTAGGCAGTTCATCACAAATAGATTGCTTTGCAGTGCAATTTTCGCTGGGGAAAAGTCGGCTGGTAATGCCCAGATCGCCATTAAAAGCGGCCGCATTTTGCTGCATTAAACTGGGCTGTCCCGCCTTCCAACCAAAGCGACCTAATACGGTTTTTTGCTGTTCTACACTCCATACCTGATTGGCTTTACCTGAAATACCATCGCCATCCTCATCATTAATATCTTGCCACGCCAGAATAGTCGATTCAGGAATCGCTTCGAGCAAGCCTAACCCTATCATTGGCGGGGTAACGCGCGCAGACAACATGGTGTCCTTTGCCATAGGGCCATAATTTAGGTTTGAAATCGAGACTGTTGGCTTACGCAAATTCACCACTGTGCCATCAGCAAAGCTCACCGCTTGGGTTTGATAATGTATGTTGATTTTGCCTTCAGCAGGGTGACCGGTTACTGCAAAGTCTTGCAGTTGTCCGCCATAAATTGGCTCTGGAATTGAACCCTGAGTCAGCAACAGCTGTTTTTGCTTATCCGTTACCGCAGGAATACTCAGCCTGATGAGCATAGAAACCGCATGCAAATCGTTTTCTTCTGGCGGATGTCCGCGACCATCTTTGACATGACAATTTTGACAGCCGTTCGTATTAAAAAGCGGCCCTAAACCATCACGGGCTTCGGTTGTAGCTGGAGCCGGAATCCAAGGGTTACGAAAAAAACTGTTCCCGACACTAAAATCAAGACGCTTAGAGATAGGTAAATTAGCGGCAGGTAAAGAAAAAGCATTCGCTCCTTCTTTTTTGACAGTAGTAGCGCCACCAGATCGCACATCATAGGCCGCAGCGTCAAAGGTAAAGATAAATAAGCTAGCGAAACAACTAATAACAACCAAAATACGACGAAAGCTTTTAAACATGATATTCCATTATCGATTTTTACAAACACAAACGTGAAAAACGGCAAAAGGAGGCGAGCATTCGCCTCCTTTTATTTTCCTTTTACTTAAAACTGATGATCAGCTGTATCTGGATTCAAACTTGTAATGCCAATGATAGTGGCGCTTTTTTCAATGGCTTTGGTTTGCTCAACCAGAGATTGAATCGTGTCTTGCACCAGCTGTTGACCCGCTTTGTTGTTAGAAGCAATCAGTTGATCAAAGTGCTGACCTTTATTTTCTGCAGAATCCACCAGCTTACCGACTTGGGCAATGGAGATATCAAACTGTTGCTGGATCTGTTGTGCTGCTTTGGCATCTTTTTGTTTCACCAAATCGGCAATACTTGGTCCTGCAATTTTTTTACCGTCGGTACGAGTGTAAGTGCCCGTATACACGTTGTAGATCCCTTGCTCGTTGTAGTAATGAGAGTTGTGCGTGTTATCAGAAAAACAGTCGTGCTCATCTTCTGTTGAACCCGCTTCTAATGCCACTTTCATTCTTTCTCCCGCTAACTCACCTAAAGAAAGCGACCCCATGCCAAACAGCATTCGGCGTAAACCGTTTGCAGATGGCTCACTAAGCAAGGTTTGGCGATAATTGTCTTTGCTATCCGCAGACCACTGCTTTTCCATCCACTGTAAATCTTCAACCAATAGTTGCGCCGTTGCCTGCAAGTACTGCCCGCGACGGTCACAGTTATTATTTGTACAGCCCTCACCCACCACATAATCGGTATAACTGCGTTCACCTGCACCGCTATTGGTGCCGTTTAAATCTTGGCCCCACAACAAGAACTCAATGGCGTGATAACCCGAAGCCACGTTAGCCTCTGAACCACCAAGCTCATTAAGACTGGCGATTAATTGTGGAGTGATGGTTGCCGTATCCACCTTTGTATTGCCGATAATCAGCTCGCTGTTCGCGACAATATTTGCCGTTGCGCCATCGTTACCCATTTCAAATTGGTAACCTGCAGCAACGTAGTCAATTAAGCCTTCATCTAGCGGCCATGCATTAAGTTGCCCTTCCCAGTCATCCACTACCGGATTACCAAAACGGAATACTTCTGATTGTTGGTATGGCACTCGCGCATTTAGCCAGGCTTGTTTTACTTGCTTAAAACTGGCCTCTGACGGCTTAGCAATAAATTGCTCAATGCTATTATTTAGAATTTTTGCCGTTGCCAATGAATCAAAATAAACCGAGTGCGCTACATCCGCATAATGAGTAACAACTTGTTGTTCTGTCACTTCTTTTGCTGACAATGGACTGCTCAATAAAGCCACTGCGGCCACAGCTGAAAAAATAGGTTTCTGTTGCATAATGTTGTAAATCCCTTACCTGATGTTAATGCGGTTGCGTTTGATAATCGTTTTCATTCACACAATGTACGTGATTTTCACCTTTTGTTACAAACATTTTTTTACATAATTTTCACGCTTGGTAATAACCACAAGATATAAGTGGACTTTTAATTATGCTTATTTAAGCGCTTGTGACAGGTACAACAGAGGGACTAACAAAGGTAAATATGAGACAAAGTAAGGAAGATTTTAAATAAAAAAACCAGCATTTTTAGTGCCAAAAATGCTGGTAAAAATGAAACGATATAGATGAGATCTCAATAGAGATTATCGATTTCGATGACTCAATTCGAGCTAAGTGTTTTTCCCCCGAAGACTCGATCAAATTGAGTTAAGTTCGCCACTTTTGCATTGGCTTTTCTATGCCATTTACTGGAATTTGCCACTAGCCATTTCTGTTTAGAACCGATGAGAATAGCTTGACTGGTCTGCGCTTCACCCAGCTCATGTTCCATTGCGTACTCGTTGAATACTGCTTCATCATTGCTAGATGCACACAAGTCTTGAGGACCATCTAATTGCTGAATTTCACTAATGGCCGCACAGCTAATAATGCCAATATCGGCGCTGAATTTATCAAAAAACTGTCCCACTCCATCACCAATAATATCGCCATCGCGAGTACGCAATTTACCCCCCGCTAACCATATTTCGATATGATCATACTGTGACAAAATATGCGCCGCTTGAAAGTTATTGGTGACGACTCGCAATTGATTATGGTTGACCAATTGCTCTGCAATTAAAGCAATCGTGGTGCCAATGCCTAAAAACAAAGTACATCCGTCAGGGATCTGTTTGACCACCTCGGCGGCTACCGCTCGTTTTTCATCTTGATTGGTCGTGCTTCGTGATAGAAAGCTGCGATTAACCAAGGTGCTTGGCAAGCTCACACCACCGTGATGACGCTGTGCTAAGCGTAGGCTACACAGCTTATTAATATCACGGCGTATTGTTTGAGTGGTTACGCCAAAATGTTCCGAAAGTTCATCAATGCTGCAATATTCTTGGGCTGAGATCAGATCGATGACTTGTTGCTGACGAAGACTTATATTGTGCATGGCATTACGCTCAAACATTTTCTAAGGCGACGTACGCTTGCGGAATATCAGTGATCATCATATCCACGCCCCAATGCCAATAATCTTCCACCAGCTCAGGGAAATTAGGCGTGTAACAATACAACTGATAATCAAACTGCTTGATCTGTTGCGCCGTGGCTGAGGTTAAAAAGCGATAGTCACAATGTACGCTGTAGGCGTTGATATCACGTAGAATATCAAACGCATTGAGAGGGATTTTCTGCCATAGTTGCCCTCGGCGTACCTGTGGCAATAGATCCTGCATCTCAACTAATGCTTGAGTAGAAAAACTGGAAAATAAGATCTGATCTGCAGCAATACCTGAGGCAATAATGACTTGCGCCACTTTAGCGCACAACAGTGCAATATCGTCTTGCGGATATACTTTAAGTTCAATGTTGAGCTTTGTTTGAGTGCGCTGCACAAAGTCTAATGTTTCCAACAAAGTCGGAATAGGCTCATCCCTATATTTATCATTAAACCACAGACCCGCATCCAATTTTTTCAATTGCGATAAGGTCATTTCAGCCACTTTGCCACAACCATTAGTGCATCGGTTAACCGTATCATCATGGATGACCATAGGTATGCCATCACTGGACAACTGCACATCGATTTCTATCCACTGACAGCCTGCATCTACCGCAAGTATAAACGCTGCTAACGTATTCTCTGGTGCTTGGCTTGAAATGCCACGATGCGCCATAGTGTTTAAAATACCCTCTGTCTTCAAAATACTAGACATTCACTCTCATTCCATATCCACCTGAATTGCCTAAAGAATGTCAGGCAAATATGACAAAAAAATGTCACCACTTATACAAATCAAATGTTCAATTAAGTTCATTTATCTGTAATCCAAACGTCATCTTTCTCATTTAACTTTCACTTGAACGCAAACAAAGAAATATGAATACAAATGAACATGGACCATCGAGTTCATTTTTCTATTACCCAAACTTAAATTTAAAGGAACGAATATGTCGATTACACGCTTTACTGGCGCAGTACTAGCAACAGCGCTTCTTAGTGCCCAAGCTCACGCAAAGACGGAAGTTGAATGGTGGCACGCGATGGGTGGTGCTCTTGGTGAGAAAGTTAACGCAATTGCTACTGACTTTAATGCCAGCCAGTCTGAGTATGAAATCAAACCTGTATTTAAAGGTAGCTACGCAGAAACGATGACCAGCGCAATTGCTGCGTTCCGTGCTAAAGAGCAGCCAGCTATCGTTCAGGTATTCGAAGTGGGCACTGCGACAATGATGGGTGCAGAGCAGGCAATTTACCCTGTTTACCAATTGATGCAAGACACTAAAGAGCAGTTCGACTCTAGTGACTACCTACCAGCAGTAACAGGTTACTACACCACTAAAGACGGCAAAATGTTATCAATGCCGTTCAACAGCTCAACTCCTGTGATGTACTACAACCAAGACATGTTTGCGAAAGCGGGCATCAAAGAAGCGCCGAAAACATGGAAAGAGATGGAAGAAACGTCTCTTAAACTGATGAAGTCTGGCGCTAAATGTGGTTTCACCACAACGTGGCAATCATGGGTTCAAATCGAAAACTTTGGTGCACGTAACAACGTTCCTGTTGCTACTAAGCAAAATGGATTTGATGGCTTTGACACTGAGTACACCTTTAACTCTGAACCATTTGTTAAACACATCGATCAAATGGCGAAATGGTCTAAAGAAGGCGTATTTAAGTACGGCGGTCGCCAATCTGACGGTATGCCATTGTTCTACACTGGCGAATGTGCGATGACCATGGGCTCTTCTGCTGGTCTAGCGGGCATTCAAGAAAACATGCAAGGTATTAACGTAGGTGTTGCACAACTTCCTTACGACGACACTCTAGTAAAAACACCACAAAATACCATCATCGGTGGCGCATCTCTTTGGGTTCTTCGTGGTCACTCAAGCGAAGAATACAAAGGCGTAGCTAAGTTCTTTACTTACCTATCTAGCCCTGAAGTACAGTCAGAGTGGCACAAAGGCACTGGCTACTTGCCAATCACTCAAGACGCTTACGAGTTGACTAAGAAAGAAGGCTTCTACAAGTCTCACCCTGGTACAGATACCGCTGTTATCCAAATGACAGAAACTGCGCCAACGGAAAACTCTAAAGGCATCCGCTTTGGTAACTTCCTACAAACTCGTGACATCATCAACGAAGAACTAGAAGCAGTTTGGGCAGGTCGTAAATCAGCGACTACAGCACTAAACACGGCGGTTCAACGTGGTGACCAACAACTACGTCGCTTCGAACGTACGCAAAAGTAACCTATCTCGCCACCTGATCTTAATTAAAGGTCAGGTGGCATTTATTGGATTTTTATATGTCTTCACAAGTTGTTTTTAAACACAAATGGTTACCCGTTGCGCTTATTGCGCCGCAATTGGTTATCACTCTGGTGTTTTTTATCTGGCCAGCAGGTCAGGCAGTTTTCCAATCTACTCAGTTAGAAGATGCCTTTGGTATCAGTCGTGAGTTCGTGGGATTGGAAAACTTCTTGAATTTATTTAGTGATAAGCTCTATTTAAGCTCTTTTCTTACCACCATGCAGTTCAGCATCAGCGTTGCTGTACTCGCCCTTGTCAGTGCATTGATACTGGCCGCTTTTGCCGAGCAAATCATGCGCGGCGCAACGTTTTATCGCACTTTTTTGATTTGGCCGTACGCGGTTGCCCCAGTGGTTGCCGGTTCTTTGTGGCTATTTCTGTTTGATCCTACTATTGGCGCAGTCAGTGAAGTTCTGAATCTGTTTAACGTGAATTGGAACCCTACCCTTAATGGCACTCACGCCATGTGGATGGTGGTAATTACTTCTACTTGGAAGCAAATCAGCTACAACTTTTTGTTTTTCCTAGCGGCGTTGCAATCAGTTCCTAAGTCACTGCATGAAGCTGCGGCTATCGACGGTAGTGGCCCGATTAAGCGTTTTCTCACCATCAGTTTCCCACTGATTTCACCGACCAGCTTCTTCCTATTGGTAGTGAACTTTGTGTACGCCTTCTTTGATACTTTTGCGGTTATCCATGCCATGACCCAAGGCGGTCCAAGCAACAGTACCTCAACGCTAGTGTACAAAGTGTATAACGATGGCTTTATCGGTCTTGATCTTGGTTCATCGGCCGCTCAGTCCGTGGTGTTGATGATCTTAGTGGCGCTACTGACTGTCATTCAATTTAAATATGTAGAGAAGAAGGTGGCTTACTAATGGTAGAACGACGCCCTTTATTTAAACTCGTTTGTCATTTGGTACTGATCCTCGGTATTTTGGCCATCGCCTTACCAGTATGGATTGCTTTAGTGGCAACCACCCATCCAAATGCGGCATTTGCGACCGGCACACCGTTGTGGTTTGGCGACCTTGGCTTGAGCGTGTTTGTAGATTTACTGTCGGGTACTGGCGTACACAACAACAGCGCCCTGCCGATCCCGCAGATGCTACTCAACTCATTTATCATGGCGATGTGCATCACTATCGGTAAGCTGACCATTTCAATTTTGTCTGCTTATGCGGTGGTATTTTTTGAATTTCGTGGCCGTATGCTGGCGTTTTGGATGATCTTTTTCACCTTAATGCTGCCAGTAGAAGTACGCATCATGCCCACCTTTGAGGTAATCACTAACCTTAATATGTTGAACTCATACTATGGTTTGACTATTCCTTTGATTGCCAGTGCGACCGCGACTTTCTTGTTTAGGCAGTTTTTCTTAACTGTGCCTAAAGAACTGGTCGAAGCGGCGCGCATTGATGGCGCAGGCCCAATGAAGTTCTTTTTTGATATTTTATTGCCACTATCGCGCACCAACATTGCGGCTCTATTTGTAATCACCTTTATTTATGGGTGGAACCAATACCTTTGGCCTTTGCTCATCACCACAGACACTAGCTATTACACCATTGTAATGGGCATCAAGCAGATGCTTGGCGTTGTCGATGGCGTGATTGAGTGGAACAAGATCATGGCGACCACCATTATTGCCATGCTACCCCCTGTCATCGTGGTTATCGGGATGCAAAAAGCATTCGTCAAAGGCCTTGTGGATTCGGAGAAATAATTTATGTCTACCCTAACTCTTTCAAATATCGCTAAGTGCTACCCAAATGGATACCAAGCGATTCAAAAACTTAATTTAAACATCCAAGACGGCGAAATGGTGGTCTTAGTTGGCCCAAGTGGCTGTGGTAAATCAACGCTACTGCGTATGATTGCAGGTCTAGAAGAGATCTCCAGCGGCGAGCTAAAAATTGATGACAAAATCGTCAACGATCACGAGCCAAGCGAACGTGATATTGCAATGGTGTTCCAGAACTACGCTCTGTATCCACATATGTCGGTATTTAATAACATGGCGTATGGCCTACGTAACCGTAAAACGCCAAAAGCTGAGATTGAAAAGCTGGTCAATCAAGCCGCTGAAATGCTTGAGCTGTCTCATCTATTAGACCGTAAGCCTAAGCAACTCTCTGGTGGTCAACGTCAGCGTGTGGCAATGGGACGCGCTATTGTGCGTAAGCCAAAAGTATTTTTATTTGATGAGCCGTTATCAAACCTTGACGCTAAATTGCGCGTACAGATGCGCCTAGAGATCAAGCGACTGCAACGTAACCTAAACACTACATCTGTGTACGTTACCCACGATCAGGTTGAAGCGATGACACTGGCCGATAAGCTAGTGGTGCTAAATCAAGGTAATGTCGAGCAAGTAGGTTCACCGCTTGAAATCTATCAAAAGCCTGCGTCACTGTTTGTAGCGACCTTTATGGGCTCTCCGGCAATGAATATCTTAAACGCGAACATTAGCGAACTGGGCATTCATATTGGCGAAACTATTTTGCCAATCAACAGCCAAGGCCTGCCGTATGGTGTGATTAAAGTTGGGCTGCGTCCTGAGCATTTATTGCTGGAAAAACACAACCCAAGATTTAGCGTAAAAGTGGAATTAATTGAAGCACTTGGCGCTGATTTATTATTGTACTGCCACACCCTAGATGCGCACCCACAAAACTTGGTTGTTCGTGTCGATGGTCATGAAACCATTCAGCCTGATGACATCATTGGTCTAGACTTTGATAATGAATCTATCCACCTATTTGATACCCAAAGTGAAGCGCGTTTTGATTTTGAATGTGTCGCTTCGCAAGAGAAAGAGGCTGTAAATGCTTGACCCAATCAACACCATTAATCTTGATCGCCTCCGCGATATTGAATGGTTGTTAACCGATGTAGACGATACTCTGACATGGGAAGGCAAACTTCCCGATGTCACGCTAAAAGCCCTGTACGACTTACAGCAAGTCGGGGTTAAGGTTGTAGCAGTAACCGGCGCTTGCGCTGGTTGGTGTGACCAAATTGCAAAATTATGGCCGGTACATGGCGTAATCGGCGAAAATGGCGCATTTTGGATGCAAAAAAATGCCACGGACTTTAGCGTTCACTCTGCACTGCCTATGCAGGAAATGCAGCAGCAACAAGCTAAGCTAAAGCACCAGCTAGAACAGCTTTTAGCGCAGTATGATGATATTGGTTTTGCCTCTGATCAGCCGTTTCGCTACTGCGATATTGCGATCAATCTTAGTCAAGACCGAGAGCCTGTCAGCGATGAGGTTGCGCAACAGCTAATGATGAAATGTCGCGGGCTAAGCATTGACGGACAAGCGGTGCACGCCACGCTAAGCTCTATCCATCTCAATGTGTGGTTAGGAGAGCATAGCAAGCGTGTCACTGGTGAAGCCTATTTGAGGGCAAACAGCATCTTTGAAGATTTACCGCTACAGCGCATCAGTTATGTGGGCGACTCACAAAACGATGAAGCCATGTTTCAATGGCTTCCAACAACCTTTGGCGTCAACAATATTCACAAGGTGTTAGATCAGTTGACCAGCAAACCAAGTCACTTACTGACTGAAAATGGCGGATTTGGCTTTGCTGAATTAGCCAATAAAATTGTGGATGCAAAACGCCAAACCCTAAAAGTGGTGGCTGGATAATTTTTTATCTTAGCTAACTTTTATCTTTGGTAAGACATAATAAAGCCCCGCTGATTTATCACAATCAGCGGGGCTTTTGTCTATTACTATGAGCAAATTAACGGATTATTTCGCCTGCAATTTTAACAGTGTATGACCTAAGCCAATGTTATCGATACGCTCATCCACCGCAAGGCCGGCTTCTTCGATAATTTCTAGGAAATCATCACTGCGGTAGAAACGGCTATTACCGTTGGCTAAACAGGTGAAGTACAGTGAAGTGGCATTTAGGCTGTATGCGGCTGCTTCGTATTTTTGTGCATCCCAGAACAGTTCCAGAATATAAATTGAATCACCAGGTCGAAGCTGCTTTTTCACGCGCTTCAAAATACTCAGAATTTCCATAGGTGAGAAACAATCTAAGAACTGGCTCATCCACCATGTATCAATGTTGTCTGGCAGAGTCTGCTCTTTGTTGAGCATGTTGGCCGGGTAAAAATTAATGCGATCGGCAAAGCCATTCTTTTCGGCATTGATTTTTGCCATCTCAAGTTGTTGAGGCAAATCGACAATAGTAACGTTCACGTCTTGATCGTAGTTACAGCACTGCAACGCCCACTTACCTGTGTTGCCACCGATATCCGCAATTTTCTGTGGTTTATTACCAAATACCGTTTCAAGTAATTTCGGGAATGAACGATCCGAGTAGAAGTGATCAAAGTTAAACCAGCTTTGCTTGGCTTGCTCTGGTAGACGAGATAATCCCTCATAGATGGTTTCCCAATCGCCTAGCTCTTTAAGCCCTGCCGGTTTGCCTTCTACAATTGCTTCGGTTAAATGCATCATCGCCGCGTAACAAACGTCAGCGGTAAAATCCATATTCGCTTTGGTCATGCCATCGTGTAGCAGGAAGAAACCAAGGTTCGCGATAATATAGTTAGGCTTGTTATAGGTAACGATATTGGCACTAACCGCCATATCCAGAAGAACTTTAACACCATATTCAGAGACATCAGACTGCTGGCTAATTTGCTTAGCATTGAGTCCTTGTTCACCTGCATTATCTAACACGGCCAAAATGCCTAAATCACGCAATGTTCTCGCAGTATGAAATACGATGGGAGCAAAGGATAACTTTTGCGCTTCAGTTTTCGCTTCTAGCGCGGTATATGGGTCTTGTTCTTTATTTAACACAGATAAACCTTTATATGTAATTAGAGTGCCCGCTGAGCAGGTTCTGTTGCAGAGAGTTTTCTCTAGATGTCGACGTTGAGCTTACATTCAACGATTACAATTATGAGCGATATTAGCATCTTTTGCTTTCAAGTTTATTGGGTTAATGTATAGCATTAAGTGAAAATACTTATTGCAAAAATAATCAGGAATAAACTTTTAGGGTTTTTATTTCTTTATTGATGCGCTTTTTTAAGTCATTTCAGCAACAACGATCTCGATATTAAACGTTACATATCAAGATTTTATATACAAGAGTCTGCACAGAAATATGCTCAAGAATAATCTAACACTACAATTCAACATTGATGCATGGAATGCTTATGCGCCAGGTATATCGACGCAAAGCCAGTGGCAAGAATGGGCAGATTCCGGCATTTGGCCACAAGACAGTGCGATAGTATCGTCCGCAATACCGCCAATGATGCGCCGCAGAATGAGTAGTTTAAGTAAGCTTGCAGTGCAAACCAGCATTGAATTACTCACAGAGCATGACGTGCAATATCTCGTGTTTGCCAGCCGTCACGGAGAGCTGCATCGCAGTGCAAAACTGATTAATGATATCGTCTGCGGCGAAGAAGCCTCACCTATGGCTTTTTCACAGTCGGTGCACAATACCGCAGCAGGGCTTGCCACCATTGCCACTAAGAAGCCCATTCCATTGACCTCTATTGCCGCTTCAAGCAATACCTTTCACAGTGCCCTTATTGAAGCTTGGTTATATTTAACTTGTCACCCGACCCATAAAGTACTGATCGTCGATTTCGATGAGCCTCTACCCGATGCATACTCCAAATATGAAAACCAAGTTTACAACGGTTATGGGCTTGGGCTAGTGGTATCATATGGCGATAGATTCACAATCACCAAGCAAATGAGCAATGACACCGAAGAACAATCAATGCCCCAAGCATTAACCTTTCTTCAGCATTTTCTTGGTAGTAGCAATAACTGGGCGATAACATCATCGAAGCAAATATGGGAATGGTATCAAAAACCATGAAGACACTTGACCGCTATTGGCGTGTTTTTGCTACCGGATTCTGCTTTGTGATCTTTGGACTAGGCGGCCTAGTGCTGAGCTTTTTAGTCATCCCCGTTATTCATTTATTTATTAAAAATCAAACCCGTAGAGAGTATAAGGTTCAGGGCGTTATTCAGCGCTCTTTCAATGGCTTTTGTAAACTCATGAAGTTTACTGGCGTCATTGATTATCAAATTATCGGTGCGGATATATTAGAACAGGACTCAGACTGTCTGATTATTGCAAACCACCCTAGCCTTATTGATTATGTGCTCATTGCATCGCAACTCAAACGTTGTGATTGCTTGGTTAAGTCTTCTATTTGGGCTAACCCTTTTATGAAGCACATAGTAAAAGCGGCAGGTTATATTCCAAATGAAACCGCCGACGATCTTCTGGTACGATGCACACAACGATTTGATAAGAGCAACGTGTTGCTTATCTTCCCTGAAGGGACCAGAACAACACCGGGAGTTCCGTCAAAGTTACAAAGAGGAGCGGCGCAAATTGCCATTCGCACCCAAAGAGATTTGCGTGTAGTGCATATTTCCGTTTCTTCTAGCTTCCTTACTAAACAAGGAAAATGGTATAACGTACCGTTAAATAAGCCTTTTTTTCGTATTGAAGTAAAAGACAAAGTTAAAGTTCAACCTTTTATCGAACAAACAGAGTCGCCAACAATTGCGGCCCGCCGTTTGCAACGGCATTTAACTGAGATAATATTTCCTAATAATCATTAGCCATAAAGTAGGTCCCAGTGGAAAAATTACACAACGAAATTAAACAACTCATCATTGATGCTCTTAATCTTGAAGATTTAACCATTGATGATATTGAAACCGAAGCGCCACTTTTTGGTGATGGATTAGGTTTAGATTCAATCGATGCCCTAGAACTGGGTCTTGCGATTAAAAAGAAATACAACATTATTATTGATGCAGATGACACTAATACTCGCGAGCACTTTGCTTCTGTTAGCAATCTCGCCACTTACATCTCTTCACAGATCAGCGAATAATCCGTAGGTATAGACTCTCATGACAGACGTAAGTAAAGATCAGGTATTTAATCAAGTTAAAGAAGCCCTAGTCGAGCTATTTGAACTGGATGAAGCAGATATCGTATCTGACGCTCATTTATACACAGATCTCGATTTGGATAGCATCGACGCGGTTGATCTTGTTGTTCACCTACAAAATGTAACAGGCAAGAAAATCAAACCGGCTGAATTTAGCGCAGTACGTACGGTTGATGATGTAGTGAACGCTGTTGCTGAGCTTCTTAAGGAAGCCTAATGCGCCAATTGCTGACAATTCTGTCCGCTGTGGTGTTACTTGCCTATCCATTTGCCGTGTATTTTGGCATCGATAGGTTTGGATTTTCCATCGTGGGGATTCTATTGATCCTCGCTTTGGCAGTGCGTTTACTCAGTGTTCAAAAAACTAAGCTCAAAGAGTTGAAATACGTGGCGCAAATTAGTGCGGTCACCGGCATCACTCTAGTGGGATTAGGACTCATTTTTAAGCAGCACGGTTGGCTAACGTTTTATCCCGTTGTAGTCAATCTATGCATGTTAGTGGTGTTTGCTTCTAGCTTAAAACAGCCACAAACCATTATTGAACGCTTAGCCAGACTGCAAGACCCCGACTTACCTCAAAGTGGGGTGGACTACACGCGAAAAGTCACCGTGATTTGGTGTTTGTTCTTTATTGCAAATGGACTATTCGCACTTTATACCTGCTTTCATTCACTGCAACTTTGGACGCTCTACAACGGGCTAATTAGTTATATTCTTGCCGGATCATTATTCGCCATTGAGTGGATTGTTCGCCAGTTTCTCCTAAAGGATCGTAAGATAAAATGAACCTAGAGCAAGCTAGCTTTTCTTCTCTTACGCACCTGTTTTGTACAGAGCGTGCTACTAATAATCGTGCTAGTAATAATATAGTGGCTTTCGATCAGCACACCCATATCACGTGGCACGAGTTTCAACATGATGTGGCGCTGTATGCTGAGCGATTAGCGCAACACCGCGAGCAAAACGTCGCTTTATGCTTTGGTAATAGTTACCTGTTTGCAGTGGGCTTTTTTGCCGCTTGTTATAGCCAAAAATCATTGGTACTACCGGGCAACTATCAAACCCAAGCACTTAAAGAGTTAAGCCAACACTTTGACTTGTTATTGCATGATAACGATGTCACCGTCAGTGATGATTTGAACGCGCTTGAAGTGACTCGTTCTATAGAAAGTACAGCCGCTAAGCCAATCACATTTGCACCTCTGGATCTCGATTCAATCAAGGTAACTTTGTTTACATCTGGCTCTAGTGGCGCTGCAAAAGCCATCGAAAAGAAACTCAGCCAACTGGATAATGAAGTGGCTATTTTAGAGTCTCTTTGGGGCGCAGATATAGCCAACACGCGCATCGAAAGTACCGTCTCTCACCTGCATATTTATGGATTGTTGTTTCGTCTGTTATGGCCGCTCTGCGCTGGCCGACCTTTTGCGGTGCACAATTTAGAATTTCCAGAACAGGTTATCCAGCACGCAGATAAAGACTCAGTGCTGATCAGTAGCCCTGCGCTACTAAAACGTTTAACAGCTGAACAGAAAAGCGCGCCATATCGCCGCATTGTGTCCTCTGGCGGGCCTTTACCAGAAACTGCCGCCAAACTAAGCCAAGCTTTATTGGGCTCTCTGCCTATGGAAGTGTTTGGCAGCACCGAAACCGGTGGCATTGCATTTCGCCAGCAACACACTCCAAGCACTGCTTGGCAGTTATTTCCGACCGTTGAAGCTGAGCTCAATAGTGAAAACTGCTTACGCTTACGTGCGCCGCATATTGCCGGTGACGATTGGTATCAAACCGCAGATGAATGTCAGTTCCGTGACCAGCGCAGTTTTGATCTTAAAGGCCGAACCGATCGCGTCATCAAAATCGAAGAAAAACGCATCTCTTTAGTTGAGCTAGAAAAGCGTTTAGATCAACTAGACTGGATTGAAGAAAGCGCCACTATTCCAATGCAAGACGACCAGCGTTTAACCATTTGCGCGGTCATCGTGCTCACCGATGTAGGGCGTAAAGAAGTACAACGCCTTGGCAAAGGGCCATTTTGGATTGCTTTGCGTAAAGCACTGCGAGATTGGTTAGAGCCGGTAGCGATTCCGCGTAAGTACCGCATAGTTGACGAAATCCCGTTAAACAGCCAAGGCAAACGACAAGTAAACGAAATTAAGAAGCTGTTTCAAGCATGAGTAATATCAAACTGACTCAATGGCACACCTATAAAACGCACGCAGAAAAGACGCAGACAAAGAAATGGGTAAGGTAACGCAGATGCATAAAAGAAAACCAACCATCATTGATGTGAATTGTGCTGACGCGCAAGCAACACTGCAGCTTAAAGTTGATGCTGACATCTTGGATTTTTGCGGTCATTTTTCTCATTTCCCTTTATTGCCAGGGGTCAGTCAAATTGATTGGGCGCTGTTTTATGCGGTTGAATACCTCAATACGCCTTCTGTATTTAAAGGGATGGAAGTGATTAAGTTTCAAGAGCCTATTTTGCCTGATGCACAAGTCACTTTGGATTTGAGCTGGGATAATGACAAGCAAAAACTCACCTTCAAATTCAGCTCGCAACAGGGCGAATCTTTGGTTGTCCATTCCTCTGGAAAAATGAAGCTAGGAAAATAACGTGCAGACTTACCAACCGTGCTTTTTAATTCCTTGCTATAACCATGGCAGTACTATTGATGCTGTGGTGGCCTCGTTAGAAGCGTTTGCTCTACCGTGCATTGTAGTTGATGACGGTAGCGATAGTGCCACCAAGCAAGCTTTACAAGAATTAGCCAACAGCCGAGAGGTAATTTTAGATACTTTAGCTGAAAACTCAGGTAAAGGCGGCGCGGTGATGGCTGGAATTCGCAAAGCTCATCAGCTTGGCTACAGTCACATTATCCAAATTGATGCCGATGGTCAGCATGACGTTGACGCTCTGCCTAAGTTGATTGCTAGCTCAAAAGCGCACCCTACTCGTCTTATTTCGGGGCAACCTATTTACGATGCGAGCGTTCCAAAGTCTCGTTTGTACGGTCGCTATGCCACCCATATTTGGGTATGGATAGAGACACTGTCATTGGCTATCAAAGACAGCATGTGCGGCTTTAGAGCCTATCCTGTCGCAAAAACGGTGGCAGTGCTGGATAAATACTGTATTGGTCAACGCATGGATTTTGATATCGAAATCTTAGTGCGTATGTACTGGGAAGGCGTTGATATCGACTTTGTTGAAACCCGCGTAATTTACCCAGAAAGTGGCATTTCCCACTTTGACGCTCTGTGGGATAACGTCAAAATCAGTTGGATGCATACCCGTCTGTTTTTTGGCATGCTGCCAAGAATCCCTAAGCTGTTAGCGCGTCACTGGCAAAAGCCTTCCAACACAGATAAGACCCATTGGTCAAAACGCCAAGAGCAAGGCACAGTGCTTGGCATTAAACTGATGTTGGCGATTTACAGCCTGCTTGGGCGAAAAGTGTTTAACCTGATCCTAAAAGTAGTGATTCGCTATTACCACTTAACAGGCAAAGATGCCAAATTGGCCTCAGAACAATTTTTACAGCAGCTGCAAAACTATGCCACAACGCAAGGCATTGTGCTGCCTAAGCCAATAGACAGTTATCATCACCTGCTCTCTTTTGGGCACACTATGCTCGACAAACTGGCGGCGTGGAAAGGCGACTTTAATAGCGACAACCTAACCATACACGGTAAAAAGCACTTCCCTAAAATTGCTCAAAGCCAACGTGGCGTCATCTTGATTGGCTCGCATTTGGGCAATATTGAACTGTGCCGAGCGTTAGCGCGTAAGTACTCACATGTAAAAATTAATGCTTTGGTGTTTACCGAACATGCAGAGCGATTTAACACCGTAATGAAAGCGGTCAACGCAAATTCAGACCTAAACTTAATTCAAGTAAGTCGCATCGGGCCTGATACCGCGATTTTATTACAACAAAAAATTGAAGCTGGTGAATGGGTAGTGATCGTCGGCGATCGCACCTCCACCAGTAAAGAAAGTCGCTCTGTATGGGCAGACTTTTTAGGTAAACCTGCGCCATTTCCGCAAGGTCCATTTTTGCTGGCATCAGTGCTAAAAGCACCGGTATATCTGCTATTTGGATTACGAGATGACTCTAGTGACAAGCCGCTGTTTGACGTTTATTTTGAACCGTTTAGTGACAAGATCATTCTGCCTCGAAAAGAACGCCAACAAGCTCTGCAAAATGTCGTGCAAAGCTATGCCGACCGTTTGCAGCACTACACATTGCAAGCTCCTTTGCAGTGGTATAACTTTTTTAATTTTTGGACATTAAGTGATCAGAAAGATGACAGAGAAAAACACTAACACCATTACCTTCGGCGCTCAGGCGCTTTCTATCGAAGACGTTGTTGCCATTGCACAAGGTGCAGATGCCAAGCTAAATAATGCGCCAGAGTTCACTAGCAAAATTGACCGTGGTGTGGCGTTTTTAGAACGTCTTTTAAAAGAAGATGGCGTGGTTTACGGTGTGACTACCGGCTATGGTGACTCATGTACTGTGGCAATTCCACCTAACTTGATTGATGAACTGCCACTGCACCTTACTCGTTTCCACGGCTGTGGTCTGGGTGACATTTTAACTCATGAACAAGCAAGAGCGGTTCTGGCAACTCGCCTTTGTTCTCTAGCGCAAGGTGTATCAGGTGTTTCGCATGAGCTACTAAATCAAATTATCACTCTGATCAACAAAGACATTACTCCGCGCATTCCTGAAGAGGGTTCAGTGGGTGCAAGTGGCGACTTAACGCCTCTTTCTTATCTTGCCGCGGCGCTGATTGGCGAACGTGATGTGATCTACAAAGGCGAAACTCGCCCAACCGAAGAAGTATTTGCAGAGCTTGGCATAGACCCTATTCGTCTTAAGCCAAAAGAAGGTCTGGCACTGATGAACGGCACTGCGGTAATGACGGCTATCGCTTGTTTAGCCTACAAACGCGCAGAATACCTAGCTCAGCTATGTTCTAAGATCACAGCCTTAGTTTCTGTGGGCATGAACGGTAACCAGTTCCACTTCGATGAAGCATTATTTGCGGTAAAACCTCATCCGGGTCAGCAACAAATTGCGGCATGGATTCGTGACGATCTAAAAGCAGAACGTCCACCACGCAACAGCGATCGTCTACAAGACCGTTACTCACTACGTTGTGCACCACACGTTATCGGCGCGGTTCAAGATTCTCTACCTTGGATTCGTTCTTTAATTGAAAACGAACTAAACAGTGCCAACGACAACCCTATCATCGATGGTGATAACGAGCGCGTACTGCACGGTGGTCACTTCTACGGTGGTCATATTGCTATGGCAATGGATACGCTAAAAACCGGTATTGCTAACCTAGCGGATCTACTTGACCGTCAAATGGCTCAGTTAATGGATTACAAATTTAACAACGGCCTGCCATTTAACCTAACCGGCTCTGAAGGCGAAAGAAAACCGATTAACCACGGCTTTAAAGCAGTACAAATTGGCATTTCGGCTTGGACGGCTGAAGCGTTGAAACACACCATGCCAGCGAGCGTATTCTCTCGTTCTACTGAGTGTCACAACCAAGATAAAGTGAGCATGGGGACTATTTCAGCGCGCGATTGCGTACGCGTACTTGAGCTTACCGAACAAGTAGCTTCGGCTTCATTGCTCGCCAGTGTACAAGCGCTCGAAATTCGCCGTCGTCATAATGAATTGGATGATGAGCACCTAAGCTCAAACCTAAAATCAATTCGTGATGCGGTATTAAGTGAGTTTGAATTTGTCGAAGAGGATCGCCCTCTTGAGCATGACTTACGCCACTTTATGGCTCGTATTCAACAGCGCCACTGGCCTCTATACTCGGAGAAATAATGGCAAACGACAGTCGATTTTCACTCGAATCTGAGGTGGCTTTAGTCACCTCATTTCAAGATGCCGACCCTATGGGAGTCATTTACCACGGTAACTACTTCCGTTTTTTTGAAGAAGCCCGTCGAATCTTAATGGATAAGATTGGCTATGGTTATTTAGCCATGCAAGAATCTGGGTACATGTGGCCAATCATTGATACTCGAGTACGCTACGTTAAAGCGATTCCCTTTTGTCATGAAATAAAAGTGACCGCTAAACTAACGGAGTGGGAAAATCGATTGCGCGTTGACTACGTGATCTATGATGCAGCAACCCAGCAACGCATGTGTAAAGCGCATACGATGCAGGTTGCTGTCTCCATAGATAGCCAAGAAATGTGTTTTGTATCGCCCAAAGTATTTACCGATAAGGTGGAATACTGGCATAGTCATGGCAGCAATAGCCCGTCATGAAACCTTGTATCAGTGACGTTGACAGAGCGAGAAACCGCAGCATGAAAAACCATAATCTAGCTAAGTGGCTAACTAAATGGTCAGTTAAGTGGCTAACAATGGCCCTAATGATGATGTCACCATTGTCATACGCTCAAGTGACCGATCTGGCTTCTTTGCAAACGCAATTGGCTCAGCACGACATTGTGCGTGGCGACTTTACTCAGTTGCGTAGTATTGAAATGTTTGCCCAGCCTCTACGCTCACAAGGCACATTTACTCTAAGCAAAAGCAATGGTTTATTATGGCAACAAAACACGCCATTTCCGGTCAATCTGGTATTAACCAAAGATAAACTGCGCCAAACATTTGCCAATCAACAGCCGCAAGTGATCACTGCCAAAGAAAACCCAATGGCGTTCTATTTTAGCCATGTGTTCTTAGCGGTATTTCATGGTGATACACAAGCATTAAAAGAGCAATTTAACATCGACTTTGGCGTTGAATCCGGCACATGGACAATTACCTTAACCCCAACACAAGCGCCACTGAACTCAGTGTTTAGCTCAATTGTGTTAGTGGGCACGCAGGACATTGATAGCCTAACGCTACAAGAAATCCGTGGCGATAAAACCGAAATCGTATTCTCCAATCAAACTCATCAACCAGAGAATCTAAATGATGCTGAACAAGCTCAATTCAGCTTCAAATAATTCACACCGCAAGAGTCGCAACATTGCCTATGCATGGCTGATATTGGTGTTGCTGTTTATGGCTATGCTGGCAAAACAGTGGCTATGGTCTGCGCACTCTCCTATTGAGACTAACATTCTAAAACTGTTGCCAGTCAATCAACAAAATCCAGTGGTAGAGCAAGCTTTTGAATCCCTATCAGGAAACTTAAGCAACAAAGTGGTTTTCGCCATTTCACTAAATAATAAAGAAAAAGACCAAGACACAATTTTTACGGCGGCAAGCCAATTACAGCAATCCCTCACACATACTGGGTTGTTTAGTGACGTGGTTGGCAAAGTCAGCGCTGATCAGCAAAAATTATGGGCTTCGTATTATTTTAAGCACCGCTTTCAGCAATTAACGCCACAACAAAGAGAGCGACTGCAACGCGCCCCCCAAGATCAGGTGCAGTTAGTCGTGCAGTCGGTTTACAACCCTTTTTCTGGTGTCACAGGCACAGAGCTTAGTAACGACCCGTTTTTACTGTTTCGCGACTATCTATCGCAGTTAACCCAAAACAGCTCGGCATTTACTATCGACAATGGCTTTCTCTCTGCTATGCATGATGGCAAGAAATACCTGTTAGTCACTGCCACCTTAAAAGACTCGCCATACAGTTTAAAAGCGCAAAAAGGGGTACCTGAAATACTGGCGATTGAACAGTCACTTTCAGAGAAATTTGACGCACAAACAGTGCACACAGGTGTGCTTTTTTATGCGGAATTTGGCACGCAAAGCGCCAAATCAGAAATAAGCACTATAGGCTTATTTTCATTGCTCGGTGTGATTGTGTTAGTCATTGGCGTGTTTCGCAGCGCCACGCCACTACTGCTGGCTATTTTATCCATCAGTGTCGGTTTGCTATCCGCACTGGCTCTGACCACCTTGATCTTTGGTCGTATCCACCTGTTTAGTTTGGTCTTTGGCGCTAGCCTGATTGGGGTATCCATTGACTATGCTTTTCATTACCTCACCGAGCGCCTTGCTAGCGGGCAGCAATGGGACAGCCGATTAGGTTTAAAACACATATTTGTCGCCATTACTATGGGGCTTGCCACCAGCTTAATT
The DNA here is from genome assembly GCF_024346975.1 of Vibrio neonatus. Taxonomy (NCBI): domain Bacteria; kingdom Pseudomonadati; phylum Pseudomonadota; class Gammaproteobacteria; order Vibrionales; family Vibrionaceae; genus Vibrio; species Vibrio neonatus. The sequence goes on along the minus strand of NZ_AP024885.1, from coordinate 792,401 downwards.
GGCTATTTAGGCATGTTAATTGCGCCGTTTCCTGGCTTGCAACAACTGGCGCTATTCTCCTCGATTGGTCTAATCGCGGCCTATATTACGGTGGTAGCTTGGTATCCAATGTTAGCGGCTAAACCCAGCGCTAACCGCACTTTGCCCGGCATATGGCTGTGGCAACAATGGTTGACCTTATGGTCAAAGAAAAGCGTTAAATATGGACTGCCGATGGTTTGTTTGCTTGCCTCGCTAGCTCCACTAATGCACCTACAATACAATGATGACATCCGCCAACTACAAGCAATGCCAGAGCAGCTAAAACAACAAGAGCAATTCATCTCTGAGCTCAGTGGCAGGCAGTCATCACAACAGATGCTAGTGGTGACCGCCTCTAGTGATGAAGCATTGCTACAACGTTTAGAATCTCTTGAGCTGACCTTAAATGATTGGCAACACAGCGGAACCATTAAGGGCTATCAAGCTCTATCGCAGTACGTAAGCTCTGCTTTGCGTCAAAAACAGAGCTATCAGTTAATTGAAAACTTGTATCACACCCAAGCCAGTACCTTAACAAAAGCGCTGTCCCTGACCGATACACTCAGCATTCCAGAGCAATTTACGCCGATTTATCTGGCTGACTATTTAACGCAGGTGGTCTCCGAGCCAACACGTTTTTTGTATGTGGGAAAAATAGACGATAAAGTGGCTAGTGTGGTCATGTTAAATGAGCTGAATAATCCTGCACAAGTTAAAGCCTTTGTTGCGTCTCAGCCCGATATTAACTACTTAAATAAGGCCGAAGAGATCTCTTCGTTGTTCGCTAAATATCGCATAAAAGTGGTTGAGTTATTACTTGCTGCCCTTAGCGTTATCGCCCTAGTGCTCATCAAGCGTTACGGGTTTAGGCACACAGTGAAGATTTTACTGCCTTCGATTATTGCGTGTTTGGCAGGGCTTGCCGCTGCTTTAGCAACAGGTGCATCACTGAACTTGTTTAACCTGCTGGCACTGATTCTGATCATTGGCATCGGCATTGACTACACTTTATTTTTTGCTGAAAAATCTCGTAGTCCAAGTACATTACTTGCGATTACCTTATCAGCATTGACCACTTTGCTTTCGTTTGGCTTGCTGTCTCTGAGTCAAACCCATGCCATTCACAGCTTTGGTATTACGGTATTGTGTGGCATTTTTGTCGCTTGGTTATTATCACCATTAGCCATTACTCAAAAGGATAAATAATGAGGCTTTGTCTCTACCCGAAATCACTGCTGACGTTACTATTGAGCCTAATGCTAAGCGCTTGTGTAACCACTACGCCTACCGCGCACACTCCTGCGGTCAATATCACTGCTGAGCAGCAAGTGTATTTGCCTACACCGGACTCTCTTGGCTATTCGCTCAGTGCCAGTCAGCTTATTGAAGCCACTTGGCACAATGGTAAAAAAGATCGCACAGAGCAGCTTCCAGTTCAGCTACAAGTCACTCACGACAAGCTGGTTTTAGCAGGGTTTTCATCTTGGGGAACAAGAATATTATCTCTTGAGTATCAAGGGGATAATATATCGAGCGAGGTGCTGACTGGACTAGATGGCGTGTTACCGGCACCAGAGCAAGTGCTGTTTAATTTAATGATTACCTTGTGGCCGGCTTCGGCTTGGGAAGCACCATTAAATGCAGTGCAGTGGCGAATACTAGATACTGACAATAGCCGCAGCATTTATAACAGTGACGGTAAAGAAGTCATCCATATTCAATACAGCAATAAAGACAAACTGAGTGGGAAAATTATTTTCCATCATCTAATTGATGATTACACTATAACTATTACTACGCTTCAATCCCAAAAAACTGACTAGCACTGATAGCCATAATGACGACACAAAAATCTCAACCTATTTTCATCCAAGACTGTGGTTTTCACTCTGCGATGGGAGCAAGCCATACCCAGATACATGAATGTCTGTCAGGTCAGCGCGCCTCAAATATGCGGCAAGACGATGATATTCTCAATACTGACACCTCAACGGTCATTGGCCGCGTACAAGAAACCTTACCTGAGATCCCCGCACATCTTGCCGAGTTTGATACGCGCAATAATCAGCTTGCCCTATCTGCAATGCAGCAAATTGAAACCTCGGTGAAGAAGGCTATTGCGCAATATGGTGAGCAGCGCATTGCGGTAATTATTGGGACGAGTACCTCTGGGATTGCCGATGGAGAAACGGCTTACCAACACAAATTACAAGATGGTGATTTTCCCGATGACTTTCACTACCGCAAACAAGAATTGGGCAACAGCAGTGATTTCATTGCCACTTATTTTGCTATCACTGGGCCTTGTTACTCTATCTCGACAGCTTGCTCTTCTAGTGGACGGGTATTTATCACCGCACAGCGATTATTGCACAGCGGCATTGTTGATGCAGTGCTCGTGGGCGGCGTAGACTCAATTTGCCGCTTAACGTTAAATGGTTTTAATGGCTTAGAAGCATTATCAAACACTTTGTGTAAGCCATTTGATGCCACACGCGATGGCATTAACATTGGTGAATCAGCGGCGTTAATGCTGTTGACTGGGCAAGCTACAACCCATAATAACCAGCCAAACATTGCGCTTTTAGGCGCAGGCGACAGCTCAGATGCTCATCATATTTCAGCGCCACACCCAGATGGATTGGGCGCAGAACAAGCGATGCAAAAAGCGCTCGATGATGCAGGATTAAGTACTGAAAATATTGGTTACGTCAATGCACATGGCACTGCTACCCCACTTAACGATAGTATGGAGAGCAAAGCCATCTATCGACTGTTTGCAAATAATGTTGCGGTTAGTTCAACTAAGCCTCTAACCGGGCACACACTTGGCGCGGCCAGCGCAACGGAAGCTGCGATTGCTTGGCATATTTTAAAATACGACTTAGAACTCCCCCTGCAACACTGCAAAGACAAAGCTGAAGATATCCAAGTATCACTACTGGAAACGCCGACAAAATTGCACGGCAAAGCTATCTTAAGTAACTCTTTTGCGTTTGGTGGAAATAACATCAGCCTAATTTTTGGTTTTATAAATGACTGACTACCCATCAATTGCACAATTAGTGCCTCATGATGAGCCGATGATTTTTATCGACCGTGCCTTGGATATCCAACAAGATAGCGTGCACTGTCAGGTAGATATTGGCGAAAACAATCTGTTTTTCAACCTTGAGCAAAACAGTATCCCCGCTTATGTCGGTATTGAGTTTATGGCTCAATCATTGGCAGCGTGGTCGGGGTATCACTCACTGCAAAAAGGTGAGCAACCCGCGATTGGCTTTTTACTGGGAAGCCGACGTTACATTTCCCATTGTGACGCGTTCGAGAAAGGCCAGACACTGGATGTTTACGCTGAGAAATTGATGGAAGATAATGGCATGGCGGTCTTTACCGCTCGCATTGAATTTGAACAAAAAGTCTTGGCAAGTTGCCAACTGAATGTGTACGTACCATCAGAAGACAAATTAAAAGAAATGAAGACTAGGAGTCAACAATGACCCGACATGTGTTGGTGACAGGCGCAAGCAAAGGTATAGGTAAGGCAATTGCCATTCAACTGGCAAGCGATGGATTTACCATTGCCGTCCACTACATGGGAGATCGTCAAGGTGCCCAAGATACTCTAAACGTGATTGAAGAGAACGGTGGTCATGGGCGTCTGATCCAGTTTGATATCAGTGACCGCCAGCAATGTCGCACCGAACTTGAAGCGGATATTGAAGCGCATGGAGCGTATTACGGTGTGGTCAACAATGCCGGTATTACCCGTGACACCGCTTTTCCTGCCATGACAGAAGAAGAATGGGACGGGGTTATCCATACCAACCTAGATAGCTTTTACAATGTGTTGCACCCATGCATCATGCCTATGGTGCAAAAGCGTAAAGGTGGCCGCATTGTGTGCCTAACTTCTGTTTCTGGGCTGATGGGCAACCGTGGACAAACCAACTATAGCGCCGCAAAAGCAGGCATTATTGGTGCCACTAAATCACTGGCACTTGAGCTAGGTAAACGTAAAATCACCGCCAACTGCGTCGCTCCTGGTCTCATTGATACTGGCATGGTTGAAGAGCATGTAAAAGAGCACGCACTCCCACAAATTCCGCTACGCCGCATGGGCCAACCAGAAGAAGTGGCAGGATTAGTCAGCTACTTAATGTCTGACATTGCACAATATGTCACCCGCCAAGTCATTTCTGTCAACGGAGGCTTAATATGAAGCGCAGAGTTGTTGTAACTGGTATGTCTGGCGTTACCGCATTTGGTAACGACTGGGACACGATTGAACCTAAACTGCGCGCTTGTGAAAACGCCACTCAATATATGCCCTCTTTTGAGCAATATGACGGCCTAAATACCAAGCTTGCCGCTCCTATTGACGATTTTGAGTTGCCAAAGCACTACAAACGCAAACAAGTCCGTGGCATGGGTCGAGTATCAAAGCTTGCGACAGTAGCAACTGAAAATGCACTTCAATCAGCAGGATTGCTTGGCGCAGAAATACTGACCAACGGCCAAACCGGTATTGCCTATGGCTCGTCTACAGGTAGCACCGATGCCATCGGCGCTTTTGGCGTAATGCTAAATGACAAAACCACCAAAGCCATCACAGCAACCACTTATGTTCAAATGATGCCACATACTGCCGCAGTCAATGTGGGATTATTTTTTGGCTTAAAAGGTCGCGTAATTCCTACTAGTAGCGCTTGTACTTCAGGTAGCCAAGCCATTGGTTACGCTTATGAAGCCATCAAACACGGCTATCAAACAGTGATGGTGGCCGGCGGCGCAGAAGAACTTTGCCCTACGGAGTCTGCGGTATTTGATACCTTATTCGCCACCAGCTTAAAAAATGATGCACCGAAAAGCAGTCCTCGTCCTTACGATTCCGACCGTGACGGTCTGGTTATCGGTGAAGGTGCAGGCACTTTAGTGCTTGAAGAATACGAGCATGCCAAAGCGCGCGGCGCAAAAATCTACGCGGAAGTCATAGGTTTTGCCAGCAACTGCGATGCGGCTCATGTGACGCAACCGCAAAAAGAAACCATGCAAATTTGTATGGAAATGGCGCTGCAAGATGCCGAACTAGACCCGAAAGTCATCGACTATGTATCTGCGCACGGCACCGCAACCGATCGCGGTGATATTGCCGAAAGTAACGCAACACAAAGCGCAATAGGTAAAGTGCCTATCAGCTCTCTGAAAAGTTATTTTGGACATACTCTAGGTGCCTGTGGCGCTATCGAAGCTTGGCTAGGCATTCAAATGATGCATAGCGGATGGTTTAATCCAACCCTAAATTTAGAAAATATCGATGAGCAATGTGGCGACCTAGATTACATTACAGGTACTGGCCGAGCGTTGGATGTGGAAACTATGATGAGCAATAACTTTGCTTTTGGCGGTATTAATACTTCGCTTATTTTTAAGAAGACTGTCGAATAGTCTCTATTCAAATAATCCCCATTCATATTATTGCTTCAACAAAAAATCACCGCATACCTCTGCGGTGATTTTTTTATTCATTAAAGAGTCATTTACGACTCAAGGCATTACTCAACACATTTCTCAACGCATTGATAAATTTGATTAATACTATCCTCTGATTCCAGCAATTGCGCGACCAGAGCCGCCACTTCACCGCGTGCAATAGAGCCGTGTACTTCGCCACTTTGCGACAAAACACCTAGCCCGTTACTCGCGCCATCTTTTAAACCGCCAGGACGTAAAATAGTGTAATCCAAAGCACTGCTTTGCAACCAAGACTCAGCCAGTGACTTTTCACGTACCGCGCCACCAAATACCGCTTTGGCTTTATCTGACAAAAACGGCCAAGTATCACCACAGCCTAAAGAGGTCACCATCAAGAAACGTTTGACCTGTTTTGCTTGCAAGGCATCAATCAAATGACGATGTCCAATATAGTCCACCGCCACCTGCGCTTGAAAACTGCCCATACTAGAAATCACCCATGCATCGCTAGGGATCTGCTCTACCGCACTTACCACTTGTTGCGGATCAGTAGCGTCACACACCAATGTAGCAACCTGAGCCAAAAATGGATTTTTGCTTGGATTTCGCGCAACGCCAGTAACGTCATAACCTAAAGCAACAAAATGCTCGACCATAGCCGCACCTAGCCCGCTAGCAGCACCCCAAATAACAATTTTTTGCATCTTCATACACCCTTAAATGATAATGATTGTATTTTACATTAAGAGTATGTGAAAACTATTGTTTTTACTCAGTTTTGTTATCAAACAAAGAATAATTTGATGTAATCAATCAGCCTTTTGAACAAGCTACCTTGCTCAACATCTTGTAGCGCAACCAAAGACACACGTTTTAGCAGTTTGTCGTTAGCATCCAAATAGCTCACTGTGCCAATTTCATCGCCTTTCGAAATAGGCGCTTTTAACTTGCTTGGCAGATCCACCACAGCACTGATCTTGTCACCACTACCACGGCGCACTGACATATACACATCTTCTGCTACGCCAACGCTAAGATGGTTTTCTTGTCCCATCCAGATCCTATGCGAGGCAACCTCAGAATTCACTTCATGTGGCTTAATGGTTTCAAAGAAACGGAAACCGTAGTTTAGTAAACTTTTGCTAGCCGATGTACGAGAATTCGCACTGGATGTGCCCATGACCACAGAGATCAAACGCATGTCACCTTGAGTGGCTGTGCTCACTAAGCTGTAGCCTGCCTCTTTGGTGTAGCCTGTTTTCATGCCATCTACATCAATACTGCGGTCACGAAGCAGTGCATTACGGTTATGCTGAGTAATACCGTTGTAGGTAAATGAAGTTTCGCTATAAAGAGGGAAGAGTGTCGGCACATCGCGAATCAAAGCTTGCCCTAACTTCGCCATATCGTAAGGTGTGGTCACCTGATCAGGATCGTCTAAACCATGCGCATTCGAAAAGTAGGTATTATTCAGCTGTAAACGATTCGCCCAGTTATTCATCAAATCGACAAACGCACTGTGAGAGCCTGCAACGTGCTCGGCAATCGCCACCGATGCATCGTTGCCCGATTGAATAATCAAGCCGCGCAGTAAATCACTAAACTGGACATTGGTGCCCACTTCAATAAACATTTTCGATGAATCAGGGAAGTTTTTCGCCCAAGCTTCGCGGCTAATTCTCACATTGTCTGTTTGCGAGATATTGCCACGGTTAAGCTCTTGTCCCGCGGTATAGCTGGTCATTAGCTTAGTTAAACTGGCCGGTTTTAAAGCGACATGAGCACCGTGCTCCGCAATCACTTCACCAGAATGATAGTCCAACAGCACATACCCTTTCGCAGGCAATGATGGTGGGTTTGGCACCGCAACTGGGGAGGCCATCGCTGAAAATGAGAAAGCGGCAAGCAGCATAAGAGTGGATCGATTCAGTCTTTTATTCATAAGTTCCAAAGTAACATTGAGTTCAAGGGATAGTTCGCATATTGAGATGTTTATATGTCATTATTTTTATCTCATATTCGATACGCCAACACAGACTTTAAAATAAAAATCTCATCACGATTGAATATGCACCTTGAATATTACCTTGTCATATGTACTTTTATGTACTCCTATTTAGCCATCAGAAACAATCACTTACACACAGTGACATTTCGCATAATCTCAAGCGTAAACAAGTGTACAGAAATCAACCTTTCCTCTTCCGTCTCCTTACAGGCTACGCCATAGAAAATTTAATAAACAAAACCAAGATTCACGTTTATAATGCCGTATCTATTCATTGACACGATTGTTCACTCAGATGATAAAAAAATACTTTCTTGTTTTGTTGGTTGCACTGTTAGCGGGTTGTACTCACAACCAAGCCAAAGCTCTAGCAATCAATACCTCTTCGGTAAACGTCTACCCACAAAACATGACCAATATTCAGCTGTGTGACACCTTATATTACGGTCGCCACACCAACCAAACTCTGGCGGCAATCGGCAGTGAATTTAACCGCAGAAAATTATCCAAAACTTGGTGTGATCAAGCGGGTAATAAATGGTATTTAACCAGTACGGTTGAATGGGTTGTGCACCCGCATAGCAAGGCGCACCACAGTAAAACTCATAACAGCTAGTTCGGTTTTATCGCTCACCCACTCTAAGGTTTGAACAGCAAGCTAACTTGCGCTTAAAAGTGAGTGACGTGCAACACACAAGGTTGATGATCGGATAGGCTGATCCCTTCATCCACCACCACTTTAGCCTGTAAAGTTTGGCTATTGGTGGCAAAGTAATCTCGTCGGTCTGCGCCATTTGGCCATTGTTTAGTATCAAAAATACCGCATGTCGGACGAGGGTTAGATTGCGCTAAATCTCGCCATCCTCCCTGCGAAATAAATAATGACTGATACTCATCAGACTGATCAGCAAAATTAAAATCACCACAGATAATGGCATTCACCGGCAGTGGTAATGGCTTGTAAAGCCCTTCTGTTGCCTGACTTGGGTAATCACGACTGATGCTAGCCGCATTCACTATGCCGTCTATTTGCTGCAGTTGATAGCGGCGCTGCTTAGCACAATAAAACTCTAAATGACTGGTCACTACCCGCACAAACTCTCCTGCAATCTCAACTACTAACTCGCCTGCTGAGCGAGGCATGTGTTGCTTGGCATCACTTGCCGCAGGCAATAAGTAATGAGCGCGCCACTGCACCGCAGTGCCTTTTTTAGCGCCTATAGCATTGCCAAATTGTACAAACTGCCCTGCCTTATAAAAGCTCAATGCTGGCGCAAAGTGCCAATGATAATCATCAAGCGCCTCTTCTAAACTTGCCATGTACTCGCTATCAACTTCTTGTAAAGCGATAACATCGGCATTGAGCTTTATCAGGTAATCACACTGCTGGGCCAGTTTTGGCTCGGCAAATGCATCAATACCGTTTTGTACATTCCAACTTACAATCTGCATCTTATTTTAGCCCTGCGTTCATAAACGATTGCATGAACTGGCGCTGGAAAAGCAAGAACATAGCAAGCAAAGGCGAAATAGCAATAAGCGTACCTGCGCTGAGTACACCCCAATCAACCCCAACCTCTGGTGAACCAAATAGCGCTAAGCCTACTGTAATAGGACGGCTATTTTCTGTATTGGTGATAATCAATGGCCATAGGAAGTTATTCCAGTGGTAACTTAGAGAGACTAAGGCATACGCCAGATAAGTTGGCTTAGCCAGTGGCACATACACTTTCCATAAAATAGCAAAGCGACTCAAACCTTCCACACGCGCAGCATCTTCTAGCTCTTGCGGTACTTGCATGAAAGTTTGTCTCAGTAAAAAGATACCAAACGCGCTAGCAATATAAGGCAATGCGATGCCCATATAAGTATCTATTGCGTTGAAATGTGCCACCATTTGGTAGTTTTCGGCAATTAACGCTTCTGGCATAACCATCAACTGCACCAGTACCAAAGCAAAGACGACCGAGCGTCCTTTAAATTCAATACGAGCCAGTGCAAAAGCGGCTAAGGTACAGACTAAGATCTGAAAGAACAGCAATAGGCTGACCATGGCAAAGGTGTTCCAAATATATTGAATAAAAGGAGCAACCTGCCACGCATTTTTAAAATTATCTAAAGACCAATCACTGCTTAGGTCAAAATAGATGGCATCTGACCCAGTATGAAAAGCGGCCCAAACCATATACAGCAGCGGTAGCACCCATAATATTCCCACCACCCAAGCAGCAGAAAAATTAACATAACGGCTCCAGCTCAAGCCAAAGTTGATACGCTTAGCCTGCTCTGCTTTTTGTATTGTGACGGTATCAATCGGTAATGTGTTCATCGGTAGTGGACTCGCTTACGGCTTAAAACAAATTGAATGGCTGAACAACCCGCTAAAATAATCAGCAGTATCATGGTCAATGTGGCAGCATATTCTTGGTCAAAGAAAGAGAATGCCGTTTCGTAGATGTAATAAAGCAGTAAAGTACTTGAGTTATTTGGGCCACCTTTGGTCAAAATGAACAGATGGTCGACCACCTTAAAGGCGTTAATGACCGCATTGATGAATACAAACAATGTGGTTGGGCCTAGCAGGGGTAATATAAAGCGGCGTAAACGATAAAAATAACTCGGCGCTTCTAGTTTGGCTGCATCATTTAGCTCACTAGGAATAGCTTGCAGTGCAGCAAGATAGAAGATCATAAAGAACCCTGACTCTTTCCAAATGGCGAGCAATATAATTGAGCCCAGAGCGGTATCAGGATTGCCAAGCCAATTCATACCTTCAATACCAAACACCGCCAGTACGCGATTAAACAATCCAATATTCGGCGAATAGAAAAATAGCCATATATTGGCAGCGGCAATCATAGGTAGCATAGTTGGCAAGAAAAACGACAGTCGCAAAAAGCCACGGCCAATAAATTTTTCATTGACCCATAACGCCATAATTAGCGCCAGTGCCATAGATACTGGCACAGTGATAAGTCCGTACCATAGGTTGTTAGTCAATGCTTTCCAAAAGACTGGATCGTGAGACAAATCAGCAAGGTTGTCGGCTAAGACAAACTCGTTACCTCCTCCATATGCACTGGAAAACATACTACTGTAAAAGGTGCTTACCGCTGGGATATAAGTAAAACAGCTTAGTAAGACCAGTGCTGGCAACAAGAGTAACCATGCATACATAGCATTGGAGTTTTTTAGCTTTTGCAACATATTTAGCTTTTCAAACATAATCAGCTCAATTAAATACGCTGGTAGGAGAGCCCTACCAGCGAAGATTAGTGCGACTTATAATGAGTCACGATTGGCACGACGAAGCACGCGCTCAGCTTGAGACTGTGCAGAATCTAACGCTTCTTTTGCGGTGCTTTGACCAGTTAGTGTTGCTTGAATCGCATCATCTAACACGCGGCGAACTCGGCCAGATTCGTAAGTGGCTAGCTCAGCCGTTGCCACTTTTAGTTGGTCACGAGCCACTAAAGCTTGAGGCTGATTCTTAACGTGCTCTTTCATTTCAGCAGTATCGTAAGAGGCTTGGCTCACACCAACGTAACCTGTAGTGATACTCCACTGGGCACTACGCTCAGGTGAGGTCATAAATTTAACCAAATTGTAAGCGGCTTGCTGCTCAGCATCAGTACCACTGTTGATCAAATAGAAGTTACCACCGCCGGTTGGCGAGCCTGGTTCAATATGTGCTGGCAATTGTGCAACGCCCACATCAAAGCTTGCGTTTTGCATTACCGCAGCAAGGTTACCTGTTGAGTGCCACATCATTGCCGTATTCTGCTCTAAGAATTCTTGACGTAGGGTGCCCCACTCAATAGTACCTTCTGGCATCACTTTGTATTTGCTGCCTAAATCACGCCAGTATTGCAGTGCTTCCACCATACCTTTCGAGTTGAAGTTCACTTTAGTGCCTGCACTGTTCATCAAGGTTTCACCTTGTTGTTTAGCCAGTGCCCCGAACATCCAGTATGGGTATCCTGTTGATGGGATCATCAGTCCCCAACGATCTGTATTGCCATCTGCTGACTTTTTAACGAGCTTAGACGCTACGTCGGCCATCTCATCCCACGTTTTTGGTGGTTGATCTGGGTTTAAACCCGCATCACGAAACGCATCTTTGTTGTAATACATGACGATAGTTGAACGCTGAAATGGAATACCGTAAGTTTTACCATCTACCTGACCATTAGCCATTAACGCTGGGTAGAAGCTATCAAGCCACTGCTGATCTTCTTTTGTTTTTACAAAGTCATCAAATGGACGAATGACGCCACTGTTTTTCAGCGCTAACATGTCAATGGAGAACATTACTGAAGTTTGTACTGACTCACCTGCATTAAGTGCAGCCAATGCTTTCACTCGAGTGTCATTGTAGTTACCTGCGTAAATAGCTTTTACGTTTACACCTGGGTTTGCTTCTTCAAAATCATCAACCATGCCGTCAACAATTTTGGTCAATGAACCGCCTACCGCAACTGGGTAGTACATAGTTAGATCGATTTGCTCTGCACTTACATTTGCAGCCGCTAATGTTGTCGCTAACCCTAACAGGGAAAGTTTGCTCTTGAAGTCCATCATTATCTCCATAAATTAATTTAAGCTGTTTATCGTTATTGCCCGTTAAGCATTTAAGCTAGGGCCGTTTCACTAGTACTGCAGAAATGGTGTTGATCAGTTAACTCCCAATCAAAGCAAACCCTTTCGCCTTTGTTAAATTGCTGCCAGCGATCCACTTTGATAAGTACTGTTGAGGCGTTAATTAAGCCCACTTTTAATAAGGTGCTGTCGCCGTGATAGTCGGTACTTAGTACTTCCCCAGCGATACCATGTTCGGTTAAATAAAGGTTTTCAGGACGCACGCCGATGAGTTCATCTTGTCCCGGCAGGGAAAATACGTTCATTGCCGGAGAACCAATAAATCGTGCGGTAAAGGTATTTTGTGGTTGGCCGTATAACTCTTGAGGTGAACCGACTTGCTGTACTTCGCCTTTATTCAATAGCACGATACGATCAGCCATCGACATCGCTTCCACTTGATCGTGCGTAACGTAAATAAGTGTTAAACCTAGGGATTTTTGCAGCTCACGGATCTCGGTGCGCATTTCGGCGCGCAATTTTGCATCCAGATTGGAAAGTGGCTCATCCATGACACAAATAGAGTGCTGACTGACAATCGCGCGCGCCAATGCGACACGTTGACGTTGACCACCACTGAGTTGTCCCGGTGATTTATGCTGCTGCTCGGTCAATGACACTTGTTCTAATACGTCTCTTAAGCGAGCTTCTTGCTCAGCTTTAGGCACACCTCGGGCTTTTAAACCAAACAAAATGTTCTCTTTCACCGATAGGTGAGGAAACAACGCATAAGACTGAAAAACCATAGAGATTTTTCGTTGTGAAGGAGAAAAGTCCGTCACATCGACACCATCGATAGAAATAGAGCCTGATGTCGGTGACTCTAGACCCGCCAACATTCTCAATAAGGTCGACTTACCACAACCCGATGGGCCTAGCAGAGCAACAAACTCTCCTTTTTTTACTACAAGATTCAGTCTCTTAATTGCAGTAAATTCTTCAAATTGTTTGTTGAGGTTTTCAATTACTAAATAACTCATTACTTCACCTCAATAATATTTAATTGAACATTGTTCTCTTCACAAAGCTGAGATAATTTTTCAGCCTGACAATCGGTATAAAAAGTATCGATATCTTCAAGTGATGCGGCATACACACTGGCATTACGTAAATACTTACTGGAATCCGCCAACAAAATACTTTTGCGACTATTTTTCAACATGATTTTGGTTAATTCCCCTTCATCACATTGAAATTCAAGTAATTCACCTTGAGCTGAAATACCGCCCACACCAAGCACAGCAATATCCACACGAAAGCCTTTGAAAAAGGTTTGCGTATGCACACCGCTCACATCTCTATGTTGATGACGCAATTGACCACCAGCGACCCAAACATCAATATTTGGAAAGCCAGTAAGGTGAGAAACAGCATCAAGATTATTGGTAATAACGGTTAAAGAAATATCTCGTGGTAAACACGAAGCAAATTGCGCAACCGTAGAGCCATAGCTAAGAAAAACCGTATGCCCAGATTGTAACTCTTGAATAGCCGCTTTGATGATTTGGTGCTTAACAGGAGCATTAGTCGCCACTCGCTTAGACATAGCAAGGTTATCAAGTGCCGGTGATAAGGTAATTCCACCGTGCAACTTACGAGCTAACCCTGACTCACACAGCGCATTAATATCACGACGAATAGTTTGGGTCGTGACTTCAAACTTATTTGCTAAGTCGTCGGTAAGTAAACTCCCTTGCTCATTGAGTAGCTCTAATATCTTCTGTTGACGCAATTCCATATATTCACTTGAATCATATTTAACTTTCATATGAATATAGTGAGATCGTATGTCAGTTCAGTGTCACTTTTATTATTTTACAATTAACAAACTGTGGCAGTGAAATATTTAGCGAGTGTAATTAAACCGAAACAATATAGAAATAAAGGCTTAATAGTTCGTTCGAAAACAAAATATTCAGAGAGAAAAGATTAAATAAACAAAGAAGAATAGTGATTAAGGCCACTTTAAATAAAATAAAAATGGCCTTTCATATGAATATAAATTAAAGCCTAGCAATAAAGGTAATATGAGAATTATCGGATAGCTTGCGCTGAGCGCGTCATCTGCTCATCCAGATTTAACAGCGTAAGTGCATTACTGACATTCGTGGCAATGACATCTATCGCACCACTGCGTAAAGCGCCAAGAAGAGCCAAAGGTTTACTGTTTTCAGACGCAATGGCGATAACCTCAGAGATCAACCTAAATTCTTCAATGCCGAGACCGATTACGCGATCGCTCATTACGGTATGAGCCACTTTACCGTTGATATCAAAAAAGTCGTAACCGGCAAAGTCGCCAACAACGCCCTGCTCTAACCTTGCTTGTGCTACTTCATTGGCGGTGAACCAGCCTAAGTCGACCATGTAGCTGTTTTCACTCATGTCCCCAATGCCCACTAAAGCGACATCCGATTTTCGAGCTAAATCTAAGGTTTGTTTGATGGTGGCGTTTTGCATAAAGGCGAGCTTTTGCTCGCGGTTTTCAGCATAGGCAGGAGCGTACAAGGTTTCGGATGTACCGCCATACTTTTTGGCTAATTGTCGACAGATATGATCGGCATTAAACATCCCGCCTCTTGGGTGAATGCCGCCAATGCTACAGACAAACTTACAATCTCTCGGGCTCACCACTCCCACATAATGAGCCACCGAAGAGACATTACGTCCCTGTCCGACACTGACTACCATGCCACTTTTTAAGGTTTGAGTTAGATAATTGGATACCAAGCCGGCAATCAACTGACGCTGTGCTTCTTCATCAGACTGATCAAGAGAGATCAAAGCTCTTTTTATACCAAAGCGCTGCATAAGACGCTGCTCTATCTTGGCGCTAAACACAGGGTGGTATTTCACCGTGATCTCTACAATGCCCTCATCACGAGCTTGTTTAAGCATTCGCCCTACTTTTGCTCGTGAAATGGAAAACTTTTTAGATATTTCTTCTTGGGTGGCACCGTCTTGATAATACGCCACCGAGATCTCGGTTAATAGATCGCTATCTTGTTTTGAAATCTCGGAATTTGGACGATTCATAAATACCCCCTAAAATGAATGGATAATAAGCGCAAGCAGAGCACTATCAGCAACCACCGGACACAGCGCATGCGGATATAGTACATACGCTCACAACCATTACAAATGATCGAGCCAGCAAAATTGATAAGAAAACTCAATCTGGTTCAAATAATGCACAGAATCACGCTATAGCTCATGTTTTTACACCCTATGAGCGATAAAGGTGCCGTTAACTTGGTATATCTTTGTTTGAGGCGTTGACTTTAGATCTAGAACAGATAAGTATAATTCATATCAAATACTCAAGCATACGACATATGCTCTTTGAGTTAAGTTTCCTAATCAGTTGAGCAAATGCTATCTATTCTAGCGATAATAGACTGAGCAACTGATGAACAATGATTCAAATTTAAGACTGCCACTGGCGTAATAGAGCCCATTTAAAGGACATTCGATTATGAGCAATAAGTTAGAGCAACTTCGTAAACTAACCACAGTTGTTGCAGATACTGGTGATATTGAAGCGATCAGCAAATACACCCCTGAAGACGCAACAACGAACCCTTCTCTTATCCTTAAAGCGGCGCAAATTGCAGAATATGCACCTTTGATTGACGCTTCTATCGAATACGCAAAAAATCAGAGCACTGATAAAGCACAGCAAGTACAAGACACTTGCGACATGCTTGCAGTTAACATCGGTAAAGAAATCCTAAAAGTAGTACCAGGACGCATTTCAACAGAAGTGGATGCTCGTCTTTCTTACGATACAGAAGGTAGCGTGGCAAAAGCGCGTCAACTGATCAAAATGTACAACGATGCGGGCATCAGCAATGACCGTATTTTGATCAAACTGGCTTCAACTTGGCAAGGTATCCGCGCGGCGGAAATCCTAGAAAAAGAAGGCATCAACTGTAACCTAACGCTATTGTTCTCTTTTGCTCAAGCGCGTGCATGTGCCGAAGCAAATGTCTTCCTAATCTCGCCTTTCGTTGGCCGTATTATGGATTGGTATAAAGCAAAAGAAGGCCGTGACTTCGAACCTTCTGAAGATCCTGGCGTACTGTCTGTTTCTACTATCTACAACTACTACAAAGAACATGGCTACAAAACTGTAGTAATGGGCGCAAGCTTCCGTAATATCGGTGAGATTCTTGAACTCGCTGGCTGTGATCGTCTAACGATTAGCCCTAACCTGCTACAAGACCTAGAAGATGCGCAAGGTGACGTGGTTGAGAAACTTATCGACTCTAACGGCACCAAAGAGCGTCCTGCTGCTATGACACATTCTGAGTTCCTTTGGGAGCACAACCAAGATGCAATGGCAGTCGAGAAACTGGCGGAAGGTATTCGCAACTTCGCTATTGACCAAGGCAAACTAGAAGCCATGATTGAAGCTAAACTATAATCAACCTTTAGCGCTCAACTAAATTCAAATCATCAGGGGAACCAGTCGGTTCCCCTTTTATTTTGCTCATTTCTTTATCAGCAAAAAGCACACTTTAAACCATCTGCAACTCACCCCAAGATGCACTATGATATCGCCAGTAGTACCAATAGGAATAAGATTGTGAATCATGAAAAAAACGGTAACGGCATAAGAAAAGCCACACGCCAAGAGAGCGTAATGAATTCGGCTATGTGGCATCTTACCCAGCGTGATATGACCGAAAGCGAATTACTGGCAAAACTGCGCATCAAGACCGACAATCAACAGTGGATTGATAGCACAATAGAGAGTTTGCGGGGTTTTGGTTATCTAAAATCGGATGCGGTATTTGCCGAACAGTTTGCTGAGCAATCATTTAGCAATGAATACGCCTCTAAATACATTATCGAGAAACTCAAAAAAAAAGGTGTACCGGAAAACGTCATTTTAGAAGCCATTGATAAGGTTAAACAGCAACGTAATATCGATGAGCAAACACTGGCTATCGAACGCATCAACAGCCAATATCATGACTTTACCATCAGCCGAGAAAAACTGGTGGCGACGCTACAAAAACGCGGCTTCTCCTACCAAGATATTCAAGTGGCAATCAATCAGCATCCACAGAGCCATCAGCTGCAAAGCAATTTAGAGATCAAAGCGGCCAAAGTCGATTTAGAAAAAGAAGTGCTTAAATATGTGCGAAAAGGCAAAGGGCTAACCGTGATTCGTCAGGAGCTTAAATTACGAAAAATAGACATTAGCGACCTTGATACGTTTGTTGAGAAAGCCTGCCTTGACGGTACTATCGATTTCTATGGTTCATGTTTAGAGCAACTGCAAAAAAAATCCTATGATCTGAATGATTTTAAACAAAGAAGCAAAGCCTATGCCATGCTGATGCGTAAAGGGTTTTCCAGTGAAGAGATCAAGTTCGCCTTAAGTGAAGCGCAAGAATAATACCAATCACACTAAGTAAGTGATCAGAACTAGCGCAGGAAAAATGTTCGAGAACAAGGCAGAATTTTTCGATAAGTAGTTATTCTACAATCAAAAATTCTAACGCCGTTATCGAGTATTTTAACAAGCTAGAATGACCAGTTATTTAGTACGATTGGTATAATCCGCTTCTACAAAACGAACAGCCAACAATGGGTGTACAACTCGGCTGATGTTGTTGATTCAATCAATCGCTCTATAATAGAGCTGACATTTACTATCCTTGGTTGAATATATGCTTCTCAACGATCTGCACGTTATCTTAAAAGTAGCTGAACTACGTAGCATCACTGCGGCGGCAAATAGCCTAGACATGCAAATAGCCACCGCCAGCGCGGCAATCAAACGAGTAGAGAAATCTCTTGGAATAGAGCTGTTTATTCGAACCACTCGCCAACTTAGATTATCACCTGCAGGCGAGCGTTATATGCCGCAATGTAAGCAAGCCTTAAACCTGCTAGAAAACGCCAAATTAAATGTGCAAGAAGACCATGAAGTCTTAACTGGCGAGATCCGCATCGCCCTATCCTCAGACTTAGGGCGCAATGTTGTGACTCCTTGGATTGATGAACTCCTGCTAGAGCATCCACAAGTCAAATTACGCAGCAATATTAGCGACAGTAATATTGATTTTTATCGAGATTCGGTGGATATAGCACTGCGTTACGGTCACCCAACAGATGCCAGCATGTATGGCTTTAAAATCTGCACTGTGCCACGTATTTTGTGCGCGGCTCCAAGCTACCTTTCTAAGCATGGCACGCCAAAAACCTTAGAGGATTTGAAACAGCATAATGGGCTGTTCTACCAACTTGGCGATATGCTGCAAAATGAATGGCAATTTACCCAAAATGAGCAGAGCGTAAAAATAAAACTGGCGGGTAATCGCGCCTCTAACGATGGTGATTTAGTGCGACGTTGGTGCGTATCAGGGCATGGTTTCGCCATTAAATCTTGTCTTGATATGGCCGATGATCTTTTACAAGGAAACGTCATCAATGTACTGCCTAATTATAAGCCTACTCCCACTGAATTGTGGCTTGTATGCCCAAGTCGGCAGTCAATCACTCCTACAGTCCGTTTACTTCGCGACTACTTTAGACAAAAAACGCACACCGTATTAGAAGATCTGGTGGTGAAACATATACTAGATAACAGCGTTCTCCTTTAACTTTTTTGTTATCCGATACAGCAAAAACGCTGATCCTTTAGTATGGTTAATAGCGCTGATATGGAGTGAATTAAGCTAAGTCACAACGCGCTAGATTTCAGGACAGACAGCGCGGTTTTTTTAGTTTTATTACTCTATAAATGGGTGATTTTTATTAGTCTGCCGGGCATTTTCAATCATTTTTTAAAAACTTTGAACTTAGACGGCATTTCTTACAAATCTAGGATTGATTAAATTGGGTCAGACGTATATCCTCTCAGTCTATATAATCATACAATAGTATATTTCGGAGTTAGACATGACTAAACCTGTAATTGGTTTCATCGGCCTTGGCCTTATGGGCGGCAACATGGTTGAAAACCTACAAACACGCGGTTACCAAGTAAACGTAATGGATCTTAACCAAGACGCAGTTGATGCTGTTCTTGCTCGTGGTAACGCAACACAATTTACTTCAGCTAAAGAACTAGCAGCAGCAAGTGACGTTGTAGAGCTTTGTCTTACAACTTCTGCAGTTGTTGAGAAAATCGTTTACGGTGAAGACGGTCTTCTAGCAGGTATCAAAGAAGGCGCTACTCTTATCGACTTCGGTACTTCTATCCCTGCTTCTACTAAGAAAATCGGTGCTGATCTAGCAGCTAAAGGCGCTGGCATGATCGATGCTCCTCTAGGTCGTACTCCTGCACACGCTAAAGATGGTCTACTAAACATCATGGCTGCTGGCGACATCGATACTTTCAACAAAGTTAAGCCTCTTCTAGACGAGCAAGGTGAAAACGTATTCCACCTAGGTACTCTAGGTTCAGGTCACGTAACTAAACTAGTTAACAACTTCATGGGCATGACTACTGTTGCGACTATGTCTCAAGCATTCGCAGTAGCTAAACTTGCTGGTGTTGATGGCCAACAACTATTTGACATCATGTCAGCTGGTCCATCTAACTCTCCATTCATGCAGTTCTGTAAATTCTACGCTGTAGATGGCGAAGAAAAACTAGGTTTCTCTGTTGCTAACGCAAACAAAGACCTTGGTTACTTCCTAGCACTTTGTGAAGAGCTTGGTACTGAGTCTCTAATCGCTCAAGGTACTTCTACTAGCCTACAAGCTGCTGTTGATGCAGGCATGGGTAACAACGACGTACCAGTAATCTTCGACTACTTCACTAACCTTAAGAAGTAATTAGAAGATAAAACCTTAACGGTTTTACATAATTTAGCCCAGTGCTTCTTTGAAGCACTGGGCTTTTTTATTATGTATGCTTTTCTATAGCACAAAACTGTACTCGGTACTCAGAACTGCCTCTAGCCCACGACTAACCCTGCACGGCTTCCTTTAGCCTGCCGCTAGAGCACACCTTTCAAAGCCCTAACTAATAACCTCGTTGCTTCCAAAACTGAGCTTGATCACGACCCACAACGTTAAAGGTTTTCTCGGCGATGGTCTTACCTTGCATTTGCAGCTCCATACGCCATTCACCTAGATTGCTTTCCAAACCGTCCACCGGATGCAGCAGTTGTACTGTGTCTCCTAAATAGAAGTCCCAATCGTTACTGCGCACATAAATCTCTCCATCAAACGGGGCTAATACTACGCCTTTCTTATTGATGATACCCGGATGATAAATACAGTAATTCAGCAAGCTTCCTTTGGCTTTTTTGATGTTAACAATAAAACCAAACTCCACCCCTTCTTCGGCAGTCACTGTATTGGTGAACTGAGTAATTTTAGGCAGTTCTTTGGCACTGGCATCCCAATGTGAATAGGTGCCGTATGAGGTTATTTCGACGATAGGTGTGCGTTTAGCCAAGATCTGTTCTCGAATAAAAAGATCATTATACCAAGCACTGCGTTGAAGTGGTTATAAATAGCCAAGGAAAAAAGCTTAAACTTAAGGGCAAGAGTGGCTGAAAAATACTAACTGGGTAGTGGATTTATAAGAACGGCCCTTGAAAACAGATCATGGAATAGGATGGCGTCAATCCATCGTAGTCAGTACATGTTTGTAGCACTTACCTACCTAATGTCATCCTCAACATGAAGGAGATACCCCAAAATAAAAAAAAGCCCCTTCGGTAATCGAAGGGGCTAAGCTAGCGTAAATTAATTTTTACTAAGCAGAGTTACTTATTTTGCGTTTACACGGTTGATGATGCGAACTTCATCAAAGTATGCTTTTGAGTCAGATGCTGGTGTACCTTGGTACGTTAGAGCGAACTCATCTAGGCGAACTTCTAGTTCTTTGTCACTTTCTACTAGAGCTTCTAACTCTTCTTGAGTGAAGGTTTCAGTATCGATTTCCATGTAGGCAAATACGTTAACATCAGTGTGTGAACCGCTATTGAAATCAACAGTTACTTGCTTAAAGCAATCTTTAACACTGCCTTCAGGTGCGTCGTCTAGGTCTCTCACATGTGCTCTTGCTTCCGCAATAACTAGGCCATCGCTATCTTCAACACCGTAGTGTAGAGTTGATGCAGAGTCATCGCCTTTGTTATCACAGTAGTACAGGCTGAATGTCATGTCTGTACCTGTTGGAATACCAGACACTTGTTGGCTTAGGCCAGGCTTAGAATCAAAGTTGTATACTGCTTCGCCAGACTTAAAGCGAACACGAGCAGAACCACTTGAACCACCTTCGTCAGTAAATGCTGAGTCGCCAGAGCTACCTACATCACCTAGACCTTCGCTGCTACCTTCTCTTGAAACCCAAACATCACTGCTACCACCGTCAGCACGCCATTGACCTAGGTCGCCATCAACGATGCCTGCATCTAATGTCACTTCGTCAGCTAGTGCTAGAGATAGATCCGCTGAAGTTTCAGAGCCAGTTGTGAACTCATGGATAACCAGTTGGTACTCACTATCAGAAGCGTCACCGTCAAAGCTGTGCTCACCTACAGTAATGTTGTATTTACCTTTAACAAAAGCAGATACTGCATGTGGTGTGTTCGCTAAAAGAGCCACTGTTTGTGATGCGCCTTGGTCACTACCTTCAACTACTAAGCTTGAACCGTAGCTGAATGTATCAACGTTAGTCGTTGATGCGTTGCCAGACCAACCTTCTGTTCCATCAACAAATGCGTAGTTTTCAATTGCTACTTCGTTGATGATAGCTGCAGGCTTCTCAAAGTCGTAAGATTTAGGACCTACATCAGCATAAGTTAGTGGCTCAAGTAGTGGAGTACCATTGGTCACATCATCCGCACCCGCTAGAGTCGCTTCGTTACGTGCAAGGCCATCCATATCGATAGAAATTGCTGCAAACTCACCTTTATCGTATTCAGTCGCATCGATGCTTGAAGACTCTGAAGGACGGTATAGACCATCAATTCCTTTTGCTAGATCAACACTAGCAGTAGAACCTGAAACGTTGTCAGTATCAGCAAATGAATCACCATTTACGATGTTACCTACAACAACAGAGTCACTTGCCCAACCGCGGTCAGTACCAACGTATACTGGACCGATAGCTTGATCAACGATGTTGTTGGCAAAGTAAATTTGATTAGGTTGGTCAGACTTACCGCCACCATCAATATTGATACTATTAACGCTGTCTACCACTGTGTTAAATGCAACATGTACATTTTCTAATTGCTGGTAGCCATTACCACCATCACCAGAACCGTCGCCACCTAGTAGAACAATACCGCCGTGGTGAGTGGATGATTTATAACGCGCACCTTCAATGTAGTTGTTAGCCACGATATGACCATCATCTACCAGTCTTAAACCACCTGCGTAAGGGTTACCATCACCGAACACAAAGTTATTTGAAACGTTGTTGTGGTTGCCGTGACGGTTGGTGATTGAACCGTAGCTGTTACGTACTGTGTTTTGTGCGATTACGTTGTTTGATGCTTTGTTTGAAATAACTTCCGCTTCACCTTGAATACGCTCAAATAAGTTACCCACGATAAATGAGTTACCTGCATAGTGGTGAGTTTCACTTAGACCAGTACGAATTGCTTCGTAGTCATTGTCACTGCTGCCTGCGTACAATTTACCGTTTGTTGGTGGACGGTTTGCAAAGTAGTTGGCATAAACAGTGGTGTACTCAGCTAGGCCACCATTGCCTTCATCCATTAGTCCACTTTCACGTAGTAAGGAAACCATTGGGTTACCCGTTGTTTTACCACTGAAAATGTTGTGATCAAGCCAGTTATGTTGACCGTATAGTGCAATCCAAACACCATTGTCTGAGCTATCGCTAGTTAGGTTTTGGTCGCCATCAACATTAAGGAATACGTTTTCTGAAATACGACAATGGTTACACATTTCGTCAGAGCCAAAGCGTGTCTCTAGTAGCTTGCTGCTTGAGCTTTCAGGACCATCGAAAACAAGGCCGTGTAGTTGAACGTGCTCACCGCCCATAACAACTTTAGCTTCACCAGTGATGATTACTTCACCAGGAGTCACAGCACGAACTTTGATTGGCGCTTCTTCAGTACCAATACCACCAAACTTAAGGTTTGCTTCGGTATAAGTGCCATCTTCGATACAAATTACAGTACCAGCAGCTAGTGCGGTTTCATTCATATCAATTTCTGAAACAGTTTCTGTACACTCAGCAGGATCAGAAGTCAGTAGCGTTTTAACACCTTCAGGCATAGCTGATACAGAAGGAACATCTGATTCTACTTCTACAGGTGGTTCTTCAGGAGTTCCTTCACCAGGATTTTCTTCACCTGGGTTCTCTTCGCCCGGGTTTTCTTCACCCGGATTTTCGTCGCCTGGGTTTTCATCTCCAGGAGGAGTCACTGGATTAGCAGGTTCAATTGGTGTAGCTGGAATTGAATTATCAGGGGTATCAGCTGTGTCGTTGTCTGTAGTTGAGTCGTTACAACCGACCAATGCAAGCCCAATTAATATGGCTAAAATATTCTTGTTCATGTGTCCTCTCTCACTTGGAGTAGTTATATTTTGTGAGTACATGTTATTAGATATTTCAGAAACGCCAAGCGATCTAGATCCCATTTGTCATACATCAATATTATATGACGCTAATTTACAGGATGTAACATCATAAAATAACCCTTAAAAAACAGTGACTTACAGAATTGTGAATTACTTATATATTGATTTCATGAATAACTAAAAGCATGACGAACCTCACTATTTATTCTCGTGCAAAATATAAATATTTTACAAGACAGATAAAGAGTCACTGTATTTGCTGGGAATTCAACGTTATTTCATATGCTGGGCAATGGAATTATATTCATAATTATGAATATTTAGGCGATGGCGTTTTTAATATCATTAGAAATGCATAAATTTGAAGAATATCTAAATTACCTGCTACCACTAGTCTTATTTTATAGTTAAAAACTTAATACCATTTAACGGCAATGTTTCTTCTATATGAAGGTTCAATAGAAATGAAAGTTTCTATTTCTCTACTTTCTATATCAGACATAGATAGCTTCCACGCTTCATGCATCAATAATTAAGAGCAATGTATTAGAGCTATGCTCTGGTCAGTAGATCGCTGCAGTACATAAGCAACAACAAATAAGGTTTTTCCTTAAATTCTCTTTATTCGTTCGAATACCCTAGCGAGATCACATTCTCATTCTATTTTATGACTAATACCGCACTTTTAAGAAAATCGACTTTAAATATACATTTGTTACGGATAACATTTTCCGTGTAACAAAATATAAGAATGCATTTTTATTTATTTAATCACAGTATCAATGTGATTTTGGTCTCAGTTTTTACTTACCGAAAGGAATATATGAGTGAATTTTTTCTCTACCATAGTTGATAAAATCACTAAATTACTAGGTGGATTTCTTGTTGTATTGATGTGGCTAATAGTTACAACAGTGGTATGGCAAGTATTCACTCGTTTTTTCACTGATTCTCCATCAACTTTCACTGATGAACTATCTAGATATCTTTTAATTTGGATTGGTGTTTTAGGTGGTGCTTACACGTACTCTTTAAAACGACACTTAGCTATAGAACTACTCATCACTAAAGTTAAAAACAAGAACGCTTTAAACATTACTATCAGTTTGATGGTAATCGCATTCTCTAGCTTAGTGTTAATTTATGGTGGTTCGAGTGTTGTAATGAGAACGCTTCAGTTTAACCAAGTATCTCCTACATTGAGCTTGTTTGGCTCCAATTTACCTATGGGTTATATCTATTTAGCTGCACCTATTTCTGGTGTGCTAATCAATATATTTGCCATAAATGATATTTTGAAATATTCACATGACATTTGTACATCAAGAAAGAGTTAATAAATTATGACATTACTAGACTTAATGTTTACTGAACAATATCTTTCAATAATGCCTGATGCTGTCTATTACTTGTTACCGGTTATTGTCTTATTTGGCTCGTTATTTGTATTCCTAATTATAGGAATGCCAATTGCGTTTAGTATTGGATTATCTTCACTACTAACCATATTCCTACATTTTCCAATCGACAAATCGGCAAGTTTAGCTTCTCAGCAGTTATTAAGAGGACTGGATAACTTTGGGCTATTGGCTTTACCCTTCTTTATATTTGCTGGCAACCTCATGAACTCTGGTGGTATCGCTAAGAGACTGATTAACTTTGCCATGCTATTAGGTGGTCGACTGCCGGGTGCGCTATGTCATGTCAACGTTATTGCAAACATGATGTTTGGCTCACTATCAGGATCAGCCACCGCCTCTGCAGCCGCTGTTGGCGGGCTTATGGGCGAATTACAGAACGAAAAGAAATACCCAAAAGATTTCTCTAGTGCGGTCAATATTGCCTCTTGTCCTTCAGGACTACTGATACCACCATCAAATGTATTAATACTGTATGCATTGGTCAGTGGTACATCCGTCCAATACTTATTCTTAGCTGGCTACTTCCCTGGAATATTGATGGGTCTAGCAGTAATGGCAGGCATCTTTATTTTCGGTAAAAAATACAAGGTACCACAAGAAAAAGTAAGATCAGAGAAATCCGCGTATAGCATAATCATTGAGGCAATCCCTAGCCTATTTATGGTTATTTTAATTATGAGTGGCATCGTAGGAGGTGTATTTACAGCAACAGAAGCTTCAGCTATAGCCGTTGTGTATAGTTTAGCGCTCGGCTTTATATATAAAGAACTAAAAATTAAAAACTTAACGTCTATCGTTATCGATAGTGTAATTATCACGTCAATCGTATTACTGATGATTGCAACATCAAGTTCGATGTCTTGGGCGATGTCAAATGCTGATATACCTCAGTATATTGCAGAGTTCATACTTAATATTTCTGAAAATCCAATCATTATATTGATTTCAATGAACTTGATTTTCCTTGTGGTTGGCACATTCATGGATATGTCACCCGCTATATTAATTTTTACACCTATTTTATTACCGATTGGCGTTTATTTGGGAATGGACCCTATTCATTTCGGAATCATGATGGTGTTTAACTTGTCTATTGGTATTTGTACCCCCCCTGTCGGCACTGCTTTATTTGTAGGCTGCAGCATTGCTAATAGAAAAATAGGCGATGTAGTACCAAAACTCTTACCAATTTACGGATTTATCCTATTGGCATTGATAATCGTTACTGCATTTCCAAGTCTAACTATGTGGTTACCTAAGCTAGTTGGCTATTAAACATTAATTTTTAATAAAGGATAAAAAATGAAAATAATGAACTTAAAGACTTTATTGACCTGTACTGGATTAGCAATGCTATCTCTATCATTCAATGCATCAGCGAAAATGCAAAAACTCGCTCATGCAATGCCATTAGAGCATCCTGTACATAAATCCTTAACTTGGTTCTCACAAGAAGTTTCTAAAAGAACAAATATGAGAATTAAAGTTTATCCTAACTTAACTTTAGGTGGTGAAGAGTCAACCTTACAAATGGTACAAAACGGCACTCTAGCATTTGCTAAAGTCGGTGGTGGTTTAGCAGCCTCTTTTTCACCAGAATATAAAGTGCTGTCTTTGCCTTACTTATATAAAGATGAAGCGGATTCAAAAAGAATTTTACGCGGCCCTGTCGGTGATAAAATTCTACAGTCTTCTGAAAAAGACGGCTTTATTGGACTCGCATTTTTATCTAGCGGTTCTCGTGGATTCTATACCAAAACCAAAATATCTACGCCGGAAGATCTTAAAGGTCTAAAAATTCGTGTGCAAAACTCACCAATCGATATTGATACGATGAAAGCATTAGGCGTTAGCCCTGTGCCAATTTCATCAGGTGAAGTTTATTCTGCATTGCAACAAGGTGTTGTAGATGGCGCAGAAAACAATATCCCGACTTACTTCTCTACTCGTCAGTACGAAGTAGCAAAATATTACACTTTAGATCAACACACCATGATTCCTGATCTGCTCGTTGTATCTACTGAAATTTGGCATGGTCTATCAAAAGAAGATCAAGCGACTATTCGCCAAGTGGCAAGAGAAGCTTTAGATGTTCAAGATAAGTACTGGGATGAATACTCTGACTATGCAAAAGCTGAAATCATCAAAAATGGTGGTGAAATAACTGAAGTTGATGTTTCTGCATTCCAAAAGAAAGTATCTAGTGTTTATGACAAGTTCAGAAAAGAGAACCCTGCTTTGGTTCCAACTCTGGATGCGCTACAAAGCTACTAATTTAAAAGACTTAATGCAGTGCTAACCACTGTCGTTAAAAAGTAACTCCAGTCATGGATACTGCACCTTGCAGTGTCCATGACTTATTTCCTCAATATCCTCTATTTAACTCATTGTCATTTTTTAAACGGCAATAGTTTGAACAGCAACGGCAATCAATCAGACGTCATAGCACCTAAAACCGCATTCCAAAACTGTACTCCGGCACCATTGAGCTGCTCGGGACTGGCTAGAAACTCTGAATGTTTAGGCGTTGAAACAACCGTTAAATTAGCATTAGCAGCCGCTTTAGCCACTTTCTGAGCCATCCATACAGGAAAACGACCATCGGTCTCACTATGCACAATACTCACAGGCATAGTTATCGATGTAACTCCAGTCACATTGTTATACGCATCCGGCACCACAAATGAAAATATGGGTAATACAGAGCCACTTTCAATCGCAACATCTCGAATACTAGAAAGAGGACTGGCAAGTACCACACCATTTGCGGTCATCTGTTGATGATGACTAAGTGCATCGATAAGGACCCCAGTGCCTAAAGAATATCCCAGAAAATAAGAGGCTGTGTTTCCGATCCTCGCCTTAAATTGTGTATAAGCGGCTAATGCGTCTTCACGTAACGCCTCAACAGAAGGCTTTCCTTGGCTTTGTCCAAATCCGCTGTAATCGAACACAAACACTGACAAGCCTCGTTGATGTAAGCGCTGTATAGCCCACACCCAATTCGATAAGGATTCATTTTGTCCATGGAACACTAAAACGGCACCCATTGCGTCTTTGGCGGGCACATACCAAGCCTTTAGTACGCGATCATTAGCTTCAATATCAATGTCTTCATATTGAATCCCCACATCGGTAGGTGTTGCACTTCCTAAAGGTGATACCGCAAATGTGCTTTCTTGAAACTGTTTTTGTCCAATATTTAAAGACACTATCACGGTGATTACTATTGTGGTTATCAGTGACATTATAAGAAATAGGATCAGTTTTTTTGACATATTCACAACCATGTTCTTTGCAGATTAAGCGCTTATTTGCAGAATATTTTCATTATATTCATATTTACTTTAGCAACATTTTCCTGTTAAACCACTATATTCACGACTTTTCCCTGCTGGGTGCACGCTAGCAAGATCAATCAGGGTGCTGCAAATTAGACATCGCTTCTAACGGGTTTATTCTTCTCTTTAATACCGCAAAACCCTATCTATCTAATCGTTATTTCGCCGCTATTTTACATAATCACATGTTAATATTTACCCTCTATATAGAATGCATAAAATTACAGCTATTCGCATAATAACTTATCTAATAAGTAAGGTTTACTAATGCATAACTGGCGACTCTCGGCAAACATCAATAAATATCCAGTGCATTACAATAATCAGCCTAAAACCACAAACTCACCTCTAAAAGAAATCAACTAAATCACTGATATATATGAGTTTTAATTTAATTTCTCGACAATGATCACGATTTACCAACATGTAACAGCTTAAATATATCAATTATAAATTGCTGTAAATATAATGTGCCTCTTGAAATAACATGCATAAAACAGAATTTATATGTTACTGGGTGCTTATTCGCTATTTTTAAACATAAGCTACTTTCACAAAAACATAATATTGAAACATATAGCGTTAATACTGGTTAGATAAGATTTTAACTATGCCTTGTTTGATACGAAGTTAAGATTTTAGTCTTTAGAATACGACATTAGCAGTTTCTAATATCGTTCTTTAAGTACTATAAGAAAGATTTATCTAAACTCAATTAAAGGAAATGAAATAATGAGTGAAACCACGTCTAAGTTTAACCGTAGGGATTTTTTAAAAGGTAGCGCAGGTGTTGCTGTTGCAGGACTAGGTACTTCTCTTTTCTCAACGAGTGCTTTAGCGAGACACCAGCACCACCCACACCATCCACACGCAGCCTTCTCTCATGGCAACTCTTCAGACAAAAATTTCTGGAAGAAGGTTCAACAGCAGTTCTCTTTAGCGAATGGCAATGTTTACATGAACATTGGTACAACAGGTTCAATGCCAACTAGCGTGCAAAAGACCCTAGCTGAGAACCATGAGCTTGTTGCTAAATACCCTTGGGACATGCAAAACAAGTTTGGCAGCTGGCCTTACATGAGCCAAATGGCAGCAGACATTGCACCTGGCTTTGGCGCAGATGAAAATGAAATCGTTCTAAGCCGAAATACAACAGATGGCATGGTTTCTATTCTTTCTGGTCTAGATTTCCAAAAAGACGACATCATCATTACTACTCATCATGAGCATATTGGTGGACGCTCTCCACTATTTAGTGCTGCCGATCGCGTAGGTGCTAAAGTTGTTTTTGTTGAAATCCCTGTTTACACAGGCGAGAAAAAACTGAAGAAAAAAGACTTTGTTGATGTGTTTGCTGATGCCATTAAAGAGCACAATGCAAACGGCAATGTACGCTTGGTAATGTTCTCTCACATTACTTACTTAACCGGTACTTTACTACCAGCAAAAGAGATTTGTGCACTAGCACGTGATAACGGTATCCCAACGTTAGTTGATGCCGCTCATACCATTGGCATGATGAATGTTAATCTGCATGACATGGATTGTGATTTCTATGCAGGTTCTGGTCATAAGTGGCAGTGTGGCCCAGGCGCAACGGGTATCCTTTATATTCGTCAAGAAGCTGAGCGTTTGATTCGTTTCTGGCCTGCAGACCGCCGTCCTTTCTACTTTGTTAACTCATCACTTGGTGAAGATGGTTATCAAACAATGAACTTTGTGACCAGAATGCAGTACATCGGCAACGACAACTACCCAGCCAAACAAGCTCTAGCTGATACTTGTAAACTATGGGATGAAATTGGTCGTGATAAAATCGAAGAGCGTATTCTAGATCTTAGTGCTTTGTGTAAAGAAGAGCTAAGCAAAGAATTGCCACACGGTACTCTTTTCTGCCCACCAGAGCGCGAACTATCAAGTGGTTTAACTTCGTTCAACCCATTCTCTGATGACCTGTCTAACGGCACTCGTCTAACTGAATTCCGTGATCTACTTCGCGAAGAATACGGATACACTATCCGCACTACTAACTTCTCATTGCGTCTAGACGATACTACTGCTACTTATGCATTACGTATTTCTACTCACTTATTCCATGATGAAGATGATGTAACGGGTCTAGTGAAAGCGATGGCACATTTGTACAAACGAATGGCTTAATATTCGCTTAACAGCCTAGGGCTTACTTGCTAATGTAAGCCCTACTTTATATTTCAAGGATGAAGGCAATGATAAAAACAAAGACCACATTCACCATCATAAAAAGTCTTTGCATCGCTCTATTATTTGTTATCAAGCCAAGTTATGCCTATGACTTAGCCGATGTCAAAAAAGCAGGTGTAATTCGTCACATTGGCATCCCTTACGCCAACTTTGTCAACTATATCAACACCGATGGTCTCTATACGGCTCAAGGCTTAGATATTGAACTCATACAAGGCTTTGCTAAGTACTTAGGCGTTGAATACCAATTTGTTCCAAGCACTTGGAATAGCGCTTTTGGTGACCTCACAGGAAAAGAAGCCATTTATAAAGACAACGTCATACAGTACGGTAAAAAAGTGCCGATTACAGGTGATGTGATCGCTAATGGCGCAACCATTCTCCCGTGGAGAGAGCAACTAATTGACTTCTCTGATGACTACTTCCCTTCTGCTGTATGGTTAATTTCTCGCGCTGACTCAGAGCTACAACCTATTTCCCCAAGCAATAGTGTCGATAAAGACATTGATGCCGTGAAGACCTTGCTCAAAGATCAAAATGTGTTAGCTATGGAACAGACATGCCTAGACCCTAACTTGTATGATCTGTACAAAACTGGGGCTAATATCATTCTTCCTGAAAAAGCTCGCAAGTTAAATGAAATGGTCCCTGCGATATTAAATAAAGATGCAGATAACACACTGCTCGATGTTCCAGACACTTTAATTGCGTTAGAAAAATGGCCTGGTGAAATTAAAGTTATCGGCCCAATTTCTGAAGAACAGTTTATGGCTGCAGGCTTTAGAAAAGATTCACCTAAACTACGTGAAGCCTTTAATGATTATTTAAGGGAAATTCGACGTAATGGTACTTACAATCAGCTAGTTGAAAAATATTACCCTTCTGTATTTTATTATTACAGTGACTACTTTAAGGCTCACAAAAGTAACGATACATGAATATGAAGCTTAGATTAAATCGCCGCAATGCCATTCTCATGGGAGGATTTCTTCTAGGCGCTTACTTGCTATTAATGATTGTTGTCACTAATGCTGGGCAAAATCGCCTCAAAGAATCACAGTTGAATGAGCTGAATCTGAATGTAAAAATTTATTCAGAATCCATTGGTTACTTCTTTGAGACGACCAAAAAAGAATTGAGTGAAGTTGCCCAGCATAAAACGACGTATACGTTTTTCGCAAACCTTGCTTCTGGTATGTCCATGCAATACGGATTAGGATCAAGTTTACTGCAGTTGCGCCGTAACTTGATTCGCCATACCAACCCTAACCCGCATCTACATGAAAACGCTAAATTTAATCGAATGCTTCTGGTTGGCTTTAATTCAAACATTATTGCGGATTCAAGCCCAAAAATCCCGTTTGATTTAAGCAGTATTCCATTTAAAAAAATGCAAACTGTCGATCACGAAATTGATATTCTGGTCGAAAATGATCATATCGTTATTCGAGCATTACAAAACGTTTATCTCAATGGTGAAGTCGTCGGTATTTTAGTGGGTGATGTTAAAAATGAATCCATCATAAACCTACTTACTACCCAAGAATATCAACTCAGTAATAGCCAACTTACGCTCTCTACCGTGCACGGTGCACTGCCTATTTGGGATACTTTTGATTCATCGGGTGATCATCACTCAAACACTTTGTACTTTAATCAAAAAGTAGCGAACACCCCGTTTAGTCTGCACGCTTGGTTTGCACCGATATCAGAAAGCCAGATAATCACATCAACTTGGTTTACTATCGCGCTGTCCTTCTTGGCGGTGCCCGTTATTTTAGGACTGTACTACTCATTACGAATTAACAATACTAACCTAATACTCACCACTAAAATTGAAGAAACACATAACCAACAAGCGGTATTAACACGGCAGAACCATCGTCTTAAAACAGAGATAGACAGGCGTAAAATGTTTGAAAAAGAACTGGCTTATCAAGCCAGTCACGATATTTTAACCGGCCTATCTAACCGTAAATCGGGCGATGAAAAACTAAGGCATGCCTTGCTGCAAGCGAAGCGAGATGATGTCAACGTGTTAGTTATGTTCATTGACCTTGATGATTTCAAACAAATCAACGACACCTTAGGTCATCTAGCCGGCGATAGACTTCTTGTGCAAACAGCTAAGCGTTTACGTCAATCAGTTCGTAAAACCGATGTGGTTGCGCGCATTGGCGGGGATGAATTTTTATTGGTTATCCCTAACCTAAGCTCAGAGAAAGAAGCTCAAACCTTAGCCTCTAAACTGTTAACCATCTTTGAACAGCCTTTTCAGCTTAACGGCAGCCAATTTTTCATCTCCACCAGCATTGGCATGTCCATGTACCCTCAAGATGGCAAAACCACCGAAGAGCTAATGGCACATGCTGATATTGCGATGTATCGAGTGAAAAAAGAGGGGCGAAATGGCTTTAGCTTCTATGAAGCAAGCATGAATACCGATGTTCAAAGAAGCTTGGATATTGATGCTAGGCTACGCCAAGCAATTAACGATAATAAATTAGAGATCTACTATCAGCCGATTATTGATCTAGAAAGTAAAAAAATCACCGGCGCAGAAGCCTTAATGCGATGGTGGGATGACAAACTTGGCTTTGTACCGCCAGATGAATTTATTCCTATTGCAGAGAGAAATGGGCTTATCCATAAGTTAGGGCATATGGCGCTACATACTGCCTGTCACCAAGCTCAACAATGGCAAGCCATTCAACCGCTTTCCATTGCTGTAAACTTTTCTGCCGCTCAATTTAGACAGCAAGAAACATTAATTGAAAGTATCTTAACTGCCCTAAGTAATTCGGGGCTAGATGCCAGCTTACTTGATATTGAAATTACGGAAAGCTTACTCTTTAACAACAACATCGAAACGGTGCAAATATTAGAAGAGATCAAACGAATTGGCGCGCACTTTTCTATTGATGATTTTGGTACCGGATATTCGGCGTTAAGTTACCTACAGAAGTTTCCATTTAGTAAGCTCAAAATCGATCGTTCCTTCTTGCAAGATATGGAAACAAACCCTTCTTCGCAAGAACTGGTCAATGCCATTATTGCTATGGCAAAAGCACTAGGGCTGAAAGTGGTTGCTGAGGGGGTTGAAACTCAGTGGGATCAAAACTACTTAAAAACACAGCATTGTGAATTTGCCCAAGGATATTACTACAGTAAAGCGCTCTCTAAAGAAGACTTTGAAGCGCTCTTATTACAACACAATCCAGACGTTACCTAAGCGTTTACCTCTATTTACTGGGTATTAGGCACTCTAAAAGCCTAATACCCACAGCACCTTACTTTCAAGCGCTCCAGCTCCTCCAACTTCCTATTGCCCTTTACCCTTTGCCCTTTATCCAAACTTCATTGTCACTCTTTGCCACCTGCATTTATGGTTAATTTATAGGCAGATCTATATTGTCACTTGCGTCTCATGCAAAGTTAAATATACTGTATGTATATACAGGTATTTATTATGCAAAATATTATTGATTTATTACAGCGTAAGCAATTGATTTGGAAGGGTTCAGAGCAAAACATCCCTTTAATTAATCAGCCGTCTTACTTTAGTGAATGGGATCAACATCTAGAAGGTTTCCCAAAAATGGGGCTTATGGAGATCCAATCTGAATTCGGTATTGGTGAACTGAGGTTACTGACCCCTATGTTGCAATCAACCACTCAAGATCGCAGCTTGGTATTGATTAACCCACCTGCCCTGCCATGCGCTCATTATTTTGAAACTGAAGGTATTGCCCCTCATAACGTCTTAGTTATAGACAGTACTAAACACGACTTATGGGCGGCAGAGCAATGCTTAAAAAGCGGTAGTTGCGCCTGCGTGTGCTTATGGCATCCACAATTGGAGGTGCACCAAGCCAGGCGTTTACAAATTGCAGCCGAAAAAGGCCGAGCATTAAACGTACATTTTAATCTCGACCGCCAAAATAGTGCTTCGCTACCCATTCCTCTTAGCGTACAACTCAATGCAACAGAAAGCGGAATGACGGTAGATGTGATTAAACGTCGCGGCGGATGGCAACAACAAGCCTTTAGCGTCGATTTAAGTCACCGCTGGCCGCAACTTTGTACTCAAAAGCCTTTGCACCAAGTCATTCCTTTTCCTCTACACAAGAGGCAACACGCATGAACCTTTGGCTGTATATTCATTTCCCAAAATTGCAATTAGATACGCTGTTTGCAGACTCAACTTTAGATTCTGCAAACAGCTCTAAAGTCGCGTTCAACCCTCAAGCAAAAAATGGGCTTAACAATCAACTTATACCCCATGATCCAACACAAAACCCCGCTATCTGTATTGTTGAGCAACACAAGATCATACAGCTCAATCAGGTAGCTTCAGATAAAGGCATAACATTAGGAATGGGATTAGGTAGCGCTGCTTCACTGTGCGCCGAACTGCAAGTATTTCCTTATCAACAGCAAATAGAAATCGATAAATTACAGCAAGTTGCACAATGGTTGTATGTGTATACCTCAGACATTACTCTCTTCCCAGAGCAGGGCTTGCTACTTAAGGTCTCTAATATGCTAACCCTTTATCGCAACCTCAATAGTTACTGGAAAACCATCTCACAGCACCTTAATCAACTGCATCTGAACTATCACTATGCCACCGCATTTTCTCCTCTTGCGGCTAAGCTTTTAGCTGAAACTCACTGTGATCGTATTACTGATGATCAAGACACTATCGAACAATCTGTTTTACAGCGCCCACTCATTACCACTGAGCTTAGTACGGCAAATATAGCGAAACTTGCTCGTATTGGCGTACATAATTTAGCGCAGCTTACCGCTCTTAATATGACGGACATTGCGCGCCGTTTTGATATCCAAGTCGTCAACTATGTGGGGCGACTACTCGGTCAATTTAAGCACCCTGTGCAGTATTATCATCCGCCCGCTCACTTTAATCAGCACCTCAATTTATTGTATGAAATTGAGCATACTCACTGCTTAATCGCACCGCTAAGCCGCTTATTAGAACAAATGGAAAGCTTTTTAAAGCTAAGAGATAAAGTGGCCTACGAAATTCAACTTAGCCTTTATCAAAGGGATCAATCACAGCAGGAGATCACCTTCTATTCTGCTATTGGTGACTACCTTTCTGCTAAGTGGCTACAACTGTCTAAACTGACGCTTGAATCCATTCAGGTTAGTTCACCTATTCTATCCATCCGCTTACAAGTGATGCGTATGGGAGAAACGCCGGCCACCAAAGTTGACCTATTTGATCAACACACAGGGGAAATATCACCTTTAGAGCTGCTTTCTTTATTACAAGCTAAGTTAGGTCCAAAAGCGGTACAAGGTATTGCCTCTAATCACGATCCTAGGCCTGAGCTCAGTACTACCTATGTTCCTGCCTTTTCAAAGCCAGAAAAAAATCACACACAAGTAAAACTCACTCGCCCTAGTTTTATCTATCCCAAACCTAAACCTCTCCATAGCAAGGTTGAAATTATCCAAGGTCCTGAGCGTATTCATAGCGGATGGTGGGATGGAAACTCAATTAACCGTGATTACTATATAGCGCGAGAACACAATGGCCGCTGGTTATGGATATACAAAACCCCAACTAAAGAATGGTTCATTCAGGGAGTATTCAGCTAATGAGCAACTTACCTTCTAGCATTCAACTGTAATGTATTCATAAATTGAACATGTCTACTTTTAAATATGCTGAGCTCTTTTGTCAGAGCAATTTTTCGTTTTTAACCGGAGCCTCGCATCCCGAGGAGCTCATCACGCAAGCTGATTTTCTCGGCTATTCAGCGCTGGCTATAACCGATGAGTGCTCTTTAGCGGGAGTCGTTAGAGCGCATACCGCAATTAAGGATAAGCAACTCAGCATCAAACTTATCGTCGGTAGTATGTTTTGGTTAGACCAAGAGTGCCAAATTATACTGCTATGCCCAGACCAACAAGCCTATGCTGAGTTAGCTCGCATCATCACTAACGCGCGCAGACGCAGTGATAAAGGTAAGTATTCACTATCACAATGGGACATACTCTCCATTAAGCACTGCTTGATTATCTGGCTACCACAGATGCAAGAATATGATCACCATTGGGCAAAATGGCTAACCAAACAACACAGTGCGCGACTATGGCTTGGGCTACAAAGGCACCTCACCAACACAGATAAACAATACCTAGACTACAATCAAAAACTTGCTCATCAATACACTATCCCGATTACTGCATGTGGCGGGGTATTAATGCATAACGCCACGCGTCTTGCACTGCAACATACCCTTGTCGCAATCAAGCATAATGCCGTCGTGGCAAATATAAGTGAGCACCTACTGACTAATACAGAGCGAGCTCTGCGCAATAAACCCAAATTGAGCAAACTCTTCCGTAAAGAGTGGCTAGAAGAAGCCCACAATATAGCCTGTCGCTGTTCTTTTAACTTAGCCAGCTTAGGCTATCAATATCCTGCTGAAATCGTGCCACGCTCTGTAACGCCATTTGCTCATTTATGCCAACTGGTTAATCAAGGTAAGCAGCTGCGGTTTCCAAATGGCGTGCCTAAAAGTGTTCAGATAACCATAGATAAAGAACTCAAACTCATTGATGAGCTTAATTATGCCCATTTTTTCTTAACCATTCATGATGTGGTGATGTTCGCCAAACAAAAAGGGATTTTGTATCAAGGCAGAGGCTCTGCTGCAAACTCCGTGGTGTGTTATTGCTTAGAAATCACCTCTGTCGATCCTAGACAAATATCAGTCCTGTTTGAACGTTTTATCAGTAAAGAGCGCAATGAGCCGCCCGATATTGATGTGGATTTTGAACACCAACGTCGTGAAGAAGTCATCCAATATATTTATCAAAAATATGGACGTGAGCGAGCCGCTCTTGCCGCCACTGTCATCAGCTATCGATTAAAAAGTGCCATTCGAGAAGTGGGTAAAGCATTAGCCATAGATGAAACTCAACTCGATTTTTTCATCAAAAACATTAATCGCCGTGATGTCGGCTTAAATTGGCAAGCGCAAATTTATGAACTGGGGCTAAAACCTGATTCTTTAAAAGGACAGTTATTTATACAACTAGTCGACGAAATCATCGGCTTTCCTCGTCATCTATCGCAACACGTGGGCGGCTTTGTTATTTCAGCAGGCCCTTTATATGAATTAGTGCCCGTAGAAAACGCCGCTATGCCCGAGCGAACCATTATCCAATGGGATAAAGATGACTTAGAAAGTTTAGGGCTACTCAAAGTTGATGTACTTGCTTTGGGAATGCTAAGTGCCATCAAGCGTTGCTTTCAGTTAATTGAACGTCATCATCAGCGACAACTTAGTATTGCTGATATCACTCGCTTACAAGACGATCCTAAGGTGTACACCATGCTACAAAAGGCCGATACCATAGGTGTTTTTCAAATAGAATCACGAGCTCAAATGAGCATGTTACCGCGCCTTAAACCGCGCTGTTATTATGACTTAGTGATTCAAATCGCTATTGTCAGGCCCGGCCCGATACAGGGCGATATGATTCACCCTTATTTAAAGCGCAGAAATGGAGAACAAGCTATTTCGTACCCTTCCCAAGAGGTAGAAAGTGTTCTATCAAGAACCTTAGGCGTCCCAATATTTCAAGAACAAGTGATTAAATTGGCGATGGTGGCGGCGGGCTTTAGTGGTGGAGAGGCCGACCAATTGCGCCGTGCTATGGCCGCTTGGAAAAAAAATGGCGATTTATTTAAGTTTCGCGATAAGCTGATTTCAGGGATGCTCTGTCGGGGCTATGAGCGTCGCTTTGCCGAGAAAATTTTTGAACAGATTTGTGGTTTTGGTGAATATGGATTTCCAGAAAGTCACTCTGCTTCTTTTGCCGTGCTTGCATACTGCTCTGCGTGGCTCAAATATTACTATCCAGCTGAGTTTTATACAGCCCTACTCAATAGTCAGCCGATGGGGTTTTATTCGTCTAACCAACTACTACAAGACGCCAAACGACATGGCGTGAATGTGCATCCTATCAGCATTAATCAGTCTAATGATGATCACAGCATCGTCAGAAACAATAATATAAGTAGTATTCAATTAGGTTTAAAACTGATCAAAGGACTCTCGCAAAATAGCCGAGAGCAACTGTTAGCCGCCCGCCCTGCAAAAGGGTTTACGCATATCCAACAAATCAAAAATATTGGTATCAATCGACAACAGCTGCACGCTCTTACCTCCGCCAATGCACTGTATGATCTTACCGGTGATCGCTACTCTACTCGTTGGCAGTTAATGGATTCTGTAGAAGATCTGCCACTCTTTAATCAACTAAATAGCGCGCAAATTAAGCCGGATTATGTCTTTCAAACCAATGATTACGAAGCGTTGATCGAGGATTATTCCGCCACTGGACTATCCCTAAATCAACATCCCATTACTCTGCTCGAAAAAGAGAATAAATTAGGAAAGTTCGTTCGACAAAACCAATTGATCCACCAGCCTCATCAATCAATGGTCACTGTAGTTGGTGTGGTCACAGGTAGGCAATCACCTCATACCGCTGGAGGCATTACCTTTTTCACTCTAGAAGATGATACAGGCAACATAAATGTAGTGGTGTGGCAAGCAACCGCTAGAGCGCAAAAGAAGAGTTATTTAACCGCTAAGATACTAAAAGTAAAAGGGATTATAGAAAAAGAAGGCGAGGTAATACACATTATTGCAGGTCAATTAATTGACATCAGTGATGAACTAGCACAGCTAGCAAGTCATTCTCGTGATTTTCACTAACGCAATCTCGTCTTATAGAAATCTTGTTTGGTAGCAATCACTTTAATCAAAACAAAAAGCCGCTTTATGATGATAAAGCGGCTTAAATAAGAACTCGACATAATGGACTATTAAGCCCGTTTATGGTGAATTCGTTTATGCTCAATTTTGTCATCCATGACTCCTTCCATATTAATATCCATTGATTTATTCTCATACGCTTCGAGCATACCATCGATTTGCATACTCTTAGACCCATGCTGTTGAACTGCTCTCTCTGTACTTGTACCACTGCGATTTTCCGCGATAGAAATCGCATTACTATCGTTAATAAAATCGTTAAACACCTTATCTTGAGCAAAAACAAATGGTGAAAACGCCACTATAGAGATGGTTATAAAGCCAGTTTTTAAGTTCATATCAACGCCCTCTGTTAACTCATTAAAGCTAGGAACGCCCTTAAATTTTAGTGCCAAATGAATGATAAATACACGCAGAATGATTATTATTTCTACTTTTATTTACATTAACTCATCTAAGGTTGTCCACACATTACGAAAATCCTCACAAGATCAATCCATTACTTATACCAATCACTACTTAAAAAATAATGAATTGAAGATAACTAAACAGACCTTTTCTATGCAAAAAATCTTTCATGTGGATACTTATACTGACCCTATTCAATAATGGATCACTTCATCAACCACAATGCCGACCAACAAAAAAGCCCTGCAAACGATGCAGGGCTTAGCAAATAATAACAGATGCTTAGTTAAGCGAGTTAGTGAGCTGTGCGCTCTAACACAAGCTGCTTAACTGTCGTCTTCAGTAAAGTTTGTTGGTAAGCTCACTTTCATTTCATTCCAGTGCTGACCACTTTCAATACCGTATTGGCGTACGATAGCAGCAATGCGGTCACGATTTCCGTCTTCACATACTGACAATAAATCTTTGTAAAAATTAAGCGCCAGCTCTCGTGATACTGGGCTTGAGAAATAGAAAGCGCCCACACGATCGTACAATTTTTTTAAGCCGTTGAAGATCAAACCATAAATCTGGTTTCCTGAATGGAAAGCCAAATGTTGGAACAACATGTAATCATAGAAGTTAAAGGTTTTTGCTACTAAAATCGCATCACGCTTTTGTTCATCTTTTTCATTGTCTTCTTTGATGTTTTGCGCAATTTTTCCAGCGTACGGGAAAGACTCCATAAAGCTACTGTACGAATCCGCTTGCATCAAAGCCTCGCAAGAGTCGATAACACGTCGCAATGTCTGTTCAGATTGTTCCTTATTCACTTTAAATGCATAACGCATAAAGATAGGACTAATGCTAGTTCGAGCGGCAAGTAGATCTTCTACAATGCTAGTAGCGTTGTCGGCATCTAATGTCATTAATGTATCTAAAATATGCAAACCTGAGGTTTCCATAAATTGATTCACTTTTGTTGGTTTGCCGTGTTGAATGGTTAACCAACCATCACGCGCCAGTCTTTGCAGAACCTCTCTGAGGGTCGTTCGTGTTACACCAATCAGTTCAGACAGCTCACGCTCAGCGGGTAAAATAGAACCTGGAGCAAATCGTCCGTTCCAAATGCTTTCAATAATGTACTTTTCTGCAAAGCCTGCTGGGCTTTTCGCCTTAATAACCATAGATTGGAAGTTCCAACTTAAAATTCACTAAATATCACTCATCATACCACCTAATCTAAAATTACAAAAATGAGTAGATGATTAGTTATGAAATATTGCTCATTCTCGATTGGATTAATCTCATTGGCTCAGCTACACCAGAAAAAATAATAAATACCATTTTATCCTGTAAACCAGGCTCAACATCCTATGAGAAAGATTGATAGCAGCAAATATGAGATTATTTTCTTATAGAATATTAGTAGATTGTTATTTATTAGTACTTAAAAAACATTAGCTTATACGTCAAGATTATTTCTCATACAATAACATCGGTTTTATATAACCAAAGCATCACTAAAAACACCCAACTTGTATATGAATTGCGCTTTATATGGTTTTTTACTGTAAACACGATGTAAATCACACTAATTGATTGACTATCCCACTGATTAGAGTAAATATTGCGCCAACAATGTGTGTGTTACAGAATGTAAACCGTGAACAAAACATGTTCTATACGCTAATTTTCAATCTATATCTCACCGTAAAAATATACAGTAGCTTATCCACCTGCTAAATCCGATTGTCACATGGATAGGTCGTATAGAACCGACTCGATCAGATTTAAATACTTTTAAGAGAGAAGCACCATGCCTTTGAGCCAAGGAAACGCCTTCGTCAAAAACTTTCTCGGAAAAGCCCCTGACTGGTACAAACTAGCCATTGTGGCCTTTTTGATCATAAACCCAATTGTATTCTTTTTAATCGACCCATTTGTTGCGGGTTGGCTATTAGTTGTCGAGTTCATTTTTACGCTAGCCATGGCGCTCAAATGCTATCCACTGCAACCTGGTGGTTTACTGGCAATTGAAGCCGTCGCCATTGGCATGACGACCCCAGAAATGGTCAAGCATGAACTGGTTGCCAATATAGAAGTAATGCTACTCCTGATCTTTATGGTTGCAGGCATTTACTTCATGAAGCAGCTACTACTGGTTATTTTCACCAAAATACTATTAGGCATTAGATCTAAAGCTCTGTTGTCCGTCGCTTTTTGTGCCGCAGCCGCTTTTTTGTCGGCATTTTTAGATGCATTGACCGTTATTGCGGTGGTGATTAGCGTAGCCGTTGGCTTCTATGCGATTTATCACAAGGT
Organism: Vibrio neonatus; assembly: GCF_024346975.1. NCBI lineage: Bacteria > Pseudomonadati > Pseudomonadota > Gammaproteobacteria > Vibrionales > Vibrionaceae > Vibrio > Vibrio neonatus. The sequence continues at coordinate 750,202 of NZ_AP024885.1, read as the reverse complement.
CGTTTCAGGAAAAGGTCACGGCACTCAACATGACCACACTCAAGATAGCCACTTAACCGAGCTTACTCGTGATGATCTAGACGAATACCGTGCATTTTTACGCTCGCTGCTAATGCATGCCGGTGTAGGTACTGCGCTCGGTGGCGTTATGACAATGGTTGGTGAACCACAAAACCTTATCATAGCCGATCAAGCTGGCTGGTTATTTGGCGAGTTTATCATCCGCATGTTACCCGTTACCTTACCCGTATTAGTGATGGGACTGCTGACTACCGTTGCGGTCGAAAAACTAAAAATATTTGGCTACGGATCAGAGTTACCAACTCAAGTACGAAAAATTCTCGAAGATTACAACGAAGAAGAGAAAAAGAGCCGCACCAAACAGGATATCGCCAAACTTTGGGTTCAAGGCGCAATTGCGCTATGGCTTATTGTCGGTCTTGCTTTTCACGTGGCGGCAGTCGGCTTAGTCGGGCTATCGGTCATTATCTTAGCCACCTCTTTTACCGGCATCATCGAAGAGCATGCATTAGGTAAAGCGTTTGAAGAAGCGCTACCCTTTACCGCGCTATTGGCTGTCTTTTTTGCCATTGTTGCCGTGATCATTCAGCAAGATCTCTTTGAACCTATTATCGATGCCGTTCTGGCAGTAGAAGATCAAGGAACCCAGCTCGTGCTGTTCTATCTCGCCAACGGCGTACTCTCCATGATTTCCGATAATGTGTTTGTCGGTACGGTATACATCAATGAGGTTAAAGAGGCCTTACTGCACGGGGTAATTAACCGTGAACAATTTGATCTCCTCGCCGTGGCTATCAATACTGGTACCAATTTACCGTCAGTAGCAACACCAAACGGCCAAGCGGCATTTTTATTCCTACTTACGTCAACTCTTGCACCATTAATTCGCCTTTCTTATGGCCGAATGGTTATTATGGCGTTTCCATATACCGTTGTTTTAGCCCTAGTGGGAATGGTCGGTATTATGTTCTTCTTAGAACCGATGACTGCAACCTTTATGGACTACGGCTGGATTACCGATCCACCGACGCAGATTCTCGATGTATCAAGTTCTGTAGTTCATCATTAGGGAACTTATTTCCCTATTGGTACTCTATTGATTTGCCACCTTTAAAGGGGTAAAAAGAACTTACTGTTATTAGCCAGCGCGAACGACAGTCCTCGCTGGCTTTTTTGCGCATATATAGATGTACACATAAGGAAATAGATTCATGCTCGAGAACTTATACCAATTTTCTCGCTCTCGCACTTCATGGCTGTTATTGATTGTTGCCATGGTCGCCTTCGAGCTTTGCGCTCTTTACTTCCAGCACGTCATGCTACTTTCACCTTGTGTGATGTGTATCTATGAGCGCGTAGCAATGCTAGGTATTGCAGTCTCAGGTATGGTCGGTCTATGCCAACCCAAAAACTCGGTTCTACGCGGCTTAGGATTAGTCGGTTGGATTGCGGCCAGTGCCAAAGGTTTATCACTGGCTCTAGAGCATGTGAGCTACCAATTTGATCCCTCTCCTTTTAATACCTGCGATATTTTTGTCAATTTCCCTAGTTGGGCACCTCTTGATCAATGGGTTCCGTGGATGTTCCTACCGACTGGCACTTGTAGCAAAATCGTCTGGACATTTTTAGACCTATCCATGCCACAATGGTTGGTAATTATTTTTGGAGCAAGCCTGGTGGTTGCTATCCTATTTACCTTGCTACAAGTGGTTGGCTTAAAGAAAAATCGTATTTAAGTATTGATAGCATTAAATAAAAAACGGGAACTGACATTATCAGTTCCCGTTTTTTATGCATGAATCAAAATCAGTGAGCAAAGCTATACAATAAAGCTTGCGCCCTCCTCCGCCGAAGAAACATTATTTCTCGCCAGTACAAATAGATTACGCCCAAAAGTAAGTTGTTGGCTCTCGGTATCCACTTTCAAAGGCTCACGACCTGTCATATCTGACAAGTTATTCACGCTTCCAGTTTCACAATCTAAACTCACTATATCGCCATCACGAATAAGTGCGATAGCACCGCCTCTAGCCGCATCTGGAGACATATGAATCGCCGAAGGGACTTTACCTGATGCACCAGATAATCGACCATCGGTAATCAAGGCGACGTTAAAGCCTGCTTTTTGTACATTAGCGAGAATAGGCATCAACTTATGCAGCTCAGGCATACCATTCGACGCTGCGCCATTATGCGAGACCACGACAACACAATCTTGATTAAGCTCTCCTGCTTGATAAGCTTTTTCGACATCGTGTTGTGAAGTAAAGACTTTTGCCGGCGCTTTCACTTTTCTGCACTCTTTTGCAATGGCAGAGACCTTGATCACGCAGCGACCAATATTACCATCTAGGACTTTAATGCCTCCGGTTTCTTGAAAACACTCGCCACTTAACGCAATAACACTGCCATTATTACTGCCTTGACTGTCACTCCAACATAAGCGGTCATTTTCAATATAAGGCGTTTTAAACTGATCACTAAACTGACCAAAAGAAGTCAGCACATCTCGATTTAAAAAGTCACCTTCATTTAAACGTTTCAGCAATGCAGGCACACCTCCAGAACGATGAAATGCATTCATATCTTCTGAACCATTTGGATAAACGTTCACCAATAAAGGTACCGCACCTGAAAGCTGACTAATGTCATCCCAGTTAAGCAAAATCCCCGCAGAGCGGGCAATCGCCACCATGTGAATGGTGTGGTTAGTGCTCCCTCCAGAGGCGAGAAGCGCAACGATACCATTGATGATATTTTTCTCAGTCACCACATCATACAAAGGACGGTAGTTTGATGAACCTAGGGTGGAGGAAGCCACTTTTACCGCGACTTCTTCGGTTAGCAAGTGTCGAAGTTGGCTATCGGGTGGTACGAATGCAGAACCCGGTAGCATTAAGCCCATAGCTTCGAAAACGAGCTGGTTTGTGTTGGCGGTTCCGTAGAAGGTGCATGTTCCGTGAGAATGGTAGGCACTGCACTCCATTTTCTGCAGCGTCTCAATACCCACTTCCTTCGCCAGATACTTCTGACGAACACTGGTTTTCTCTTCGTTACTAATGCCCGTCGCCATCAGACCAACGGGAACAAATGCTGTCGGTAAATGAGAAAATGACATTGCACCCATTAGCATTGCTGGGGCGATTTTATCACACACACCCAACAACAAAGTTGAATCATACACATTATGACTCAGAGACACAGCCGTAGCTTGGGCAATTAAATCACGAGAAAATAAAGAGATATCCATGCCATCTTGCCCCTGCGTGATACCATCACACATAGCAGGAACGCCACCGGCCACTTGCGCAGAATGGCCTAACTTAGCCAATGCACCTTTAATTATCTCAGGGAAATGACGATACGGTTCGTGGGCGGAAACCATGTCGTTATAGGCGCTCACTATGGCGACATTTGAATTAACTAAATTTAGTATGGTTTCTTTATTGCAACTAGCCGCAACCGCGTGCGCTAAATTACCGCAAGAAAGGCTGGCACGATTTTTACCATGAGCCGCTTGAGAGCGGCTTCTGTTTAAGAATTCGGTACGAGTCTTACGACTTCTTTCGATTAGATTTTTCGTTACTTGTTCAACTACCTTGTTCATTTCTAAGCCCCTAAACGAATACAAATATCATCTAACATCTCTTCTATCGACATGGAGATATCAATAGTAATCACGTCATCCTCATCCACAGGTTTCTCCAAAATGGCGAACTGACTTGCTAGCATGTCTGATTTCATGAAGTGACTATTTCGCATACGAATACGCTCAAGAACTAACTCTTGAGAGCCGTCTAAGAAAATAAACCGTACTTTTTCATTTCCACAACGAATGGCGTCACGATAGTTTTTCTTTAATGCAGAACAAACAAAGACGCAGGTTTCATTTTTTGAGTAAATGCTAAAAATAGCGTCGTTAATTCTTTCTAACCACGGAGCACGATCATCATCGTTGAGCGGAGTTCCTGAGGACATTTTGATAACGTTTGATTTGGGATGTAGATCATCGCCATCAATAAACTTGGCTGACAATCTAGCAGCAAGAAGCTCACCAATGGTTGATTTACCTGAGCCAGAAACGCCCATAATTACAATGCTTTTACCTTCCATTTAAACCTCTTCAGTAAGCTTTTGGTCATGGACTCAATAAGCAATATTAAGTGTTATCGGTAACATTATTTATGTTATGGGTAACATACTACATGTAACTGACTTATTTGTGAATATATTATAGGGAAGAAGTGAGGGTTTGAGATGAAAAGAGTGATTTTGAGCACAATTTATTGGTCAAAATCACTCATAGAATATTAGGAGCTCTTACCGTTAGTGATGGTATATCCAAGATCGTGAACACGTTTTTCAGGCTCTTTGCCTTCTATTGCATTTAGCAATAATTCAGCGGAGAGCTCACCAATTTCATACCTTGGTGTATAGACGCTGGTTAATTTTGGGGTAATGGCTTGACCAATATCAAAGGCGTTATAGCCAACAACACTGATTTGCTCTGGAACGGCAATTCCCATTTCATGACAGGCTAAAATAGCACCAATCGCGATATCATCATTGGTACAAAATATACCATCAAGATACTGACAATCATCTAGAGCGCGAGTTAATAAGTCTCGAGCAATCGTAAAACTAGAACGACTTGAGGTTAAGAAATGATTTTTCTCAAGGCCAGCTTCAACCATCGCCTCATCATAACCTTCCATACGTAGCTTAGTACGACTATCCAGTCGAGCACCAAAATAAGCTATATTCTTTTTACCCTTACTTATCATAAGGTTAACAGCGTCATATGCGGCCATTCTATGATCAAGCCCAACCGCTATATTGATAGGAGACTCAGGGAGTTCCATCGCCTCGACCACAGGAACCCCTGCGGTTTCAAGCATCTTCAATGTCTTTTGGGTATGGCTTGTACCCGTCAAAATTAACCCGTCAACTTGATAGGATAATAGTGTCGCTATTTTCCTTTCTTCGATTTCGTTTTCATAACTATAGTGCCCTAATAACACCTCATAGCCACGGCGGTTTGTTACAGACTCAATACCTTGAGCTACCTTAGCAAACACTTGGTTAGATAATGATGGAAGTAATACGCCAATCGAGCGGCTTGAAGATTTAGATAACAAAGCAGGAGCGCGGTTGTGAATATATCCAAGTTCTTCGGCCACTTTCTTAATTCTGGCTCGAGTCTTCACTGATACAGACTCTTCATTACGCATAAAACGACTCACCGTCATTTTCGTCACACCTACGCGATCTGCAATATCTTGCAATGTCGCACGAGGCTTCCGCTTATTCTCACTCATTATCATATGCTCACATAAAAAACCGCTGTTACAGTAACATAAACAGCCATTAAAGTTAACCGTACAATAGTGGAGTCAGCGCACAATATTATAGGATGCCTTGTGATAGAGAATCCAAATCCACAACAAAGATGGAAAGAAACAAACCTATCTCAGATGATTCTTGCTTCTGAAAAAACATGGGCTTACCTGTAGAAAACACCAGCAAAATGTAAGTAAATGTTTACCGCCACTTTACTTTAGTGCTTTGATCCAGTTCACGTTTTTAGAATGAGTGTTTGTATTATGCCGTTGATTATTTATACTAACCCACAATAGTTACCGATAACATCAAGTAACTTAGAAGCAGAAACAAGAAAAATAACCATATAAATCATAGGAATAGCTAATAAATTCAAGCCTGCCTATGACTAAACAAAAAGAAAGATGGGCTAATGAGATAGCCGTTCTTCTTTTAAAGAGCATATTGGAGCCTGTTTACAGCAAGTTATACCAATCACACTAAGTAATGATCAGAACTAGCGCAGAAAAATGCTTGAGAACAAGGCGGAATTTTTCGATAAGTAGTTATTCTACAATCAAAAATTCTAATGCCGTAATCGAGTATTTTAACAAGCTAAAATGACCCGTTATTTAGTACGATTGGTAGTAGGGTTAGCCCTTCAACTTAAAGGCCTCTGAGACCGCTAATAACTTATTAAGGATCTAAAATGGGAAGTTTGAAAAACAAAAAAGTGTTCATTACAGGTGCTGAGCAAGGGATTGGTTATGAAACAGCCAAAGCATTGATTGAATCTGGATGTGACGTTTTTGCTCATTACTTTAGTGGCACTGAAGGTGTTGAAGCGTTGGTTAAACTCGCTGAGTCTCGCGGACAAAAAGCCAGTTTTGGATTTGCTAACCTAGTCAACGAAGAAGACACGATCGCTTGTGTTAATGAAGCTGCTGCATTCCTTGGTGGTATCGATATTGTTGTCAACAATGTGGGTGGCATTATTGCTCGTAAATGGCTTGGTGAAATCGAATCTGACTATTGGCAAACTGTATTCGACGTCAACATGACGACCATGAAAAACGTTACGCAATCTGCTCTTCCTTACTTAAAAGAAAATACTGAAGGCGCTAGCATCGTAAACCTAGCCTCTCTTGCTGGTCGCTCTGGTGGTCACTCTGGTTCATTAACTTATTCTATGACAAAAGGTGCGGTACTGACTTGGACTCGCTCTCTTGCTGCTGAATTAGGTGGTTATGGCATTCGCGTAAATGCAGTTGCACCAGGTCTTATCTTAGGTACTCGCTTCCACAACCAACACACGACGAAAGAGTCGGCAGAAGAAACCGTTCGTGGTATTCCTCTAGGTCGCGCTGGAACCTCTGAAGATGTAGCAAAAGCAATCACTTACCTTGCTTCTGAATACGACGGTTTTGTTTCTGGCGCTACGCTAGACATCAATGGTGGCGTATACCGCATGTAATTTAAATCAAATGGCGCAACGTCGAGTTGCGCCATTTTTTTAAGGAGTCCCTCTATGATAAAATCCAGCATCATCCATCCTGAGTTACTGTCTGTACTGGCTAAATGTGGGCATAAAACTCAAATTCTGATTGCAGATAGCAATTTTTCATTTGTCACAAACTCAAATCCAAGAACTGAAATCATCTACCTTAATTTTGCTCCAGATATGCTAAATGCAGTAGATGTACTCAATAGCATTACTAAACTGATCAATGTTGAAGCATCAACGATGATGGCTTGGCCGGATGATTTTGAAAATACTATTCATGCCGAATATGAGAATCTACTGCCGCAAGGAACACCAATGAGTTTCCAGCAGCGTGAAGACTTCTATCAGTCCGTCAAATCACCTAATACCCTGCTCATTATTGCAACTGGGGAAAGCCGTCGCTTTGCCAATCTATTGCTTACCGTAGGTGTAGTAAAGTAACCTCTTTACGCTACCAAAATAGAATCTGACTTACATTTCCTCTCAATGTTAAGTCAGATTATTAAATCACAATCTCTCTATAGCACTGACCCCGAGTTCAACTCTGAAGCCCCCTCATAATCACTATCAAATTTATCTTTTTAAGCATTATCAATAATACCTCTCCTCCTGCCTTTTAAACAAAACGGCTCTATATACCACCAGAAACCACTTTAGATAATCATTAATTAGTTAACGCTAAGGTTATTAAAACCTTTATTAAAAACAACTAATTACCCATTAAAATGAAATATTAGAAACCGAATTTAATTGTTATTTAGTCCATTTAAAAATGACAATTAAAAAGCATTACAATATCGATATAAATTTCATGACTTACACCTCATTTCTTGAAAAAGTGCCTTTGAAAGCACTATTGTTACGCATAACATAAAGCCTCTGGGAAACATCTTGTAACACTTCCCATTCGGCAAAGCGTTATATCTATATAGCGATAATTATTGAGTTAGCATTTAAATTATCAAAAGGAATATGTGGGTGACTTTATTTTCATACATCATTGATAAAATAACAAAAATGCTAGGTGGACTCCTAGTAGTTTTAATGTGGTTAATTGTAGCAACTGTAGTTTGGCAGGTGTTTACTCGTTTTTTCACAAACTCCCCATCAACTTTTACTGATGAGTTATCTAGATACCTTCTTATTTGGATTGGTATCTTAGGCGGGGCATATACTTACTCATTGAAACGACACTTAGCTATCGAATTGCTCATTACTAAAGTTAAAAATGAAGAATTACTTTCTATAGTAATCAGTGTAATGGTCATTATATTCTCAAGTTTAGTATTGATCTATGGCGGTTCTAGCGTCGTAATGAGAACACTTCAATACAATCAAGTCTCTCCAACTTTAAGTATTTTCGGTTCCAACTTACCAATGGGTTACATTTACTTGGTGGCACCTATAGCCGGAGCATTAATAAATTTATTTGCTATAAATGACATCATCACACTATCACATCATATGTATAGTAAGAAATTAGGTAATTAATTATGACACTGCTAAATCTACTTTTTACAGATCATTATATTTCTGTAATGCCTGACGCCATATATGATTTGCTGCCAATTATAGTTCTATTTAGTTCTTTACTTGTTTTCTTGGTTATGGGAATGCCAATTGCGTTTGGTATTGGCTTATCCTCTCTATTAACCATATTTCTTGATTTTCCTATTGAGAAATCCGCAAGTCTAGCTTCGCAACAGTTACTTGGAGGCTTGGATAATTTTGGTCTGTTAGCTTTGCCATTTTTTATATTCGCCGGAAATCTCATGAACTCGGGAGGGATAGCTAAGAGACTGATTAATTTCGCAATGTTACTTGGTGGTCGCTTACCTGGCGCACTATGTCACGTCAATGTCATTGCCAATATGATGTTTGGTTCGCTATCCGGTTCTGCAACAGCATCAGCGGCAGCCGTTGGCGGTCTAATGGGTGAACTGCAAAATGAAAAAAAATATCCTAAAGATTTTTCAGCTGCCGTTAACATTGCCTCTTGTCCTTCTGGCCTGTTAATTCCACCATCAAATGTATTGATTCTTTATGCTTTGGTCAGTGGTACATCAGTGCAATATCTATTCTTAGCCGGCTATTTCCCTGGAATACTAATGGGTCTTGCTGTTATGGCTGGAGTATTGCTTTTTGGTAAAAAATATCAAGTTCCACAAGAGAAAGTAAAATCAGATAAGAGTGCTTACAAAATCATCCTTGAAGCTATTCCTAGCTTATTCATGGTTATTTTGATTATGGGTGGTATTGTTGGCGGGATATTTACTGCAACAGAAGCATCAGCTATTGCTGTTGTATATAGTTTAATTCTTGGTTTCATATATAAAGAGTTAAAACTAAAAAAACTTACTCCTATCGTTATTGATAGTGTCATTATCACATCAATTGTTTTATTGATGATTGCAACGTCAAGCTCAATGTCTTGGGCGATGTCGAATGCTGATATTCCACAATATATTGCTGACTTTATCCTTAATATTTCAGATAACCCAGTAATCATATTAATCTCTATGAATATTATATTCTTAGTTGTTGGTACATTTATGGATATGTCTCCAGCAATATTAATATTCACCCCCATTCTTTTACCTATTGGTATTCATCTAGGAATGGACCCAATCCACTTTGGGATCATGATGGTGTTTAACTTATCTATCGGCATCTGTACACCACCTGTAGGTACTGCCCTATTTGTAGGTTGTAGTGTAGCAAATAGAAAAATTGGCAACGTCGTACCTAAGCTTCTGCCTATATACGGTCTTATTCTTTTGGCTTTAATCATTGTTACGGCATTTCCAAACTTAACAATGTGGCTTCCAAAACTAGCGGGTTATTAATCAATAATTTAATCAGGGAAATAAAATGAAATTAATAAAATTAAACACATTATTATCATGCGCTGGATTAGTCTTGTTATCTATGTCATTTAACGCATCAGCTAGGGTTCAAAAGCTTGCACACGCAATGCCACTGGATCATCCTGTTCATAAATCTTTAAGCTGGTTTGCTAAAGAAGTCACCAAAAGAACCAGTATGAGAGTCAAAGTTTATCCAAACTTGACCTTAGGCAATGAAGAGTCAACGTTGCAAATGGTGCAAAACGGTACTTTGGCGTTCGCCAAAGTGGGCGGCGGCTTAGCAGCTTCGTTTTCTCCTGAATATAAAGTGCTATCTTTGCCTTACTTATATAAAGATGAAGCGGATTCAAAAAGAATTCTACGAGGTCCGGTAGGTCAAAAAATCCTACAATCGTCAGCCAAAGATGGCTTTATTGGCCTAGCATTCTTGTCTAGTGGTTCTCGCGGATTTTATACAAAAACTAAGATCACCAAACCTGAAGATCTTAAAGGCTTAAAAATCCGTGTGCAAAACTCTCCTATCGATATCGATACGATGAAAGCACTTGGTGTTAGCCCAGTGCCTATCTCATCAGGTGAAGTGTATTCAGCATTGCAACAAGGGGTGGTTGATGGCGCTGAAAATAACATTCCAACCTACTTCTCTACTCGCCAGTATGAAGTCGCGAAATATTACACATTGGATCAACATACCATGATCCCTGACTTATTAGTGGTTTCAACTGAAATCTGGAATGGTTTATCAAAAGAAGACCAAGCAACTATCCGTCAAATCGCGCAAGAAACATTGGATGTTCAAGATAAAGCGTGGGATGAATACTCTGATTATGCAAAATCTGAAATCGTCAAAAACGGCGGTGAGGTCGTCAGCGTTGACGTTTCTGCATTCAAAGCTAAAGTCGCGAGTGTTTACGACAAATTTAAGAAAGAAAACCCTGATTTAGTGCAAATTCTAAATGATCTACAACAGTACTAATCGTCATTAAGTAAGGGCTATTTAGCAAAGGTAGTAAAAAGGGTAATGGATATGGGCTTTCCTATATCCATTACCGCTATATCCCAACAATATGCTCAGCTAGCTTTGACTAAGCCCCGCAACACTTCTTAAATTTCCTACCACTGCCACAAGGACAAATGTCATTACGACCAACGTCTTTATAAGGGTTTAGGGTCTGACTTTTATTGCCCACCATCAACTCATCCGCCGCTTGTGCAACTTCATTGATCATCAAATCCATTTGCGGTTGCAAATCAACGCGTTGCGGAAGGTCGGTATAGCCTGCTTGCTTCATTTGCGCATGTGTTTGCTCTTCGTCCACCAGTAATGACAAGGTAGTCAGTAATGCTGATAACATTCGGGCTGTGCCATCGTTCAGTTCAAGAGGTTGCCACTCTTGCTCAACAATCGGCCAAACAGACAGAAAACCTTCTGCTAAGTCAGCTAAATGCTCTGTATTGTTTTCTGTCAGCTCAAGCGCCGAATATTGATTGGCTTTTAAGTGCGCATATTGAGCATTAATGTGTTCAATAATGGTTGGTTTTACTTCGATAAAGTCTTCAGCACATAGTGATTGCGCCCATGCTTCTGGCTCTAAAGGCTTTACGGTCAGGTTTGCGGCAAGTATTGCCCCTTCCCAAAAATAGCGACTTTCTTGTATCTGTGGTGGGAGATTAATTAAATCACTCATAAAATGTACTCTGCTAATTTTTCTCTAGTATGAGTGAAAATGGCTTACGCTTCTACACTACTCACTGCGAGTTATATTTGTCGGTGACATTTTACCCAAAACCCTCTAAAATCCGCCCTCCTGCACACAAAGGTAGAATGAATAATGCGTCTTGTACTTGGCCCTATGGAGGGTGTTCTCGATCATCTAATGCGAGAAATCCTTACTGATATCAACGACTTTGACTTATGTGTCACCGAATTCGTTCGTGTCAGCGACCAAGTATTACCTGATCGCTCCTTCTATAAGCTGTGCCCTGAACTGTTGCAAGGCTCAAAAACTAAATCTGGCACACCCGTGCATCTGCAACTTTTAGGTCAGCATCCACAATGGATGGCGGAAAATGCCTTTAAGGCCTATAACCTAGGTGCGGCGGGTATCGACCTTAATTTTGGTTGTCCGGCTCGTTTGGTCAATAAAAGTAAAGGTGGCGCGGTTTTATTAAAAGAGCCTGAGCTGATGTATCAAATCATCAATGCTTGTCGAGCCGCAGTGCCTAGTGAGATCCCCGTTACCGCCAAGATTCGTCTGGGTTGGGAAAACCCTGATGACTGCTTTGAGATTGTGGACGCGGTGGAAAACGCTGGCGCGAGTGAGCTCACCATTCATGCTCGCACTAAAGTAGGCGGTTATAAAGCTGACCAAATTCGCTGGGACTATTTACAAAAAATTCGTCAACACACCAAGATGCCATTAATTGCCAATGGTGAAATTTGGAACTACGCCGATGGTCAACGTTGCCAAGGAACCACTGGCATAGACTCTTTGATGGTCTGTCGCGGCTCTTTCAATGTGCCCAACCTTGGGAATGTAGTCAAACATAACCATGCGGTCATGCCATGGGTGGAAGTAGTCGCTTTACTATTGAAATACTCTGAATACGAAATGAAAGGCGATAAAGGGCTCTATTACCCAAATCGTGTTAAACAATGGTTCTCTTACCTGCGTCAGCAATACCCTGAAGCAAAAGAGTTATTTCACAATATTCGTAAATTCAATACCGCGGAACCTATCGTGGACTATATTCAGCGCTATCAACAGCAGTTATTAGTCAGCGCATAACCAATACTAATCGCACTCGATAACGGCGTTAGAATTTTTGATTGTAGAATAAATAAAAAAGCGTGCTACACCTTTTTTGATAAGGCAACAGCACGCTTTTGGTTTTTTATGGTGTTCTTTTAAGCGTTCTTTTAGGTGCTCTTTTTAGCGTAGTTAAACACTCTATCTAACAGCTTATGAGCTCAATAATAACCCATCATCGCTAAGCTCCTCACCACGCACTTTACTGAACATTTCCAGTAGATCGGGCACGCCCATATGCGCGCGTTGCTCCCCTGCAACATCCAATACAATTTCGCCTTGATGCAACATCACAGTGCGATCGCCACAGGCCAAGGCATCTTTCATTGAGTGCGTGACCATCATTGCCGTGAGGTTAAACTCTTTGACTACCGTCTTAGTCAAATCAATCACAAACGCCGCCATGCGAGGATCAAGCGCGGCAGTATGCTCATCAAGAAGCAGCAATTTACTGTCCGATAGGGTTGCCATAACCAAGCTCACTGCCTGTCTTTGACCGCCTGAAAGTAGCCCAATACTATCACCAAGCCTATCTTCTAAACCTAAACCTAAAATTGCGATGCGATCTTGAAAGAGTTTTCGTCGCTTGCTCGAAAGCGCTAAATTCCAACCTCGACGATGCCCACGGCGATACGCCAATGCCATATTTTCTTCGATAGTCAGATCGCCACAGGTGCCTGCTAAAGGATCTTGAAACACGCGCGCACATAAACTGGCTCTTTGATCGACACTGCGGCGAGTTACATCAAGGTTGTCGATAATAACGCTACCTCCAACCATAGGCGTCTCACCGGTCACCGCTCCCAAGAGGGTTGATTTACCGGCCCCATTAGAGCCAATTACGGTCAAAAACTCATGTTCAGGCACCACAAGATCCACGCCGCGCAATGCTCTGTTTTCTAAAATAGTGCCAGGATTAAAAGTGACCTGAATATTTTTTAACTCAATCATGCCACTTCCTTATCACTGCGTGCTTGTTGAAGTTGTTGCTTAGCTTTGTATTTGGCTTTCATCTTAGGTGCGATTAATGCCACTGCCACCAAAATAGCAGTCACTAAGTTCAGATCGGATGCTTGCAGACCAAACATTCCCGAACTTAACGCAAACGCCACCGCCAATCGATACAGCACTGAGCCAATAATTACCGCCGCTACGGCCACCCAGATTTTACGTCCTGGGATTAAAGTTTGCCCTAAGATTACCGCCGCTAAACCTACGACTATGGTACCTACGCCGGATGTCACATCAGCAAAGCTATTGGTTTGCGCAAACAACGCGCCAGCAAAGCCAACCAAACCATTGGATAATGCCAAACCAAAATAGGTATAAAACGAAGTGCTTCCGCCTTGAGCTCGCACCATGCGCGCATTTACGCCAGTTGCTCGTAATCCAAGCCCAAAATCACTATTGAGTAAACGCACAATAAAAAATGCCGCCAGTAATACTAAGACGCCCACCACAATAGGACGCACTAGCATAGGATCGCCAATGCTCTCAAATGGCGTCAATATGGTATCTTCACCGAGCAAGGCAATATTAGGTCTGCCCATAATGCGGATATTAATAGAGAAAGCGGCAATCATAGTAAGAATGGATGCCAGCAAGTGTAAAATACCGCAACGCACCGCTAGAAAAGCCGTCACCCATCCAGTAACGCCACCGGCAATGATTGCCATACCAGTTGCTAGCCATGGGTTTACCCCTGCAACAATAGCGGTTGCCGCCACCGCAGCTCCCATAGGAAAAGATCCATCAACACTAAGATCAGGGAAATCTAAAACGCGGAAAGTCAGGTAAACGCCCAGTGCGACAAGGCCATAGACTAAGCCCAACTCTAGCGCCCCAAAAAATGCAAAAGCAGACATACATACTCCTCTGCCAAATACCAAAAATAAATGTTCTTACAAATACATGCACTGCAATAAATGCACTACAAATACATGCCGTAAAACTAAAAGCCAGCCGATTAAGGCTGGCCCATTTATTTAGTTAACTTCGGTCGCACGTGCCACGACAGACTGAGGGATAGTAATTCCGAGCTTTTTCGCAGCCGTTTCACTAATGGCTAGATCAGAACCTTGAGCAATTTTAACGTCCAGAGAACCCGGTTGCTTACCATCTAAAATAGCCGCTACATAGTCTGCGGTTTGCACGCCGACTTGGTAGTAGTCAAAGCCTAGGCTAGCAATTGCGCCTTTTTTCACATAGGAAGTTGCGCCGCCAAATACCGGTTTCTTCGCCTGATTTGCCGCAACTAACATACCTTCTATCGCACTGGCTACGGTATTGTCGGTAGGTGCGTAAATCACATCAGCCTTAGAAACGATAGCTTGAGTTGCCGATAGTACATCCGCACTTTTTAGCGCTGTAGACTCAACTACCATTAAGCCTTTTTCTTTGGCTGCCACTTTTAATAGCTCAACAAGGCTCACCGCGTTGGCTTCACCTGGGTTGTACACCACACCAATGGTTTTTGCGTTTGGTAGGATTTCTTTGATCAGATCGACGTGCTGGGCAACCGGTGATAAGTCAGATAAACCCGTTACGTTTTTGCCCGGCTGTTCTAACTGAGAAACAAGTTTTGCGCCAACAGGATCAGTCACTGCCGTAAACACCACTGGAATGTCACGAGTGGCAGATACCAATGCTTGCGCGGTTGGCGTTGCGATGCCCACTAATACATCTGGATTTTCACCGACAAATTGACGCGCTATTTGCACCGCAATCGCAGGGTTACCTTGCGCAGTTTTATAATCAAACTCTAGGTTTTTACCTTCTTCGTAGCCTTTTGCTTTTAGGCCATCCAGCAGACCTTGACGCGTGGCATCCAAAGCTGGGTGCTCAACAATTTGCGACACAGCGACTTTTGCTGTTTTTGCCATAACATTGGCACTAGATAGCAGCGCAGTACCGACCAGGCAGGCGGTAACAAGCATCTTATTTGTTTTCATATTCACTCCTTGATTCAGCAAACAAAGCTGAGTTTGATATCCATTTTTATACTTTGAGTCACTAAGATCTATAACAGGTTTAAAATGAAACAGATTTCACTTAAAACTCTAGAGATCCATTATTACCAGTATGAGATGTAAAATAAAAGTAAAGAACGTGATTTATCTCTCGTCTTTATTGAGATGTTAAGGAAGTGTCACAAAAAGAAGTGTAAAGGCGAATTCAAGATTTAGTGTGCAGGAATGAATTGGACATAATCTCGATAGATTACGTCCATTTAACAAGGCGCTTAGAATGGAGTTAAAAAGGAATTAAAACCAGCGTTCTAGAACGGTTTTGTCTAACTGTCGAAAGGCTCTATTTAACAGTTGTGCGAGCTCTTTATAGCGAGGCTTAGCTTTAGGTGGTTCAAGCAAGGTGCCCGAATCTAAGATTTTTTGATGAATTTCACGATACCAGTTGGCTAAACTCGGCGGTAAAAGTGTATTAGAGCGTGTACCTAACCACCAAAAGCCTTGAATAGGTAAACTAATAGCAAACAGTGCCACCACAATTGCTTGCGGTAAGCCAGATCCATTATGAAAGGTAAATTGAGTTAACACGCTGATAGCTGCAACCGCAGGCATCACTCGAATACCAAATCGAGTCGCCGTGATCACTCGATGCTCAGGGAACATAGGCGAGAGTTCTTTTCTCATCGGCCACAGATCCATATACATCTGCCCATCTCTCAATCTGTGAAACATTCCAATCTTTCCAACCATGCCCAAATCGCTAAAAATTATTTTAAAAATTAAAAAATAAACATAAAAAATTGATAAAAGATAAAGTAATTTCAATTTTTTTTGTTATATTTGCCTATTATCGCTATCCTTGTCAGCGTCTCATCTATAGCTTCGCCCTTAACTACATATTAGGCGACAGAGAGGCCAGTTAGCAAGGATTGAAAACGTATCCTGAAAGGTAATACGGTCAACAAAGGGAAATTGTTGCAATTGAAACTGAGTAGCATCCTACATCGAATATGTGACTACTCATAATGACTAAATTCATTCTTTCTGAATAAATCAGATGAAATACAGGAAACAAACATGTCAAAGCTAGTTTTAGTTTTAAACTGCGGTAGTTCTTCTCTTAAATTCGCTATCGTTGACGCGGACAACGGTGAAGAGCATCTTACTGGTCTTGCAGAGTGCCTGCACCTTCCTGAAGCACGTATTAAGTGGAAATTGGACGGCAAACACGAAGCAGCACTAGGTAATGGTGCAGCTCACGATGAAGCTTTAACTTTTATCGTAGACACTATCCTAGCTTCTAAACCTGAACTATCAGAGCAGCTTGGTGCTGTTGGCCACCGTGTTGTTCACGGCGGTGAAAAATTCACTGAATCAGCATTGATTACTGATGACGTAGTTAAAGGTATTGAAGACTGTGCAGCACTAGCTCCTCTTCACAACCCTGCCGCTATCGTTGGTATTAAAGCAGCGCAAAAAGCATTCCCTGCTCTACCAATGTCAGCTGTATTTGATACTGCTTTCCACCAAACAATGCCTGAAGAAGCGTACCTATACGCTCTTCCATACAGCCTATACAAAGAGCACAGCATCCGTCGTTACGGCATGCACGGTACTTCTCACCTATTTATCGCTCGTGAAACAGCTGAGCAACTAGGTAAGCCAGAAAGCGAACTAAACATCATCAACTGTCACTTAGGTAACGGTGCTTCTGTTTGTGCAATTAAAAACGGTAAGTGTGTAGATACTTCTATGGGTCTTACTCCTCTAGAAGGTCTAGTAATGGGTACTCGTTGTGGTGACATCGACCCAGCTATCATCTTCCACCTACACGACTCTCTAGGTTACACAGTGGATCAAATCAACACTATGCTAACTAAAGAGTCTGGCCTACAAGGTCTAACAGAAGTGACTTCTGATTGTCGTTTTGTTGAAGACAACTACGGTAAGAAAGAAGAAGCGACTCGTGCGATGGACGTATTCTGTCACCGTCTAGCGAAATACGTTGCAGGTTACACAGCAACACTAGAAGGTCGTCTAGACGCTATCGTATTCACCGGTGGTATCGGTGAAAACTCTGCTCCTATTCGTGAGATGGTTCTAAATCGTCTTGGCGTATTCGGCATCGAAGTAGATGGTGAAGCTAACCTTAAAGCACGTTTCGGCGGCGAAGGTACTATCACTGCTGCTAGCAGCCGTATCCCAGCAATGGTTATCTCTACTAACGAAGAGTTAGTTATTGCAGAAGACACAGCACGTTTAGCTGGTCTTTAATTACTTTAAACAGGTGAGGATTTCCTCACCTGTTTAGTTTTGGTTCAGCTGCTCCCCCAGCTGAGACTTTTTCATACATTTCGAGGTCTTCAGACTATGTCTCGTACCATTATGCTTGTCCCAATTAGCGCCGGTGTTGGTCTTACTAGTGTTAGCATGGGCGTTATTCGTGCCATGGAGCGCAAAGGTGTAAACGTTTCGTTTTACAAGCCTATCGCTCAGCCACGTACAGGCGGCAACCAACCAGATCTAACATCTACTATTCTTAAATCAAACAATGATATTAAGATTGGTACTCCAACGCCAATGGACGAAGCGCAATCGCTTATCCGTAACGAGCAAACTGACGTTTTGCTAGAAACAATCGTTGAGCGTTTCAACCAAATTAACGACGCAGATGTGACCCTGATTGAAGGTCTTGTTCCTACTCGTAAGCACCCGTTTGCTAACCAAGTGAACGAAGAAATTGCTAAAACTCTTGGCGCTGAGATCGTGTTCGTTGCTACTCCAGGCACTTACAACCCATCTCAACTTAAAGAGCGTATCGAAGTTGCAGTATCTAACTTCGGTGGCAAGAAAAACAAAAACATCTCAGGCGTTATCATCAACAAACTTAACGCTCCTGTGGATGAAGCTGGCCGTACTCGCCCTGACCTATCTGAAATCTTTGATGATTCTGATGCAGCTCAACAAGCGAATATCCAGTCAATGGAAATCTTCAACACTAGCCCAGTACGCGTACTAGGTTGTGTGCCTTGGAGTGTAGAGCTTATCGCTACTCGTGCTATCGATATGGCTAAACACCTAAACGCTGATATCATCAACGAAGGCGAAATCTCTAGCCGTCGTATTAAGAGCATCACTTTCTGTGCACGCTCTCTACCAAACATGATTGAGCACTTCAAACCAGGTTCACTGCTTGTAACTTCAGCAGACCGTCCAGATGTAATCGTAGCAGCAGCTCTTGCATCAATGAACGGCGTTGAAATCGGTGCAATCCTATTGACTGGCGGTTACGACATCCCTGAAGAAATTCGTGGTCTATGTCAACCAGCATTTGACTCAGGTCTACCTATCTTCAAAGCACAAGGTAACACTTGGCAGACATCTCTAAACCTTCAAAGCTTTAGCGTTGAAGTACCAGCAGATGATAAAGAGCGTATCGAGTTCGTTAACGAACACGTTGCAAGCCACATCGACGGTCCTTGGATTGATACTCTAACTGAAGGTGTTGTTGCATCTCGTCGTCTAAGCCCACCAGCATTCCGTTACCAGCTAACTGAATTTGCTCGTCGTGCTAACAAGCGTATCGTTCTTCCAGAAGGTGATGAGCCACGTACAGTTAAAGCTGCGGCTATCTGTGCTGAGCGCGGTATCGCTAACTGTGTACTTCTTGGTAACCCTGACGAAATCCGTCGCGTTGCAGCACAACAAGGTGTTGAGCTAGGCGCTGGCGTTGAAATCATCGATTCTGATGCAGTACGTGAAAACTACGTTGCACGTCTTGTAGAGCTTCGCTCTAAGAAAGGCATGACTGAAGTTGTGGCTCGTGAGAAGCTACAAGATTCAGTATTCCTAGGTACTATGATGCTTGAGAATGGCGAAGTAGACGGTCTTGTTTCTGGTGCAGTTCACACTACAGCAAACACTATCGTTCCTCCGTTCCAAATCATCAAGACTGCACCTGATGCGTCTATCGTTTCTTCAATCTTCTTCATGCTTCTGCCTGATCAAGTATTGGTATACGGTGACTGTGCAATCAACCCAGATCCAACAGCAGAGCAATTGGCTGAAATCGCTATCCAATCTGCAGATTCTGCAGCGGCATTCGGCATCGACCCTCGCGTTGCAATGATCTCTTACTCTACTGGTGAGTCAGGTAAAGGCGCAGACGTAGATAAAGTACGTGAAGCAACTAAACTTGCTCAAGAGAAACGTCCTGATCTAGTGATCGACGGTCCTCTACAGTACGATGCAGCAATCATGGAGAACGTAGCAGCTTCTAAAGCACCTAACTCTCCTGTAGCAGGTAAAGCAACTGTATTTGTATTCCCAGACCTAAACACTGGTAACACAACTTACAAAGCGGTACAGCGTTCAGCAGACCTAGTATCTATCGGTCCAATGCTGCAAGGCATGCGCAAACCAGTTAATGACTTGTCTCGTGGCGCACTAGTAGACGATATCGTTTACACAGTTGCTCTAACAGCAATTCAAGCAACTCAATAATCGTTGCTCACTGACTAAAATGACAAAGGCCGGTATTTTTAAATACCGGCCTTTTTTTGTCTGTTGCGCTAAACAAATTATAAGAGCGTCAATAACGTCTAATTACGAGTCTCCCATTCGTTACGACACTCATAAGAACCCATTTCAAACTCTCGACAGATCCAAGGACGATTTTCATAAATAGTGCACAACATAGTGTCTCTATCTACCGCTGAGCACCACCCGTCCTCTAGACGTAACATGGTTTCCCCGCCCCATTTATCGGTAGCAATATGCTCTTCAGGAACTCCCGTATCGGTAATGATCATCACCTCTAAACGGCAACAACTGGCGCAGCAAGTACTGCACGCTACTTCAGGTTCGTTCACCTGTTTTTCAGAGATTTGTTTGATTGGGATGCTAGTCATAAGAGTCTGTATCAAGATAAGTGAGCATATAGTACGTCATTTACATAAAACAATATACGCTCACTAAAAGGCGCAAAATCGCCTATCGATATTATTGGAAGGTGAAGATCAAAGTCGTTTAATAAAACCAACAATGTACAGTAGCAGTATGGCGCCAACAGTCGACACAACCAAAGAGCCAACAATGCCACCTGCGGCTAAGCCAATAGCGTTAAATACCACACCACCCACAACAGCACCTAAAACACCAACCACAATATTGCCAACCACACCAAAGCCGCCGCCTTTCATGAAGTTACCTGCTAACCAACCTGCAACAGCACCGATCAACAAAAATAGGATAATGTTCATATACTTTATACCTCTTCCTTTTTAAAAATATACGCAGAAGAAACTGTCTCTTATTCCTCTACCTACTTAGTGTCATAAAGTATACGTGCTGATAAGGATTTCTGTTTATTGAATTCTAATTGTTCATATCAATCAAAATTATACCAATCACACTAAGTAAGTGATCAGAGCTAGCGCAGGAAAAATGCTCGAGAACAAGGCAGAATTTTTCGATAAGTAGTTATTCTACAATCAAAAATTCTAACGCCGTTATCGAGCATTTTAACAAGCTAGAATGACCAGTTATTTAGTACGATTGGTATTATAGAGCAAAAAAAGGCCGGAACTCAGTTCCGACCTTTCGTTAGTATTTGCTATGCAAAAGAAATTACACTTGAATACCGACAATCAACCATGGTGCATTTGGCTGAGTAAGATCACGCTCAAGGTGCCAGATATCACTGATATCTTCTTCAACATTTTCTACTGTGTCACGGTAGCGACCCGTAAACTGCAAGCTAAGTTGCGCTTTGCTTGCGTCGTAATCAGCACGTACAATTTCAGCGTCTACATACATAACGTCTGTATGCTGTTCACCTTGTAGTGAAGCACGCTCTGATTTTAGGTCATCAAACAAGCTTGCCGATACGTATTCACGAATCGTTTCTAACTCATTGTGATTCCATGCGCCTTGCAAAATACGGTAATGTTCACGTGAACCATTCACGAAAGCAGCATGGTCAAAACCCGGTGGGTAGTTATGTGGCACATCTGAATGTGCTGAACTACCAAAACCAGTGTTTGATGATGCTGGCTCAGTAAACGGTTTTGACTCAGTGAACGATTGCGGCTCAGCTTGCTGTTTAAACTGACTGTTGCTTGCTTGAGGGCCGTTTGAATACGCTGGACGCTGCTGATTCATACTGCCTGCTTTTGCTCCCAGCATACCGCGCAAGAATTTGAAGGCAAAAAAGGCAATCAAACCAATAATAAGAATATCCATAAACTGGATACCCTCAAACGCACCGCCAAAGAACGCCGCTAGCAGACCACCCGCAAGTAAGCCTCCCATAAGGCCACCCATTAATCCGCCTCTTCTCGTTGGATTTTGCGTGCCTTTGTTGTTTAAAGAATTAGTGTTTGTTGGTTTTGCTTTCGGTGCCGGAGCCGTTTTAAAGCTCTTACCAAAAGATTTACCACCGCCAAATCGCTTTGCTTCAGTAACAGGTGCATACACCATAGCTACTGATACTAGCAATACAGCCATAATCGAAAAAATGCGTTTCATAATCTCTCTTTGATTTCTATGAGTCGGTTTAATACTACCTATTAGCATTAAATAAATGAACTGGCTTTGCTCATTGAGTTGTTAAAGTTTATTGCAATCTAGCACTGCATCACACTCTTTTTAATCACCAGATAGCATATACAGTGTTTTCAATAGAACAATGAGTGCTAAACCCTACATTAATTATGTGTATTTGGCTTGAGGTAGTTATCATAAGCGCAAATTTAAAGATAGCTAATCCTATGCCGTTATTTACCAAAAAGCACATTCCATTTTTTATTGTGCTCGTCCTATGTTTTACACCATTATTGCAGTCACCATCCGCGTTAGTTTTGGGATTAATTTTATCCCAACTAGGGTTAGTGCCGACCCACTTACCGATTGCAAAATGGACCAAAAAATTACTGAGCTATTCTATTATTGGTTTAGGTTTTGGTATTTCGTTGGCAGAAGCCTTTAAAGCGACCTCTAGTGGTATCGGTCTTATCATGACCACGATTTTTGTTACCCTACTGCTTGGTACCTGGGTGGCGATTAAACTGGGCATAGATAAGAAAACCGGTTATCTCATTTCAAGTGGTACCGCGATTTGTGGCGGAAGCGCCATTGTGGCCGTATCTCCCGCGATCAATGCCAATGCTAACCAAACGGGTTTAGCGCTTGCTACTGTCTTTATTCTCAACTCAATCGCGCTGTTTGTCTTTCCTGTGATTGGTCATGCTTTAAATCTAGATCAGCACACTTTTGGGGTTTGGGCGGCCATTGCGATTCACGATACTTCATCTGTGGTAGGCGCAGCTAGTGCCTACGGTGAAGAAGCACTGCGCACAGCAACTACATTAAAACTGGCTCGCGCTTTGTGGATTATTCCTGTGACCATTGGCAGTGCTTGGTATTTTGGTAAGGGCAAGGAACACAAAATAAAAGTGCCTACCTTTATCTTCTTATATATTGCGGCTGTGGTTGTGAGTGATTTATTGCCACAATTTGATGCGTTTTATCACATGACCTTTTCGGTGGCAAAACAAACCTTAGTGGCTTGTTTATTTTTGATTGGCTCTGCTATTTCATTAGATCAAGTCAAAGAAGCGGGCGTTAAACCTTTATTATTTGGTGTCGGCTTATGGTTAACGATTTCTGTCGGGACTTTACTATGGCTTCTGCATTAATGGGTCGCTAGAGCGTTAATTACCCTGTTGTATTTATAGCACCTTATCATAGTGACTTGGCTTTACTCTCGACAGTAGCCAGTCACTGCTTTTCTTTACCGACTTACCACTTTGGCTAAATGCTATTCCCACCACTAGCGCAAAACCCAGCGCCTGCGCAATTGAACCCAATAAGCCGTGATCGGCTATTGCTACGCCTAAACATGCTGCGACAAGTGCCCAAAGAAAATACATAGTCCATTCCGTTATATCAGTTGGTAAATTAATTACCCTATTCATTGGTTAGGATTATGACGCTATCGACCTGCTTTGAGAAAAACTGTTTTGCTCTATATCATAACTAAATGATTCTATAAAAATTGAAACTGTGAATTTTCGTTATAATAGATGCGCTAGAAATGCTCGATTTGCTGCTCTGATAACCAGTTTTTAAGTTTGGCTCGAGAAACCTTAATTCCCTGATTTAATAAGGTGCTCGGTATTGGTAGGTAAGCAATAGGACATTTGAATTTTTGTAGAAAGGATAAGCAAAGCTCGTTAAGCTCTTGCTTTAACGCGCCGTTAATTGTGCCTTGCGACAAAGCCAATAACGCCACTGGTCTATGACCAAAGGTTGAGTCGACCACTGGCACAATAAATGCCTGCATAATCGATGGATGTTTGATTAATACCCGCTCAATTTCTTCACAGTGGATATTCTCACCGCCAGAAATAAACAGGTTATCCGCTCGCCCCATAATGACCAGTTCATCATTTTGCCAGCGACCAAGATCTTTGGTATCAAACCAACCATCACACATTGGTAGCGGGGATAGCCTTCCTTTTTGCCAATAACCCACCGCTAAGGTCTCGCCTGCCACCAAGATGGTTTGATGATCAATTTTTATCGCGCGCTTGCCTAGCACTTGCCCTGCACTATCGGTCTCATCCACTCGTTTAGCGGTCACTGTGGATGCCATTTCGGTCAACCCATATCCCGCCCAAGTATCAATGCCATATTCACGCGCCGCATTTGCCAGTTGATGAGGAATAATAGCGCCGCCCAATAATACTCGTTGCAAGGTTAAAGGCGTTGGCAGTGCTCCGCGTTCTATTTGTTGTAATACTTGTTGCAGTTGGGTTGGCACCATTGATGTGTGGGTAACGCCTTGCAGGTTTAATCCCTTTCCCTCTTTTAAGCGCAAGCAACAGCCACTGAGCAGCCAACGCCACACTATAGCTAAACCAGAAACATGAAACAGCGGTAAAGACAAAAGCCAAGTGCTCGAAGCATCAAAGCTAAATTGTTGCTGTAATCCGATGGCAGAGGCTAAATGGTTTGTCGCGCTGTGCGCTACTGCCTTGGGATCGCCTGTCGAGCCTGATGTGAAAATCAAGCTTGCGATATTCGATGCAGAAAAATATGAATGGGAGGGCTCACAATCCCTAGAAGCAAGATCAAAAACTGTAAAGTCTAGATAGATAGCGTCAATTGAATCCGCTAATTGAGACTCCACGCTTGGGCACAAATAACAATGTGTGCAGCCAAGTAAAGCTTGGCGCTTAATAAGCTCAGATTCCGGCAATAAAGGTACTATCGAAACCACTATCCCAGCTTCTAGTGCGGCTAGATACACTATTAAACTTTGCAGTGAGCTGTGCGCAGTCACCAACATCAGCACATCATTATCGCCTAATCCTATCGACGACAATTGCTGTCGTACGCTCGCGACATACCTTGCCAACTCTGACCATGAATAACGCCCGTCACTGCATTCTAGAGCACAGCTATTTAGCTTTGTTTTCTGGGTTGTTGTTTGAGCGGTTGCTTGAATTGGAACTGGAGTTGCAATAGCTTTGTTATCAGAGCATTCACTCCAATAACAAAGGGGGGATTGATGAGAAAAAGGCGTACTAAGCGGCAAAGTTTATTCCGAGCTCTGCTGCCAA
Source organism: Vibrio neonatus (assembly GCF_024346975.1). Classification (NCBI taxonomy): domain Bacteria; kingdom Pseudomonadati; phylum Pseudomonadota; class Gammaproteobacteria; order Vibrionales; family Vibrionaceae; genus Vibrio; species Vibrio neonatus. Next base: position 725,089 of record NZ_AP024885.1, on the reverse strand, counting down.
ACTAAGGTTTGAGAGCTTAAACTTCTGACCGGTAATTCACTTCCTGGCCACGGCGTATGCAACTGCTCTTTATACAGCTGTAGTGTATCTAAGCCCGGCGTGGTCATTGGGGTAAATTGATGCGCTAGGCGCGCCAGCTGGGACAATCCTAAACTGGACTCAATACTTGAGCTGATCACCGCGATAAGCCCTAGCGCTTGAGCTTTTTCTATCAATTGAATACAACGCTGCAAATTACCAATGAGCATCGGTTTAATCACAATCGCTTTGGCGCCAGTAAGAAATTCAAGATTAAAATCTGGGTTCATCACACCATTTTGTAGAGTTTCATCCCAACCAATGGCAATACCGGTTTCTATGGCAAACGTTAGGCTGTCACCCGGCGCACTGCACGGCTCTTCAATATATTGAATGCGAGAGCGTAGCGAAGGGTTAATTTTACTGGCAAACTTTTTGGCTTTCTCTAAGCTCCAAACTCGGTTGGCGTCCAGTCTTAACTGGATATCAGGCGTGGCTTCTAAAAATAAGTTAACTAAAATGCCATCACGGATCGGCTCATATAAACCAACTTTAATTTTGGCTACTTTATCACCCTGCATTGCATTTAATGCAGGCAGAAGATCGTCTGGATCACCGTGGCAAAAAGGAGCAGCTTGATAGTTACCTTCAGCACCCAATAATCCATTTAATTCGTATTGTGCCATGGATAAACCAAAAGCAACCGAAGGGTAAGGAGAGTTACAGTCTAACTCTTCTCCCTGCGTCCATTTCTTTAGTCGAGCAACCACTTCTACAAATGCTTGGTCCATCGTTTCGTGGCTAAATCCTATTAAAGGTGCCACCTCGCCATAACCAATGCGATCGTTTTCAGATAATTCGACTACCCAGCCTTCTCGGCTTGTCAGTTTTTGTTCACGTAAAATAACACCGCTATCCATCTCAAGCTGATAACGATATAAACTCGCCTTTCTCATAATTATAATTTCCTAAGCCAACATTTGAGCCAACATTTAACCCAGCGTTAATGCCTGCATCATGCGAGGAGCATAATATCTAGTTTGACTGTGCAATGGATAAGAGCTGTGTCAATTTTTGCGCATATTTATAGGGTTGTTCTTTATGAGCGTTATGTCCAGCCCCTAATATCACCTCATAAGGCACGGTATTTTGCGCGTACAAATGACAAAACTTTGCATCATGCTCTCCCACAATATAGTAAATCTTATACTGGGTGCTGTGTCCTGCGCAGTGTAACTGGGGCAGTAAATACTGCTGCTTAGCTAGTGAAGTCACCGTCATGACTTTGGCTAATGCTTTACCATTATTGCGCGATCGCTCCTCGACCAACCGAGATTTTTGCTCACTGCTTAAAGATGAAAATACCGATTGCTGATACCAATCATGCAATACATCTGGCAGTGCCTGTTGTGCGAAACGCTCAATCCAACGGCTGTCACTTTGCCAACGCTCCTGTTTCTCTGACCCTAGTTGCAGGCCAAAGTTTCCTCCTTCTAATACAAATCCTGCAATGGCGATATTGCGTTGCTGAACTTGCAGCGCTAAGTGCATTAATAAACGTGCGCCTAGCGAATAGCCGACTAAAACCACAGGCACTTGCTCATCTGACGCTTGAGCATCTAAAACATGACCATCAGGTAATTGCTGTAATTGTTGGCAGATATTGTCAACAAAGCCATCAAAGCTATTCGGGATCAACATATCACTCGCACAGCCATGTCCGGGAAGGTCTATAGCGTACACATCCCACTGAGCAGGCAAATACTCCACCAGCGATTGCCAATCTTTACTACTGCCTAAAAAGCCGTGCACAAATAACAAGCGTAATGCAGGCTTTTGCTGTGTGGGACGAAGCGCACTCAGTTGCGAAGAATTTAGGGGCTTGCAAGAGTGGTGATTTAGGGGCATTTACAGCCCCTGAATGGTTGAGCAGAGTGATTTAATATGCGCGGAGGCTTGCCCTGCGGGAGTCACAACTTCAATCAGTAATGAAGAGGATGAACTTGCTTCAAAGTCAGTAATGGCTTGCTTTAATTGCTGCCATGTTGTCGGACGTTGATAGTCCATATTAAATTGCTTCGCCGTGTGGGCAAATTGATAACCATGTGGCATCTGATAAAGACGCTGCTTATGATTTTCATCCACAGGTAACATATCAAAAATAGCTCCGCCATCATTGTTGAGCAGCAGCACAATACCGCCGCTGTTTGCCAGCAGTGACAGTGAATTTAAATCATGCAGTAATGAGGTATCACCAATAAGGGTCAACGTAGGTTTATTCAAACCTGCGCCAACACCCGCGCTGGTCGCTACTATGCCATCAATGCCTGATGCGCCGCGGTTGGAAAACACCTCACTGTGTAAGTTGACGCAGGTCATATCAACCAACCGCACCCCTAAACTGTTACCCAAAAACAGCGGATAACCTTGGGTGATCTCTTGTAATTTACTGGCAACTTCTAGCTCGGTAAGCGTTTCTGCAATTAAACGGTGAGTCTTGGCAACCACCATCAAACTTGCTGCTTTCAGTCCATCAGCCCAACCCCTACTGTTTGATGATTCGACAAAACCTAAAGGCAGAGACCACTTTCCAACAAAGCGTTGCATTGGCAAATGATCGGGGTTTAATACCCCGGCTTCATCGCATACCAATGCGTATTGTTTAAAGTCCGCTTCCGCTACTCTTTGCTTTAAAAAACTGAGTAAGCGTTTTGACACTAGTCGAGCGCCAAACTGTAGCACCACTTCACTCTGGGCAAGTTGTTGCTGATGAGCTTTATTTTGTAGCCAAACATCATAACAGCTCCAATCAGAGCTTATGCCTGACTGCGGATCGCATAAAATCGGCCAGCCTAATTGTTCGGCAAGAGCTTTGACTTGCTCGGCTTTCTCAAGCGCCAATCGGCCAACAATAATCAGCCCTTTTAAATGACGATGTTGCTGCACAAAATGAAGCAATGCATCGCTATCATCAGTAGCATCTGCGGTGCATATTGAGAATGGGCTTTTACCGATAAGCCAATGCTTAGGCAGTTCAGCCACTTGAGCTAACCTCGGGCTATCGGCAACATACAAAGGTTCAGGAAACGGGCAATTGATATGAATCGGCCCTTTCAATGTCGCTTGCCTATTCAATGCCTCATCAAACTGACATAACAACCAGCCAACATCAACCTCAGCACTAGGGCTTGGCAGAGCTAAGGCCTTACTAACATGAGAAGAAAATATCCCTTTCTGAACAATGGCTTGATTGGCGCCCACACCAACTAGCTCAACCGGTCTGTCTGCGGTGAGTAATATCAGTTTTTCGCCAGTAAGGTTGGCTTCAACCACCGCAGGCAGTAAATTGGCGACCGCAGTGCCCGAGGTGACAATAACTATCACAGGTTGTTGCGTCGATTTAGCAATACCTAACGCAAAAAATCCCAGCCCGCGCTCATCAAAATGAGTGTGCAAAATGAGCTCTTTGTGCTCAATCGCTTCTAGTGCCAACGGGGTAGAACGAGAACCCGGCGCAATACACACATGTTTAGCGCCAAATCGGCTCGCTTCTTCTAGCAATACCGATGACCAGACTCGATTAATCTGCGCTTGAGAAAGGTGTTGTAAAGAGACTTGTTCAGGGGATAGCTCACTCATGAAGCTTGTTCCAATACGCTTTGCTCGGTAATTAGGCTTAATAAAGTCGACATTTTCTTGTCCAACTCTTGCCACTCATGTTCAGCCTTAGATCCAGGCACAATACCTGCACCCGCAAACAGATGTAAATTATCACCTTGCACCATCGCACTACGAATCGCGACACAGAACTCCGCGCTTTGGTCACTAATGTAACCCACAGATCCGCTATACCATGAACGAGAAAAAGGTTCGTGCTGTTCAATAAAATCAAGAGCTAAGTGACGTGGCAACCCTGCGATAGCGGCAGTAGGTTGCAGAGCTTGCAATAGCTTACTTTTATCGGCGTGTTTAGATAGCTCGGCTTGAATGTGTCTTTTTAAATGCTGAACGCGGCGCAGCTTCACTAAGCGCGCTTCATCTTCAACCTCAACACTGGAGCAAAATGGCACTAAACTATCGACAATATCATCTACAACATATTGGTTTTCTTGTAGGTTCTTTTTGTCATGAATCAACCAATTTGCCAGCTCTAAATCTCGAACCGGCTGGCTGTGCCGCCCAATAGTACCGGCCAATGCTTCTGTTTCTATCAGTTGTCCGCGACGGCTATACAGCCTTTCAGGTGTAGATCCAATAAAGGAGTGCCCTTCCTCTAATTGCAATAAAAAGTGAAAACTGTGACGATTTTGCTCACGGCTTAGGGCTAATAATTCAACCCCTTTTAAAGTCGCATCAAGTTTGACCGTCGTTTTGCGTGCTAGCACCACTTTTTTCAATTCGCTATGGCTAATGGACTCCAAAGCCAAATCAACATTGTGTGTCCACAACGCTTGATCAGGAATGTGCGTCACTTTCGTCACCGCAGGCAGTGGCTTTGAAAAAGATAAAGTATCGTTATTAAGCAAATGCACCGCACGACGCACCGCATCTCTATCTTCCATCAGATTGACCGCCAGAAACCAATCTTGATTACGACGAAGTAGTTCAATATGAGGCAAAAAGAAGAATGATTTTAAACAGCGTCCTTTATTATTCTTATAAGGGAAAGCATAGCCTCCCCAAATGCGCTGATTTTGGTTAAGCATTGAATAAGCAGGGTTAATTTCATTAAATGTTCTAGCTTGACCTAAAGCGATAACCTCTTCTGTGGTATCTCTCGATTGCCAGTAAAACTTAGGGAAAATAGGCTGACTTTCCATCCAAGGAAGAACAGAATCAATACACACATCCTCTACTGGCACCTCTATACGACAAGCGTCAATCGGCGCAGTTTCTACATGGTGGGCGAGCTGTTTTATAGCATGTGCGAAAAAAGACAATGTGACCTCTAACCCTCTATTTCTCTTATGATTACAGAATAATTGGCTTACTCTAGAGCGAGTGATTAGCCAAATCAAGCGAGACAACTACAATTGTAGAGTAAACATAAATTTAAGCTCGTAATTCTTGATAACTCAATTGTTTAAGCATAGATTTTTCTACTCAAAAACATCAATTTAGTGTAATTTGATACTATTCTCATCGATTGAATCTAGGGGTTGACAATGAAAAATATCGAGATGTCGTCAAAACTCGATAATGTATGCTATGACATTCGTGGTCCTATACTGAAACATGCTAAGCGTATGGAAGAAGAAGGGCAGAAAATAATTAAGCTAAACATTGGTAATCCCGCCCCATTTGGCTTTGATACGCCAGAAGAAATCTTAGTCGATGTACTTAGGCATCTGCCTACCTCTCAAGGCTACTGTGATTCAAAAGGCATTTACTCTGCACGTAAAGCCGTAGTTCAGCATTATCAAAAGAAAGGCTTACTGTCGTTAGATGTTGAAGATGTCTATATGGGTAACGGTGTTTCTGAGCTGATCGTTATGGCGATGCAAGCATTGCTCGATAACGGTGACCAAATGCTGGTTCCTGCGCCCGACTATCCTTTATGGAGTGCGGCGGTATCCCTATCGGGAGGCACCCCTGTTCACTATATTTGTGATGAAGAATCCGATTGGTTTCCAGACCTTGAAGATATTAAAGCCAAAATCACGCCTAAAACTCGCGGCATTGTACTGATCAACCCAAACAACCCTACAGGGGCGGTGTACAGCCGAGATTTTCTATTACAAATCGTTGAGATTGCGCGCCAACATAAGTTGATTATCTTTGCTGACGAAATCTACGACAAAATTCTTTACGATGGCGCAACGCACACCTCTATTGCGACATTAGCTGATGACGTCGTCATGGTGACATTTAACGGTCTATCGAAAGCGTATCGTATTTGTGGCTTCCGTAGTGGGTGGATGTTTATTAGTGGACCAAAACATATCGCCAAAGGCTATGTGGATGGTTTAGATATGCTCGCCTCAATGCGTTTGTGTGCTAACGTGCCGATGCAACATGCGGTGCAAACCGCACTCGGTGGCTATCAAAGTATTAATGAGCTGATTTTACCGGGCGGACGCCTGCTCGAACAGCGTGATAAAGCCTACGACATGATCACGTCAATACCTGGGGTTTCGTGTGTTAAACCTAAGGGCGCGTTATACCTTTTCCCTAAACTAGATCCAAAAATCTACAAGATCCATGACGACCAAAAAATGGTGCTAGACTTTTTACAACAAGAAAAAGTGTTGTTGGTGCAAGGTTCAGGGTTTAATTGGCCAAAACCCGATCACTTCAGAATAGTGACATTGCCTTATGCTGAGGATCTCGAAATAGCGATCAGTCGCTTCGAGCGTTTCATTACTCAATACGCACAATAATTTATATTAAAGAGGCCTAGCGCCTCTTTTTTTACACCTTAAGGATGATTAGCATGCACACAGAAAGCCATTTTTTCGCACATTTAGCTCGAATGAAGCTTATCCAACGCTGGCCATTAATGCGTTCGGTTTCTAAAGAGAATATCTCTGAGCACAGCCTACAAGTGGCGTTTGTGGCGCATGCTCTAGCCATCATTAAGAACAAAAAATTTAACGGTACAGTAAACCCGGAACGTATCGCGGTATTAGGCATGTATCACGACAGCAGTGAAGTGCTTACTGGCGATCTTCCGACACCAGTCAAATACTACAACCCTTACATCGCGAAAGAATACAAAAAGATAGAAGCCGCTGCCGAACAAAAATTATTGTCGATGGTGCCAGAAGAATTGGTCGAAGACTTTAAACCTTTCCTGATCAGTGGCGAGACTACAGAAGAAGAATACTGTTTAGTGAAGCAAGCGGATAGCATCTGCGCCTATCTTAAATGTTTAGAAGAGCTTTCGGCGGGAAATCACGAATTTGCCGCCGCTAAACGACGCTTAGAACAAACACTACAAGATAGAGATTCTCCTGAAATGTGCTATTTCCTCAAAACTTTTTCCGCCAGTTTTGAGTTAACATTGGATGAGATCAGTTAATCGTTTTAATTAAAATAACCCAGACGAGCAGTTAAATCACATGGAAGTCGATAACCTCTGGCAACAACGCATCAATAACGAACAAAAAGTGCGCCTAAATGATCACCGCGATCCCTACCAAAGAGATCGAGCGCGTGTTCTACACTCGGCGGCGTTTCGGCGTTTACAAGCTAAAACCCAAGTGCATGGCACTGGAGGCAACGACTTTCACCGAACGCGATTAACTCACTCTTTAGAAGCGGCGCAAATTGGCTCAGGGATATTGGCGCAACTGCAATCAAAATACGCCGACTTACACTCAATACTGCCCACCACCAGCTTAATAGAAACGCTCTGCCTTGCGCATGATATTGGGCATCCACCCTATGGGCATGGTGGCGAGGTCGCGCTTAATTATATGATGCGCGAACATGGCGGGTTTGAAGGCAACGCTCAAACCTTTCGCATCGTCAGCCAACTCGAACCCTATACCCAACATCATGGCATGAATCTGTGCCGACGCACCTTACTTGGACTGTTAAAATACCCCTCTTTACTCAGCCGAGTTGAACGGGATTCAATTCCTGATGGCGTTGATAACCCTAGACAACTTAAAGCCAGTCGCTGGATGCCCGCTAAGGGCGTATTTGATGTTGACCAAAGCTATTTTGATTGGGTACTACAGCCTCTTTCAGAGCAAGATAGGCAAGCATTTTGCCAATTGCAGCCCCATTCAGGTCAACGCTCTATTACTAAAAAAACACAGTTTAAATCTTTAGACTGTTCCATTATGGAGCTGGCTGATGACATTGCCTATGGTGTGCACGATCTAGAAGATGCCATCGTACTTGGCTTAGTCTCTAAACAGCAGTGGCTTGAGTCTGCGGCCAATCAACTTGCCCATTGTGGACATGCATGGATGGAGAGCGAAATACAACAGCTTACCGAGCAGCTTTTTTCGGGTGAGCACTACCTACGTAAAGATGCCATTGGCAGCATAGTCAATGCCCTGCTCACCAGCGCTGAGATCAAAGAAATCACCACGCCTAACTTCACCCAGCCACTCCTGAGATATAACGCAACCTTGCACGAGCCTATGTTGGAGATACTGAAAGTATTTAAAGACTTTGTCAGTAACTATGTGATTCAAGCCACTGAGGTACAACTAATCGAATATAAAGGCCAGCAAGTCATCATCGATTTGTTTGAAGCCTTTAGCGGCGATCCGGAGCGACTACTTCCAGATGCCACTAAGAAGAAATGGCAACTGGCTAGGGACCAACAAGATCAGGGCTTTAGAGTGCTGTGTGACTATATCTCAGCAATGACTGACGGTTACGCGCAAAAGCTACATTCCAAGATGTTTGCCAGTTAACGATTACGTCCGCCGAGATACTTGTCATAACTGCCAGTGGGTAATTGCGCTATTTGAAACTCAATCATTTTATCAAAGGCAGTAATTAACGGCGTTGCATCACAGGCCTTTAATAAAGTTAATGCGTGATAGGCCGCCTCTAACGTCGATAAGGCGTTTTCTTTTGGCGCTTTGCGAATGGTGTATCGCCCTTGTAAGTGGGTCGGTAAATGCACCTGATTAAGCGCATGCAAATTTTGCGAAAGCTGAAAGATTTTAAACGCTTTTTTCCAAGTGCCATCGATAAGAAACAAACGCGTTTTACACTGCGTCTTCTCATGCAAATTCTGACAACCTTGCTCTTGCATAGGTAGCGCTAAGCGCGTTAACAGATAATCAGCAGTAAGCTCGACAGAATCAGGAGAAGGATACATCAATAGATTCAGAGTATTAGGCTCAGCAACCCATTGATTGAGCTTGGGATGCTCAGAAAAATCCTCACCCACTAATAACTGACAGGGTGAAACAGATAACTCTATAATTTTTGCAGTACCTTTTGCTTGATTCACCTCGCTTGGGTGCTGCAAAATGACAACTTCAACAGAGCTTTCAACCGTTTCTATCCATTGGCATAGACAGGCTTTCTTGGCGCGACCACATCGCTCACAGTATCGGGACATAAAACGTGTATAAATTCCTCATTGCTTTTAGCTTAATCTTAGCTCTGTTTTTAATTCCTTCGCTTGCCGAAGCGTTGCGTTGGCAACAGGATTTAGTCACATCCCATCAATGGTGGCGCTTGCTTACTGGAAACTTCACCCACACCAATACTTATCATCTAGGGATGAACCTCGCCGGATTATGTGTTATTTGTCATCTGTTTCAAGCGAAAGTAAAGCCACTGGCTATTGCTATCGTAATTCTATCAATAGCGATTGGGGTTGGGCTACTCTTTACCGATACCAATATCTATTACGGACTGTCTGGCGTGCTACATGGACTGTTTGCTATGTATGCCTATCAAGAAATCGCCGCCGGCAAGCGTAGCAGTTGGTTTTTGTTAGCCGGTTTAGCTATCAAACTCACAGCAGAAAACAGCGGGCTTGTATCGCTTTCTACCGCAGAGTTGATCAATGCAAGGGTCTCCACTGAATCACACCTAATAGGGTCAATTACAGGGCTAGCAATTGCTCTGCTCGCCCCAAAAATACTCAAACGATAGACACTACAATCGAATACGCGACCGATTTTTATCAACGGTCGCAGGCCCTATCCCTTTCACTTGTTGTAAATCATCCGCGTGTTTAAACTCGCCGTGCACTTCTCGATAGGCCACTATCTGCTGCGCTTTCTTTTCTCCCACGCCCACCAGCAAAGTCGCAAGCTCATGACTAGAGGCGGTATTGATATTTACCTCTATCTCGATCCCTTCATAGTGATCAGCTTTGGGGGCCGCTTTGCTTTCCTCCGCAGCATACACAGTCAAAGGCGCAAGCGCTAAAAGTACGATACTCAAATACCGTTTCAGGTTTGCAAAAGTCATCCCTAATCTCCTTGTTTCAATCAAATTTGCTACGAGCCAAACTCATAGCCTCATCGACTAACCTAGAAGAGAACGGTTTTATTGAAAATGTGACGGGACAAAAACTAGAACGGACCGCTAAATGCGGCCCGTGAAACTATGTATCAACGAATGATAAACTACTGTGCACCTTCAGAGATGTAGTACTCGATATCAGTCTTGTTACGCAGTGTTTGCAATACGCCCATAAGATCTTGTTGAACGTGAGCACTCTTCAGTTGCTGACCAATTTGGTTGTTGTACTGAGGATCAATCGCTGTATTCACTTTCGCTAACTCGATAACCACAATGTTGCCTGCGGTATCAACAGATTTCGCGTAGTGAAGCGTCTCTTTGCTCGGATGAGGGATAGCAAATACAGTGTGTGATAGTTCAGAACTACGATTTACTGTTTCAATATCACCAAAGCTCAACTTGTTAGTTGCAAGAATTGCATCATCGCCAGCTTCAAGAGCAGTAACTACTTTATCAGCCAATTCAGTCGCCAGTTTACGACCTTCAACTTGTTGGTATTGGTCTTTAACTTGCGCTGCAACTTCTTCGTAAGGAAGTACAGTTTGTGGACGAGAATCATCGATACGAACAACAACAATGTGTTCAGGATCAACTTCAACTACTGCTGAGTTCAAACCATCTTCACTGACTTCAGGTGTTTGTAGCTCTTGCATTACTGCAGGCGACTTAAGAAGCGCTGGAGCATCTGCATTTGAGATGAAGTCAGTGGTTACCACTTTTTGGCCTACGGCTTCAGCAGCATCATCTAGAGAGTCAGGGTATTCAAATGCCACTGTTTCTAGTTTGTTTTGCAGTTCGTAGAAACGGTTAACCGCGTCTTGCTCAGCCACTTCTGTTTTAATTTCAGCTGCAACTTCAGCAAATGGTTTAGCTTGCGCACTCTTCAGTCCGTCTAGCTTGATGATGTGGTAACCAAAATCTGATTTAACAACGTCACTGTAATCGCCTACATTTTGTAGAGCAAATGCTGCTGCTTCAAATTTAGGGTCCATAACACCCTTCTCAACCAAACCTAAAGAACCGCCGTTCTCTGCAGAACCAATATCTTCAGAGTTTTCTTTGGCTAGCGTTGCAAAGTCAGCACCCGCTTTTAGTTGGCTAAGAATATCTTTTGCTTTCGCTTCATCTTTAATCAAGATGTGGCTAAGGCTACGTTGCTCATGAGTCGAATAACGATCGATGTTCTTCTCATAGAAGTCTTTCGCGTCTTTATCCGTCACAGAATCGCTTTTCTTCATCTGTTCTGCAGAAAGCTCAATATAAGAAATCTTGAACTGCTCAGGACGAGTAAAGTTAGCTGGGTTGTTCTTATAGAATTCTTGTAGCTGCTCAGCGGTTGGTACCACTGTTTTCGCCATTTCACTTGGTTGAATAGTGATAGTACGAATGTCACGAGTCTGAGTTAAAAGACCAGAAGCGTGAGCCACTTCTTGTGGAAGTGCAAATTCACTTTGTTCAACAGCGCCCAAAATCTTTTGGCGAACAAGGTCACTACGTAGGTATTCCGCAAAACTGTCTGCGTCATAGCCACCGCGACGAAGTGCCGCTTGGTAAACTTGTTGGTCAAACTTACCGTCAGTTTGGAACTGAGGCATGCTTAATAGCACTTCACGTACCTTTTGGTCACTAACACGTAGACCCAAAGATTCTGCGTATTGCTCTAGCAATATTTGGTTGACCATTTGATCCAATACACGCTGACGGAACGATTGCACGAATGCAGGGTCGCCTAGTTGGCTTGTAAAGTAATCACCCATTTGTTGTTGAGCTCGGTTACGTTCATTTTGATACGCTTGTTCAAACTCAGGACGAGAAATTTCAGTATTTCCCACTTTTGCAGCAGAACTGTGTCCACCACCCAAATAGCCACTCACGCCAGTGAAAACGAAAGAGAGAATGATCAAACCTAGAATGATCTTAACGGCTATGCTATTTACGCCTTCGCGTAATCTTTCCATCATAATAGTGCGAAACTCCGAAATGTGGCCTGTATACTATTCAGGCTCTAAAAATCTTTGCCTCGATAATATCAGAAAAAGAAATGCGCACCAGTAGGATGCGCATAAATACAGGGTTTGATAGCGATAATTTGCTATCTGATACGATTTGAAGGCAGATTATTCGTTAACTGCGTCTTTCAAAGCTTTACCTGGTTTAAATGCAGGTACTTTTGCCTCTGCAATTTGAATCTCATCACCAGTCTTTGGATTACGACCAGTACGAGCAGCACGAGTACGGACACTAAAGGTACCAAAGCCCACTAGAGCAACTTGGTCGCCACTTTGCAAAGTTTCACTAATTGTTTCAACCACTGCATCTAACGCACGGCCTGCAGAAGCTTTAGACAGGTCTGCGTTGTCTGCGATTTTTTCGATAAGCTGAGTTTTGTTCACTGTGTATTCCCCTATTACTACTCATGTGAAATTTAGAGTAGGTCAATTCCATTGTTTTATGAATCTAGCCATGCCCTGGTATGAAAGGGATATAGCCTCAACTGTTAAAGTAGCGTCCAATAAAAAAGCTGACAAGTAATTTATACCTATCAGCTTAATTTACATGCTATTTTTTGCTATTTATCACTGTTCCGCTTGGAAAGTGACCCCACTTGGGTCATTTTGCAGTGCAATTGCTAGCACTTCATCAATCCATTGTACTGGCTTCACTGTGATGTCTTTCTTCACGTTTTCTGGGATTTCTTCCAAATCACGCTCGTTATCTTTAGGGATAAGTACCGTTTTGATGCCGCCACGGTGAGCCGCTAATAGCTTCTCTTTAAGACCGCCGATAGGCAGTACTTCACCACGCAGTGTAATCTCACCTGTCATAGCAACTTCAGCTTTAACTGGGTTACCCGTCAAGCTAGAAACCAGCGCGGTACACATTGCGATACCCGCACTTGGGCCATCTTTTGGTGTTGCGCCTTCTGGTACGTGAACGTGAATATCACGTTTCTCGTAGAAGTTTGGTGCAATACCTAGCTTGTCAGCACGGCTTCTTACTACCGTCATCGCCGCTTGGATAGACTCTTGCATAACATCGCCTAACGAACCGGTTTGAGTCAACTTGCCTTTGCCTAGCATAGATTCAGTTTCGATGGTTAATAGATCGCCACCCACTTCAGTCCACGCCAGACCGGTCACTTGACCAATGCGGTTATGATCGTCGGCTTTGCCGTAATCACAACGTTGCACGCCCAAGTACTCTTTAAGGTTATCTTGGTTAACCACCACTTGTTTCAGTGAACTATCCAGTAGGATATTTTTCACCGCTTTTCGGCAAATCTTCGAGATTTCACGCTCTAAGCTACGCACGCCCGCTTCACGAGTGTAGTAACGAATAATACCGATAATAGCGGAGTCATCGATTTCAATCTCATGCGCTTTTAGGCCGTTACGCTTGATTTGTTTTTCAAGCAAGTGGTTCTTAGCGATGTTCAGTTTTTCGTCTTCTGTATAACCCGATAGGCGAATCACTTCCATACGATCAAGTAATGGACCCGGAATATTCATTGAGTTTGACGTTGCCACGAACATAACATCAGACAGATCGTAATCGACTTCCAGATAATGATCGTTAAAGGCATTATTTTGCTCAGGATCGAGCACTTCTAGCAGTGCTGATGACGGATCGCCACGCATGTCTGAAGACATTTTGTCGATTTCATCGAGCAAGAAGAGTGGGTTTTTAACCCCAACCTTAGACATCTTCTGAATGAGTTTACCCGGCATAGAACCAATGTAAGTGCGACGGTGACCACGAATCTCAGCCTCATCACGTACGCCACCTAGCGCCATACGTGTATACTGACGGCCTGTTGCCGCAGCAATAGACTGACCCAGCGAGGTTTTTCCCACACCTGGAGGACCGACCAAACATAAGATAGGGCCTTTCAGCTTGTTAATGCGAGTTTGCACCGCCAAATACTCTAAAATACGTTCTTTAACGCGCTCCAGACCGTAGTGATCGGCATTCAGAACTTCTTCAGCTTTAGCTAAGTTCTTTTTCACTTTTGAACGCTTCGTCCAAGGCACGCCGACCATCCAATCGATGTAGCTACGAACCACTGTCGCTTCTGCTGACATCGGAGACATCATTTTCAGCTTTTGCAGTTCTTGCTCGGTTTTTTCACGAGCATCTTTTGGCATTTTAGATTCTTCAATCTTGATCTTCAGTGCTTCAAACTCATCCGGAGCATCGTCCATATCGCCCAATTCTTTCTGAATTGCTTTCATTTGCTCATTCAGATAATACTCGCGCTGGGATTTCTCCATCTGCTTTTTAACACGGCCACGAATGCGCTTTTCAACTTGCAGGATGTCAATTTCTGACTCCATGCTTCCCATCAGGAACTCTAGGCGTTCGTTTACATCAATAATTTCTAGCACGCGCTGTTTTTCAGCCAATTTCAATGGCATATGAGCTGCAATTGAATCTGCTAGGCGCGGTGCATCGTCGATACCGTTTAACGAGGTTAATACCTCTGGTGGGATCTTTTTGTTGAGCTTGATAAAACCTTCAAATTGATTGATGGCACTGCGTACTACCACCTCTTCTTCTTTGTCATCAATTTGTGGAGTCGTCAGAAATTCAGCATCTGCCACAAAGAAATCATCTTCGCGAATAGAGTGAACTTTTGCGCGCTGTTGACCTTCAACGAGCACTTTTACAGTACCGTCAGGCAACTTCAACAATTGAAGAATGGTCGCAACAGTACCTACTTGGAATAAATCTTCTTTGGTCGGCTCTTCTGTATCTGCTTCTTTTTGGGCAATCAAGAGAACTTGCTTATCATTGTCCATTGCAGATTGAAGGCAGTTGATCGACTTTTCACGACCAACGAACAGAGGAATGACCATATGTGGGTAAACGACCACATCTCGTAATGGCAGCACGGGTATTTCAATACGCTCGGAACGCTCCAAGTTCATAATTATCTCTCTTCCGTTTTCGGCTTATGGTCTTTATATAAGGTCACTTTAAATAGAATCAATACCTGTAACAATAAGAATCACTTAACTTCCTTAAATAGTGTTCGTTTTACTGTATTTAATTAAAAGTAAACACAAAAAACCATTAAGTGATGGCTATCAACACTGGGTTTGATTAGTTAGCTTAGATCATCAGAAACAAAAAAAGCGAGCAAAGCTCGCTTTTTGTTATATCGAGTTAACGATTATGATTCAGCAATCGCAGCCTGATTGTCACCACCTTCATAAATCATCAGTGGTTCAGACTCGCCATTGATAACAGACTCATCAATAACCACTTTGCTGACATCTGTTTTTGAAGGCAGTTCATACATGGTTTCAAGGAGTACATTCTCAAGGATAGAACGTAAACCACGAGCACCTGTTTTACGCTCCATTGCACGTTTAGCAATTGCTTTAAGTGCATCTTCGCGGAACTCTAGCTCTACATCTTCCAGATCAAACAAAGCAGCGTACTGCTTAGTCAGTGCATTCTTAGGCTGGCTAAGAATCTGAATTAATGCGGCTTCATCAAGTTCAGTCAATGTAGTTGTCACAGGAAGACGACCGATAAACTCAGGAATTAAGCCATATTTGACTAGATCCTCAGGCTCAACCTGTTTAAACATTTCACTGACGCTCTTCTGTTCGTCTTTAGCGTGAATTTCAGCGCCAAAACCAATACCAGAGCCAGTTTCTACTCGTTGTTCGATCACTTTATCTAGGCCGGCAAACGCACCGCCACAGATAAATAGGATCTTAGAAGTATCAACTTGTAAGAACTCTTGTTGAGGGTGCTTACGACCACCTTGCGGAGGAACAGAAGCAATTGTACCTTCAACCAGTTTAAGTAGTGCTTGCTGCACACCTTCACCAGAAACATCACGAGTAATTGATGGGTTTTCTGCTTTACGAGAGATCTTGTCAATCTCATCGATGTAAACAATACCGCGCTCAGCTTTCGCTACGTCGTAATCACATTTTTGCAGAAGTTTTTGGATAATGTTTTCAACATCTTCACCCACGTAACCGGCTTCAGTTAATGTGGTTGCATCTGCCATGGTAAACGGTACGTCTAGAAGACGAGCCAGCGTTTCAGCTAGTAATGTTTTACCACTGCCCGTAGGACCAATAAGTAAAATATTACTCTTACCAAGTTCAACGCCATCAGCGGTTTTATCGCCGTTACGCAGACGTTTGTAGTGGTTATATACTGCTACGGAAAGCACTTTTTTCGCAAATTCTTGACCAATTACGTATTCGTCAAGGTGTTCACGAATATCTCGTGGGGTCGGCAAATCCTCAGACTCTTTCTTCGGAAGCGCCTCTTTGATCTCTTCACGAATAATATCGTTACAAAGATCAACACACTCGTCACAGATGTAGACGGACGGGCCCGCGATCAATTTGCGAACTTCATGCTGACTTTTACCGCAGAAAGAGCAGTACAAAAGCTTGCCACTCTCTTTGCTTTTATCTGTCATTCGCTAACCTCTTAGCTTTAAACTTTAATTTATCCACTAAAGTTTACATCAAAAAATCTTCAACCGACGACTTAATTGTCGCGAGACAACACTGAATCTACCAAGCCATATGCAACAGACTGTTCAGCAGACATAAAGTTATCACGATCGGTATCACGCTCAATCACTTCCATTGGCTGACCAGTATGTTCAGAAAGAAGTGTGTTTAGCTTTTTCTTGATAGTCAAAATCTCTTGAGCATGAATTTGAATATCAGACGCTTGTCCTTGGAATCCACCTAATGGTTGGTGAATCATGACACGAGAGCTTGGTAGCGCAAAACGCTTACCTTTAGCGCCGCCAGCCAATAGGAACGCGCCCATAGAACATGCTTGTCCCATACATACTGTACTTACGTTTGGCTTGATGTACTGCATAGTGTCATAAATTGACATGCCCGCAGTCACGCTACCGCCCGGAGAGTTGATGTATAGGAAAATATCTTTTTCTGGATTCTCTGATTCTAGGAACAACAATTGGGCCACTACAAGGTTGGCCATGTGATCTTCAACTTGTCCAGTCAAGAAGATGATTCGCTCCTTCAGCAAGCGAGAATAGATATCGTAAGAACGCTCACCTCGTGATGATTGCTCTACTACCATAGGTACTAGTGCATCCATAATTGGCGACATTACATTTTTTTCTTGGTAGCTCATAGTGTTATATCCCTATCCCTAAAAACAAATGGCCCGAATGATTATCTCATACGGACCATTATTAGTAGAAGAGTGACTAAAAAGTCAACCCTCTACGCAGACCAAACACCATTAAGCTGGTTGTTGGTTCATAATTGCATCAAATGACTCTTCTTTCTCAGTCACTTGAGCTTTAGCGATGATAGCGTCGATAGCTTGCTCTTCTAGAGCAACGTTGCGCATGTTGTTCATCATTTCTTCATTGCTTTCGTAGTAAGCGATAACTTCTGAAGGATCTTCGTATGCTGTAGCCATTTCAGTGATAAGTGCTTTCACTTTCTCATCGTCAGCTTTTAGCTCTTCTGATTTGATAACTTCACCAAGTAGAAGACCAACAACTACACGTTTGCGAGCTTGCTCTTCGAACAACTCACGAGGTAGTTGGTCAGCAGCGTCAGTGTTGCCACCGAAACGTTGAGCAGCTTGTTGACGAAGAACGCCAATTTCTTGCTCGATAAGTGCTGCAGGAACAGTGATGTCGTTCTCTTTAGCTAGACCGTCAATAGCTTGCTCTTTGATGCGGCTCTTAAGCGCTTGCTTAAGTTCACGTTCCATGTTCTTACGAACTTCAGCTTTAAGTGCGTCGATGCCGCCCTCAACTACGCCGAATTTAGCAACGAACTCGTCAGTTAGCTCAGGAAGTTCACGCGCTTCAACTTTGTTCACTTTGATTGCGAACTTAGCTTCTTTACCTTTTAGGTTTTCAGCGTGGTAGTCTTCTGGGAAAGCTACGTCGATTTCAAATTCCATACCCGCTGTTTTACCAGCGATACCGTCTTCGAAACCAGGGATCATGCGACCTTGGCCCATTTCTAGAGGGAAGTTTTCAGCTTTACCGCCTTCAAATTCTTCACCGTCGATAGAACCAACGAAGTCGATAGTTGCGCGAGAACCTTCTTCAACTGCTGAATCAACTTCAGTCCAAGTCGCTTGTTGCTTACGTAGAGTTTCAATCATGTTGTCTACGTCTGCATCTTTAACTTCAACTACTGCTTTCTCAACAGCGATGTTTTCAAGACCTTTAAGTTCGATCTCAGGGAAAACTTCTAGAGTTGCAGTAAATACAAGATCTTGACCCGCAGTAGTGTCTACTGGTGCGAAAGTTGGTGCACCTGCTGGGTTGATCTTTTCTTTAACGATAGTTTCGATGTAGTGACGCTGCATCACTTCACCCATAACGTCGTTACGTACCGCGTTACCGTACATTTTCGCTACCATTTTCAAAGGCACTTTGCCTTTACGGAAACCGTCGAAACGACGATTTTTAGCGATGTTACGTAGTTCAGCTGTCACTGCATCTTCAATGTTAGCAGCAGGAACAGTGATAGTTAGACGGCGCTCAAGACCTTCTAGAGTTTCAACAGTAGCTTGCATTATTTTATAAACCTCAACAAAAGCTCAGTTTCCTGAGCATAGCGTCACCGTTTTAATACAGGTGACAACATCCTAGTGTGTGCCCCAAAGAGGCACCTAAATACAAAAAGAGTGCCGCTGTTACATAATTAAGCTAATCAGGTAACAACGAATCAATTAGCGATACCTTATTTAAGACATCTCCAATTGACCTCAGAGTAATAAATTGACGCGACATTCTACCGACATAGGCTTGCCCTGTCGAGAGATGAGCCTAAACCCTCTTCAATTATTGTAGATAGAGTCCTGTAATAGGAATATCTCGTAGCAATACAATGGGGGCATGTTCGGCAAAATCAACGGTAATCATCAAAATTGATGTTCAAGTTTGAAAAACGAGATCTTGTTCAAATAAAAAAACCGCTAACGGCAAGGTTAACGGTTTATAAATCATTTAAATTGCAAAGTGATGAACTGAGCGTTAAGCGTTTGCTTCACGAGCTGTAATAAACTCTAGAGCCAGCTTAATGCGAGCGATAACGCGCTCTTTGCCAATCAATGCCATTACTGCATCAACAGATGGAGATTGACCGCCGCCAGTTACCGCAACGCGAAGTGGCATACCGATTTTACCCATGCCAATTTCAAGCTCTTCACAAACGGCTGCAATAACGCCCTCTTTAATTGACTCAGTAGACCAATCAGCCAGTGCTTCTACTTTTGCTAGTGCTAGCTCAAGTGGGCCTCTTGCTACGCCGCGAAGGTGTTTCTTCGCTGCGCCTGCTTCAAACTCACTAAAGTCTTCGTAGAAGTAGCGAATTTGCTGAGCCAGTTCAACCAATGTATGACAACGCTCACCTACCAGCTGAATAACGTCAGTGATTGCAGGACCATTGTCCGTGTTTAGGTTTTGTTGATCTAAGTGCCATTGTAGGTATTTCGCTACATATTCAGGCTCAGAAGTCTTGATGTAATGGTTGTTTAGCCACAACAATTTGTCAGTGTTAAAAGCTGATGCAGACTTAGAAACGGCGTCTAGGCTAAATAGTTTTATCATTTCTTCTTCAGAGAAGATTTCTTGGTCGCCATGAGACCAACCTAGACGTACTAAGTAGTTATTTAGAGCATTTGGCAAGTAACCTTCGTCGCGATATTGCATCACTGATACAGCGCCATGACGTTTAGACAGTTTTGCGCCATCATCACCCAAAATCATTGCACAGTGAGCAAAAGTAGGTACTGGTGCGCCTAGTGCTTTGTAAATGTTGATTTGACGAGGGGTGTTGTTGATATGGTCTTCACCACGAACCACTTGAGTAATGCCCATATCCCAGTCATCAACCACAACCACAAAGTTGTAAGTTGGTGCGCCGTCAGTACGACGAATGATAAGGTCATCAAGTTGGCTGTTGCTAATTTCGATATGACCACGGATTTGGTCATCAAAAATTACGCTACCCTCTTTAGGGTTGCGAAAACGTACTACGTAATCATCGCCTTCTTTTGCGGCCGCGTTTGCAGCAACAATTTTAGGGTGATTAGCATCGTAACGAGGCATTTCTTTGTTCGCTTCTTGCTCTTCACGAATTTCTTCAAGCAGTTCTTTAGAAGCGTAACATTTGTATGCTTTGTCTTCTGCGAGCAATACATCAATACATTCGTTGTAACGGTCAAAACGTTTAGATTGGTAATATGGACCTTCATCCCAATCTAACCCCATCCACTTCATCCCTTCAAGAATTGCGTCTACCGCTTCTTGTGAGTTGCGCTCTAGGTCAGTATCTTCGATACGCAGTACAAATTGACCACCTTGGTTTTTAGCAAAAAGCCAAGAATACAGTGCTGTACGCGCACCACCTACGTGTAGATAGCCAGTCGGGCTTGGGGCAAAACGAGTTTTTACCGTCATTGAATTTACCTTTAACAGTCCAGTCGCTTGAATAAGCGTGTAATTTGCCGCTATTTTAGCACCGAAGTGCAAATGTACAACGGAAAGGGACTGGATCTAGGTAAAGACCTTTAGATTAATGACATTTTCGCAGAAGCGAACAACATTAAATGCATTCAATAGTAATGAAGTGAGCATTTAAAGTGAGTTAAGCCATGAGAATCTCATTCTCATTCAACCGTTATTACATAACGAAGCTAACAATACCCACTAGAGAAGCTAGAGAAAATAGAGCGATACGACCAATTAGGCCAAATTCAGAGTGTTCGATCATTGTAGTGTTATGGTGCATAGGCTTTCCTTTTTTTAATAAGTATTTAACAACCACCCCTAATATCGTTCACATTGCGCCGCGTTACAATGTAAATATTTCAATATTATGACACTAGACACTATTCGCTGTATTTATGTGATATAGATCACAGAAATACAGCGATGATTTACATTCGTTTCGATTAATATTCAATCAATTCAATAACTCACCGCAGCCTACATTTTATAAAAACTTTCTCGCTACAGTAAAAATTAACTCGGTATACTAGAGGGAAACGTGCAATAAACTGGATACAAAAGGAACTCACAAAGAATGACTCAACTTTTAGGTCATATCCGAAAAATGACGTCTTCCCTAGAAAATGGGCAAGTTAGCTATCGTTTACCATTAGATGATCAGCAGTTAGATCTTATGCCCCTTATTGGGCAAAAACTGATCCTCAAACATACTGGTCATATTCATTGCCAAGAATGTGGTAAGAAGACAAAGAAAAGTTATTCACAAGGTTTTTGTTATCCATGTATGACGAAGCTTGCCAAATGCGATATGTGCATAATGAAGCCAGAAACCTGCCATTTTGATAATGGTACTTGCCGTGAACCGCAATGGGGGGAAGAGAACTGCTTTGTACCTCATTATGTCTATTTGGCTAATACCACAGCAATAAAAGTAGGTATCACTCGTCATACACAAATCCCGACCCGCTGGATTGACCAAGGTGCTAACCAAGCACTGCCTCTTTTTAAAGTCAGTTCGCGTCTACAATCTGGGTTAGTTGAAATTGCGTTAGCAGAATTCATTTCGGATAAAACCAACTGGCGCAACATGCTAAAAGGTAAAGCGCAACCTATCGATTTACAGCAAAAGGCAAATGAGTTGGTCCCATTAATTGAAGATAAACTCTCCGAGCTTCAATTACGTTTTGGTGAAGATGCGATTGAAAAGCTAAATGCTGAGGTGGTAGAGATTGATTACCCCGTTACTCAATACCCGACCAAAATTACCTCTTTAAATTTTGATAAAACACCTGAGCTTGGTGGCGTGCTGTTAGGTATCAAGGGGCAATACTTGTACTTTGATACTGGAGTGATCAATATGCGTAAATTCACCTCTTACGAGATTTGCGCTGAATTTTAAGCATAAAAAGCCGGACTACACATGTCTATTGTGAGTCCGGCACTATGTTAGTACTTACTCTTGCTTCGAGCCATTTGCGCTCGTTACAATGAATACGCCATTAGAAACCGTAAGATGCACCAAAGACGAAGGCGTTATTCACTAAGCTGCTTCCCGCTGCATTTTCAAGCCCATTTGCTTGGCTACGGAACTCGAAATAAGGTTGAACCCCTTTACGTGTCCACGTCGCACGGATCTCGTGATCCATAGTTTCTGCTTCAATCATATAAACGTTGTTATAGCTTAGAGCCAGATCCATATCCGCGAAGTCATAAGCGATGCGGTTATCCATGCGGTAATCGGTATCAGCATCTAAATCTGTGGCATCAATGTGCGCACGCGTACGGTTGCTAATAGAAAGTCCATTATCAAAGTTGTAGCCAATTTTAATTAAAGGACGGTATTGAATAGACTCTCCCGCAGACATCAAATGTTGATAACCGGCTGCAACCCACAAGTGATCGGTAATATTAAATGATTGCTCACCACCTAAGGTTATTGCCGGTGTCGTGTTACCAGCTCCACCATTTTCTGTAACAATATCTCCTAGCTGTATACCGTCAAACTCGGTATATAGCGTTAAACCACCCAAGCTATTGTCGAAAGTATGACCAGCCTCTAGTGTTGAAGTCGATTTTGAGCCATGAATACGGCCGTCGTCATGAAATTGAATGTTGCCAGTCACATATGACGAGGCAAATGCTGGGGATGAAATCACTAATGCCAACGTACTTAATCCGATGATTTTTTTCATAGTTATACCTATATTTTTTCATTATTTGTTGGTTTCCCAAGCACAACATTCAAGTTCACCACTCAAATACTTGGCTTAGGTTGTACAGTTTTTTGCTTAACCTTCCTTCTAAGAGCAAAGCAAAACTATGTCGTTTATTAAGGCGACTGTTTGCAGCATGAACACCATCAAACAGCCCCTTGTTCTCCATAACTTAGGGGAAATTGTGAGGGAGTTATCCAACAAATAAAAATGACAGCAATTGCATTGAGACTAGTATCACATCAGAATAATCATAAAAAACTAATAAGTTATTTAATTCAGATTAAACAAAGACTTAAGAGAAAAATAAATAAAAGAGATAATTTGAAAATTAATTTAAAAGTGACGTATTTCACAGAATATGACGTACTAAGCACTAGCGCACGAGATCTATATCAAATCAATTTTATATGCATTGCGTTTCTATTAGATAAAATAAAACCAAATAGTGATTAAGATCACGTTAATCTATTATTCCTACCCTACAAAACTCTCCTCGAACTCACTTGCACTGGAAATTTTCACAATAGAGTCACTTATTGTTATGCGCTCTTTGACTGGCAAAAAGTCCCCATAGACATACTCACAAGTAAAAACCCTTGCCCTGCGATTGAATCCACTCACACAGCAGTTTTCGCTACAAATAAGAAACATAATCAAACCTTCAATTTTTCGCCTTAGTTTATTTTTCAATGAGAATTAAGTCACATTTTTTAACCTATAAAGCAACTTTAACGAGACTAATATCGATAAATTCACTGGTTTAAGCTACTAGAGGTTTTTTAATAAAAGCTAATTAAACATAAAAGCCAAAAACACCACCCCAATAAAATCAATAACTTACAAATAAAAAAGCCAAATCTTTAAAAACAAATAAAAGTTCAATTTTAAAAAGTGATCTAAAACTCATTTTTGCACAAAGAGTGCACTCCATCCCATTTTTCGAGATGTAAATTAAGTTTATATTGAACTTTAAAGCTACAGAACCGAAGATAACCCCATCAGAACAAACTGATAAACAACAAACAACATAAGAAAGACGTGGGTTTACAAACTGTTCAATATTAGATGTTTCTATAACCTCTACCCCCAAATAATAAAGTGGTTAAGAAACGATTAAAAACTGTATCCATACAAGGAGTTTCAAATGAAAGTATGCAATAAAACAGCTATCGCTATTGCATTAACAGGCCTTCTAGCATCAGGTTCAGCTTTAGCTGATGAATCTAGCCAAGTAGGTGTAATTTCTGATTTCAACGTTCAAGCATACGGTGTTGCTGCAATCTCTATCGTTAACTACAACGTTGGTGATAACAGAGATGCTAGCGCTGGTTTTGCGGTAGAAAACGAATCACGTATCGGCTTCCGTGCTTCTAAAGACATGTTCGATAACTTCCTAGTCACAATGCAAATCGAATCTGGTTATGTAGATAACACAGACTGGGGACACGGCGGCGTTTCAGGTGGTGTTCTAGGTTTCCGTGATACTTTCCTTGGTGCTTCAGGCGACTGGGGTAACCTTCGTGTGGGTCGAGTTCTTACTCCTTTATATGAAATCGTTGACTGGCCTTTCTCTAACCCAGGTCTAGGTGCAACATTTGATTGGGGCGGCATCAGCGGTCACTACGATCGTCAATCGAACCAAGTTCGTTTTGATTCTGCAAACTACGGCGGTTTCACTTTTGCAGCGTCTGTTGGTCGTGATGATGATAACAATGGTGGCGGTAATGCAACTCGTGATGCTTACTTCTACAGCGGTAATGCAAAGTATAACTTCAGTACTATTACTTTAATGGCGGCAGCAGAAGCAGGTACTCGTGTAACAGCTGCAACAGGACCTTCAATTGGTCTTGATCCTAACGATCAAGTGGAAGTTAAACCAGGAACTCCTGGGTATAAAGATGACACTTTTGCATATCTAGTTGGTTTTGAAGCAGGCCTACCAGCAGGTTTTGGTATTGCAGCTGCCTATAAGTATGAAGAAGTTGATAGTGAAAGTGCAGCAAACGGCAAGCAAACTCAAGACTCTATCTCTGTAATCGGTCAATGGTGGAATGGCCCACTAGGTATCAAAGCAGGCTACGCAGCTAACTTTGATTCTGAAAAAGATGGCGTAACACAAGATGATGCAAACAGCATCGCATCTGTTCAGGTTATGGGCGTAATTAACGGCTTCGTACCATACGTACGTGTTGCAGCTCGCTCTGACTTCACTGCAGAAAAAGACACAGATATCGTTACTCGCTTCGGTCTTGAATACGGCTTCTAAGTCTCATTTCTGAAGGCTAGCCCTATATTAAGGCTCAGTAACTGACATAAAATCAAAACGCTGGCTTAAAGTCAGCGTTTTTTATTTATGCCAAGGAAGAGGCTAAACACTTTATAAAAAATCTTTTATCCCCCTTTATATAAGGGTGTCAGAAATAAATTGAGCATACATGTAGCCCTCTGATTAATGGTCACTTAAACAGTCATAGAGAGAGCTCACAAAAAACCAGTAGTTAGTTACTTTCATTCAGTTAAACAAGAGAATTTATGATGCTGTATAAAAATAAAACTTGGATTGTTGCGTTAATCCCCTTAGCTCTAGGTGCGTGTACAGCACTAGATTCATCCAGCGACTTCAGCAACTCGATTGCCAGTATTGACACACAATTGAACCATGTAAAAGTCATAGGTAAAGAATATAAGCCTGAAGCAAAGGCTATCAATGGCCCTACTATTCTTAAATCCTCTTTGCAGGTTGTGGATGTTTATCCGCTAAATGAAAAGTCGAACCTATCCTCTTTTGTACAAATGGATGTGAGTTACTTTCAAAGCTACGATGAATACAAATCTGTTAGCTACAACGGACAACAGTTATCACTACAACGAACTCAACAATCAGCATCCAGTTGTAACGAGCACTGCACCGCAACTCAATTCTTTACCTTCCCTATTAGTGATCAAGACATTACCAAGGCATCCACTGAAGGTTTAGATTTTGTGTTGGCATCAAGTAATAACACCATGAAAACCCAATTTTCAATTCCTGCTGCGTACATTAATGCAATCCACCAGACAGCAAAACTCACAGCAGGAAAAGCGCCGCAACAAATGCAAGCTCCGACAGTTAAAGCTGAACCTGTAGCAACAACATCAAAAGCACAAGAAATGGTGCAGTATTGGTACACCGAAGCTACTGCAGAACAACAAAAAGCCTTTACTAGCTGGGCATTTGAAAACAGAGAGCAAGTGACAACAGCTTTTGCTAGCGATTCAAAACCAGCTGAAATGATGGCTTACTGGTATGAAAAATCGACTAAATCTGAAAAGATTGACATCTTGAAGTGGCTATTAGAGCGTTAATCATCTCTAAGTAAAAAATAACTGCACGCCCCCAAACTACGCGCATTACGACAGTGCCATTTCCACATTGGATTTGGCACTGTTTTCCCCTCTATAGCTCATGGTATAGCTACTCTTTGTATCGTTATTACAGAAATAACTAAGTAACGCTACTGCAAGGCATTGTTCTTTGGTGGTGCTAATACTGAACGGGGACATTGAGCTTATTTTTTATGCATCTTAGGTTTGAAGTTTGTACTTTTTATTTGTAATCAGAGAGTGTTGGTAAACTCATTTATGCCCCAAAAGCGTTTAGGTTATTTGCTCTACACATTTTACAATGACCAATTGAAGTAAGTTTTTCTAATGTGTAGGAATAGCTATGCCAACCTTATGACCTGACTATTTGTACCGTTTATTGGGTTTATCTGACTACAATGTATGAAAATGGCTTGTTTTGTCGAGCGCTTAGTCTCGTTTTGTCGGTAAGTACTTTCATAAGACATTGTTAATTAGGGGGGGTTATCGTTTTTATCATCTAAGATAACGAGCATTGTTAAAAAGAAATAACACGCACGCTCGTTTTTATGTATAGACAAAGTGCAAAACGTGATGCATATACATTGTATTTCAATGGTTTATGCTAGCCTGAATGAAATTTAGGCTAGCATAAAAACAAGCGGGCCTGTTATTAAGAATGTTATGTGTTCAGACTAAGTTTTGAGGGAAGTATATTGAACTTAAAGAAAAAACTTCAGTATCAACTATTGCCTAAATTCATAGATAAGTACATCGAGGCAAAAAATCGATGTATAGAGCAAAACATACGCCAACGAGAAGTAACTTCTCTTTTAGTGGATAACACAGTTTTGTTTCATGGAGTAACACACGAAACTGCATGGATATCTAATGGAGTAAAAAAGTGGGGAAATACCGAGATAGAAACAGGTCACCTTTCTAGGATTCCTGTCCATAAAAGGGGTTTTAAAGGGAGGGAGTACGCTTCAATTAAATTCTTACCAAGTATTATCGATTTGGCAAAAAGAGGGGTACTTGAACTGTGTCTTTCTGATGAGCTAAAAGATGAACAGTGGACGCAGCTAATGGGTAGGTTCCAAGGTTACGGAATGTTTGATTATTCGCTGTTTAAGGGAGTAGACATGCGTATTATCCATGATCCTGATTATACTTTTGCTATTAGCACACATTCAAGGAGCCTAGAAGAGCAAAGGAAAAAGAGGTTAGCATCAAAATCTGACCCTCTTTATCGTGATCTTATTCGTGTCCTAGGAAAGAAAAATTCACAAGATATTTGGCATATTGTCACCGCAGAAAGAAATGGTTGTTATTGTTTCTTAACTATGGACTTTAAACTTGTTAAAAATGTAGAAGCTCAGAAGAATAATCCGAAAGTTAAGTCTCTAACTACTAAAGTATTAACACCAGAACAGCTAGGCTTGGAGCTAAATTTGCCTTCCATTTCCCCTTGGCTCTACTCGTACCATCAGGCTGATTGCCCAGTAAATTCAGAGCTCAATTGGTCTAACTCCAAACGGCAGAAACCGAAAAGTAACACATAACAAATTACTCAAGTCGACAGCTAACGTTCGGCATTTTTGGTTTGGTTTAGTTCGGTGATTACGATGGCTTTGCTTGAGTACGGTGGTGGTTAGCTGCAACTTAGTAAGGCGTTACTTTTCCATACATCAGCTAATTCGTTATATCCTAATTTAGTACTATAACTGACAAACTTCTGTCCAATAATGCGTCGGATCTTTGCACCGAAGAATGCACCATAGAACAAATACCTGTAACAAAAAAACGCCTGAATGAGCCTGCATTAAGGCGTTTAAGTGCGTTTGTAAGATTAAAGCAACAGGAAAGCGCAATGGCTTGGCGATCCCCCTTCTTTTAAATCTATATTGTCATAGCAACATGAACTGTGCCCATGCTCCATACAAGCACCACCATTGCACTTATTCAGCTACGCATTACTAACTTGCTGCATACGCATAGATAGTTGTTATTAAAAGGGAAAGAGCAAGAAAAAGAGCAAAAAAAACAGCCGTAAAACTCGTGCTGACACCCTGTATTAATGTATTTAAGGCAAACACATCACTTGCCGTGATTAAACGCTCATAACAGGTTTACAAAGACGAATTCAGTCAGGAACACATCCAACTTATACCATTCTAAGTAAAAATATGATCTAATTAGACTTGCTACTTTTACAAGAGAATGGATGCAATGGACAGCCTAAATGACATTGATTTTAAAAAGCTTGCTAGCAAACAAAAATCTATACAAATGAAAATGCGATTACTCGCACTGGCTCATTTTAAGGATGGTCATTCTCGTACCCAAATAGCTAAGTTCCTTAAAGTTAGTAGGACTAGTGTAAATAAGTGGGTTCAAACATTCCTAGAGGAAGGCCTTGAAGGGCTACAAGAAAAACCAAGGACAGGTCGCCCTGCATTTCTTAACGTTGAGCAGCGTGAACAGTTGAGCCAGTTTATTAAGAGTCGAGCTGCGGATTCATCTGGAGGAAGGTTAACCGGTGCTGATATTCATGCTTATATAGTGCAAGAGTTTGATAAACACTATCACCCCGATTCCATTTATTATTTGCTCAACCATATGGGCTTCTCTTGGATAACTTCACGATCTAAGCATCCTCATCAATCCCAACAAACCCAAGACGATTTTAAAAAAATTCAAAATTGAAACGATCCTCAAGATCCCAGGCCATATAGGCCTTGAAAGCGTTGATGTATGGTTTCAAGACGAGGCCAGATTTGGTCAGCAAAATAGCACAACTCGACTTTGGGCTGAGCGTGGTTCAAGACCGAGAGCGGTAAAACAACAACAGTTTGAGTATGCGTATTTGTTTGGCTCAGTCTGTCCTTCGAAAGGTATTGGAGAAGCCATGGTTGTTCCTTGGGTAAACAAGGACATCATGATCGAACACCTTAAGCAGATATCTGAAGCAACCGAGAAAGGTCGTCACGCAGTGGTTATTATGGATGGTGCTGGATGGCACACCAATGATATTGCAGAGAGATTTAGTAATGTCAGTATTATCAAACTCCCGCCCTATTCACCAGAGCTAAACCCTATAGAACAAGTTTGGAGTTGGCTCCGACAACATTATCTTTCTAACCAAAGCTTCACTGACTACAACGATATAGTGGGAAAGGTATGTTCAGCATGGAATCAGTTTCTGAAAAGCATTAGTAGGGTCGCTCAAATGTGCACAAGGGACTGGATTGATCTGACCAGTTAATTTTCCAGATTGGTATTAAAAAGTACTTCTCTATATATTCCCAAACGACAAACACAAAAAAGGCCAGCAACTTGTGCTGGCCAAAAAAAGGAAGTAAACACCCTACATTTCTATTACTTCACTAGTGTAACTCGACTTTCTTTATCTCCACTTGCTGAAATACTCTTAATCCAAACGTCTCCAGAAACAGCAGGACGTTGATCATCTTGGTATGTTACCCAGTTCTCACCATCGGTTGAGTACTGTAGTGCAACGCCAGGGAATTGAATGTTCATAGCCAGTTTGCCATCAACAATCGCAGCACCCGGTACAGGTAAACGGTAATCGATGCCTGCTTTTTCAAGCTTAGCTAATTCACGTTGTCCCATAACGTTAGCAAAACGAGTCCAATCAGTTAGCAATGCATCTTTATTTACAAGGTTAGTTTCTTGTGAATATTCAACGCCTGCTTTGTACTCATTTTCCCAGCTAGCGGCATGCCATGCACGCTCTGCAGCTGCCAGTACGCGAGGGAATACCATGTATTCATATTGCTCATCGGTACGAACTGTTTCAGACCAAAGTTGCGCTGATAAACCAAAGAAAGGTTTCGCTTCAACTTCGCCCTTCGCAGCAAAGCCATTACCATCACGGTCTACTGAAGTTTCAGCATTTTGTGGCATGTTTTCAGGTGCAAATGTGAACATCTTGCGAGTATCAGTTGCACGTGTCGCCCAGTAGTAACCACGCTCTTTTGCATCAACTTCGTATGGGAAGTCCATGTACACGTAATCAGGGTTAGAAGCGATTACTTGATAGCCTTTGTCTGCCCACTGATAAACGTTAGTTGCGCCGCCCCAGTACAGTGTTTCCCAGAAGTTTACGCGAGTATTTTCAGTCGCGAATGACTCTGGACCTTCACTGTATTTCAAGCCATCTTCCCAAGCTTGGAAGTTTGGAATACCGTGCTTAGCAACCAGTTTTGATACTTCTTCCGCAAAGTGACTTGGGATATGTTCGAAGTCATTAACCGCGCCGCTGTTAATTAGCGCCTGACACTGTGGAGACTTAGCAAATGGCTTGTCTTGTACTGTTAGGTCAATATTACCTTTCCAGCCCACTTTTTCTTCTGCAGTAATGTCTTGGAATCCAGCGCCTAGCTTGATGTTTTTAGCTTCATCACCACCAAAGTGCCAAGTTGTTAGTGGCATGCCAGCTTCTTTGTGCATAGCAGCAACTTCAGTAATCACTTTGTCTACAAAGCGAGATGAAGAATCTAAACATGGGTTAATGAAACTTCTCTTATCGTAGAACTGAACCGTAGTAACGTTAGACGTATCTTGCGGGTCCATTAGGCGATATTCGTTAGCGGCTTCTTCTTTACCTTCCGCCATTAGACGGTCGTAACGTGCTTCCATAGAAACAACAGCTGCTCGTGCGTGTGCTGGCATGTCGATTTCTGGGATAACTTCGATGTTACGCGCTTTCGCATACTTCAAGATATCTAGGTAGTCTGCACGGCTAAAGTGTCCTGAGCCAAAGTTGTCTGTCGTAGAACCAGATGCTAGCTGTGGCAACAGACACGTTTTCTCTTCTAGATCGAAACAACGCTTAGAACCGATATCCGTTAGTTCTGGTAGACCAGGAATTTCTAAACGCCAGCCTTCATCATCAGACAAGTGAAGGTGAAGTTTATTCATTTTGTACGCTGCAAGTTGATCAAGCGTTGCCAAAATAGCGTCTTTAGAGTGGAAGTTACGTGCAACATCAACCATCACACCACGGTAATCAAAGCGTGGAGCATCTTTGATATCAAGTAGAGGTAGCTGCGTTGGTGCATCAAGGTTCACTAAAGCAAAGATAGATTGCATTGCGTAGAAAGCACCTGCTTCATCGAATGCTTTAATTTCAACATGATCTTTAGCGATATCTAAAGTGTATGCACCTGTTTTAGCGAATTCGCCTTTAAATTCAGCTGGCGCGATAGCCACTTTAAGTGGAGTTTTACCTTGTAAGTTCACACCTAATAGGTCAGCGCGAGTTTGTAATGCTTGTACCTGATCAGCAGAGAATGCTGCTGTATCTAGCTTCAAACCACCAGCGATATCTAAAGTACCTTCTTTTACTTTAGTGTATGCAGGTGCAGGAATGATAGCCGCTGAAACATCTTCTTTCTTCACGTCGCTGTTTTTATCAAAACGTGTTGCTGCAGTAGCAAAGACATTGTTATCGCCAGGAGTACGTTTCAGGTTGTCGCCTTCAAGACCACTAACAAAGTCAGTCATGTCTACGTTGCTTAGAGACACTAACTGTTTTGGCGTTGCATCGTCAGCTGCAACAAATGCGCCTGGGAAGAAGTCAGTTTCAAATAACTGCCAGTATTCGCCAGTAAAGACAACATCCACACTCTCACCGGCTTTAAATCCAGCAAATTTATCAGTTGGCTCTAGTTTATGTAGGTCACCGGTAATACGAGTGATCTTAAATTGATCGCTATCGACATCTAGAATCAAACGAATGCTATGGAAGTAAATAGCCCAGTCTTTTGAATCCACTGCTTCACCATCATTGGTCAGCGTCATCTTAACTTGGTTACATGATGCCCATTCAGCACCTAGGTCTTGACACTTCAGACCATCGTTTGCTCCATGGTTAGTCAATACTTCGTATTTGATATCAAGATTATTCGCTAGTTTATCAACGGTATCCTGAGGAGAATCCTTCATAGATACACACCCAGCGAGCACGGTTATTACAGAGGTAGCAATAAGACTCTTTTTCAGCATTGTAAATCCCTTGTTATATTTTAATTTTTAAGTTGATTTAAATTGGACTCTTTACAATCTAAAGGGAGTTAATTTGCATTGCAAATTTAGTAATTAAGGCAAAAAACCATAAATTTCATCAAAATCATTTTTATAAGCCATTGTTTTTAAAGGTTAAACTTAAAAAGAAATGTGTTTAGATGTTTTTTTTTGCGAACTATATGCAACTTTTTTATATCAAAAATGTGATTAACAACACGGCTACGTTAAAAACGTTAAAAGCGATTTTTATCGATATCAACAAGAAACATCGATAAGATCACAGTTGCTGATTTAGATAAGTGACCAACCGATTCAAATGAATGTGACCATTGTAACTTACTATAAAATATAGAATAAATTTCCAGTTGAAGATCTCGGGTAAATTAAAAACCAAGATAACCATTAACTCACTGACTTTAATAACCTTTTTATAAAAGCGGGTATTAAAAGTCGAATGGAGTAATTAGACTAAATTTACAACAAAAAATAACCACACTACTCAACTGCTAGCAAATACTTATAAAACAAAGCGTTGAAGCCTTTTTTCTTTGATAAGTGCCTTATCAAAGAAAAACAGACAAAATAAAGCACGCATCGGCGACAGTAGCCAATGCGTGCAAATAAAAATTGTCCTATTTTTTGCGCTGCTAAAGTGTCAATTCAGCATGGAAATAACTAGTTAAAACCAATGATAAGTAGCTGAAACGCCATAGTAATTAATATCAGGACCGCCAATATCGTTGTACCAAGTGTACTCTATTGCGCCAGACCAGTTTTTATGGAATTGATACTCAACTCCTGCGCCTAAGTGAGGTGTCCAGCCTTGATCATCTTCATAAACATTCTCACCATTGGCATTCCATTCGTAAGCTTGAAAACCAACCTTACCGAAAACGGAAAATTTCTCGGCAAATTCATACGACGCTTTGGCGGTTAAATCTAAGGTTTTAGCATCATAACTACCAGAAACATCTTTTAAATCAGCCTCCCCTAAATCGTGATAACCCAACTCAAACGCCAACCAAGGTAATGCTTGTATACCAAAATATGCCCCCCAAGAAAAAGGCGAATCATCAACACCAGTCACATCAGTAACAGCCGCACCTAAATCCCCATAATTTGCTGTACCTAACTTAATACCGCCATAAAAATGAGAAAAAGTAATCTTGTCTGACTCAGCAGCAAATGCTGTCGAGGAAAACGCCAAGATCAATGGAATGGTGAGAAAACGTTTATTCATTAGCTTCATATCCTTATTTAAGCTCAATCAAGATCTGATAGATTTAATATTAGACCTTGCTATCCATCAAACCGTAAAACATTGATTTAATTGTAGTCGTAAAACGATCTTTGAGTAAAAAATGTGATCAATATGACAAACCGTTTCACGACTGCGTATCACCCCTACCCTAAATCAATTCAAAGGATTTCCACCTTTGTTACTCATCATTCCCTAAGATTTAGTCAACGAATAGTCATTCATACGTGCGTATCTCACTGCATCATGCCTTGAGTGGACATTCAGTTTTTTATAGAGCTTATAGATATGGCTTTTTACCGTGCTTTCCGACAAAAATAAGCGAGATGCGATCTGTTGATTCGAAATTCCGTACGCCAGCAACTCTAGTATTTGTTTTTCCCTAGAAGTCAGCCCTGAATCTTGTTGCTCGATGGAAAGATCGGTGGTGCGATAGCTACGCACTAAGCGTTCCATATAAATACGGGGCAACCACAAACCGCCACTAAAGATATAATCAATGCTTTCATGAATATGCTTTACCAATGCATTTTTTAAAAGTACTCCCTTTAAAAACTTCCAACGTAAAATATCTTCATCGACCTCGTCGGGCGGCACATCGTGAACCATTAGCGGCCAGTTCAACATGTCAAAATCGGGCAGTACATGATCTTCCTTAATTTTGTGCAAATAGTCATATTCAATCAAAACCAGATCGGCCACTAAATTGTGGCTTTTTGATATTGCCTCGTCCGGAAGATAGGTAAAAACATTGAGATTAAGGCTAGCTGTGAGTTGCTTTTCTAAAAGGCTTGTTTGGAGACTCTTCTCCGCAAGAATCAATACATTTCGAGAGCTCATCTGTAGTGCTATTTGTAGTGGCTTCTATAAATAATTAGCGATGCCACTACCCTTTGTTGATGATTATTCATACAGAAATATAGTCTACAGGTGACCATTTAGAAAGCTGAAATACCTATCTAAGGCTGAGGTCTGCTCTCATATTCCCCTCTAAATTTAGTACTTACCACCTTAAATTTTTATGCAACGTTTCATCATTTTAATTTTAAGAAACTGTTTTTATTGGAGTAAATTTTTGCCAAGTAGCAGACCTCATTTTTAATCACAGATACTACTGTGAATCAGACTCATCTTTATTCAACCTTTTTTAACACTTGTATTCATACTCAAAGCAACCTCTACGAAATTAACGCATAACCGATTGATATTTAAGTATTTTTAAAATCAAAAATGAAGTTTCACGCTCAAAGCCAGCTAGACGCTCCCTCACGCTTTTTTTCTTTACCTATAATCTCAGAACTCTCGAGGAGCAGTGGGAGTACGTCAGTATTTGCAATAACCCTCAACGGATAAAAAAGGAAACGGGGAACTTATTATGAATCTATACAAAACAAACATCGCGATAGTGCTTGCAGCAGTTTTACTTGGTGGTAATGCCTTGGCTGGAGGAAACTACGGTGGCGGTGGCGGTGGTGGTGGTAACAATCCACCAGCAGATGAGCCAATCGATGACGTAACCATCCCTTCAACATCAGCCTCACACGAAGTTGAAAACTATGTTGAAGACGGTAATAACAACCGACAATGGTCTGACAGTGCTAATGACAGCAGCAGTACTACAACCACTACTACGACCACTACTGAAACCGACGATAACAGCACCAACGCGAGTGTAACTGATAGCTTTAAAG
Organism: Vibrio neonatus; assembly: GCF_024346975.1. Lineage (NCBI taxonomy): Bacteria > Pseudomonadati > Pseudomonadota > Gammaproteobacteria > Vibrionales > Vibrionaceae > Vibrio > Vibrio neonatus. The sequence continues at coordinate 690,064 of NZ_AP024885.1, read as the reverse complement.
TTGACTCAGATTCAAGTTCACAAGATGACTATACCGATAGTTACAATCGAGACTCGAGTCAAAGCCTAGAGTTAGCTGACAGTTTCAACATTGATTCAGATTCAAGTAAAACCCTTACAATTGATGACAGCTTCAATACTGATACTCGATATGAGCTAAACGTCGAAGCTAACTTTGTTGTAGCAAACTCTGAGCTTAATGGTGAAGTAGATGATAACGATGTTGAGCTTGGTATGAGTGGTGGTAGTGATCAGCGTAGCCGTTCGAAAAAACACTCTAATGGCACAGCAGGTGCGCTAAACATACGCACAGCGAACAGCATCGACGGTATGTCTAGTATTGCTGGTATCACAACGGTTGCACAAAATGCGGGTGCAAACTCACTAGTGCAACAATCTGTAAATACCAACGCCAGTATTCACGGCAACTAAACCTTACTAGCTAGGAGGTAATGATGCGCTCGGCACTGTGTACAATAAGTTTGATGTTAACCTTCTCTATACAGGCTGAAGAAATCGCGCTACCTAGCTCCGCAGTCGCCATTGATATCATGGAGCAATCTAGGGGACAAAAGCATGTTGAACTTGATGTCACTAGTTTAACTTCAGATATCGATGGTGCTATAGATGGTAACGTAGCCGACAATACAGTAAGTGGGAGTAACATAATGGCTTCAGGTGCATTTGCAGACAGTTCTGGTATATCAAGTGTTATACAAAACACCGGCAATAACGTGCTCATACAGAACTCAACTGTTATAAACCTAAGTATTAAGTAGCAAATGTCATGTTAAAGATAATACGACAATGTCTAGTTGGGTTGGTGCTGATTTATTCAGCATCAACTTTTGCTATTGACTTTTTACCCCACAGAGCCAATTACTCTGTCCCTGTAAAAAGTTATAAAGAGACTCTGTTTGGCGATGTCTATCTTCAACAGTATGACTTCAGTTGTGGCTCTGCCGCACTGGCATCACTTTTACACTTCCACTATCAACGGCCGATAAAAGAACAACAGATTTTCAAAGTCATGTACGACAAGGGCAATAAAGAGGTGATCAACAAAAAAGGGTTTTCCCTCCTTGATATGAAGTTCTATCTACAATCTATTGGCTTAAAGTCTGATGGTTTTAAATTGAGCTTAAATAAAATACGAGATATAGGTGTACCTGGAATTACCTTGGTCAACTTCGAGGGGTACATGCATTTTGTTGTAATCAAGGGAATAACCAAAGACAAAGTTATTTTAGGTGATCCTTCACGAGGCACACTCATTATGTCTATTGAAGAGTTTCAACCTTACTACTCAGGGTTAATCTTATTAGTTCGTAGTGAAGCCAATGTAGGAAGAGAAAGCTTTATTCAAAATGATAATTTTTCCATATATCAGTCCTCCCCTTTAGATACGGGGATATCAAGAGACTCTCTAGGGATATTTAGTATTACCTTACCGGTTTCTGGAGACTACTAGGAGCACCTATGACACGCCAGAAATTAGCTTTAGCTTGCGCCTTATGCTTGATGCACAGCGCCCCAACACTCGCCGATGAAATAGACCTGCCTAATGCATATGTTTTAGATAATGCGGCACTGTCAGAGCTACGCGGTGGTTTTCAACTTGCAAATGACTACATTGTTGATATTGGCATTAGCATTAGTGCGGCTGTTAATGGAGAGAAATTCTACCGTACCACCATTGCTAATTTAGTGTTTAGAAATGGCACACTCACCGCTGAAACAAAACCGAACACAGTTGTTCCTCAGGGTAACTCTGGATTAATTAATATCGTAAAAGCAGGTGATGGAAACATTGTTGAAGATGTAAATAGCCAGCCAGATCAACCTTATGTAAGCCAAACAATTTCTACACCTAGCCTGATTAACATTATTCAGAATACACTCGACAATAGTGTGCTGGGGTTAGATACTGTCGTGGATATTGATGCTCGAGTAGAAGGGGTAAACAAACAAATAAGAGACGATATTCGCCTTAAAGGGGCATTACTAAACCATCACTACTAATGGTTAACCGTGCATAAAAATAATGTTGTGAAAGCTACTTTCAAAAGCAGTCTTTACAGTCATACTTTAAAGTTAGGTAACCACAGCAAGCTCAATATAAAGTCTTTCCCTTCCAATGGATCAGTTGCTCGCCTGATGCCTCACTATAGCTCTATCATGTGTGTTCGCACTAATTCCTATGCTCACAGCACAATTTATGCGGGAACAAACTCACTACTTCAATGCATTTTAGGGCAGAAGATACAAAGATTTTGTTTGCCGGTATTTGTGGTTTAACTCAGTGGATTAGAATCAACCTATCAACCTATCAACCTATCAACCTAGAAGTAATAAGGCACTCTTAAAGAAAGCTGAAAGTCTGGCGTATCTTCCGTTAATCCAGCTTGAGCACTGATATTCACTGACGAGCGATCATTCATTTTAAGGTTAACACCCATAGTCAAAGAATCTAAATGAAGAAGTTTGGCATCGTCAGATTGTTGTCCGTTGACCTTACTTTTTAAAATGGTTTTGTGGCTAACACCTAAAGAGAATGACAAGTCTGGATTCACCGCAAAACCCATTCCTCCACCGATAGAAATCGTATCCCCTAGCTCAATCTTCTGCTCTTCAGAGCCGATTTGTACTGTGTCTTCTATATTAAAGATATACCCAACATTGGCGTACAATACCGCAGGATCAGAAGGATAAAGCATTGTTAAACTTGGCTCGATACTCCAAAACCCAGAGCCTGTAGAAACCTCTTTTAGAGTATTGGTGCTTTCGTCTATCTCAATATCATAGGGAGAACGCCCCGTTCGAGTTTTAACGCGTAATCCGCCTATCCAATATGGCGTAGTGTTAAAGTTAAATTGATGACGCAACCCTACCTCAAGATCCCCAATTGCACCGCCACTTGTTGAGCGATTGATCACGTCGGGCGATCCGTCTTGTATCGGCCTTACAACCACCTGATCATTTCGGTATACATACGGTAAACGAATTTCAAACTCAGTGGCATTGGTCAAACCAAGCCTAGCGGTTAAACCAAAGGTAGTGGTAACAAAATCCGCATCACTGACCTCTATGCGGCCTACGATTAACGTGGGCAATACGGTGTAACCCACAACCGAAACTCTGTTGGATGAGTTTTGCGTAAAACTTAAAGAACCTTCTAATGACCAAGTTCCCTTAGGAGACAAGACCCCTGGCTTATCAATGACATCACCTACAGTTAACGTCACATCACTCTTCTCTTCTGCGCTCTCTTGAGCATAGATATTGGGTCCTACACACAGTAAAGCAGCACCACACCAAAGATTTAGTTTGCCTAACATTACAAGATCCTTACTTACGTACGGTGTATAATTTTTAGACAAGTTTTCTATTTATAGCAACTATTGTACAAAAAATAAGCACGGTGAGATTCTCTTGAGCATTCAGCAAACCGTGCTAAAGGAGGCTGTTAAATCATGCCTGCTTGGGAAAGAAAAATGGATGAGAGACTAAAGAAAGTATATTTAGGTAGGATTTCAGA